>JAWRIG010000045.1:0-17431 GCA_040308005.1 Anaerovoracaceae bacterium | reverse complement strand
TATCTTTTTTCCTTCGATGCGGATGTTCCCATTCACGACATTGGTCGTATAGCTCATGCGGCTGTGATGTTTGCTCTTGTATCTCGGTCTGCCTCTGTCTTTTATCTTCCGGTAGTCACGGAAGGCTCTCTCCAGGTCCAGCTGCACATTGCAGAGCGCAAGGGAATCCACTTCGCAGAGCCAAGGATATTCTTTCTTATATACTGCCGGCCGGATCTCTATCTGCTCTCCTGTCAGTTCTCTCAGAATATGATCCGAAAGCATCCTGTTGTACAGGAATCGGCAGCAGCCGAATGTCTTTGCAAACAGCACACTCTGTTCCTTATTCGGTTCTATACGGAATCGCATCGCTCTGTTCATGGTATACTCTCCACGCATCTGATCTAACAAAAAATGCAAGGACACCTATTAGCATCCTTGCACATTCATACCTGTACCTGGTCCGGCCGGATAAGACCTTTTTTATTGGATGCTTTATTATATCACGAAGAGCGTTTACGAACAACCGTTCTTCGTCGTTTTTTTAATTCTTTTGCAATTCATCCCGACACCTGAAGAGGATGGGGGACTGCCTGTAAGGGGTACCAACGAAGTTGGTGGATTCCTTACATGGAATTCTTGCTGACTTATGTTAAATAAAACAATTCAACTGCCGCCCGCTATGATAGAATAGACAGGCGGCAGTCTTATTGCTGCAGAATTCTGTGAGGCCAAGATGCCGCACCCGGCGGCGGAAGGAGGCTAACTATGACACATGAAGAAGAACGCGTATGGCTTATAGAAAAACTCAAAGCCGAGAATCCGGGGTACAGGAAGATCCCGGTGCCTGAAGATGAGCAGACTCAGAAGGATTTTCTGAGGATACTCATGAATGTCAGGATGCCGCACCCTATAAGCGCTGAATTCCGTGAAATACAGGATGCATATCTCAAGAAGGAAAACTTCATGAAAGGCATCGTGGACGCGCGGATGATAGAGCCGTGCAGTCTTGACCCGAGGCTGTGCATATGGCAGGGCGACATCACAAGACTCGGAGTCGATGCAATCACCAATGCCGCAAACTCGGCTATGACAGGCTGCTATCAGCCTCTTCACAACTGCATAGATAACTGCATACACAGCGCGGCAGGAATAGAACTCAGAAATGAGTGCGCGCGCATCATGAACCTGCAGGGACATGAAGAGCCGACAGGACAGGCCAAGATAACGCCGGGCTACTGCCTTCCGGCAAAATACGTGCTGCATACGGTCGGCCCGATAGTCCACGGACCTCTGACCGACGAGCACAGACGCCTTCTGAGATCGTCATACAGGTCATGCCTTGAACTGGCCGCCGAAAACCGCCTGAAAAGTGTGGCTTTCTGCTGCATATCCACAGGAGTATTTATGTTCCCGGCTGAGGAAGCCGCACGCATAGCTGTGGATACCGTCAGGGAATACCTGGACGAGCAGGACAGAAGGTACAGCGAGGTGTCTTCATATATAGGAAAAGAAGCACCGCATGCTGAAGGCGCCGATCAGTACAGAGGCGTAGAGAAAGTGATATTCAATGTGTTCTCGGACCGCGACCGCAGCATATACGAGAACATACTTGAAAATAATTAGATATAAGGAGATGATCCGGATGAAAGGAGATTATCTGGTAAGAGCAACGGCTGCAGGCGAGACTGTGAGAGCTTTCGCAGTAAGATCGACCGAAATGGCAGCTGTCGCAAGAGAGACACATATGACTTTGCCCGTAGTAACGGCAGCGCTCGGAAGACTGCTGTCGGCAGGAGCCATGATGGGCTCGATGATGAAGGGCGAAAATGACAAGCTGACGCTGCAGATGAAGGGCGACGGACCGATAGGAATGCTGACCGTCACAGCTGACAGCCACGGCAATATCAAGGGATTCCCGGCCAACCCGGCAGTGGACATCCCGAGAAAATACGCAGGCAAGCTCGATGTCGGCGGCGCGATAGGAAAGGGCGTCCTGACGGTCATAATGGACCTCGGCCTGAGAGAGCCGTACAACGGGCAGGTTGAGATACAGACTGGCGAGATAGGAGATGACCTCGCGTACTACTTCACGGTATCCGAGCAGACTCCGTCGGCTGTGGGCCTCGGCGTCATGGTGGATACGGACAGCTCTGTGAAGCATTCGGGCGGATTCATCATTCAGATAATGCCTGATGCAGAGGAGGAGACGATCGCTGCAATTGAGAAGAGAGTGGCAGACGCTCCTTCGGTCACTTCCATGATGGAGGAGGGCTTGAAACCTGAAGATATCCTGGAGTATTATCTTGGAGGAATGGGTCTTACTATCAATGAGACCAGCCCTGTGAGATTCCACTGCGACTGCTCGAGAGAGAGGGTCAGCCGGGCACTTGCGACTCTCAGCAGAAGGGACCTTGAGGATATAATAAACGACGGGGAGGAAATAGAGGTAAAGTGCTATTTCTGCAACTCCGCATATAAATTCGGTATTGATGAGCTCAGAGATATGATGGGCACGGGAGAGTGACAAAGACGGGTGCCGCAAGGCTCCCATTTTTGCCGGAAAGATAAAACGGGAAGAGAAGAATGATCAGACTGAGAGAGTACACAAATCCTGACTTTACAGAGGAGAGATTCACAGCAGCACCTGACGCGGTTTTCGAACCGGCGCCGCTTGACGGAGTAGCACCTGAGAACTTCCATGCGATGAGCATTTTCCCTGAATACTTCAAGGTGAACGGGGAATGGCTGCTTGCAGAAGAGAGCAGAATGGACTGCGTGCCGGTCCTTAAGGAAGGCAAAATCAAAGTGCTTGAGTTCCGCAACCTCAGCAAGGGCGACCTGGTCGCTGTCGGAAGGACGGAAAACTGTGAGAACGGAATTTATGTCTATCCTTATGGATTCAATGAAGGAAAGCCTGAGGACAAGGATATCTTCGCATTCAGGACATCGAGATCGAGAGAGACAGCATTCTCAGTCGATTACGATGAGATATACAAGCTCCTTCAGTACGAGAGAGATCACGGCAAGATAGTATGGGTAATGGGCCCGGCCTTCGCCTTCGACCACGATGCCAGAAAGGCATTCTCGAAGATCATAAGAGCCGGATATGTCCATGCACTCCTTGCAGGAAATGCGCTTGCTACACATGACCTCGAGGGCGCATACATGAACACAGCGCTCGGACAGAACATCTACACACAGGAGAGCGTCCACAACGGCCACTACAACCACCTCGAGACAATCAACAGAGTAAGATATCACGGCAGCATCAGCAAGTTCCTCAGGGAAGAGGGAATCGATGACGGCATCATGGCAGCATGCGAGGAGAAGGGCATACCTTACGTGCTCGGCGGCTCGATAAGAGACGACGGCCCGCTTCCTCCGGTATACGGAGATGTGTATGCAGCACAGGATGCTATGAGAAACGAAGTAAGAAGCGCCACGACAGTCATCTGCATGGCAACGATGCTCCACTCCATCGCAGTAGGCAACATGACACCATCCTACAGAGTGCTCGAAGACGGAACCGTCAGACAGGTATACTTCTACTGCGTCGACATCTCAGAGTTCACAGTCAACAAGCTCGCAGACAGAGGCAGCCTGAGCGCCAAGGGCATAATAACAAATGTGCAGGATTTCATAGTAAACCTGTGCAAAGGTCTTGGTGAATGGGATTAGGTGTTATAGCACTGACATTACAATTACATAGCGGGAGGGATACTTATCCTGAATGGTGATACGTCATAAGGAATCCACCGCAAGCGGTACCCCTTATGACAAGTTCGCAGAAGAGCGTACCGCCTATGCGGGGAAAAGCTCTTCGAGAATTTATCACCTGAAGGATAAGCATCCCTCCCGCTTTCTATTGAAAACTTTACACCTGTGGGATATAATTTTCATGTATGGGCTCGCCCGAGTCCGTGCAGAAATTACATAGATTTCACATCATTTAGAAAACAACAGGAGAATGAAAATGTTCGATAAGCTGATTGAAAAGGTCAAGGCTCAGCCTAAGACAATCGTATTCACAGAGGGTACAGATGCCCGCATCCAGGAAGCTACTTCAAAGCTGCTCGCAGAGGGCCTGATGAAGGTCGTTCTCGTTGGTAACGTTGACGAGGTTAAGGCAGCTGCCGCTAAGGGCGGATTCAACATCGACGGAGCTGACATCAAAGATCCTGAGACATACGAAGGAATGGAAGAGATGGTCGAGAAGATGGTTGAGCTCCGCAAGGGCAAGATGACTGCAGATGAGTGCAGAGCAAACCTGCTCAAGGGTAACTACTTCGGCACAATGCTCGTCAAGATGGGCAAGGCTGACTGCCTGCTCGGCGGTGCAACATACTCCACAGCAGATACTATCAGACCTGCTCTTCAGCTGGTCAAGACCAAGCCGGGTGCACACCTTGTAAGCTCATGCTTCATCCTCACAAGAGACTGCGGAGACGAGAACCTCAGAACTATCGCTATGGGAGACTGCGCAGTTAACCTCGACTACACTGACAGCGTAGACAAGGAAGGCAACGTAACATTCACAGGCGCTCAGAAGCTCGCAGAGGTAGCTGTTGAGATCGAAAAGTGCGCAAGAGTATTCGGAATCGACCCTAAGGTAGCTATGCTCTCCTTCTCAACAAAGGGATCCGGCAAGGGCGGCACTGTAGCACTTTCGGCAGAGGCTGTTAAGATCGCTAAGGAACTCAACCCTGATATGGCTATCGACGGCGAGATGCAGTTCGACGCAGCTGTTTCCCCGACAGTAGGACAGCTCAAGTTCCCTGGCTCACCTGTAGCAGGATATGCAAACACATTCGTATTCCCGCTCATCGAGGCCGGCAACATCGGATACAAGATTGCTCAGAGACTCGGCGGATATGCTGCTTACGGACCTATCCTCCTCGGACTCAACGCACCTATCAATGACCTCTCCCGCGGATGCGACGCAGAAGAAGTCTACAAGATGGCAATCATCACAGCAGCACTGTAAATCACAGTCAGCACCAGGCCCGCAGATGACAAGTCTGCGGGCTTTTATCGTGCAGCTATCTGCGTGGGGGATGCGTCAAGCCTCTTACTGTTTTTTGTACACGATAATGGAATGTCTTCTCTATTGTATTCGCAGAAGATGTGGTATACTGCACATTGAATTATTATGTGCAGCGGAAAGGGGCTGAATAGTGGGAAATAATATAATGATCAAAGAAGTGCTCAGCAAAGCCGACAGACGGATATTCGTTGACTATCCGAACCATCTGTACCGCGATGTAGAGAACTTCGTGCCGGCCTTCTACGGCGATGACCTCGCTGACTGGGACAGGGAGAAGAATCCGGCATTTGAATACTGCGAGGCGAGAGCTTTCCTTGCATACAGAGACGGTGAGGTTGTCGGCCGCATCGGAGCGATCCTGAGCCACAGGGCCAACGAGAAGTGGGGAACCAGGAGGATGAGATTCTCACAGGTCGACTTCATAGACGACCGCGAAGTTTCGGCGGCACTGTTCGGGACCGTTGAGAACTGGGCGCGCGAGAAGGGCATGACCGAAGTGCACGGACCGCTCGGATTCTGCGATCTCGACCGCGAAGGCATGCTCGTCGAGGGCTTTGACAAGCGCAGCATGTTCATCACCTACTACAACCACCCTTACTACATAGAGCACCTTGAAGCGCTCGGCTACGTCAAGGACACCGACTGGATCGAGCACATGATCCCTGTCGGGGACGGCAGCGAGAATGACAGGAATTACATGCGCCTCAAGAGGATATCCGACGCCATGCTGAGGCGTACGGGGTATCACAAGGTGAACGTCGGCAGGAGAAGCGACGTGAAGCCGTATGTGCGCAAAGCGTTCGAGCTTATCAATGTCGCATATGCGCCGCTTTACGGTGTGGTCGAGCTGACAGACAGACAGATCGACAAGTATACCGACAAGTTCCTGCCGCTCATCGATCCGGACTTCTGCTGCTTGATAGTCGATGACAATGACGAACTTAAGGGATTTGGCGTCGGGGCGCCTTCCATGGCTGAAGCGATGAAGAAGTGCCACGGGCATCTCTTCCCTGTCGGCTGGGCAGGAGTGCTTAAGTCGCTTAAGTTCAATGACACGCTTGATCTCTTCCTCATCGCGGTGAGACCTGAACTCCAGAAGACCGGCGTCAACGGGATCATAATGGAGCACCTGTACACGGGATGCGTTAAGCACGGCATCCATCAGGCGGAGACAGGGCCTCAGCTTGAGACCAACACCAAGGTCCATCATCAGTGGAAGATGTTCAACATAGAGCCTCACAAGAGACGCAGATGCTTCATCAAGTCTCTCGGATAAAACACACAGAACAGGAGGATAACGCTTTGGATATAGAAAAGGAGATCATACTGGAGGACTGCCCGTACTGCGGAGGGGCAGGACTGCTTGAAGAGGAGAACGGCTGGTGCTGGTACGTATCCTGCATGGACTGCGGATCGCAGACAGCTGCATTTGAGTACAAGAGACCTGAGGACAGAGAAGATGCCGCACGCAAGGCAGCGTACATCTGGAACATGGGCAAGGCTATAAGAGCCGACCTCGGAGAGTAGGACGCCGCAGTGCAAGGAGCTTAGGAATGAATCTCAATAAGAAAACTCTGTACCGTGCATGCATCACGATCCTCGGCAATTTATCATATGCCGCAGGAGTCAACCTCATGATCAATCCCATACACCTGTACAGCGGAGGCTTTACGGGTATAGCCCAGCTCATCAGAACATTCCTGCTGGATTTTCTGCACATCCCGCAGATCGCCGGAGTGGACTACATGGGCATCATATATTTTCTGATCAACGTGCCGTTCTTCATCATGGCATATAAGGTGATGGGAAGGAAGTTCTGCATCACGACACTCATCTCGATCGGAATGGCATCGGCATTTCTTGCGATAATACCTGTGCCGAAGACACCTATAGTCGATGACCGCATCCTGGCTTCACTTACAGGCGGAATCGCATCGGGATTCGGAGCGGGGCTCGTCCTCAGAGCCGGAAGCTCTCAGGGCGGACAGGACCTCATCGGCGTGTGCCTTGCCAAAACGCATCCTGACTTCAAGGTCGGAGCGATAGGCATCGTCATCAGCGTGTGCATCTACACCATCTGCCTGTTCCTGTACGACGTCCAGACAGTGCTGTACTCGATCATTTTCGCTGTAATGACAGGCATCTTCATCGACAAGGTGCACACACAGAATATCAAGATAGAGTGCATGATCTTCACCAAGAAGGAAGGTCTTGCCAAAGCTATCATGACGGAGCTCAACAGAGGCGTCACCACATGGGAGGGCGAAGGTGCCTATACAGGCGAAGACTCACACGTGCTCGTGACGGTAATATCCAAGTATGAGGAAGCTCACCTCAGGGAGATAATAGCAAAGATCGACCCTGCAGCCTTCATGATCATCACAGATCATGCGAGAGTAGCAGGCAACTTCCAGAAGCGGTTCGTGGATTGACAGCCGCGGATTGTGATAGAATAACTGCGTATGGTTTTATTTTTTCAGATAATGCTCATAGTGCTCGTGTCACTGCCGGTGCTCGCCATAGCATTTTACCTGTTGCGGGAACTGACTAAATACGTCAGGTACAGAAACCTTCAGGACGCAGCCCGCGGTATGCCTTCCGATACTAGAAGGAGGAAGCGCAGATGAGAGGGCTGTTCATAACACTTGAAGGCGGAGACGGTGCCGGCAAGTCCACACAGATAAGAAACATTGAGAGGTTCTTCACTGAGAAGGGCCTCGTTGTCGTGCATACAAGAGAGCCGGGCGGGACACCTATCAGCGAGAAACTGAGAGATATCCTGCTCGACAATCACAACACTGAGATGTCGCCTGTGACTGAGATGCTCATCTATGCAGCATCGAGAGCACAGCATGTCAGAGAGTTCGTTATACCTGCACTCGAGAGAGGCGAGATAGTCATATGCGACAGATTCGTCGATTCCTCCGTGGCATATCAGGCATACGGAAGAGAGCTAGGCGACATGGTCGCTGAGGTCAACAGGCATGCGACCGGAGGCCTCAGACCGGATATAACTTTCTGGCTGGATATAGACCCGGCAGCAGGCAGGGCGAGAGCAGCCCGCGCGGGAGAACTCGACAGGCTCGAGATGGAGAAGCTCGACTTCCACTACAGAGTCTACGAGGGATATAAAAAGATAGCAGAGCAGGAGCCGGACAGAGTCAGAAGGATAGACGCATCCGACACCGTTGAAAACATCTGCAGCAGCATATATGCATGTCTTGAAGAGCTGTGCAGAGAGAAGGGTATCTGATCAGCTGATGAAGACAATTCAGGAACTGGTAGTGAATATAAATGAAGGAGCAAGGGCGGCGCATGCCTTCGCGTGCGAAGGCAGAGCAGGAGAAGCCCGCACCTCTTTCATAAGAGACCTAGCTGCGGGACTTCTCTGCACCTCGCAGGATGCAGAGGCGCGCCCTTGCGGAAGATGCCCGTCATGCATCCAGGCAGCCGCAGGCACCAGCATGGACATCGTGCACATGACCAGGAGCACGGGCTCATCCAAGACAGGCAGAGAGGTGTACAGAGTAGAGGATGCCTCAGCCTTCATAGAGAGGCTCAGCATGGGCTCATACGGAAGATACCTCATAGGCATCATCGATGAAGCCGACACCCTTAGCGAGACAATACAGAACAAGCTCCTCAAGACACTTGAAGAGCCATCCCCGGATACACTGATCCTTCTCGGAGTATCCAACAGAGACAACCTCCTCACCACCGTACAGTCGAGGCTCAGCATGATCCGCACATCAGACTACGAAGGCTATGCGGCAGGGCCGGATGACGATGAAGAAGAGGAAGACACGCGCCTGGCAGCAGCGGCAGAAGCAGTCACCCCGCTGTACCTGCAGAAAGCACCATTCTGCGAAGTCAGGACCGCTCTTGATAAGAACATAAAGAGCAAAGAAGATGCACTGTATCTTCTCGACGTACTCGAGGACAGATACAGAGAACTTATGACAGCAGCAGGCAGAGGCGAGACAGCAGGAGACCCGGCAGTATACGCATACGCCATCGAGCAGATCAACACAGCCCGCATGGATGTGCGCCGCGAAATGCAGCACAGCCGCGCCCTCAAGCGCCTTTACCTGGAACTATAGAAACGCAATCACTTCGGAGGAATATACATGGTAGAGATAGTCGGAATCGGTTTCATGAAGACCGGCAAGACATATTACTTCGACCCTGCGGGCGAGAAGTTTGAACTCGGCGACATGGTCATAGTCGAGACAGCCAGAGGCCTTGAGCTCGGGCATGTCCTGATCGCCAACAGAATGGTAGATGAAGACAAGCTCGTCGCAGCCCTCAAGCCGGTAGAGCGCAAGGCTACAGACGAGGACCTTAAGAAGTATCACGAGAACCTCGGCAAGAGAGAGGGCGCCATGAAGGTCTGTGCAGAGAAGATCGCAAAGCACGGACTCGACATGAAGCTCATCGACGTGGAGTTCATGATCGACGGCTCCAAGATCGTCTTCTATTTCTCTGCAGACGGCAGAGTTGACTTCAGAGAGCTGGCCAAGGACCTGGCAGGGCACTTCCACAACAGGATCGAGCTCAGACAGATAGGCGTGAGAGATGAGGCGAAGATGCTCGGCGGCATCGGAATATGCGGAAGACCGCTTTGCTGCAGCAAGTGGCTGCACGATTTCCAGCCGGTGTCCATCAAGATGGCAAAGCAGCAGAATCTGTCCCTCAACCCGACCAAGATATCCGGCACATGCGGAAGGCTTATGTGCTGCCTCAATTTCGAGGACAAGACATATAAGGAACTCCGCAAGGGAATGCCTAAGGATAACGAGAGAGTAGATACACCTGACGGCCTGGCCAAGGTCATCAGTGTCGACTACTTCAACGGAAGGATCAACACAAGAGGCATAGAGATAGACCCTGATACAGGAGAAGAGATCTTCGCTCAGGAGATAAAGTCGTATGCCAAGGATGAGATCAGAAGGCGCAAAGCCAAGAACAAGAAGGGCGAGCGTCAGGCTGACAGTGATGCCGACCTGGATATCGATATCAGCGAAGAGGTCGCTGAGCTGACCGATGATGAAGAGATCCGCGAGCTTGAAGAGCTGATGCGCGACTTCTGATGGAACGTACAGACAATACGGGATTCGGGAATATAAGAGTCATACAGAAGCAGGGATTCGGATACGGAGTCGACGCGGTCCTGCTTGCAGCCTTTGCGGCAGGCGAGAGCGGCGCCCGCGGGATCAGGCCGGGAGCGCGTATAGCAGACCTCGGCACCGACTCAGGCATAGTCGCATTCATTCTTTCGCACAAAGTGAAGGACTCAGTGCTGACAGGCATCGAGAAGAGAGAAGAGGCGGCAGAGAGAGCTAGAAGAGCGGCAGCTATGAACGGCCTTGAAGACAGAGTCAGGATCGTCACCTCGGACATACTGGACCTTGAAGGCGAGAGCGGCTACGATGCGGTGGTATCGAACCCGCCGTACTTTCGGAGGAACGCAGCGATCCCTTCAGGCTCAGACGACCGCTACACCGCAAGGCACGAGACGACAGCTGACATCTGGGATTTTGCCCGCGCAGCAGCATCGTTGCTGAGTGAAGGCGGCAGTTTCTATCTCGTGCACAGACCGGACAGACTTGCCGACATATTCGAGGCGCTGAGAGATGCAGGCCTTGAGCCCAAGGAGCTTCAGATGGTGGTCCCGTCGCCCGGCGCGGCAGCCAATATAGTGCTGGTGCATGCAGTCAAAGGAGCGGGCCCTGAACTCAGGATCCTGCCTGAAACAGCGGTGCGCGGAGCGGACGGAGAATACACCCCGGAAATGCTTAGAATGTATGAGCGGCTGTGAAATTGTTCAACATATCAGATGCCACTTATATTATAATAAGAGTTAATAATTAAAAGTCTCTCCCTGCCTTAGGCGCGGGGAAATCCAGAGCAAAAGGAGAGTAGCTATGATTACTGTAAGTGTGAAAGGCGTACTGATCGGCGTTCTTCTGATCGCACTGATCGTGCTGGTCGTATTCCTGATCGTAATGGTTGCCAACGTAACAGACACCATCAAGAAGGCCAATGCCATCCTCGACGGCGGCACAGGTGCAGCAAAGAGCGTCAAGGAGACAGTCGACGGTGTAGGTTCTGTGATCAGAGAAAAAGCATCACAGATTGCCGGCGTTATATCTAAGGGCGTTTCGCTCGCCAGCAATGCGCTTGAGAAATTCTGGAAATAGGAACAGAGGAAAAGGAGAGACAAAATGATTTGTGCTTTATCAGTTAATCAGATCCTTGTAATATGCCTGATCCTCGTTCTGATCGCTTTCGTCGTCGTCGTGGCAATAATGGCAAAGCATGCCATCGAGCTCCTGAAGAAGAGCAAGAAGCTCGTTGACGACGGACAGACTATGCTGAATGAGACCAAGACCAAGACAGAGGAGGCAGAGAACAAGGTCATCACTGCAGCTAACAGTGTCGTTGCAGATACATCGCCTGCAATCAAGGCAGTCGCCGCAGGAGCGTGCGGACTTACAGTGATCAACCTTCTGGGCATGATCGGAAGAAAACTGGCCGGCAGAGGCGGACTCTTCGCATCCATAGCAGACAGGAGAGAGCGCAAGAGGACCCGCAAGGAGCTCAAGAAGACCAAGAAGATGATAAGAAAGGTCAATAAGCAGACTGCGCTTGAAAGAAAAGCGATGCTGAAGGCCAAGAAGATGAGCAGGAAGGCAGCAAAAGCCGAAGCAAGAAACGTAAGGAACACCGCAAGGGCTGAAGCAAAGGCTTTAAAGAGAGTCACAAAAGCTGAAGCGGTACTTGCAGCCAAGGCAGCAAAAGCCGAAGCAAAGATCGCAAAAAAAGTGGCAATTGCTCAGGCAAAAGCTGCAAAGAGAGAAAAGAGAAAAGGCTTCCTGCACACAGTCTTTACAAAAATAAAAAATTTACTACTGGGGAGATAATTAATGGCAAAAATTCTTGTCAACAGCAGCGGGCCTCTTCACGGAGAGGTCGAGATAAGCGGCGCGAAGAATTCGGTTCTTCCGCTGCTTGCCGCTACTATACTCACAGATCAGACATGCGTTATTGAAGGCGTGCCTGATCTTGTTGACGTTAATGTAATGAAGGAAATGCTGATCAATTACGGATCAAGCATTGATGACAGCGAGAAGGGAATCATCAAGGCATCCATGAAGGAGGTCGCATGCTGTGAGGGCAAAGCGGACCTCGTTCAGGAGATGAGGGCTTCCGTTTTTACTATGGGACCGATGCTCGCAAGGAGCGGCAAGGTCATCATGCCGATGCCCGGCGGATGCACCATAGGAAAGAGACCTATCGATCTGCACCTCAAGGGCTTCAGAGCACTGGGCGCGGATGTTGTAGAGGATGCTGAGAACGGCAGAGTCATCGTCACGGCACCTCCTGAAGGGCTCGCCGGCGATGCGATCTACCTCGACTTTCCGAGCGTAGGCGCGACCGAGAACATCATGATGGCAGCGACTCTGTCCAGGGGCACGACCATCATAGAGAATGCCGCCAAGGAGCCTGAGATCATCGACCTTGCCAACCTTCTCAACAAGATGGGAGCGAGGATCAAGTACGCAGGCACCGACATGATCAGGATAGAGGGAGTCGAGTCCCTCTCAGGCTGCATCCACGCAGTCATCCCTGACAGGATCGAGACCGGCACATTCATGCTGGCAGCAGCCATCACAAGAGGCGACATCCTGATCAAAAACGCTCTTCCGGGGCACGTAAGGCCAATAATAGCCAAGCTCAAGGAGTGCAACGTCGACGTACAGATCCTGCCTGAAGGCATATATGTCGATGCCAGGAACAGAGAGCTGGTCGCAACGGATATCAAGACACTTCCGTACCCGGGCTTCCCGACAGACATACAGTCACCGTTCATGGCCTTCCTCACTACTGTCAAGGGACAGAGCATCGTAAGGGAGACCGTATTCGAGAACAGGTTCATGCATGTCGTCGAGCTCAACCGTATGGGAGCTGACATATCAACTGAAAACAGAGAGGCGATCGTGCCGGGCGGCAAGAAGCTCAAGGGCGCCAGAGTAAGAGCTACCGACTTAAGAGCCGGAGCTGCGATGGTGCTTGCGGGCCTTGTTGCAAAGGGGACTACAGAGGTAAGCGAGATATATCACATAGAGAGAGGCTACGAAAACTTTGTCAACAAGTTCAAAGCCCTCGGAGCGGATATCATGAAGATAGAACACGACTGATGCATACCGATCAGATGTGATTTCGTACTGTGCACCACAAAGGAGGTAAGACCATGCCTGATATTCAATACCTGAAGCTTCTGGCTGAAAAGTATCCTAACCGCAGAGCCGCCAGAACAGAGATCATCAACCTCAGAGCGATCCTGGCACTGCCTAAGGCAACGGAATTCTTTCTCAGCGACATTCACGGAGAATTTGACGCATTCCAGTATTTCGTCAGATCCGGTTCCGGAATGATCAGAATGAGGATAAGCGAGGTTTTCGGTCATCTTCTGACAGAGAAGGAATGTGACGATCTCGCCGCTCTTATCTACAATCCTGAAGCAGAGATGAACAGGAGGAAGAAGAGCGAGCCTGACTTTGACGAATGGTGCAAAATCGCTATCAGAAGACTTGTCTCGATCTGCAGGATAGTGTCCAACAAGTACACAAGATCCAAGGTTAAGAAACGTCTGCCTAAGGCATCCTCATATATCATGGACGAGCTCCTGTTTGCGGATGATGTCCTCGACAGACACAAGTACTATGACGAGATCATAGATACTCTGATCGAATACGGCGCAGCAGAGGTGTTCATCTCAGACCTTACGGAGACGATCGCCAACCTCACCGTCGACAGACTCCACATCATCGGAGACATATTCGACAGAGGCGCAAAGTCCCACAAAATCATGGACTACCTGATGGCCAACAGAGGTGTAGACATTCAGTGGGGCAACCACGATGTACTGTGGATGGGAGCAGCGTGCGGAAACAGACCGTGCATTGCGACGATCATCAGGATCAACGTCAGATACAACAACTTCGACATGCTTGAAGTCGGATACGGATTCAACCTGAGACCGCTGGCTTCACTCGCTGAGAAGATATACGGGGATGATCCTTGCGAATACTTCATGCCTAACACGCTTGAAGTCAACAAGTACGACCCTATCCCGCCTGAACTGGCAGCCAAGATGCACAAGATGATCTCGATCATCCAGTTCAAGATAGAGGGACAGGAAATACTCAAGCATCCTGAATACAAGCTGGACAAGAGAAATCTTCTCCTGAACATAGACTTCGACAAAGGCACGGTAAAGATCGAGGGCAAGGAATATCCGATGAGAGATATGAACCTGCCTACCGTCGATCCTAAAGACCCTCTCAAACTGACACCTGAAGAAGAAGAGGTAATGATCGCTCTCGAGTCATCGATCGTCCATTCGGAAAAACTGCAGCGCCACATCGACTACATGTTCGAGGTCGGAGCTCTGTACAAGGTGATGAACGGCAATCTGTTCTATCACGGCTGCATACAGTTCAATGAGAATGGCACGTTCAAGACGGTCGAGGTAGACGGCGGCAAGTACAGAGGTGCTGCATACATCCAGAAACTCGATGAGATGATAAGAGCCGCAAGATACAGCCCTGAAGAAGAGAGGGCGGAAGCAGCCGCTATAATGTGGTTCCTGTGGCTTTCGGAGGATTCTCCTCTGTTCGGAAAGGACAAGATGACGACCTTCGAAAGGTACTTCATCGAAGACAAGGCTACTCATAAGGAAAACAAAGTTCCTTACTACAGGCATATGGACAGCGAAGAGATGGCGGACAAGATCCTCAAGGACTTCGGACTCAATCCTAAGGTCGGAAGGATCCTTAACGGACATGTCCCTGTCAAGCAGAGCAAGGGCGAGAGCCCTATCAAGGCTAACGGCAAGCTGTTCGTCATCGACGGAGGTATCTCCAAGGCATATCACAAGACGACAGGTATCGCGGGATATACTGCGATCATGACATCCAAGCATCTGTACCTTGCAGAGCATCAGCCTTACGAACCGCTCCGCGAGGACGGTACCCAGGTCTTCCACAGACCGGTGATGCACCTGGTGGACACCCTTCCTGAGAGGATCCTCATAAGAGATACTGATACAGGAGATGAGCTCCGCCGTCAGATCGAGGACCTCGAGGCACTGTTCGATGCTTTCGGAAGCGGTCTCATCAAGGAGACATTCTAGGCCGGCGGCAGGCTGCCTGCTGCGGCAATCAATGAAAGGCGGGAATCAAAATGTTTGCCAAGATACTCGGAGGAGTGCTCGTTGCACTTTGCATATGGTACATCCTCCTGCTGTACAAAAATAACAGAAACAGACTGTAACTGAAAAAAAGGGTGATAGATTATGTACATGGATAACACGCTGATGGCTATGGCCATCATTCCGGGAGTGCTGATACTCATATACGTATACGGCAAGGACAAGGTAGAAAAAGAACCGATCGGCATGATAATGAGACTGGTGCTGTACGGAGCACTGTCATGCATCGTCGCCGGGCAGGCGGAAGCTATGCTGCAGCAGGTGCTGCCTAAATTCGAGCAGGGCACGATCCAGTTCGCTCTTCAGACCTCGTTCTGCCTTGCGGCTTTCTGCGAGGAGACTGTCAAGTACCTCGCTCTGAGGATCGGATCATGGAACAGCCGGTTCTTCAATTACAGATTTGACGGTGTAGTATACGGAGCATCAGCTGCAGTAGGATTCGCAATTTTTGAGAACATCCAGTATGTCGCAATGTACGGCATGGCAACGGCTATTTCAAGAGCATTCCTTGCAGTTCCGCTGCACGCGTTCTGCGGAGTGTTCATGGGCGTCTTCTATTCATATTCCAAGAAAGCCGCCATACTCGGGCAAACAGGACCGAAGGTCTTCTGCACAACCCTCGCCCTCGTAGTACCGATGCTGATCCACGGCATCTACGACACATGTGCATTCATGCGCACCAACACATTCACATATATGCTGCTCGGATTCGTAGTAGTGCTGTACATAGCAGCTATTTCAACCATCAAGAAGCTTTCAAGAGAAGACAGAGAAGCCGGTTTTTATCCTGAGG
Organism: Anaerovoracaceae bacterium; assembly: GCA_040308005.1. Classification (GTDB taxonomy): domain Bacteria; phylum Bacillota; class Clostridia; order Peptostreptococcales; family Anaerovoracaceae; genus Crickella. The sequence continues at coordinate 1,336 of JAWRIG010000045.1, read as the reverse complement.
CAAGAGTCATTGAATATGACACAACACTGACAGAATAAGCACGGGACCGGACAGGGGATCATTATGAACAGGAATTTTATCAGAGAAGACCTGAGCGACGAGCTGCTCTATTTATTCAATACAGGCAAGCTGTACCATGCGTACAAATCATTCGGCGCTCACCTTATTGACGACGGCGTTCAGTTCACTGTGTGGGCTCCGGGCGTAAAAGGCGTAAAGGTCAGCGGAGACTTCAACGGATGGAATCCGGGAGACGATGCAGCTCTCGAGCTTATGGGCGGCACCGGCGTCTACACCGGCTTCATAGCAGGCGCCTCCGCAGGGGACAAGTACAAGTACGATATAGAGCTCTCGACAGGCGAACACATCATGAAGGCCGATCCTTTTGCATTTGCTTCGGAATTAAGGCCGGGCACTGCATCAGTCATCGCCGACATTTCCTATGACTGGCATGATGATGAGTGGATCGCCGAAAGAGAGAAGAAGAATACCTTCACCGGACCTATGAACATCTACGAGGCTCACCTCGGAGCATGGATAAGAGAGCCGGGAAGCGAGGAATTCTATAACTACCGCGAAGTGGCTGACAAGATGATCCCGTATGTCAAGGAGATGGGATATACGCACATCGAGCTGATGCCTGTAATGGAGCACCCGCTTGATGCTTCGTGGGGATATCAGGTGACAGGATACTATGCACCTACATCGAGATACGGAAGCCCGGCGGACTTCAAGTATTTCATGGACCGCTGCCACAGGGAGGGCATCGGAGTCATCCTCGACTGGGTGCCGGGACATTTCTGCCCGGATGCACAGGGGCTTGCCAACTTCAACGGAAGCAAGCTGTACGAGACCGAGATCCATCCTGACTGGGGCACATACAAGTTCGACTTCAGCAGAAATCAGGTCAGAAGCTTCCTCCTGTCCAATGCAATGTTCTGGGTGGCTGAATACCATGCGGACGGCATCAGAGTTGACGGAGTCAGCAGCATGCTGTACCTGAACTTCGGAATTTCAGATAAGTCCAAATACAAAAAGAACAGAGAAGGCGGAGACGGAGACCTCGAGGCCATCTCGTTCCTGAGAGAATTCAACTATATGATAGGCACTGCCTTCGCCGGCGTCTTCACAGTCGCCGAGGAGAGCACTGCATGGCCTATGGTCACATGGCCGCCTGAAAACGGAGGCCTTGGATTCCATTACAAGTGGAACATGGGCTGGATGAACGATACGCTCGAGTACATGAAGCAGGACTTCCCGTACAGAAGCTATCATCACAACAAACTCACTTTCTCGCTCACATATGCATACAGCGAGAACTTCATACTTCCTCTTT
>JAWRIG010000044.1:0-14991 GCA_040308005.1 Anaerovoracaceae bacterium | reverse complement strand
GCTCTACCGCAACAAATCAAAAAACATCGTAAAGCTCGCGCAGAAGCTCTCAACTGACTTTGCCGGCAAAGTGCCTTCTGATTACGCTAGCCTTGTGTCTCTTCCGGGTGTAGGTCGCAAAACTGCCAATGTGGTGCTCGCCGAGGGTTTCGGTGTGCCGAGGATCGCTGTCGATACACACGTCTTCAGAGTGGCCAACCGCATCGGAATCACAGATGCAGCAGATGTCGATGCAACAGAAGATATGCTGATGAGCAGGATACCGGAGGACAGGTGGATAAGGTCTCATCATCTTCTCATATTCCACGGCAGGAAATGCTGCAGAGCGAGAAATCCTCTTTGCAGCGAATGCCTAATAAATGACATCTGCAGGCACAATAACATGTGAACAAAAAGCTCGTGCATTGCCACTTTGCCTTGTAAATGACCTTAAGTATTGATAGAATAGTCAGAGGCTGAAAGCCTTTTGCTTCAATATTTTTTGTTAATTTTTAATAAATGATCAGGGCCTGAAACCGCGGATGCGTAAGCAGTTCATAATGCGCTTCGGACGCTGACCAAATACATAAGGAGTAAAGGACTAATAATCATGAAAAAGACAATCAAAGATGTAAAATGGGAAGGCAGAACTGCCGTAATGAGATGCGACTTCAACGTTCCTCTCAAGGACGGTGAGATCACTGATGATACAAGAATCAGAGCTGCACTGCCTTCCATTAAGTATCTCATCGAAAACGGAGCAAGAATTGTTCTGATGTCGCACCTCGGCAGACCTAAGGGCAAGCCTGATCATCAGTACAGCCTTGCACCTGTTGCTGCAAGACTCGGCGAGTATCTCGGCAAGGAGATCAAGTTCGTACCATCGGATGCAGTTGTTGACGACTCAGTCAAGAAGGCAGCATCAGAACTCGCTGCAGGCGAAGTAATGCTCATCGAAAATGTCAGATACCGTGCAGAAGAAGAGAAGAACGATTCTGACTTCGCAGCAGAGCTTTCCGAGCTCGGAGACGTTTTCGTCCAGGAAGCTTTCGGAACATCCCACAGAGCACACGCTTCCACAACAGGCATCGCTTCCTTCATCCCGGCTGTTTCCGGATTCCTTATTGAGAAAGAGCTTAAGTTCCTCGGTGATGCAGTCAACGATCCTGTAAGACCGTTCGCAGCTATCATGGGCGGAGCCAAGGTCAAGGACAAGATCGCTGTTATCACAAGCCTTCTTGACAAGGTTGACATCCTGATCATCGGCGGAGGAATGGCTTACACATTCTTCAAGGCTCAGGGCTACTCGATCGGCACATCGCTTCTTGACGAAGAGGGCATTGACCTCGCAGCAGACATTCTCAGGCTGGCCAAGGAAAAGGGAGTCAACTTCCTGCTTCCTGTAGATGTAGTTGCAGCTGACGAGTTTGCCAATGATTCTCCGCATGATGTATATCCGGTCGACTCGATTCCTGACAACAGAATGGGACTGGATATCGGACCTGAAACCATCAAGCTCTTCAGCGACACACTTGCGACTGCAAAGACAGTTGTCTGGAACGGTCCTGTCGGAGTATTCGAAATGCCTGAATTCGCAGTAGGTACAAGAGCAATCGCAGAGTGCCTCGCAGGACTCGATGCTACAACTGTTATCGGCGGAGGCGACAGCGCTGCTGCTGTAACACAGTTCGGACTCGCAGACAAGATGACTCATATCAGCACAGGCGGCGGAGCAAGCCTCGAATTCCTCGAGGGAAAAGAGCTCCCTGGCATCGCTGTAATAGAGGATAAATAATGCCGCAGGCATAAAAAATAAACGAAAGGGTAACAAGATTATGAAAAGATTTCTTATCGCAGGAAACTGGAAGATGAACAAGACCATTGCTGAAGCAAAGGAATTTGCAGATGCTCTGGCAGCAAAGAATTTCTCCAACGCTGATGAAGTAGCGATCCTCGCTCCGTTCACACAGCTCACAACACTTGCTGATGCTTTCAAGGGAAGCGGAATCGGATTCGGTGCTGAGAACGTACACTTTGAACCATCAGGCGCATACACAGGAGAGATCTCCGTACCGATGCTTGAAGAGATCGGCGTAGACTACTGCATCGTAGGACACTCCGAAAGAAGAGAGTATTTTGCAGAAACAGATGAGACATGCAACCTCAAGCTCAAGGCACTTCTTGCTGCAGGCATCACTCCGATCCTCTGTGTAGGTGAATCCCTCGAGATCAGAGAGGGAAAGGGCGAGCAGGCATTTGTTGCTTCACAGATAATTGCTGACTTCAACGGCATTCCTGCGCAGGAACTCGCCAAGATAGTTGTCGCTTACGAGCCTATCTGGGCTATCGGCACAGGCAAAACAGCTACACCTGAACAGGCTGAAGAGATGTGCGCATTCATCAGAGGAGTCATCGCAGGCATGTATGACGACGCAGTTGCTGACTCGATGCTCATCCTCTACGGCGGCAGCATGAAGCCGTCCAACGCTGCAGAGCTTCTCGCAAAGCCTGACATCAACGGCGGACTTATCGGCGGAGCAAGCCTCAAGGTCGATGATTTTGCTGCAATCGTAAATGCAGCAGCAGAGCTTAAATAGCCGTCATTGACACGCATTTTCATCAATGCTATTATAAAGTGTTCGTTTATGTACTATGCATAACCGGACACTTTAATTCTGATATTACTTTTGTGGAGGAAGCTATGCATACAGCTCTAATGATAATTCTTTTACTCGCAAGTCTTGTTCTTATCGTCAGCATCCTGCTGCAGTCAGGAAACAGTGACGGACTCTCCGGTTCAATCGCAGGCGGAGCAGAGCAGCTTTTCGGAAAGCGCAAGAGCAGGGGATATGACGCACTTCTGTCAAGAATCACGACAGTTGCAGCTATTATCTATATTGTTATCTCACTTGCAATCGTTGCTATATTCAACTGATTAGGTTTTCTTTGTCCGAGGTGATCATCTGATGAAGATAACAGTCGCATTGATATGCGCAATAATATCAGTTCTGTTTGCTGTTCTCTTTGATTTCTGGGTAAGAAAGCAGAGAGGTTCAGATAAGAAGACCGCAAGAATATTTGCAGTAGTCAGAGGCAGGATCGGCAATTTCCTTTCATTCCAGTATCTCCCTCTGGCTGCTTCGCTTATTATTTTTGCAGCTGTTTCAGCGGCAGGGCTTGGATGGAAATACGCTGCTTCATTTATTGCCGGAGCAGCGGCTGTTATAGTTCCGCTTTTTGCCGGATCCTTTTCATTTTCAGACGGTGTAACAGCAGCATATAACAACGCACTGACCGGCGATATCCGCCAGGCTCTCAGAGCAGGATTCAGGTCAGGCGCATCCTCCGGTCTGGGAACAGCAGGAATATGCCTGGCTGCTTACTGCATCATGGAACTCGCTTTCGGAGCAGGCATTCTTCAGAAGTATGCAGGAATGTTCGCTCTCGGTGCAATTGTTGCGGCAGTCGTTCTCCACACAGGAGGCGAGGTCTATTCATCTGCTTATGATCTGGCTGCTCCTTCGGGAGACTTTACAGACAGGTCAGGCTCCTATATAGCCTCAGGTGCTGATCTTTCCGGTTCATATGTCATTGCAGGTGCGGCAGCGATCGCACTTTCCGATGTAGCCGTTGCTACTTCCGGAGTAACATCGACATTTACAGCCGGAGATGCTGTCAGATTCCCGCTCTATGTTTACGGAGCAGGTCTCATCGCATCTGTGATCGGCATTTTTGTTTACAGAGCAGGTATGGGCAATGACCCTGGCAGGGGTGCAGGCATTGTATGTATCACAGCCGGAGTCATAACAGCTGCGCTTTCTGTATATCTCAGCGTAGCCACAATGCAGACGCGTGTTTATGCATGGGCAGTAGCCACAGGTATTGCTGCTGTTCTTATCATCACTTCAGTCAGCAGATATTTTTCATATGACAGCAAATTATTCCTCGGCAGAAGGAATACCGACAGAAAATTCAGGCAGAACATGTCCGCTGTATTTGATTTCGGCACAGGCATGGCATCTACAGCTATTTTCACTGTGGTTATGATCGCTGCCGTAGCAGTATCTTACATGTTTGCAAGTTATTACGGAGTTGCACTCTGTGCTGCAGGCATGTGTTCCATACTGCCTGTATTCAATGCCGTAGCAGGCATGTCAGCCGTAACCGGTTCTGTTTCGGAGATAATCACATCACAGAAGGAGACCGGAAAAGACGACACCCTCAGGAGTATTGCCGATTCACTTTACAGTGCACAGGTAAGCAATCTAACCTCAGGGAAGATATCCGGCACTGCATCCGGAGTTGTTACAGCTCTTGCATCATTCTGCGCATTCTTCTATCTGACCGGTGAAGAAAACATAGATATCATGGCACTCAGAGTATTCGCAGGAATAATACTCGGTGTCTCATCCGCATTCCTTCTCGGAGGACTGCTTATAGGATCTGTACGCATCACAGGACATGTAGCTCTGAGAGACATCGGACGTAACGATGATGACACCGGTGCTACAAGCGCTGTCAGAGGCGCTGTCGTTCCTGCTGTCGTTGCAGTTGCTTTCCCTGCAGTCATCGGACTCTTCATCGGAGTCAAGGCTCTTGCAGGATTTATAATCGCTGCAGCAGTATCCGGCTACGTCCTGATCACCGCAGCTGACAATTCAGGTCCACATTTCGAAAATACTGCGCTGCAGTCACTTTCATCACTTATCAAGATGATGGCTGTCTTTTCAGTTGCTTTTCTTCCTGTCTTTATGAAAATAGGAGGATTTCTGTTCAGATAATCTGTACGGAGCGGCAATTCATCGCACAATGAAATGCAGTGCATGCGGCTCCTGACAGGGCGCCGCTTTTTTTCGGAGGAAAACTTATCATTATGAAGAACTATCAATTCAAGATTTTCACTGTCAATCCGGGATCCACGTCTACCAAGCTGGCTCTTTTCGAAGACCATAACAAGGTTCTTGAGACGACGGTGACGCACGACGCATCGATACTTAATTCCTTTGCCAATGTCAACGACCAGTTCTGGTACAGGATGGACATAATCAATGACTTCATAAAGTCCAACAATATCGATCTTTCCGACTGCGACGCATTCGTGGGACGCGGCGGCGGATGCTATCCCGTACCGTCAGGAACATTCGAGGTGAACGACCTTCTCCTCGATGATATAAGAAGGAATGCCGGGCACACCATTCATCCGTCGATCCTCGGAGTGCAGCTTGCATACCAGCTCCAGCAGACTTACGGCGGCAGGCTCTTCATGGTCGATCCTATATGCGTCGATGAATATACTGACGTTGCGAGACTGACCGGTGTCAAGGAGATCAAGAGAAGGTGCGAATCGCACGCTCTCAACCTCAGAGGAACAGCAATGAAGCACTGCAAGCTTCATGATATGGACTACCACAAGTCAAGACTGATCGTTGCCCATATCGACGGTGGCATCACGATCGCTGCTCAGGAAAACGGCAGGCAGATAGACTGCAATCAGGGTGCGGGAGGTGAAGGACCTTTCACAGCTACGCGTACCGGGTCGCTTCCTCTGATGGAAGTGCTTGACTATTTCAAGGACCATTCCGTTGAGGAGATGCGCCATCTCTGCACCGGAACCGGAGGCTTTGTCTCTCATTTCGGCACATCTGATGCCGATGAGGTATACAGACGTGTCCGTGAAGGAGACCCTGAGGCTGCTCTTGTATGGGAAGCTCTCGGATACAACATAGTAAAATACATCGGATCGATGGCTGTTGTACTTAAGGGAAAAGTAGATGCCATTCTGATCACCGGAAGATATACGAGATTTGATACGCTTCTCGACTATATCAGGGAATACACGGAGTGGATCGCTCCTATATACATATATGAGAATGAAGTGGAGCAGGAAGCCATGGCGGCAGGTGCTCTGAGAGTCCTCAGAGGTACCGAAGAGCCTAAGATCTACACCGGCAGGGGAATGGTATAGATCCGCTGCTCACATCCGTTTTGCACATTGTGCATTTTTACAAATATTACCCCGGTTGTTGTTGAATATGACAATTACGAGTGCTATGATAGTTCGGAAAGTCATTATATATATTAGCCAAGGAGGAATCACAGATGTTAGATAAGCTCGAACAGATTCGCAGTGAGGGATACGAGCTCATCGCAGGCGCACCTGACAGGGATAAGCTTGAGATGATCCGCAAGGAGCTCACAGGAAAGAAGAGTGCTCTTCAGGAAGTACTCAAGAGTCTCGGAGGTCTTGATCCGGACATGAGAAAATCTGTCGGAATGAAGGCCAATGAAGTAAAGAATCTCTTTGCAGAGAAGATCAAAGAGAAAGAAGAGGAGCTCGTTGCAAGTGCTTCTGTAGTTGAAGGGGAGATAGACCTTACTCTCCCGGGTCTTGAAGTGAGCGGAGGCGCACTTCATCCTATTACACAGATGTGTTACGACCTTAATGACGCATTCCGTTCCCTTGGCTTTGAAATATACAGTGAAGATGATATAAGCAGCGAAAAATTCGCTTTTGACAACCTCAACTTTGCAGCAGACCATCCGGCAAGAGCCTCGATGGATACCTACTGGCTCGAAGGTACTGAAGATAAGAGCGGCAACGAGAGACTCTGCCTGAGACCGCATCTCACAGGCGGCTCTGTAAGATACCTGCTCGAGCACGGTGCACCGGCAAGATTCGTTTATCCTGGCAGGGTATACCGTAATGAAACTACTGACGCAAGACATGAGAGAGCATTCTTCCAGTACGAGGCTCTCATAGTGGACAGAAACGTTTCCTTCAGTTCAGGAAGAGTTATGATCGAGACTATCCTCGAGAAGGTATTCGGCCGCAAGGTCAACGTCAGAATGAGAGAAGGATTCTTCCCGTTCACTGAACCGGGATATGAGATCGATATGGAATGCCTCCTCTGCGGCGGTAAGGGCTGCAAAGCATGCAACCACGCTGGCTGGATCGAAGTAATGCCTGGCGGAGTTATTCATCCGAATGTACTCAGAGCTGCCAATCTCGACCCTGATGAGTGGACAGGATTCTATACCAACATCGGTCTTGACAGACTCGTAATGATGCGCTACGGAGTGGATGATGTAAGACTCTTCCACAGTGCGGATCTCAGATTCCTCAAGCAGTTCAGGTAGTCAGGAGGTTGAACAATGAATATTTCACTTAAATTCTTGGAAAGATATGTTGATCTGCCTAAGGATCTTACATATGAGCAGATCGCATACGACCTCACTATGAGAACTGTTGAGGTCGAAGACATAATCAATACAGCAGATAAATTCCACGACATCGTAGTAGGAGAGATCAAAGAGGTCAAGGCTCATCCTAACGCTGATGCTCTTAAGATATGCATCGTTGACGTTGGCGAGGATGAACTCAAGCAGATCGTCTGCGGAGGATCCAATCTTACTGCAGGACACAAGGTATGCGTCTCCAAACCGGGTGCCGAGGTAGTATGGCACGGCGAAGGCGAGCCTGTACTCATCAAGGAGTCCAAGCTGAGAGGCGAGAAGTCATACGGTATGATCTGCGGCGCTACCGAAGTATACCTCGCGGATATCTATCCGCCTAAGGATGAAAGGGAGATCGTCGACTTTACCGAGCTCGGAGTTGAGTGCGAAGTCGGACAGTGCGTTGCCGAGGTCGCAGGACTTGATGATGTTATCCTCGAAGTCGACAACAAGTCGCTGTCCAACAGACCGGACCTGTGGGGACACCTCGGTGTTGCAAGAGAGCTGGCTGCAATTTACAAGCTGCCTCTCAAGGAAGCGCCGTCAGATATGCCTGAAGGTCTTCCTGAATATCCTGTAGAGATCGAAGCACCTGAGCAGTGCCCGAGATATACAGGCACACTGATCGAGAATGTCTACGTTAAGGAGTCACCTGCATGGATGAAGACTCTCATCACCAACGGAGGCATGAGACCTATCAATGCTATCGTAGACATCACCAACTTCTGCATGATGGCTGTAGGCCAGCCGATGCACGCTTTTGACAGCACACACGTCGAGGGCGGCAAGATCATCGTAAGAAACGCAAAGAAGGGTGAGAAGCTGCTTCTTCTCGACGAGAACGATCTTGATCTCGGCGAGACAGATCTCGTTATCTGCGATACAGTTGAACCTATGGGTCTTGCAGGTATCAAGGGCGGCCGCAAGGACTCCATACTTGATGACACTACTTCAGTACTCCTCGAGGTAGCTGATTTTGCTGCAGCAGGCATCAGAAGAACTGAAAGAAAGTTCGACGAGAAGACCGATGCTGCTCAGAGATATGACAAGGGTGTGGATACACAGAGAGTAGAGCTCGGTGTATGCCTTGCACTTAATCTCTTCAAGGAGATCTATCCTGAATGCAGATTTACAGCATTCGGCGACTGCTATCCTGTACAGACTGAGAAGGCAGAGATCGATATTACTCAGGAATTCCTTGACAGAAGACTCGGAGAGGTCATCGAGAGATCAGAGATCGAGGATATCCTTGCAAGACTCGGCTATGAAGTAGAATTCGAGAACGGAACATATCACTGCAAGGCTCCTACATGGAGATCCACAGGCGATGTTTCGATCCATGATGATATCCTCGGAGATATCGCCAGACTGATCGGCTACGAATACTTCAAGAAGCAGCCTCTGAGAATCAGTTTTGAGCACTCTATCAATCAGGTCAGAACTGATGTCACACGCAGGCTGAGAGAGTATCTTGCATTCAGATGCGGATTCAATGAAGTTTTCACTTATCCATGGATAGATGAGAAGTATATCAAGGCAGCAGGTATCGATACAGATAAGTCCGTAAGGCTTGCAACTCCTCCTGCACCTGAACTCAGTATCCTGAGATCATCACTCATCCCTGGAATGCTCGAGGCCATCGACAAGAACGAGAGATATTTCGATGAGTTCTGTATCTTCGAAAACACTCAGGTATTTGAAAAGGGTGAATATCATCCTTCAACAGAAGAGGAGACACTGCCTGTACACAGGAATCTCATCTCCGGTGTTGCTGCAGGCAAGAATGCGCCGGTGCTCTTCTACAGAGTCAAGGGCGTTATAGAGGGAATGTCAGGATACTGCCACTGCGAGGAGCTTTCCTTCAAGCAGGTCAGCCAGCCTTCATGGGCAGACAGCAAGGTATGGCTCAACGTCTGCAGCGGCAAGACAGTGATCGGCTCGATCGGTCTCATTTCAGTTCAGTCACTGACAGAATCAGGCATCAAGAATGTCAAGGCAGCAGCCTTCGAGATCGATACCGATAAGCTCACACCTTATCCGTCAAGAACCAACGAGTACAAGCATCTTCCGACTTATCCGCTTGTAGAACAGGATCTCTCACTCCTCGTTGACGAAACAGTCACATGGGAGCAGATCAGAGAGTCGATCAAGTACATGGTCAAGGAGCTTAAGTTCGTGGAGGAATACCGCGGTAAGCAGATCCCTGCAGGCAAGAAGTCAGTCATGCTCAGTCTGAAGATCGGTAATGATGATTCGACTATGACATCCAAGCAGATCGAGAAAAAGATGGCTGGTATCATCAAGGTTCTCGGCAATAAGTGCAAAGCTGAATTAAGATAATGCCACAGAAATTAAAACGAACTTATATCGTTAATGAGCATCCCATGCGGATCATATCGAAGTGCAAAAGCCATTCAAAGGGTACTCTCGGGAGCTACCTTATAGGCTTTTGCCTTCTTTACGCTGTCATAAACTGGGTGCCTCTTGTTCTGTCGCAGTTCTTTCCGGCTACCAACCTTGATCTTCTGGTAAAGTACAACAACGTTGATCCTGAAATGCTGCAAAGGCTGCCATCAACGCCTATAGTCACATTTCTGTATCTGATGCTGTTCAACGGAGTATTCAAACTAAGCGAATGCCTGTATGCTCTTACGTATATCAGGAACAGGACTGTCGACTATAACGCGCTCACAGAAGGCTTCATGTATTATCTCAAGGCTCTTGGGATATTCTTCATTCAGACAGTGCTCATTTCATTCTGGACCATGTTCTTCATCATCCCGGGTGTTATGGCTGCTCTGAATTTCACCCAGTCATTCTACATACTGGCAGATGACCCGGACAAGAAGATAACAGAGGTGCTTGCCGAGAGTAAGATCATGATGTACGGCAACCGCATGAACTATGTCAGGCTGATGGTGTGTTACATTCCGTATGTGCTCATGGCTTACATACCGTCATTTCTGCTGGCCGGCATGGCAGCAGAAATGACTGCAGGAACACCGGGAGTACTGCTTCTGCAGATGCTTTCCGATATACCTATGTTCATCGCATACGGCTACATATCCCTCGGACGGACTGTATTCTATGAACTTATGATCAATAAGGGATTTGCAGATTTCCGCTATGCAGGGCAGGATGCATTCCGCGAGCTCGAAGACCCTCAGGATATGTGATTTCCCATATCAAACAGGATAATAGTAAATGCCCATGTTTCCAAGTGAAGCATGGGCAATTTTGATGCATTTTCAGTGTATCAGAAAGAACTATTTAAGAAGCTCTATAGCTCTTTTGATATCTTCAGGATAGTCAGTCTCGAATGTCATATACTCTCCTGACACAGGGTGGGTGAATTCGATGTGATAGGCATGAAGAGCCTGCCTGTCTATAAGGTCGGTTCTGCCGCCGTAAAGCTCGTCTCCTGCGATAACATGTCCTATATGCGAAAGGTGGACCCTTATCTGATGAGTCCTGCCTGTATGAAGGACCACTTCCACGAGAGTATGCGGTCCGAACTTTTCAGAATCATATCTCTCAAGAACACAGACCTCAGTAACAGCATCCTTGCCGCCTTCGTTCATCACTTTTCTCTGGATCGACACCTGGTCAGGTCTTCCGATAGGCAGGTCAATGGTGAAATGATCCTCTTCGATACATCCCTCGACAAGGGCGACATATCTTTTAATAACCGAATTGTGCCTCATCTGGTTGGAGAGGTCATTCTGAGCGTTGGCATTCTTGGCTACGATAATGATGCCGGTAGTGTCCATATCTATCCTGTTGGCGAATCTCACCTTAAAGGACTGCCCGGTCTCCTGCATGTAATACATAACAGCATTGGCGATCGTATGCTCAGGATGGCCCTTGGTAGGATGGACGATGATGCCCGGCTGCTTGTTTATGAGAATTAGGTCATCATCCTCATATACAATATCGAGCGGTATATTTTCAGGAGGAAAATCACTTGTCTCCTCAGGAAGCCTCACACCGATAACGTCCCCGGCTGCAGGTCTTAGATAGCCCGGAGCAGGGGAGCCGTTAAGGTCTACGAGAGACTGATATTTCATCTTGGTGCGGAATCTTGAAGAGAATTTGTAGTTCTGCCTGAGAATCTGGTTGATAGTCAGGCCCACTTCATCATTAGTTACTATATGTTCGTATTTAGCCATTATTTTTCTCATTACAGCAGTTTACTGCTGAGTTTAGTCCAGTAATCGTAATCCTTGCTTCTGATAAGATGTATCTCATTATCTGCCGACTGGCTCACTTCAACGTAATCCACATTGCTGAATTCATGTGTGCGCCCGTCGAATGAAAGGATTATCGTGCCGCGGGTAGTGCGCCCGATGCCGGCTATTCTAATAACCTCTGAAGCAGGCAGGAGAATGCTGGAGTGAAAACATCTGTATGCATTCGTATTCATAGGTGCCACAGGTGTCAGCTGCAGCACGTCGAGGTCAGGGGATACGAGTGATCCGTCGAGCGAATAGTTGTACGCAGTGGAGCCGACAGGTGTGGAAACGAGGATTCCGTCTCCCGAGAAGTCCTGCACTTTGGTCTCATCGATAGTGACAGAGAACTGCGACACATGCGAGAACTGCCCGCGAACGAGGATCTCATTGAGCCCTATGCGGCGGAATTCATTACGCGCAGTTACGATCTTTGCCTGAACAGGCTTGATGTTCTGGACTTTGTATCTTCCGGCATCGATATCGTCGATCGCTTCCTCCATCCTGTCAGGAGATGCCTCCTGGAAGAATCCCAGGTGTCCTGTGTTGATGCCGAGGATAGGAGCGGCAGGGAAGCGGCATTTATGCACAAAGCTCAGGAAGGTTCCGTCTCCGCCGATGCATACGAGAAGGTTCACATCTTCCTTGTATTCATCCACGATGCCGTAATCCCTGTCTGTAAGGATCTTTCTGAGCCTGCCGGCTGCTTCAAGTGAATTCTCTTTATTGTTGCTGAATATAAATGCTTTCTTAGGCATTTTCAGTTCCTTTCGTTAGTTCATCAAAACGGTCTACAAGTCCGTCAAATACATCAAGTGCAGTCCTGACAGGGCCCTCTGTGCTCATGTCGACACCGGCTATCTTAAGAAGGTTGATAGGAGTATCCGAGGATCCCGATCTGAGGAATTCTATATATTCATCTCTGGCAGCAGGACCTTCTTTAAGTATACGCTCTGCTATGGCATTTGCAGCAGAGTAGCCTGTCGCATACTGATATACATAAAACGCTCTGTAGAAGTGAGGTATCCTCGACCATTCGTGTCTGATGCGCTCATCAGTAACGACTTCCGGTCCGTAGTATTCCTCGTTCAGCCTGCCATATTCAGTGCAAAGCCACTCTGACGTAAGCGATCCGCCTGATTCAACATACTCATGCGTGAGTTTTTCGAATTCCGCAAACATCGTCTGCCTGAAAAGGGTGCCCTTGAACTCATCGATATAGAAGTTCACAAGATAGAGGAGCATATCCTTACTGTCTGCATTATCCATGAGATAGTGCATCAGGAGCGTCTCATTGACTGTGCTTGCAACTTCTGCAGTGAAGATCGAATGATCTCCGTATATGTACGGCTGGGTGCTCCTTGTGTACCAGGCATGCATGGAATGGCCCCCTTCATGAATGAGCGTGAAGACATCTCTCAGAGTTCCGGTGAAGTTCATGAGAATGAACGGGTCGCTGTCATATGATCCGTAGCTGTAGGCGCCTGATGTTTTGTCCTTGTTCTCATAGCGGTCGACCCAGCGGTCTTCAAGGACGCCTTTTCTGAACGCCGACACGTATTCTTCTCCCATAGGAGCCAGCGCTTTGCAGCAGATGTCCGCAGCCTGCTCAAATGTGTAATGAGCGTCCTGCGGGTGGACAAGCGGAACATACATATCATACATGTTCATCTCATCAAGTCCGAGGACTCTGCGCCTGATACCAGTATACCTGTGAAGGGAAGGGAGATGCTCATGAACAGCAGCGATAAGGCTGTCATACACTTCAGACGGGATATCATTAGGCTCGAGAGCCGCATCACGGGACGATGCGTACTTTCTCAACTTGGCTGTTACGGCATCTCTTCTGACGCTGCCTGAATAGACCGCGCAAAGCGTATTGCTGAACGATATATACTTATCGTAAAGTGCATCGTATGCGGCTTTTCTCAGCTCACGTGAAGGTGATTCAAGATAGCTGACGAACGTGCCGTGAGTGAGAGGTCTCTCTGCGCCTGACTCATCTTTTACCGTTCCGAAATCGAGGTCCGCATTATTAAGCGCTGTGAAGATGTTTCCTGATGAACGGAGAACTTCTCCGAGAGATGCGAGTATGAACTCTTCATCCTTTCCGAGCGTATGTTCTTTCTGCTTGATCAGCTCTGTAAGCATGAATCTGAACATCTCAAGGCCAGGCTCTTTCTCTATGTACGAAAGGACGAGGGAAGGCTCTGCTGAGAGGATCTCAGGATCAAGAAAAGAAGTCATGGATGTGAGAGCGGTGAGGCTCATTGATGCCTTTCCGTACAGCTCTGCACTGGCTGCATCTGTATTGTCTTCATCGCGCTTCATATGAGAATATGTATATGCATTCTCGACAGCCCTTATGGCCTCAGTGTAGGTGACAAGGGCCTTCAGAAGAGTCTCAGGCGAATCCATTACATGTCCCTGCATCGATGCGAGCTCTGCGGCTTTCTCCATGCCTCTGTTTATGTCTTCGAGCACTGCATCCCGGCCGGCATACATTGAACCTATATTCCACTTATCTGCCTCAGGGATTTCTGAACGCATTTTCTGTTTATCGCTGTTCATTTTGACAACTCCATGTGTTATAATATTCTGTCAGAAATTATAGCATATAAGGAATTAGTTTGAAACAATGGATAAAACAGGGCTTTACAGAAAGCTGGACATAGATACCGCAGACGAATTCACATATTATGAGAACCTCGCTTCACTTCTTGAGGAGGATGACTTTATCGAGGAGAACCTGATCAAGGACCTTATAAGAGAGGTTGACAAAGAAGTCCTTGCCGAGCACATGGACTCTTTCTATGAGCAGTTTCTGGGTCATCTTCCGGATGATGAGACTGAACTTTATCTGACAGTCGACTCCATAGGAAGGGCTATGACCGGTCTCATTTCCAGTGATATGACAGACGATGACATCAATGCGCTTGCTGAAGAAATATCCAGATTCCGCAAGTGGTATGTCCACGACCTCAATGTTCATGACAGACAGAATGATGCCGATATCAATGTAAGGGATGCCAGATACAACATCGTCGCTGCAGGTTTTCTCGGAGAGAAGACTGACTACGACTTCAGAAAAGCTCTCGATTACAGCATTGAAGGATATGATGTAAGGATCGGGGAATGATAATCAGACAGGATATTGAGGCAAGGGAATATGAAATACTGTCTCCGCTTGCTGCCAAGGCGGCGGAGTCAAAGGGGCGCGCTTTTCCTGAAGAACAGTGCGCATACAGGACTGACTATCAGCGCGACAGAGACCGCATCATCCACTCCAAGGCATTCAGGAGACTGATCAACAAGACGCAGGTCTTTCTCGCTCCTGAGGACGATCATTACAGAACAAGACTGACGCATACTCTGGAAGTTGCACAGATATCCCGTACAGCAGCCAGGATGCTGAGCTATAACGAAGATCTCACCGAGGCCATAGCTCTCGGTCACGATCTCGGCCACACTCCGTTCGGCCACGCCGGCGAGACTGTGCTCAACGCGATACATCCCGGAGGCTTTGCACACAATGAGCAGAGTCTCAGGA
>JAWRIG010000043.1:0-40865 GCA_040308005.1 Anaerovoracaceae bacterium | reverse complement strand
ATTATCCTCGGCTCTACCTGAGGAACCTGTACTCGTTGCGGCGCAACGATGGTTAAGGCTCTTGAGAGAGCAGGCTTCAACGTTGTACATATGTGCAACCTGATCCCGGTATCGATGACAGTCGGAGCTAACAGAATCGTTCCTACTATCTCGATTCCATATCCTCTCGGTGACCCTAATACACCGAAGGAAGAACAGTGGAAACTGCGTTATCACAGAGTAGGTGTTGCTCTTGACGCAATCGCTACTGACATTACAGAACAGACTGTTTTCAAGGTAAGAATCTAGCAGGTGACTTGCCATGAAAGAGACTAAGAGCAACGTGGTGTTCATCATCTCGGTTGTGCTGACTCTCGCTATATGTCTGTGGGGAATCATTCTCCCGGACTCATTCGGAGTCGCTGCAACCGGCAGCATGAACTTCCTGACCACTAATTTCGGCTGGTTCTACGCAGTTGCAATGACAGCTTTCGTGGCGTTCTGTATCTGGATAGGGTTTTTCAGCAAGTACAAAAATGTACGTCTGGGACCGGATGATTCAACGCCTGATTACAGCGACCTCACATGGTTCGCAATGCTGTTTTCTGCCGGCATGGGCGTAGGACTGGTATTCTGGGGTGTCGCAGAACCTCTGAATTACTACCTCGCTCCTATAGGGGGGCTGGAATCAGCTTCAGACGAAGCAATGAGAATGGCGTTCACTAAGTCATTCCTTCACTGGGGAATTCACCCTTGGGCGAACTACTCAGTTCTCGCTCTTGCACTCGCATACATGCAGTTCCGCAAGGGCAAACCGGCTCTCGTGAGCTCGGTGTTCATTCCTCTTATAGGCGAGGATAAGACGAACGGATGGATCGGTAAGGTTATCGACATCCTCGCTATCTTCGCTACAGCAGGAGGAGTGGCAACTTCACTGGGACTCGGCGTCCTCCAGATCAATTCAGGAATGAATTTCCTCGGAGGAATCCCGGAGACCCACACAGTTCAACTCATTCTGATCGTTGTACTCGGTGTTATCTACACCATCACAGCGGTCATGGGAGTAGAAAAAGGTATCAGCAAAGTCTGTGACCTCAACATTAGAATCGCGATAGGCGTGATGCTGCTTCTGTTCATCATCGGTCCGACCGTCCCGATCCTGAACAACCTTACAGAAGGCCTCGGAGCTTATATCAGCGGACTAGTTTCCAACACCTTTGAAGTAGGTGCATTCGGAGACGCTGACTGGTACAAGTCCTGGACAACCTTCTACTGGGCATGGTGGATCGCCTGGGCACCATTCACTGGGTCCTTCATCGCGAGGATATCAAGAGGCAGGACAATCGGACAGTTTGTCAAGGGAGTAATGTTCATCCCGGCCGGATTCTCGATTATCTGGTTTGCGATCTACGGAACTCTCGGCATGAAGTGCGACCTGGAAGTCATCAAACAGGCAGTACAGTCCACTTCGACAGCACTGTTCCTGGTACTCAAAGAGTACCCGCTCGGAATGGTCATATCCGTGATCATGTTCGTTCTGATCTGCACATTCTTTATAACTTCAGCTAATTCCGCAACATATGTGCTGGGAATGTACAGTGAGAAAGGAACTCTCGATCCAACGAATAAGACCAAGATCATCTGGGGAGTACTCATGGCTGCACTTGCAGCGGCAATGATGCTCGGAAGCGGCAACGGTCTGAGCATGCTGCAGACACTTTCAATCGTAGCTGCATTCCCGTTCGCCTTTATCATGGTCATCTCGATGGCCGCACTCGTAAAGGCACTGAAGAAGGAAGGCGACGAATAGTATCTGCGTACAACCGGTTAGATAGTTGAGCACTAATCTGTTTGACTTCTAATAATCTGTTCCGGCTGTGTTGCCCCTATTGAATGCGGCCGGAACAAATTAAATATTTCTTTCAAAGCGCTGAGAAAGGAGAAACTGATGGCAATTCTGAACGGAAAGAAAGTTATCGTCATCGGAGACCGTGATGGTATTCCGGGTCCGGCGATAGCTGAATGTGCCGAGTCAGCAGGAGCCGAGGTCGTATTCAGTTCGACCGAGTGCTTCGTCTGAACGGCTGCCGGAGCCATGGATCTGGAGAATCAGAAGAGAGTTAAAGAGTTCTACGACCAGTACGGAGCAGATCAGCTCGTAGTACTCGTAGGCGCTGCTGAGGGTGAGGCAGCCGGCCTCGCTGCTGAGACAGTAGCTCTCGGAGATCCTACATTTGCAGGGTGTCTGGCAGGGGTTTCGTTGAAACTCCCATGTTACCACATATGCGAGCCTGAGATCAAAGAAGAGATCGATGAGGCTGTATATGACGAACAGATCAGCATGATGGAAATGGTGCTGGATGTTGACGACATTTGCGAAGAGATGAACGCTATTCGTGAACAGGTCGCCGAAGCATAAAAAACTGAAGGTGAACAGGGCGCTGCCTCTGAAGGGTATAAACCTCCCGTGGGCGGCGTCCTGTCCGCAAAAATATTGAAACAATTTTGCTTTACTCATGGAGGTGGGCCACATGAAAACTTATGATATCGTGATCATCGGAGGAGGTCCGGCAGGACTTTCGGCAGGACTTTACGCCGGAAGAGCAAAGATGGATACCCTGATCATTGAACAGCAGAAATACGGCGGACAGATCGTAATCACAGATGAACTGGAGAACTATCCGGGCTCGATCGAAGGAGAAACAGGTCCTTCACTTATCGCCCGCATGGTCGCACAGGCAGATAAATTCGGATGCACCAGAGTAGAAGACACCGTCACTGAAGTAGAACTCGAAGGTGACGTTAAGATAATCAAGGGAACTAAGGATGAGTATCGCGCTAAGGCTGTAATCATTGCAGGCGGTGCTACTCATACAACAATCGGATGCCCGGGCGAGAAGGAATTCACCGGCAAGGGCGTTTCGTACTGCGCTACATGTGACGCTGCATTCTTCGAAGATTTCGAAGTATACGTTGTCGGCGGCGGAGATGCAGCTGTAGAAGAGGCTATGTACCTCACAAAATTTGCCCGCAAGGTAACACTTATCCACAGAAGAGACCAGCTCAGAGCTGCAAGATCCATTCAGGAGAAGGCTTTTGCAAACGAGAAGATGGAATTCATGTGGAATACCACAGTTGAAGAGATCAAGGGTGACGGAATCGTTACAAGCATGGTCGTTAAGGACACTAAGACCGGAGAGACCAGAGAGATCTTCGCTGATGAAGAGGACGGAACATTCGGAATCTTCGTATTCATCGGATTCAAGCCGCTGTCAACCATATTCGAAGGACAGATCGATATGGAGAGAGGCTACATCCTTACAGATGATGATATGCACACCAATATCCCTGGCGTATTCGCAGCCGGAGATATCAGAAAGAAGAGCCTGAGACAGGTTGTAACTGCTGCTGCTGACGGCGCTATCGCTGCAACACAGGCAGGCAAATACATCGAAGAGCTGAACGGAACAGCTTACAAGTTCTAGTTAATCAGGCGGCTGCGCTTTGCACGGCGGCAATCCATTAAAAGATAATTAGCAACTGTTATTTAAGGAGGACAGATCAATGTTAGAGGTTGATAAGAAAACTTTTGAAGAAGAGGTTCTTAAGGCAGAAGGTACTGTAGTAGTTGATTTCTATGGCGACGGATGCGTTCCATGCAAGGCTCTGATGCCACATGTACACGCTCTTGCTGATCAGTACGGCGACAAGCTTAAGTTCACCGCACTCAACACATCCAAGGCAAGAAGAGTTGCTATCGGACAGAAAGTAATGGGTCTCCCTGTAATCGCTATCTATCAGAACGGCGAGAAGGTTGAGGAGCTCGTTAAGGACGATGCTACTGCTGATGCTGTAAAGGCAATGGTAGAGAAATACGTATAGCATAGTATTGAAATGCTCTGATGAGGCCGGTCATGTGCCGGCTTCACAGAGCATATTATAACAGAGAGAAAACAGGAGACAGATACTATGAGTGATTATGCAGTTTTAAGGGGCGCGAGCTATACACTTGCGCACACACCTGACATGGTAATCCATGACGGAGCTACACAGGTAACTGAAAGAGTAGTAAATCCGGACGGCGAATATCTTAAGGAACTCCCAAAGCACCTCAGAAGCTTTGAGGATGCAGTAAAGTATGCGCCTAATCAGGCATATATTGGAAATCTGAACAACGAGGAACTCAAAGCGGTTGCATTCCCTTGGTATGAGAATCCTACAGATATCACTGAAAGAACAGGCAAGTACGGCGAGATCATGCCGGAAGATGAGTACTACGGACTCATGCAGATCTGCGACACATTCGACCTCGTTGAGCTCGAAGCAGGCTTTGCTGCAGGTGTCAAGGAAAAGCTCACTGCTCACGGAATGTTTACTGACGAGCAGGTGGCTGTTCTCGATAAGAACGCAAACTTCACAGAAGAGAGCCTTGCAGCTGTAGTAGAGGATGGCGGATGCGGACTCTACTTCAATGACAAGCTCGTAGGCGTCGTCAAGAAGGCGCATGACGTAGACGTCAACCTCTCGGCACACGTAATGCTCGAGAATATCGCATCCAAGGCAACAAGCGTGCTTTCACTTCTCCACCTTGTAAGAGTAACCGGTATTGACCCGGCTGAGGTTGAATATGTGATCGACTGTGCTGAGGAAGCATGCGGCGACATGAACCAGAGAGGCGGCGGCAACTTCGCTAAGGCTGCTGCTGAGATCGCCGGATTTACAAACGCAACAGGTTCAGACACAAGAGGATTCTGCGCAGGCCCTGCACACGCACTGCTGAACGCAGCTTCCCTGGTCAAAGCAGGAACCTTTAAGAACGTAGTTGTGACCGCCGGTGGTTGTACCGCTAAGCTCGGAATGAACGGCAAGAGTCACGTTGAAAAGGGTCTTCCGATCCTTGAAGACTGCCTTGCAGGCTTTTCGGTCCTGATCAGTGAGGACAACGGCACTGACCCGGTCATCCGTACAGATATCGTCGGAAGACATACTGTAGGTACAGGCTCATCACCACAGGCGGTCATCAGCTCACTCGTAACAGATCCGCTCGATGCAGCAGGACTCAAGATAACTGACGTAGATAAGTACGCACCTGAGATGCAGAACCCTGACATCACCAAGCCGGCAGGCGCAGGTGATGTTCCGGAAGCTAACTTCAAGATGATCGCAGCTCTCGGAGTAAAGAAGGGTGCTATTGAAAAGAAGGATCTGGCTAACTTCATCGTAGAGCACGGAATGAAGGGCTGGGCGCCTACACAGGGACACATTCCTTCAGGCGTTCCTTTCATGGGACCTTGCAGAGATCTGATGCTCGACGGCTCCATTAAGAGAGCTATGGTAATCGGTAAGGGAAGTCTCTTCCTCGGAAGAATGACTAACCTGTTCGACGGAGTATCCTTCGTTATCGAAGCTAACAACGGACAGAGCGCAGGCGGCTCCGGAGTTTCCGAAGAGGAAGTAAAGGGACTGATCGCAAACGCACTCAAGGATTTTGCAGCCGGACTTCTGGCAGAGTAAAGGAGGGCACTATGGCTCAGAATATTCAGAAACTGATCGCCGAGACCTTCCTTGAAATGGCTAACGGACTTGAAAGCGGCAGCTACGGCAAGAAGCCTAAGATCGCGCTCACCGGAATGGGAAGCGAACACGGCGAAGAGAACTCGATGCAGGCTGCCAGAATGGCAGCAGCTGAGGGCGTTGATGTTTACTACATCGGCACTCTTGAAGCACCGGGAGTCACTACCGTCAAGGTAGCTGACGACGAGGAAGGCCACAAGAAGATGGAAGAGCTGCTTGAGAGCGGCGAAGTCGATGCGGCAGTTACAATGCATTACCCGTTCCCGATCGGCGTATCCACAGTCGGAAGAGTAATCACTCCGGGCAAGGGCAAAGAGATGTTCATCGCCAACACGACAGGAACATCAAGTGCTGACAGGATCGAGGGAATGATCAAGAACGCTGTATACGGCATCATCGCTGCCAAGGCCTGCGGTATCGCTGACCCGTCAGTCGGTATCCTGAATGTTGACGGCGCAAGGCAGACAGAGAAGGCTCTTAAGGAGCTTGCAGACGGCGGCTATCCTATCAGATTCGCAGAGTCAGCAAGAGCAGACGGCGGATGCGTCATGAGAGGAAACGACCTCCTGCAGGGCAGCCCTGACATCATGGTCACCGATTCACTGACAGGAAACGTTCTCGTCAAGACCATGTCCGCATTCCAGACAGGCGGCAGCTATGAGGCTGTCGGCTATGGATACGGCCCTGGAATCGGCGAGGGATATGACAGACTTGTCATGATCATCTCAAGAGCTTCCGGAGCACCTGTTATCGCAGGAGCTATCCGCTATGCAGCTCAGCTGGTAAGAGGCAAGGTATTCGACGTTGCTGCAAAGGAATTCGCAGCAGCCAAGAAGGCAGGCCTCGAAGATATCCTCAAGGCAAGAAAGGCAGCAGCAAAGCCTGCAGCCGCAGCTGAAGAGGAAGTAAAAGCACCTCCTGCTGAGATCGTAACAGCACAGATCCCTGGCATCGAGGTCATGGACCTTGAAGACGGTGTTCAGGCACTGTGGAAGAACGGCATCTATGCTGAAAGCGGCATGGGATGCACAGGCCCTATCATCAGAGTATCCGACGCCAACCTTGAGAAGGCTAAGGGAATCCTCAAAGAGGCAGGTTTCATAGGCTAGTTACCGGCTAAGGTATCACAACCAGGTTAACGACCGGGCGCACATGCGGCGAATGTAATATCGAATCTTCTCAGCATGTGCCCCGGCTATAAAATGGGGGTAGATAGGTGCTGGTGTGCCTCGCGGTCTTCAAAACCGTCCGCAGGGGGTTAGGAGCCTCCCGGGTGGGTTCGATTCCCACATACTCCCGCCAAAGACCTAAGAAGGGGCCTATCTGTCCGAAGGACTGATGGGAAGATCTCTTAGGTCCCTCCAGTAATAAGGGGCCTATGCTTGATGTAAGGATTGCCTGCGAAGCAGGAGGATCCCTTACATCGCTGTGCGAAGCACTGATGAGAAGATGCCTTAGGTCCCACCTCACCTTGTGTTGTGAAGATTGCAAGAAATCTATGGCATTGCCCGCAGATTAATTGTAGAATAGTCGGGTAAGGGTCTTGTGAGCAGCGCGGTTCGCGCCTCTGCTTCACTTGAAATGACCCCATTAGAAAACTGCTCAAAGAGGAGGACAATATTATGGATAAGTATGTATGTGATGTATGCGGTTATGTTTATGATCCTGCTGTAGGTGATCCGGATAACGGCGTTGCACCTGGAACAGCATGGGAAGACGTTCCTGAAGATTGGGTATGCCCTCTCTGCGGAGTAGGTAAGGACAGCTTCAGCGCTGAATAATCACAAGGGATAAAGGGGCATCTGTATATTGAGGGTGTCCCTTTTGTATAAAATGAAGGGAGCAGATGAATGTATAAAATCGTAAGAAGGAAGGCTCTCAGGCCGACTGTAACACAGCTGGAGGTCGAAGCTCCGCTGGTTGCGCGCAAGGCAAAGCCGGGACAGTTCATCATTCTGCGTGTCGATGAAGAGGGTGAAAGAATTCCTCTGACAGTAGCAGGAGTGAACCCTGAAGAGGGAACTGTCAAGATCATCTTCCAGGTAGTCGGAGCGACTACAGAGATGCTCAACCACGTACCTGAAGGCGGGTACCTCCAGGACTTTGTCGGACCGCTCGGCAACGCAACTGAGACAGAAGGTATCAACAAAGTATGCATCGTAGGCGGCGGCGTCGGCTGCGCTATCGCTATGCCGGTAGCTCAGGAGTTCCACAGACTCGGAGCTGATGTCACCAGCATCATCGGATTCAGAAGCGAGGACCTCGTTATTCTTGAAGACGAGTTCAACGAGTGCTCGAACAAGCTGATCGTAATGACAGATGACGGCACATACGGAAGACAGGGCAACGTCACAATTCCTCTTGACGAGATGCTTGCAGCAGGCGAGAAGTTCGACATGATCATCACCATCGGACCGCTTGTCATGATGAAGTTCGTCACTTTGACCGCCAAGAAGTATAACGCGCCTATCACCGTATCAATGAGCCCGATCATGATCGACGGAACCGGAATGTGCGGCGGCTGCAGACTAACTCTGAACACAGAGAACGGCCCTGTAATGAAGTTCGCATGCGTAGACGGACCTGACTTCAACGGATACGAAGTAGACTTTGACGAAGCTATCTCGAGAGGCCGCATGTACTTTGACTATGAGAGACATGCTTACGAAGAGACCTGCAATCTGTACAAGATGGCAGAGAACGCATAGCACTGAAAGGAGGAAATGAAATGGCACTGAATCCAAAGAAACACGAAATGCCTGCTCAGGATCCGCAGGTGCGTGCGCATAACTTCGACGAGGTAGCGCTCGGATATACAGAAGAGATGGCAGTCAGCGAGGCACAGAGATGCCTGAACTGCAAGAACAAGCCTTGCGTTGCAGGCTGCCCGGTAAACGTAAACATCCCTGACTTCATCACGAAGATCAAGGAAAAGGATTACGAGGGAGCTTATCAGATCATCAACAAGACATCGACTCTGCCTGCAGTCTGCGGCCGTGTATGCCCGCAGGAAACTCAGTGCGAGGCAAAGTGCACTATGGGCGTCAAGTTCGAGCCTGTAGGAATCGGCCGTCTTGAGAGATTCGTAGCTGACTGGCACAACGAGAACGCTACAGAGAAGGCTGTTGCTCCTGAGTCCAACGGACACAAGGTAGCTGTAGTAGGATCCGGCCCTTCCGGACTGACCTGCGCAGGCGACCTCGCCAAGAAGGGATACAAGGTATCCGTATTCGAGGCTCTGCACACAGCCGGCGGCGTACTGGTTTACGGCATCCCTGAATTCCGTCTGCCTAAGGCAATCGTTGCAAGAGAGGTAGAGGGACTCAAGGACCTCGCCGTTGATGTAGAGACCAACGTCATCATCGGCAAGACTCTTACCGTAGATGAGCTGTTCGACATGGGATATGAGGCAGTATTCATCGGATCAGGCGCAGGCCTTCCGAGCTTCATGAACATACCGGGCGAGTCGCTCAAGGGTGTTTACTCAGCTAACGAGTATCTGACAAGATCCAACCTCATGAAGGCCTTCAGGGATGACCCTAAGACTCCTATCATGAAGGGCGGCAAGGTCGCAGTCGTTGGCGGCGGAAACGTGGCTATGGACGCTGCAAGAACAGCTCTGAGACTCGGAGCTGAGCACGTATACATCGTATACAGAAGATCAATGGAAGAGCTCCCTGCAAGAGCAGAGGAAGTCGAGCACGCCAAGGAAGAGGGTATCGATTTCAGACTTCTGAACAACCCTGTAGAGATCCTCGGATACAACAATCCTGATGATCCTCGCGATCCTAAGAACGGATTCGTAAAAGGCATCAGATGCATCAAGATGGAACTCGGCGAGCCTGACGCATCCGGCAGAAGAAGACCTGTACCTATCGAAGGCAGTGAATTCGAGCTCGATGTAGATGCAGTCATCATGGCTATCGGCACCAGCCCTAACCCGCTGATCAAGAACACCACTGCAGGACTTGAAGTCAACAGACGCGGCGGTATCGTCGTCAACGAAGACGGCCTTACTTCACGCGAGGCAGTATATGCCGGCGGCGACGCAGTCACCGGAGCAGCTACAGTTATCTCGGCCATGGGCGCAGGCAAGCTTGCCGCAGCATCCATCGACGAGTACCTCAGCAGCAAATAGAAAAAGTCCGCCCGCCTATATGCGGCACAGGACAAGATAACGATCATCCCTCCTGCAGGTTATGGAATTTTGCATTAAATTGTGAAATGTGGCATACCGGCGGGAGGGATTTTGGTTCGCGCAGAAACCGCAGGATGAGTAATTTACACACTAATCAGGATTTGACTTTGGGAATCGAGGATTTTGCAAAGATATTGACGTAAAAACGGAAAAAACAGAGAATTTACGTCAACAGAAAGACCTCGGAATCAAGGATTTCGCTAAGATATTGACGTAAAAACGGAAAAATCAGAGAATTTACGTCAATAGAAAGACCTCAGAATCAAGGATTTTGCTAAGATATTGACGTAAAAACGGAAAAAACAGAGAAATTACGTCAATTGAAAGACTGAAAACCGCGAATTTGGCAAAGAGTATGGCGTAAAATAAGGAAATACTGAAATATTACGCCACATGCTGACTTACGATTAATCAGATGTGATGAAATGGATAATAAAGAGACTTGTTTAACTACAAACAGAATATATCACCCTTTCGGGCCTCTGTATAACGAGAACAGCCATGTGCTGATCCTCGGGTCCTTCCCGTCGGTAAAGTCACGGGAGCAGGAGTTCTTCTACGGGCACCCGCAGAACCGGTTCTGGAAGGTGGTTGCTGCACTGTTCGGAACGCCTGTGCCGAAGACCATAGCAGAGAAGAAGGCGCTGATCCTGGATAACGGTCTTGCGCTGTGGGACTCGATCGGCAGCTGCGAGATCACGGGCTCATCGGATGCCAGCATCCGCAATGCCGAGCCTAATGATCTCAGGGTGATCACGGACAGGTGCGACATCCGGGCCATATACTGCAACGGGAAGAAATCGCTTGAAATCTACAATAAATATATAGATCCTGTGCTTGGGCGCCCGGCTGAGGCGCTGCCGTCGACGAGCCCGGCCAACGCGGCCTGGAGTCTTGAAAGACTTATAGAGGCATGGTCAGTGATCTGTGAACGCAGCTTGGAGCCTTGAACGGCTGCTTGAAGCGTGGGCGGTGATCTGCCGGCTGCAGCAAGATGCTTAAAGCGGATCACAGCTGCAGGTCTTGTAAAGGAACTTGTGGATGCGCTGAATGCTGCGCTTGAAAAGGCAGGGCTCTCAGTAAAGATCGGAATCCCGGAAGACAAGCCTGAACTTCCTAATGAGTGCAGTATCGACAGTACTGCAGCTTGTGGTATAATTCTGCCGGAGGGAGATCCGGCCGGGATGCACCGCACACATTAAATGTATGCGGCCGGCGGGCATGAATAACCACAGAACATGAGCAAAACAATTCCGAAAGAATATAAAGAATACACGATAGGGCTGGCGCTGTTTGACATAGTGCCGGTTCTTTTATTTCTGCTGAGCGGGACCGTCATCTGGGCGATGTACGGAAGCAAACTGTTCGCAGCCGGCATTCTTGCCTGCTTTATCGGCGGCATGTGCAAAGTAATATGGAAGCTGCGCGTGGTGCTGAGGGGCAGGGATGCGCGTGTGCTCACGAGCGCTTTCAGATTTTTCATGATTCTCGGATTTGCTATGATGCTGCTGTCGCTGGTGGTCAGCGCGGCATCGGGTGCAGGCGGCGCGGCAGCAGGCACTGAAGTTATCGAGGGCAATCCGGGAACAGGCACCGTATTCCAGGGCCTGTGGAGAGGCTTCACCCACATGCCGGCGACACTGTTTTTCATCGCAGGCATAGCAGGAATGTGCGCGATGGGTTATCTCGGAACGCACATGGACAAGAGCGCCCGGTCCAATTGGATAGAGGAAGGCGTAAACGCGGCATCGCAGCTCGCGATCCTTATCGGCGCTGTCATCGTATACCTCGGAGTGTTCTACCACGGAGGTGAGGCGGCCAAAGCAGCGCTCGCATCTACGGACACGGTCGCGGTGACTGAGTCAGAGCAGGGGTATATGTTCGACGGCCCAGGGACTACGGACATGCTGGTGTTCTACCAGGGTGCCAAGGTCGAGCCTGCAGCATATGCGCCTCTGATGAGCAGCCTGGCATCGCAGGGCATCGATTGCTATCTGTGCAAAATGCCTTACAACCTTTCCCTCTTCGATGAGGACATGGCAGGCGATATACGCGCGCAGCTTTCCGGCGCACCTGCAGGTAATGCAGCGGCCGGCGCATCTGCAGAAAATGCAGAGGCCGGAGGGGCAGATGATGCTGAGGCCGCTGGAACAGAGAATGCAGAGGCCGGAGGAACAGAAGGTGCAGAGGTCACTGAGGCAGCTGGAGGAGACGCGGCTGCACCGGCATATCAGAACTGGTATATTGCGGGGCACTCCCTCGGAGGCACATCCGCGGCTAACTATCTGGCAGGGCTGCAGGAAGAAACTGCTGAAGATGGCGCCGAAGGTGAAGAAGCCGCACCTGCAGAAGGCGAAGAAGCTGCCCCTGAAAATGCAGAGGCGGGAAGCGCCCCGGCATGGAATGGCATCATATTCCTGTCGGCATATCCTATGAAAAAAGTCAGCGTCCCGGGACTTCTCGTCTGGGGCTCGAATGACAACATCGTCAAGCGAAGCGACTTTGAGAGAGTTACAGCAGAAGGCCTGTGGCCTGATGACTTTACACGATACACTATATACGGCGGCAACCATGCAGGCTTCGGCAGCTACGGTGCGCAGAAGGGCGACGGCCGTGCAGAGATCAGCGCTGAAGAGCAGCAGCGTCAGACGGCAGAAGCCATCCTCGAATGGATCAGAAACAGAGAGGGACAGGAAGATGGCGGAGACGAAGAGTGATATACTGTACAAGCTGATGCTGAGAAAAGGGTATCCCGAGAGCTTTGCCCGCATCGTTGCTGCGGAGATGCGTACGGACTTCACCGCGGACCGCATGATAACGTACATCGGGCGCGGCGGAAAGAAGCCGCTTGAAGAGGTCGCGGATGAGATGCTCGCCATACTGGCCGATCGCGACAGGATCCGCGACAAGCACATCAATGAGCACGCCCAGCAGAAGATCAACCTGCTGTACAGAGATTTTAACGAATAAGGCGAAGAATAATCGGAATATACAGAACGCGAATTACTGATGAAGCAGTAATATGCATTTTTAGCATTAAACTTTTAGCATTAATCTGCGAGAAGACCCTGCTCCTTAGCAGAGCGAAAGTAGGGTAGGAAGTTGCGAGATTGGAGCAGAAGTACGGAAAAATGGCTGACGGAAGATGGGTAATGACAGAGGAAGAACTTAACAGGACTGCTTGCGGATTCGGCGGGCAGAAGTCTGTTAACATGAGAGAACTACCGAATTATGGCAGGCGAGCGCCTGTTGACAACAGGGCAGGCGATGCTGAGAACGTCTGCGCATTCTGCGGTTCGGCAGACCTTATCACCGGGCTCGGCGGATACGGCGAGGGATACGGGTTCAAGTCGGCGCGATGCAAGGCATGCGGAGGAACCACAGACTTCGTGTATAAGGATACCGCAGGTAAATACTTTAAATAGAATTATCCTCGCCGACGGATAGCTTTCAGGATTGCACCAGCACCATGTGTTCAGTCATTAGAAGACATAGTGCAGGTGCATATTTATTTTTTTGCAGGAGGGTGAATACCTGAAGGAGAGCGCTCGGAAATAATTCACTCCCGCCTAACGAAAAATCAAGGGTTACAGGCTGTGAGGGAGTGAGTCAAAAGGAGAGCGCTCGGAAATAATTCACTCCCACCTAACGAGAAATCAAGGTTTGCTGGCTACGTGGGAGTGAATCCGGAAATTTTCATTATAAAAATTGCTCCCGGTAAGACTTTAGTTTCACCGGAAGCAAGGCGTATAGGCCAAATAGAACTAATTTTGCCCGCAGAAAGAAGGCGGCATTGCTCTTTTCAGAAAATGACTGGCATCTACGGCCCAAACCCGAAAGCTGTATGGAGGATACTGTCGATTTGCCTCAGATCGAGATGGCCGTCAAGATGATTGAAAGTAAAGAATACATCTTTGTTCGGGACCAGCTTGGTCTCAAGGTAAAAGAGCATGGTGCGGATGTATTTGGCCTGATATGATTCGCTGTCCATAGCGCCCTGGTGTTCAATGATGATTTCAGTCTTGTTATCGATAGGCGAAAGGATAGTGAAGTCCGGGTATATTCTTTTGCCGTGATGGATCAGCGGAAGCTCATATACAAAAGTGATACCCAGAGAAATCAGGTAGTTCGCAATCGTCATTTCGGATAATGACCGCATCCTGGTCCCGTCATTGGCTGTGTGCTTCAGATCCTCAGGCCTGAACACGGGATGCCTTGCTTTTTCTGCTTCTTTTATTCTTTTCCACCTGGCTGCTTCGGGAGAAAATGAATTCGCAAAAGACAGCACGGGATCCCGGTAGATGCCGGGGAGCCTGCTGTTGACAGAGACGTGATCCGGGATGACATACTCGTCAGTAAGCTTCTCAAGCAAAGCGATATCGTTGTCAATGATTCGCAGCAACTCTGCGGTATACTTAGCCTCCTTAATTGTATTTACCGTCTTGTTTGTTTCCGGCCCGAGATATTTCACTTTGCGGACCCCTTTCTTTTTCAGATAGTAATAGACAGTAGATGAATCTTTTGCATGAGATTTCTTAAGACGGAAAGGCTCAAAGTCCTGAAGCCTTTTGCGGTGAATGCCGGCCAGATTTTTGAGCTCCTTCAGTTCCCGGAGTGCAGTTCCGGCCTCGAATAATAATTGTTTGCTCATATCTTAATGATAAAGATAATCCCGGAATCTGTCGAACAAAGAAGTCACGAGTTCCGACGAAAAATACACCTTTGTAAAAAAGTACAAAAGAAAACAGCCATAAAGAAGCAATTAGAAGTAAATAGCGCTAAGCTGCATGCAGTATCTCTGCTTAACAGGAAAAAATGAGGCGGGAAAATTCTTTTATGATTATCCAAGCTCTTGTATAATTAATTGGATAGAACTATTCACAGAAGGAACCGGAACATGACGGAAAATATGTCAGAGAGCAAAGCAGAAGAATTGACTGATAGTATGACTGAAAATATGACTGAAAACATGAACGGAAAGCAGGAATGCGCGCAGATCAGCCGTGCGGACAGGGCGGAGATTCTGTTCAGACAGGGATATAACTGCAGCCAGTCGGTATTTGCGGCTTTCGCGGATGTCATCGGGATGACTGAAGAGGAGGCGGCGCAGCTGGCCAGCCCGTTCGGTGCGGGATTCGGCAAGCTGAGAGAGGTCTGCGGGGCCGTCTCCGGCATGACAATGCTGGCGGGCAAAATCGCAGGTTATTCTGACCCGGCGGACCGCGACGGCAAGATCAGGGTGTATAAGCTGGTACAGGATATGTGCGCGGAGTTCGAGTCGAAGGAGGGCTCGATCATTTGCAGAGAGCTGCTGGGCCTCGAAAAGGGCGAGGACCTCGGAGAGCCTGCTGTGAGGACTGAAGAGTACTACAGGAGCCGGCCGTGCGTCGGAGCCTGCAGGGTTGCAGCGGACATAGCTGAGAGACACCTGCTTAAATAACAGATAAAAGGCTGCTGCGTCAGGGCGCATTCAGGACTTACCAGAAGCAGCGGGCCTATAAGACGGGATAATAAATATGCAGCCGGATTGGCCGGCGGGCACACAACATAATAAGAAGAAAAGGGGGTATCTATGCAGGATCTGTACAAGCATGTCATAAGGGAGATCAAAGCGCCTGACTATGCGACCGTCTTCTTCATACAGTCCAACCCGCTGGCTTTCGCGAACGGACAGCTGATGCTGCTCGTGAGGTAGCAGAGAGCAGGCGGAGAACCCCGGCACAAGGCACTTTATGTAACTGCGGGAGGGAGTAAAAATGGCAATACTTGCAGGTTTTATGGTACCGCACCCGCCTATGATCGTTCCGGATGTAGGCAGGGGCAGCGAAGCCGAGATAGAGGAAACAACGATGGCCTATGAGAGGGTCGCGGATGAGATCGCGGCGCTCAGGCCCGATACTATAGTGATCACAAGTCCGCATTCTGTCATGTATGCGGACTATTTTCACATTTCGCCCGGAAAGAGCGCGAAGGGCAGCTTTGCTGGATTCAGGGCGCCGGGCGTGAGATTCGAAGAGCAGTACGATACGGAACTGGTAGCCGAGATATGCCGCCTTGCCGAGGATGAGGACTTCCCGGCAGGCACTCTCGGCGAGAGAGACAGCAGCCTCGACCACGGGACGATGGTGCCGCTCTATTTTATAAGGAAGAAATATGACGGCGGCAGGATAGTCAGGATAGGCCTGTCGGGCCAGCCCCTGATAGACCACTACAGGCTCGGGATGATCATACGTGATGCCGCTGAGAACACCGGCAGACGCGTCGTCTTCGTAGGCAGCGGAGACCTCTCGCACAAACTGCAGGACTACGGGCCATACGGCTTTGCACCGGAAGGGCCTGAGTATGACGAGCGCATCATGGACGTCATGGGGCGCGCGGCATTCGGAGAGCTGCTGGACTTCGACAGCAGGTTCTGCGACAGGGCTGCAGAGTGCGGCCACAGGTCATTCGTCATAATGGCGGGAGCCTTCGACGGCATGGCGGTTAAAGCGGAAAAGCTGTCGCATCAGGATGTTACCGGCGTCGGATACGGCATCTGCACATTCTGCCCTGAGGGGCCGGATGAGAGCAGGCATTTCCTGGACGCGCATCTTGACAGGCTAGAGGCAGACATTCAGGCAAAGCGCGAGCAGTCGGATGCCTATGTCAGGCTCGCACGACTTGCTGTTGAGCGTTATGTGGCGGGCCGCGAACGCATCGCTGTTCCTGACTGGGTGCCTGATGAGATGAGGAATACAGCGGCCGGAGCTTTCGTGTCGATACACGAGCACGGCGAGCTGAGAGGCTGCATCGGCACAATAGCGCCGGTGAAGAGTTCGGTCGCCGAGGAGATCATCGCGAATGCAGCCAGCGCTTCAACAAGAGACCCGAGGTTCCCGGCGATCACACCCGGTGAGCTTCCGTATCTTGAAATAAGCGTCGACGTGCTCGGCGAGCCTGAGGATATAGACTCTGTGGAAGAGCTCGATGTAAAGAGATACGGAGTCATAGTGTCCGCGGGGCACAAGAGAGGGCTTCTGCTCCCTGACCTTGACGGTGTTGACACACCTGAGCAGCAGGTCGACATCGCAAGGCAGAAGGGCGGCATCGGAAAGTTCGAGAAATACAGTCTGCAGAGATTCGAAGTCATAAGGCATTACTGATGTGCGGCTGCAGACAGAGCAGAACAGAACATATAACAGAGATAAGAAAAGAGGCGTTCAGCAAGATGGCACAATGCAGCGTATGCTTCAGACATTGTGATATACCGGAGGGCGGCCTGGGATTCTGCGGAGCCAGGACCTGCAGGGACGGCAAGGTGACTGCCGCAAACTACGGCATGCTCACTTCGCTTGCGCTCGATCCGATCGAAAAGAAACCCCTCGCGGAATTTCACCCGGGCAGCCTCATACTCTCAGCCGGAAGCTACGGCTGCAACCTGAGGTGCCCGTTTTGCCAGAACTACCAGATATCCTGGTCGGATGAAGCGCTAAGGCATGCGCGCGCTAAATACATATCTCCTGAAGAGCTGACCGCGATGGCGGCATCGTGCCGTGACCGGGGCAATATAGGGGTGGCATTTACCTACAACGAGCCGCTCATCGGGTACGAATACATAAGGGATACAGCGAGACTTGTGCATGAAGAGGGCATGCTGAACGTGCTTGTCACGAACGGCACCGCGACCCTTGAAGTCCTGCATGAGCTGGCGCCTTACATAGACGCCATGAACATAGACCTCAAGGGCTTTACCGACCATTACTACAACGAGGTGCTCGGCGGCAGCCGCAGGATGGTCATGGAATTCATAACGGAGGCTGTGAAGCACTGCCATGTCGAGCTGACGACTCTCATTGTCCCGGGCGAGAATGACTCGGAAGATGAAATGCGGGAGATGACCGCGTGGATCGCATCGCTGACTGATGCGGCCGGCAAAGCGAAAGGACGCAGCATCCCGCTTCACATATCGAGGTTCTTCCCGAGATTTCACATGACAGACCGGGATGCAACCGACGTGCGCAGGGTGTACAGGCTTGCGGATATTGCGCGTGAGCAGCTTGACAGCGTGTACACCGGCAATTGTTAGTATGGACAGTTCACCGGTATACCTCCGGGGCATACAGCGCTCCGGGGGTATTTTTGTGCGATTGTTTGAAAATATATTCAATTAGATGAATAAAAATACTTGCGCTGGTATATTAATTCCTCTATTATAGTAACAATTACAAAGCGGCCGTATGCCCCGGCCGGCGGCAACCTGAAGAATCCGGAGGAAAGTAAATTGTATAAGGTCTTTATAGACGGGGGCCACGGAACGACTGGCCTGAGGATCAATGAGTATCTGGCGGCGAGGCCGGACATTGAGATACTGACTATTGATCCTGAGCAGAGAAAGAATAATTATGCAAGACTAGAGAAGATAGAAGAGGCTGATGTCAGCATCCTGTGTCTGCCGGATAAGGCTGCAGCTGAGATAGCGGAGGCAGCTCCTAAGGATGCGGTCCTCATAGACACCTCCAGCGCCCACAGGACTTCGGACGGCTGGGTCTACGGGATGCCGGAGCTGGCAGCAGGGCAGAGGGACCTCATCAGAAGCAGCACAAGGATATCCAATCCGGGCTGCCACGCCAGCGGGTTCATCCTGCTTGTGAGACCGCTCATAGACGCAGGACTCCTTGATCCTGAAAGCCTGCTGACATGTTTCTGCGTGACAGGCTACTCAGGGGGCGGCAAAACGATGATCGCCAATTACGAGGCTGACGGCAGAAAGACGGACAGGTCTCCTGCATGGGAATCGGCAGCAGAGCACGCCGGGGGGAAAACTCATGACCCGCTCAGCTCGCCGGGACAGTACGCGCTCGGGCAAAGCCACAAGCACCTTCCTGAGATGGTGAAGATGACAGGGCTCAGGCATGCGCCGTGCTTCAGCCCGGTGGTAGGAGACTTCTACAGCGGGATGGTGATGACGGTGCCGGTCCACAGCTCGCAGCTGAACATGGATGCGTGGAGCGAGCTCTTTGATAAGTATGACACTGAGGCACCTGAGCCGGGCGACCCGGTTGCGGTCATAAAGGAAGTATTCCACAGACGATATGACGGAGAGCCGCTCGTGCAGGTGATGGATGAGGCTCCTGCAGACGGATTCATGTATTCCAATCCGATGTCGGGAAAGAACGGGATGCAGATATATGTGACAGGAAATGAAGAGCGCCTGCTTCTGATAGCATCGTATGACAATCTGGGCAAGGGCGCTTCGGGCGCGGCGGTCCAGAATCTGAACATAGTGCTCGGAACAGAGGAGACAGCAGGGTTGCTTTAACATAAGTCAGCAACGAATAAAACTCAGAATAACATACACACAGGGGGAAATATAATAATGATAAAAAAGATAGAAGGCGGAGTAACAGCAGCTAAGGGTTTTAAGGCAGGGGGAATATATAGCGGCATCAGGAAGAATCCGGATAAGACGGACCTCGCTCTCATAGCAAGCGATGTGCCTTGCAACGCGGCTGCTGTGTATACGAAGAACAAGGTCAAGGCGGCGCACATCGCGGTGACCAAGAGACACCTTGCTGACGGCAAAGCGCAGGCTGTCCTGTGCAACAGCGGCAATGCGAACACCTGCACGCCTGACGGGGAAGAGATAGCGGAAAAGGCAACAGCCATCGCGGCAGAGTGCCTCGGCATCAGCAAGGATGATGTGCTGCCTGCAGCTACAGGAGTCATCGGAGTTCCTCTTCCTATTGAGCCTTTCGAAAAGGCTCTGCCTGAGCTCGCAGCATCGTTGTCATATGAGGGCTCGGCCGATGCGGCTCTTGCCATCCTGACAACAGATACATATATAAAGGAATGCGCTGTCACCTTCGAGGCCGGCGGAGTTACCTGCACCCTCGGCGGCATTGCCAAGGGAAGCGGCATGATCCACATCAACATGGGCACCATGCTTAGCTTTATCTCCACCGACTGCGCAGTCTCACAGGCTATGCTTGACAAGGCTCTGCATGAAGAGATCGCCGACAGCTACAATCAGGTCAGCGTGGACGGAGACACTTCGACCAACGACACCGTCGTTCTCATGTCAAACGGCCTTGCCGGAAACAGCGAGATCGCATCAGAGGGAGATGACTACGCGGCATTCTGCGAGGCTTTGCACGTTGTCAGCGTAGAGCTGTCCAAAATGATCGCAGGCGACGGCGAGGGCTGCACCAAGCTGCTCGAGGCTCACGTCACCGGCGCTCCTGACAAGGAGACCGCAAGGCTCGTGTCCAAGAGCATCGTATGCTCGTCGCTCTTCAAGGCTGCGGTATTCGCTTCGGACGCCAACTGGGGCAGGATACTCTGCGCGATAGGCTATACGGATGCTGATTTTGACGCTTCGAATATAGATGTCAGCGTGAAGTCGGAGGCAGGAGAGGTGCTGGTGTGCAAAGCGTCGGCAAGCGTGCCTTTCGATGATGATTTTGCCACCGAGATACTCTCGAAGGAGTCGGTCACGGTCGAAGCTGACCTGCATGATGGAGATGCAGAAGCCTACGCGTGGGGCTGCGACCTTACATATGACTATGTGAAGATCAACGGATCGTACAGATCCTGATGGTGCAGGAATACGCGGATCAACTCAGGGAAAGACAGAACACAAGGGACTTAATAATGGTAAGCGAAAAATACATGGAAAAGGCGAACGTCCTCATCGAGGCGCTCCCGTATATACAGAGATTCAACCGCAAGATAATAGTCATCAAGTACGGCGGCAGCGCTATGCTGGATAACGAGCTGATGAAGCATGTCATCGAGGACGCAGTGCTGCTCAAGCTGGTAGGCTTCAAGCCCGTCATCGTGCACGGCGGCGGCAAGGAGATAAGCAGCTGGATGAGAAAGACGGGCATCGAGCCGAGGTTCGAAGACGGCCTCAGGGTCACCGATGCGGAGACACTTGAGCTCGCTGAGATGGTGCTCGGCAAAGTCAACAGCGACCTTGTCACAATGGCTCAGCAGCTCGGAGTCAGGGCGTGCGGCATCAGCGGCAAGGACGGAAGGCTCCTTACGGTGAAGAAGGCAAAGCCGGCGGGCAAGGACATCGGATACGTCGGAGAGGTCATAAATGTAGACACCAAGATCATCACTGACCTACTGAACGATGACTTCCTTCCGGTCATATATCCTATAGGCATGGATGTGAACGGGCAGTCCTTCAACATCAACGGCGACCATGCCGCAGCGGAGATCGCTCAGGCGCTTAAGGCCGACAAGCTCGCATATCTCACGGACACCTACGGGGTCCTGACTGATCAGGACGACCCTGAGTCTTTCATATCCGAGCTGAGAGTGGATGAGGCAGAGGCGCTGATCGAGCGCGGCATCATCACAGGCGGCATGATACCTAAGGTGCGCAACTGCTGCCACTCGGTAATGAACGGAGTCAACAGAGTGCATA
This sequence comes from Anaerovoracaceae bacterium, assembly GCA_040308005.1. GTDB lineage: Bacteria > Bacillota > Clostridia > Peptostreptococcales > Anaerovoracaceae > Crickella. The sequence continues at coordinate 19,701 of JAWRIG010000043.1, read as the reverse complement.
TACTGAACGGCAGGATACCGCACTGCGTGCTGCTTGAGATATTCACAGACCGCGGCGTCGGCACCGTGATCCTGAACAGAGGAGAGAAGTATTACAAAGGGGAATGAAAATGACCCGGGCAGGCATACCACTTTATAAAAAAGGTGACCGGCATACTGCTATATACGATAAGGCGGAGGGCAAAATGACTCGCGAAGAAATAAAGGAAAAAGACCTTAAATATATAGTGCACACATACAACCGCTATGACATCGTCGTCGACCATGCAGAGGGAGCGACTGTGACCGATGCTGACGGAAGGAAGTTCATCGACATGTCGAGCGGCTACGGAGCCAACTCGCTCGGATATATGAACGCAGCGTGGCTCGGGGCCGTGACAGCCCAGCTTAATAAGGTGCAGCACACATCCAACCTGTACTATTCAGAGCCGGGTGTAAAGCTCGCGGAAAAGCTGGTCAAGAGAAGCGGCCTCTGCAAAGTGTGGTTCGCCAATTCGGGCGGCGAAGCCAATGAGGCGGCCATCAAGACTGCAAGAAAGTACGGCAACACTCTGGCTGACCATAAGAAGAACACGATCATCTCGCTCAAGAAGTCCTTCCACGGCAGGACCCTTGCGACCGTGACGGCGACAGGCCTTGCGGAGGCGCAGGAAGTGTTCGCACCGCTTGTCCCGGGGTTCGTCCACGCAGAGGTCGATGATGCAGAGGCTCTGAAGCAGCTTGTCAGTCAGTACGACCCGTGCGCTTTTCTCATGGAGCTCGTGCAGGGCGAGGGCGGAGTGCATGCACTCGATCAGGACTTCGTCATGGCGGCCTATGAACTGTGCAAAGAGAAGGATATACTGTTTATAGACGATGAGGTGCAGGCCGGAATAGGAAGAACGGGAACACTGTTCGCCTATGAGCAGTACGGCATCATGCCGGATGTAGTATCGTTTGCCAAGGGCATCGGCGCCGGCCTCCCTATAGGCGGCATCATCTGCGGGCCTAAGACCTGCGATGTGCTGGTGCCGGGAGACCACGGCTCGACCTTCGGCATGAACCCGGCCGCATGCGCCGGCGCCTGCGTGGTGCTGGACACAATGGATGAAGCATTCCTCGGGGAAGTGAAGAGAAAGTCAGAGATGATAAGAAGCGCGCTTTCCGGAATGAAGAAGGTGACAGGGCTCGACGGGCTCGGCCTCATGATAGGCATAGACCTAGGCGGAATGAGCGGAGCAGAGGCCGTGAAGCTTCTGATGGATGAAGGCGTCATGGCGATACCGGCAGGGAGCCGCTTGAGACTGCTGCCGCCTCTCACGATAAGCGATGAAGAGATAGCGACAGCGCTCGCCGCAATGAAGCGCGTGCTGGACTGAGAGATAAGCGTTTTGCATGAACGCGGATGATAAGGAAAGGGAACGGAAAAATGGGAGTCAGCCTCAAGGGAAGGAATTTTCTCACACTAATGGATTTCACGCCAGAGGAGATAAGGTATCTTCTGGACCTGGCGAAAGAACTCAAGGCTAAGAAAAAAGCCGGCATCAGGGGGACAACGCTTGCCGGAAAGAACATCGTGCTGCTGTTCGAGAAGACCTCGACACGTACAAGATGCTCGTTTGAGGTCGCTGCAGCTGATGAGGGCGGCTATGCGACATTCCTCGACCCCAAGAGCTCGCAGATGGGCAAGAAGGAGAGCATCGCGGATACGGCCAAAGTCCTGGGCAAATTCTACGACGGCATCGAGTACAGGGGATACAGCCAGTCGATAGTTGAGGAGCTTGCGGCAAATGCAGGCGTTCCTGTCTGGAACGGCCTCACCGATGAGGACCATCCGACGCAGATAATCGCAGACATCATGACTATCGAAGAGCACATAGACAAGCCTCTTAACGAGGTCAAAGTCGTGTTCGTCGGAGACATAAGGAACAACATGGCATATGCGTGGATGTACGGATGTGCTAAAATGGGTATGAAGTTTGCGGCATACGGACCACAGGAGCTGGCTGAGCAGGTGGATGCATCAGTGCTCGATAAGGCCGGTGCTGCCGCGGCTGAGACAGGCGCGGAGATCGTTGTCAGCAGCGACCCTGAGTGCCTCAAAGGGGCTGATGTCATATACACAGACATCTGGGCTTCAATGGGCGAAGAGGATCAGATACCTGAGAGGGTCAAACTGCTCACACCGTACAAGGTCACTGAAGAGATGATGGCAGCAACAGGCAATCCTGACTGCATCTTCATGCACTGCCTGCCTTCGTTCCATAATTTTGAGACGACGATGGCAGCAGAGCAGATGAAGCTCGGATATGACATCCGCGAGGTCACAGAAGAAGTATTTTCAGGCCCGAATTCAGTAGTCTTCGACGAGGCGGAGAACAGGATGCATTCCATCAAAGCGGTCATAGTCGCTACCATCGGAGAACTGTAGTGAAGGGACTGACAGAGGATGCGAAGAGCAGTTCCGGAGGGGTAATAATAAATGACTGAACGCAACATACTTATCACTTCACTTGACTCGATGGAAAACAGGACGGAGCACAGGTTCTTCTATATCAAGGAAGGCCGCAAGACTTCGTACTGCGATGCCATCGGAGTCGCCGAGGCCGGCACCAAGTACATACTCTCAAGGGAAAAGATCGATGAGATCATCGTGCTCGGCACCGGCGCGACATATAAGGAAGGCGATGAGCTGAGACACATGAAGCTCCGCGACTTTGACGGATACGGCGGCGGTGATACAAGCAGCCTGTCAGAGTACAGCTTCTACAGATACAGGATAGCGCAGTTCCTCGACGACCTCGATTTTGAGGGCGGAGATGTGATCGGGGACATCGACCCTCAGCACAGGGAGGAGCTGGAAGAGATATATTACAGATTCGCTGACGGCACGCTTCAGGACATAGCGCAGGGCGAGAACCGCAGAGAGAGGATGTTCCATCTCCTGACGACCGACAGAAACAGGTATGAGAAACTTCTCAGCATGCTGCCTGAAGAGACAATGGAACAGGACATCGACTGGCTGCACTGGTATCTGTTCGACAAGCTTGACAGTGAATTCAAACTGAGAGAGCTCGATGTCAATGACGGCCTTGAGATCTGCTTTGTGCCGACTACGACCAGACGCATAGGCAGGCTTCCGATCGATAATATCACCGAGATCATGGATGCCGTGTATCACAGCGGCGCTGACAGGATCAACCTGTACATGGACATGCAGGGCATCGGGAGCAACTCGGGCAACCTTCTCATCCAGATCCTGACGATGCTGAGCGATTTTGACAGCAGCAGGATAGAGATCAAAGAGATCATAACGACGCAGTATGATCCCGGCAGTTTTGCCAGCCCGATAGACAACAAGGGTCTGTACGGTTACAATATCAGGCATCTCGTATCAGGAATGAGCGCCTTCATCCAGTACGGCAAGGTGAACACACTCAGAAACTACTGGGACAGCCAGCACGAAAGCAACAAACACATAGAGACTCTGCTCTACGGCATGAAATGTGTCGACGACGGCATCTCACTGTGCCAGATAGGAGACCTTGAATACGGTATCAGTATCCTTAAGAAGGTATTCAGCGAGACCTCCAGGGAAGACATGAGCGAGCTGGGCGGTTATGTATATACACTGATCGAGCAGACCATCCGCGCTGACTACGGCAGGCTGCTCGAGGGCAAGCGTATAGATACACTGGAGCTGATCAGGTGGGCTTACAGAAAGCACTTCTATCAGCAGGTGCTGACAATAATAGAGTCCAGGATACCGTCTGATCTCGTATACAGGGGCATCCTCTACTATGCTGAAGATGAAGAGGGCAAAGCCGCCGCGATGGAAGAGTTCGCAGCGCTGTACAATAAAACACCGGTCAAGATGAGATATTCGTTCGATGATATCGACCACTATTTCATCAAATACTACGGCAGAGACATGGTCAACCCTAAGCAGAACGCTGCCGAAAAGGCGGCCGAGTACGGACAGCTCAGGACAAGATCCGTAACAGAGGGCGTCGAAGGACTCATGAAGACGTACTCCAAGATCGCCGGAAGGCCTGACCTCCTGAGTGAAGTGCTGGAAGCGTACTACGCTGTCGCTCCGCTCAGGAACAAGATCAATCACGCAATAAGCAAGAGAAGCAAAGAGGATCTGGATAATATCGATATAAGCAAAGAGAACGAGAGCCTCGCAGAGCTGCAGAGCGGAGTCAGCAGATTCATTGCCGCGTATGAGGCCGCGCTGGCCGCAAGAGAAGAAGGCAGCTGGCCTGTACTCATCAGGAGCAGAGAGTTCAGGGATTACACCAGAGCAAACAGGCCTGAACGCAGGAATGACAGCAGGCAGGGACGCGGGCGTGACAATACAGCTGAAAACGGATCCGGAAACGGACCTGATAATAATGAAAATAATTAAAAGCATGGGACAGAGAAGAAGGGAGAACTAAGATGCTTGTAATCAACGTATTCTACACATGCAAAGAGGGAAAGAGAGAAGATTTTCTTAAGAAGATCGAGGAAGAAGGCGTCCGCACAGGATCGCTTGCTGAAGAGGGCAACCACGCTTATGCGTACTTCAAGCCTGTAGACAGCGAGAACGGACTCTTCCTGTATGAGGAGTGGGAGGACACCGATGCACACAACATTCACCGCACAATGCCTCACTATCAGAGACTTCAGGAGTTCCAGGGCGAATACCTCGAGAAGCTGTCAGTGAACAAGTACTTCACAGACAAGAAGGAGATCTGCTTCTAAGATAAGCCTTTGATGCATACGGATCAAAAAAGAATGGGACCTGCAGAAATCTGCAGAAATCCCATTCTTTTCTATTCAGCGGATTTCAGTGTACTACCGTTTTACCTTAAGTGCGTCAAGACGGTCGTGCATATCCTGATATATCTGCCTTATGTTTACTATATCTTCTGAATATATACCGCCGATGAATCCGTAGTGGTCCATATCAAACTGAGGCAGTATATTCCACACTCCCGGCTGGACTGCGTCCGTACCGGAGTATTCGACATGCTCATCATACACGCGCTTGCCGTCCGCATCCAGGTGGTACGGGCAATATGCGGACACCACGTTGACCGTTCCGTCATTAGGCTGCCACTCAGCATCGAGCTTCTGTACCGGCGTCTTGAATGTCTCCTTCGCATCACCGTAACCGAACGAATAGCCGCCTGCTGTTTTGCCCGAATATGAACCGATGACGGTCGCCTGATCCTTGAGGAAACGGCACATGTGGTCTACGGGGACGCTTGCGCCCGAATCATCGACCTGTGTGCGGCTGCCGTAGTAGCAGAAGTAATACACATCCGGCTGCAGCTCTATCTCCGCGTTCATGGCGCAGGCTCTGTCTACGAGCATGTCGTTGACGGCGCTGTCGTTGTGGTCATAGAATCCGGTCTCTGCAATTGCCGCATCGACGCTCTCGCGCGTCTTATGATCAGCTGAAGATATCCCAAACTGGTCAAGATATCCGTCGTAGTTGCTTGCCTGGCTGAAGCTGTTGCCGGTGGACTCGCCGCTCTCAAGCGTCGCGTTGACGAGCGTGGTGCCGTTGCTTGGCGAAGCGATCGTGGTAAGCGAGAAGACCATGCCTGCGTGGCCGCCCGTGAAGAGCGGGCTCGTGTCATCACCTGTGGCTGCGACTTCTTCAGGGGCTCCGTCTGCGAGCAGGTCAAGAAGCACACGTGCCGTGTTGCCGCCAAAACTGTGCCCGACGAGATTGACAGGATGCTGATCATCCCACGTGAAGTCAGGGATGAGCGCTTTGCCCGTATAGTCCCGGCCGTATCTCTCATGACCGCACTGCTTGCTGTGGGCTTCTCCGTAGTCCACCCGCGTGCCTGTCATTTCGGCATAGACCTCGCAGGCCCTGTCCCAGGCGCTCGAATGAGGGCCGACAGAAGGCATGTATATGTCCTGATCCCATCTTGCGAACATCTTCCTGAAATCCGTAAGAGTCAGGCCCCAGTAAGGTGTCTCTTCGTATCTTTCGTCATACTGCCCCCAGCCGCTGTAGCCGTGGATGAATACCGACGGTATTTCAGCTCCTGTGGGCGGCTTCATGAAAAAGTAAGCACCGCCTGCTATGAGGCAGACGATAACAGCCGCTATTCCGATCTTTAAGTTTTTATTCATTTTTGCTCCTGACTGCGGTAACGCATCATTAATCTTTGTATCTATAATACCACATTGTCCGGCCTTACTTCAGAGCAGTCTGGCGGTGAGGTATGGTATTATTAAACATATAATGGTGCATGTCGTTTGCAGGGGTGCTTTGCATGAGGCACGACTGTATATCACCGGATAAGCAATTGATTATTAGCAGAAGGGAGGCAAAGGCAATTCCTGCCCTGCCTGCAGAAGACAGGGTGTTTTGCCCGATACTTGATGAAATATATTCTGAATGAACCGTGGTGCCTTCGCGGGTGGAAGAACAAGCCGTACTGTCTGTGCGATTTCACATCAACGATGGAACCGATAGATATCTCTGAAGGGGACATGGATTATCTGTCTTCTCCGTTTGAATACCACGGCGGCCATCCGGTGATCGACCGGATGATAGAGACCGGCATGCTGAGACCTGCACGGGAAGGGGAGACTCTGGATGAAGACAGGCAGTACCGGAATTTCGGCAATCTGCATTTCAGTTCGGTAATATTTTCCATTACCGGCAAGTGCAACTATAACTGCCTGCACTGCTCGGTCAATGCGCCGAAATCACCGCTCGGTGAGTTTTCATTTGAACGGATCGAAGAGCTTCTCGATGAAATGAAAGACTGCGGTCTTAAGAACATAGTCCTGATCGGGGGAGAGCCTCTTGTCAGAAAGGACTTCATGCAGATAGTCGATGCGATCCTGAAGAGAGGAATGTTCGTTGTCCAGATATTCACTAACGGATCACTGGTGAACGACGCTTTGCTCGATGAGCTCGACAAGAGAAAAATCTCGCCGCTGTTCATGATCAGCTTTGACGGTGTCGGTTATCATGACATAATGCGCGGCATCAAGGGAGCGGAGGAGCGCTTCTACAAGAGCGTGGACCTGCTGCGAAGCAGAGGCTTCAGAGTCACCTGCAACATGTGCTTTACAAGGGACAGCATCGTATCCATCTGGGATACGATCGAGACCCTTGCAGCCAAGGGGGTGGACTCGCTGACTGTGTACCCGCCGGTTGAGAGCGGCCTGTGGAAAGACAGATATGAGGAAATGGGTGCGTCGCTTGATCAGATGTACGATGAATACGCGAAGGTGTTCGAGAAATTCGTTGCGGCGGATTATCCGATGGACCTGATCGTGTACGGCCTTATCTCTTTCATCAGAAGCAGGCGGAAATATGTGATGCTGCCGAGCTGGAGTTATCACCCTGAAAGAGCTGCGGTCACACCGGCCTGCAGAGTCTACAGGCGCGAACTGAATATTTCACCGGACGGCATCCTGTCACCTTGCTATGCGATCATGGCCGACGATTATATCAAGAGCAATATGCCGGATATAAACAAGATGCCGCTCAGGCAGGCGCTTACAGATTCCGCATTTACCAAGATCATAGAACTCACATCGAAGGATATCGCAGAGCACAACCCGAAATGTCAGGACTGTGAATACAGTGCAAAGTGCGGCGGAGGCTGCCGCATGAGCGCCTTCGAAAAGACCGGCGACCTGCTCGGATACGACCCGCAGATGTGCTATTTCTTCGAACACGGCTTCCCTGAGAAATTCCGCGAAGCGATAAGGAAGGGCGAAGAGAAGCGGACCGCGAACATGACACTGCTGGATAAACTCATGAGCGTGAGATAGGAGCTGGCGCATAATTACTGCCTTCGCAGCATGTTCATGGTCTCCTCTGAAGGCGGCGGCGACGCCAGCATAGCAATTTTGCGGTGTATGGCCTGCGCGTCAAAATTGTTTTCATCTGATCCGAATGTAAGCAGCAGATTTGTCTCCGGAAAGAATCCAATCTCGGCAAGCTGGTCCCAACGGGTCACGGCATCAGACCGGTATCGGCTTCGCTTTGCCGGATTGCTGTGGAACCAGTTCCCCAGATGCTCAAATATTTTGGGCGTCATTGTGAACACATCGAGTGCTGTGAAATCCGGATGAAGCGTTTCTCCGGCGGCTTTATAAGGCAGCTCAAAAATGCTCGGCACATTATAGATAAAGAATGCCTCGTGATGGATGCACTCAGCGCGGGAACGCATCATTGTACCGTCGAAGGCTTTGACCTTCAGACCGGCAGGATCGAAAACCGGATATTTTGCTTTGCGCTCCAACTGCTCCGTTTTCCATTTATATACTTCCGGCTCTATGAGCAGAAAGGGGTCGTTTTCCGGCAGCATGTATGTCGCGGAAAGGAGCTCGTTGAGATCGGAGGCATTTGTCTTCCGGTAAATTCTCAGGAAATCCTCCATAATTCCGATGTTCGTTTCTATTACGTCTATAGCTTTCTCATAAAGATGACGCGTACGGATCTCCCTGACTTCAGTATGCGTGTCGTCACCAACATAAACATACCGCGCCTGCCCCGGATGCTTCACTGCATAAAAACTTTTGCCTTTTCTGACAGCGCACTTCTTCATATATGCACCCTTGAGCGACTGGCTCTCGGAAAGCGTCTTGACGTATTCGTCTCTTAATTTGTACTGCAGCTCGAGATCGTACTCGACTGCCGCTTTGCATGAATATCTCATAATCCGCTAACTCCTGACATAAACAGTGAAGGCATGTGCATATGGTAGTAACTAGGAGTATAGCCATATGAAAGCCGATTCCAATAGGCATGTCGGAAATAGTGATAAAAATGTAGGAATTAGGGGAAAATAATATTATCTGTCAACCAAATTCGGCAAAAATCTCGCAATTCCGTGCCGGTTGAATCATGCTCCCTGGCAGCCTGTATTGCACATACGATGCGCAAAAGGTGAATGCTGCGGACGGTGCATACTGAGTATGGTAAAAGTGATGCGCAAAAGGTGAATGCTGCGGCTGGTGCATACTGAGTATGGTAAAAGTGATGCGCAAAACGCGGACGCAGCGGGCGGTGCATACTGAGTATGGTAAAAGTGATGCGCGAGAAGTGAATGCTGCGGCTGGTGCATACTGAGTATGGTAAAAGTGATGCGCAAAACGCGGTTCCTGCGCGCAGTGCATACAATTGTGGTACCGACAATAGGCTGCAATAAGGTCGTAACGGCATTCTGCGATAAAAGACTATGTGTTATCATATATATGAGTTAGTTCAGGAAAGAAAGAACATGGATTGGCAACCAAAATCCTTACGAAAGTGCATTTGTTTGAGAGGAGAGCATGAACATAGCATGAATTTGGAATTGCTGGAGTGGAGCGGGGACCTGAGAAGTGAACTGATGGATCTCTGCAACAGTGTGGACAGGAAGTATCTCTCGGACAGGATCCCGTCGCCGTATACTGAGGCGGATGCTGACTGGTGGCTTGGTATGGTCAGTGAGCATGACGGCGTGGACGGACTGTTCAGGGCAATCGTCCTTGACGGCAGGATCGTCGGCAGCATCTCCGTTGAGTGCAGGCCTGATGTGTACCGCCGCGACTGCGAGATCGGGTATATGCTGCTGACGGAATACTGGTCGCAGGGCATCATGACTGAGGCTGCAAGGCTGATGTGCGAAGAGGCTTTTGACAAGCTGGACATTGCCAGGATCACGGGCATCGTATATACGGAAAACGAGGCGTCCTGGCGGGTGCTTGAGAAGAATGGCTTTGTGCGCGAGGGCCTGCAGCGGAAGGCGGCATGCAAGGCGGGCAAAATGCACGATATCTTCCTGTACGGAAAGCTCAGAGAGGACCGGACTGCGATCTCGGTTGATTTGATGCGCAGAAGCGACGCCTATACGATAGAGCACTATGTGCCGAGTAAAGAGCTTATGTACCGTGCAGCTTACGGTGTCTACCGCGCCCATGACAGCTGGCAGGGAAAGCGGATCGCGATCCTGGCCGGCGGCGGCAACAATGGCGGCGACGGATACGCGCTTGCATGGATTCTGAAGAATGCCGGCATCGATTCTACGGTGATCCGGGTGTCAGACAAGCTCTCGGAGGACGGCAGGTACTACTGCGGGAAAGCGGAAGCGAGCGGAGTTGCGATACGCGATTTTGCGAGTGCGGCAGACGCAGGAGCAGCAAGTGATTCAGCCGGCAGTGCAGCCGGCAGTGCAGACCTTTCCTGCTATGACATCATAGTCGACTGCATCCTCGGTACCGGATTCAAGGGCGAGGTAAGAGGCACAGCGGCAGATGCTATCAAGACCATCAACGCATCGGGCGCATATGTCATCAGCGTCGATATAAACAGCGGCATGAACGGCGACACCGGCGAGGCAACGCTCGCAGTCAGGTCCGACCTGACAGTGTCGATCGGCTATTATAAGCAAGGCCTGTTCAGGGGCGACGCGGACAGATACATCAAAGACATGACTAATGTGGATATAGGTATCATTCTACTGAAAGAATAAGGAGGTATATCATGATTCGCAGAGCTGAAGAGTGCAAAATAGAATACCGCGAGCACATGCGTGACGGTGACGGCACGGTCAAGCTGACGGGATTTATCAGCGACCCGTCCGAGCTGTGCGGAAAGGGCCGCATGTTTTCCAGGATTACTCTGGAACCGGGATGCAGCATCGGATTCCATATTCATGAAAATGACTCCGAGCTCTTCTATTTCCTGACGGGGATCGGTGAATACAGCGACAACGGCACGATCTGCACTGTAAAGGCCGGCGATGTCACCATCTGCCCGGCAGGAACGGGACACTCGATCGCAAACAAGGGAGACGAGCTGCTGGAACTGATTGCTGTAATTGTTTATGCATAACACGCGCTGATGTCCACGCCTCTTCAGGCGGCGGCATCAAGAGATCATGGCGGCAGCATATAGCAGAAGCTGCCCGCTCCTGTTCGAATTTGGGAGTTCTTCTTTTGAGAAGGAAAGAGGCGATCATATTGAATGCTCTTAACGATATTCTGAAAACCAGGTATGGCAGCAGCATTACGGTTGCGGGCAAAACGCCTGTGTCCGGCGGGGACATAAACAGGGCTTATGCGCTGACTCTTTCGGATGGGCGGAGATTGTTCATGAAGGCCAACCGGAGAGAGAATACGGACTTCTTCAGGGCTGAGGCCGAGGGGCTTGAGGCGCTGAAGGCAGCCGGGGCAATACGCGTCCCGGAGGTGATCGCGAGAGGCACTGACGAAAAGGAGTCATTTCTGCTGCTTGAATATATTGAAGAAGGGCGCAGAAGTCCCGCTGCATCAGAAGAGCTGGGAAGACGCCTTGCGCGGCTGCATACGGCGGACACTGAAGACCTCGCAACGGGCGGCAGATACGGTTTCCCGCACGACAACTACATCGGTGCAGGGCATCAGTGTAATGATCCGGCAGATTCATGGGCGGAGTTCTTCATAGACAGGAGGCTGAGGCCTCAGTTTGAGAAGGCAGAGTATTACTGGGACAGCGGTTACCGGAAGACGATTGACATATTCCTGGATAAGGCAGACAGGTATCTTGCCGAGCCTGAAAGGCCTTCGCTTCTTCACGGCGACCTGTGGGCAGGCAACTACATGATAGACAGCAGCGGGGAGCCATGGCTCATCGATCCGGCTGCATACGCCGGGCATGCCGAGGCAGACCTCGCGATGACAGAGCTCTTCGGAGGATTTGACCGCAGATTCTATGATGCTTACAGAGAGACGGCGGGGATCGATCCGGGCTATGCCGACAGGAGGGACATGTATAACCTGTATCACCTGCTGAACCATCTCAATCTGTTCGGAGGCAGCTACCTGTACTCCGTGAAGTCGATTATCAGCAGGTATGTGTAATCAAACAGACTATAAATCGCGGCGCAGTATCTTGCCGGCGAGGTGCACAAGCGGGAGCGCGTAGATGTATATGGCAAAAGGCACTGCGGCATGCGTCACGCCGAATATCGACAGCGGCACGCTTATGAGGATGCACCACGGAACGAGCGCAGGGATGGTGATGGACGAATTCTCTATATCCATAGCGAGGTCGAAAGAGGTTTTGCCCTTGCGTGCGTAGCTCTCCTTCATGAGCTCGTTACTCATGATGACCGGGATAACCTGATTGCAGAAAATGCAGGCTGATATAAACGCGATTATGATCACAGACGGGAAGAGGCCGACTTTGCTCTCGAGCCTGGCGGCTGCTGAGCGCAGGCGGTTTATCAGGCCGGTGCCGTTCATGATGCCTGTGTAGCTGCATGCGATGGCAACTATGACTACAGTTCCGAGCATGGAGATCATGCCGCCTCCGTCGATGATGGCGGACAGCGCAGGGTCCGGAGAATGATACCCGAGGAGCAGGGTGCGAATGAGCTCAGCAAAAGAAGTGTGCTGGATCAGCAGTGAAACAGCGGAAGCTGCAGCTATGCTGGACAGGAGCGTGATCACAATAGGTATCCTCAGCAGCGGGAATATGAGAATCACAGCTGCCGGGAGCAGTGTCCATGCGGAAATGCTGAAGGTGGATTCAAAGGCAGAAATGGCTGCCGGGTCGACCGCCGAGAGCGGATTACGCCATGAAAGAAAGGCGTAGACCGCAAAGCATATCATCCACGGAATGAAACCGGTCTTCAGCATGCCCCTGACGTTCTCGTAGAGGTCGGTGCCGGTGACGGATGCTACTGTAAATGCCATTGATGATGCAGGGGATGTGCGGTCACCGAAATATATACCTGAGAGCAGCACGCCGGCTGCGATGACAGGGTCGACACTGCCGCTGCGAGCAAGGGTCATGAAGATGACGCCTGCCGTACCGGCGACCCCGAATGACGTGCCGAGAGCATAGCTCATCAGGCAGGTCAGCAGAAAAGCGATAATAAGGAACAGGTGCGGACGGATGATGCTGATCCCGTAATACACGAAGGTGACGATGGAACCTGCACTCCGCCAGCTTCCCGTGAGCACTCCGATGAGAAGAAGGATACACATGAGAGTCAGTGCTGTCCTGAGCCCATCGATGCTCATTCGGATGACCTCGGCAGGCCTGTGCCCCATGCGGATGCCGATGATCAGAAAGACAAAATATCCGATTATCATTGCTGTAATAATATACTTCAACCCCGGTCCCTCTCTTATCCTTTTTCAACATCGCTGATTATATCACATGATTCCGGGACCATATATGGTAAAATCTTGCTATAAAGGTGTATGCGAAAATCATGGGAAATGCAGGTGCAGGGTAAATGCGCCTGCCGGCTGACCCGGAGAGGAGGGGGCAAAATGATGGAGATACCAGGGCCTAAGCGCAAAGTATGTGCAAACTGCAGGAACGCTTACAGAGAAGGCGATAAGTACTGCCGGTACTGCGGTGCGCCGCTCGGAACGCCGGAATTCATCGATGAAGATTTTGCGTGTATCTACGGACCGCCTCCGGTAGAGAGGTCGCACAAGTGTGCAAAGTGCGGGTTCACATGGACGACATCTCTCATGATAGATAATGAGAAATGGTGCCCGAAGTGCGGCGGCGAAGCACCTGCTCAGGGCGGTGAGTGATGCAGGCTGCAGAACTTGAGCGATCCCGGTTCGAAGCGGCCGCAGAGCTGAAAAGGTCTCAGCTTGAAGCGGTTGCGTCACATCGTGACAGACTCAGAGAGTCACCCCATTTGAGGTGGCTCTTTTTTGAAATAACGGACAGGTGCAATCTTGAGTGCAGGCACTGCGGCAGCAGCTGCACTGCAGAGGGAAGGTACCTTACTGCCGGCGATGTAGTCAGGACTCTTGAAACGATAGGGGAGGACAAGCCGGTGATATGCCTGACCGGCGGAGAGCCGATGCTGCATCCTGACTTCTTTGCGATCGCTGAACGCATCAGAGACATGGGTTTTGCATGGGGCATGACGACGAATGCGACGCTCGTTGATGATGAGGCTGCGCGCAGACTCAGGCAGGCGGGAATGGCTACTGTTTCTGTCAGCCTGGACGGTATGGAAGAGACTCATGACAGACTCAGGCAGCGAAGAGGTGCCTGGCGCAGCGCGCTAAGGGGGATCCGGGCGCTGCAGAATGCAGGATTCAGTCCGCAGGTGACGACGGTTCTTCACAGGGACAATTACGATGAGCTCGACCCGCTCTATGAACTGCTGTGCAAAACGGGCATCACAAGCTGGAGGCCGATCAATGTAGAGCCGATCGGAAGGGCGTGCGAGGCGGGCGACATGATGCTGTCTTCGCAGCAGTTTGCCGGCCTTCTGGCATATATTAAGGAAAAGAGATTCGACCCGGACTGCGATATGGAGGTGACGTTCGGCTGCTCTCATTATCTGGGTGCAGCGGACGAGCGCATGGTGCGCGATCATTATTTTCTGTGCGGCGCGGGGATACTCACCGCAAGCGTGCGCAGCAATGGTGACATCTGTGCCTGCCTGGATGTGGAAAACAGGCCTGAGCTGGTGCAGGGGAACATCAGGACGGACGACTTCATGGATGTGTGGAACAGCAGATTCAGGGAGTTCAGAAGAGACCGCACTGAGGACTGCAGCCTCTGCCGCGAATGCCCGGAGAGGCGGGTCTGCGGAGGCGACTCCACTCACACCTGGGACTTTGATAACAGCAGACCGCTATTGTGCTATAAAATGGGATTTGAAACTGAAAACTGAATGGGGGGTATCTGGTGATGACCGGAAAACATAAAATCGGCATAAGTTCTTTCTCGTACTGCTTTGCGTGCGGCTCAAGGCCGGACCATAAGCCTGAACACTGCATGACGCCGTTCGAGCTTATCGACAAAGCGGTGGCGGTAGGCGCGGAGGCTGTCCAGTTCGGCGACAATATGCCGCTTGAGAGATATGACCGCGATGAGCTGCTGAGGATACGCTCATATGCAGAGGCCCGGGGGATAGAGCTCGAGGCAGGCATGCGCAAAGCAACACCTGAGAGGCTGCGTGAATATATAGATATAACGCATACGATCGGTGCCCGCGTTCTGAGGCTTATAACTGACGGACCGGATTTCAGGCCGGGCCTGCAGGAGTTCTGCGGGATACTGAAGTCTGTTATTCCTCAGCTTGAGGAAGCCGGAGTCGTCCTCGGAATAGAAAACCATGACAGGTTCAGAGTCCGTGAATACGCAGAGATGGTCGATGAGACAGGGCATCCGCAGATAGGGCTGACTGTGGACACGGTGAACTCTATGTCGATAGAAGAACCGGTCAGCGAAGTCCTGAAATATATGGCGCCTCACTGCGTCTGCCTGCACGTCAAGGACTATACGATAAAGAGGTATAATGGCGGGGGAGGTCTTAAGATAACAGGAGCCTGCCCGGGAACAGGCAGGCTGGACATACGGCGCTGCATAGAGGAATGCATGAGCAGGTCAGCCCATGATTTCAAAATGATACTGGAGGCCTGGATGGAGCCATGCGAGACAATCGAAGAAACTCTGCAGGCTGAAGACGAATGGGTCAGCGCAGGTGTAGCGCTGCTTAAAACAATCCGGATGGAGTTACAGGATCCGGGATATGAGGAGAATAACTAGTCAAATACCCCTACTTAGGCTGACGCCTTGAAGAAGGGGCTTGTGACTGCCCTGCAGTGGTCGGCTGATGCCTCCTGCATTTGTTACCGGTCCGGACAACTCCGGATCGGCTGGCGTCACATCAGGGGTCATTGACCGGACCCCACCGGCAAGAGACATGCTCTTCCCGGACTGTACCAGGTACTCATTTCCCATGCTGTACAGATTCATAGCAGCTATCCTGTCATCATTGGATGTGTATCCACATCCTGTGCATCTGAAGAGATGCAGCCTTTTATCGCGGCTGACCTTGTCTCTTCGCCCGCATTTCGGACAGGTCTGCGAGGTGTATGCAGGATCGACATTGATCACCTTCTGACCTCGCATAGCTGCTTTGTAGTCAAGCTTTTGCTCAAGATCGTAGTATGACCACGATACGGATACATAACGATCCGAGGCCTTTACGCGTTCAGTCGCTTTGCGGATGCCTGTAAGGTCCTCAAGTACGAAGAGAGTGCCTTTTGGATAACTTTCAGCGAGTGCCTTGCTGATGCAGTGATCCACATCATTCATCCAACGGTTTTCTCGCTGGCCGATGGCTTTCAGTCTTCTTCTTGAGGATGGTGTCCCGACACGCTGGAGTTCTTTCCTGAGTGCCTTATAGTGAGCTCGCTTTGCCTTGACCTGCGCACCCGAAAAGAATGTAGTCTTTCCGGATGAGTCGTAGGCAGCAGCAAGGAAGCGTATCCCCCTGTCGATGCCGACCACATCTGTAAGTCTGTCATCGCTCACTTCAGGGACTTCATGTGTCACCGGGATATGCAGATAGAACTTCCCGTGTTTGTGGACCAGCTTCGCTGTACCGAACTTGCCGTCAGGAGATGATGCAGGCTTTGCGAAATGCATCCTGCGTCTTCCGGAAAGAGTGTTGACTGAGAACACATCTCCCTTGAGAGAATAGTCTCTGTTCCACACAAGGTCATACTGGGGTTTGGAGAATCGTATGATTTTCCATGACTCGCCGGAAGAGGACAGGGCCTTGTATTTAGCGACAACCGTACGGATAACAGACTCAGCCATCTGGGATCTCAGGGCAAAACGGGAGCGGATATCCCGATAGAGTTCATCGTGAATGCGCTGTTTACTTGTCACACCGGTAGAAAACACATGCACAGAAACATAGTTGCATGCTGCAGTATATGCATGCATTGTACTGATCAGGAGATCCGTAGTCTCTTCATCGGGAAGTATTCGCACTTTGGATGTGAGGGTGACCTTCATGGCAGATCCGGTGGGAAATATACAGGCAACAATACAAGAACCTATGTTCGTATTATATCACGAATCCCCAGTGTTTTCAAAGGGTTGAGCCCTGTAACATTCCGCCGAAAATCGCCATTGTTCGCTGATTTACGGACCTTACGAGCCCGCTGTTGACCTTTTATTATCAAAGTATATTACTAAATCCATAATTAACTATTATGCGAGAGAGGAGGTAGAGGCAATTCCTCCCCTACTTGTAGAAGGTAGGGGTATCCTTGCCTAATATTTAATGAAAAGGCTAGCCAAGTTTATGATCATGCTGACATGTCTCTGCCTGCTGTTTGTGCAGACGGGCTGCAGCGCAAAGACGGAAGAGACGCCTGAGGCAGCTCAGCCGAAAACATGTTTCATATATACGGACTGTCTGCTCGATGACCTGTGCGCGATCGAGTACCTTTCAGATACGTACGACAATGCCATATTCATGCTGCATGATTCGGAAGGCCTTGCAGAAAACCCGTACGCTTCTGCCAAAGTGACGGATGAGGCTGTTTTTTATGATGCCGTTTCGGGATGGTTCACAAGTGTCACGCCTTACTCAGATGATGCCGACATATCCGGGGCAGACCTGTACCTGCTGGGACCGCTTACGGGATTTGCCGAGCTGCTTAAGAAGGACAAGTCGCTTGAATCCCGCCGGGCGCTGCTGATGGCCGGCGACTCTGACGGACCGGACGGTGCAGGTGAGGACTGGAATGCGATCATGGATATAGATGCCTACAAATATGTGACCGGAAACATGAGTAATCTCGTGCAGATGACCCGTTCGGACTGCGAGAACGAATATGAAGCGAACGGGTATCCTTTCGAGGCAAAGTATCTTGAAGAATATACGGCCAAGATGAAATCCATGGATGAAAATCTCTGCTGCTATGACCTGCAGGCAGTAGCACTGTATTTACGGTGATTCTCTGATGGACAGAGCTGCATGTAACAGGAGGCGCAAATGAAACTGTCAGAATACGACGGGAAGTATGTACGAATAAAAGACATATACGGGGATACTTTCTCGGGTTTTGCAGAATACGGGAGCCAGGAGTTTCTGGAATGTGAGTGGGGCGGAGATGAAGACGGTATCTTCATCGAAGACGTCATCATTTACCGTTCCCAGATAAAGTCGATAGAGGAGATCGTACCGCATGGTACTGCTGAACTGCATACAGAGAATCTGGTCCTCCGGAGATACCGCCCGGAAGACGCTGAACAGCTGTATGAATACTTCGGCAAGGATCCTGAGATGTATAAGTACTCAGGGTGGAATCCCTATGCAACGCCTGAAATGGCACGGGAGACTGTAAAGCATTTTATTGAAAGCTATGCTGATGAGCATTCATATTCATGGGTGATAGATGCAAACGGTGACGACGTTGTTGCGGGAACGATAGGAGCCTATGACTATGAGGACTGTCAGATAGAGGTGGGGTTCAGTGTTGCCCGGGGCTGGCAGTGCCGCGGTATAGCGACCGAAGCACTGAAGAAGGTGCTGGAATACCTGACTGAAAATGAAGGCATTTCCTGTGTAACCGCCTGGTGTGCTGCTGAGAATACCGGTTCGCGCAAAGTGCTTGAAAAAGCCGGGATGAAACACGTCCGTACGGAGACAGACGGCCTCGAGGTCTGCGGAGCAACTTATGACAAAATGAATTATGAGTTTAAAAGAGCGGAATGAAGAATGTGAATTATCCGGATCCAAATGTGATCCATCCAATTGCCGGATATGATAAAGAAATCTATGTAAAACCAACAATAACGAACCCGAATATAATTGTTGGAGATTTTACTTATATTGCAGATTCAGAGTTTGAAAGCCATGTGACAAACTATTATCCCTGGAGCAGGGATAAGCTTATAATCGGTAAATTCTGCCAGATTGCAGCCGGAGTTGAATTTGTAATGAATGATGCAAATCATCAGATGAATACAGTGACAACATTTCCTTTTTACACGCTTGAGGGATGGGAAATGAATGCTCCCACTCCATCTGAAATGCCATTCAAAGGAGATACTGTGATTGGCAATGACGTGTGGATCGGGCAAAATGCGGTTATTCTTCCCGGCGTTCATATAGGTGACGGAGCAATCATTGGAGCAAACAGCATTGTAGGAAGTGATGTCGATCCTTATACGATCGTTGCTGGAAATCCGGCAAAACATTTGAGGGAACGCTTTGACGAAGAGCTTATCGGATTGCTGCTAAAATTCAAGTGGTGGGATAAAAGTGTTGAAGAAATCAACAGTATGATCCCGATACTTACCTGCAGCGATTTGTCAAAGGTTAAAGCAGAATTAGAGAAACGACTGAATGCAGACTCAGATGACTATGAGGACATACATGATCCGTGCCTGCGTTTCCAGAGGTAAAAAATGGTAATAATTATAACCGGGGCATCCCATGTTGGGAAAACACTTCTGGCACAAAAGATGCTGGAGAGATACAAGTTTCCATATCTGTCAATTGACCATCTGAAGATGGGGCTTATTCGCAGTGAAAACACTGATCTTACACCCGAAGACGATGACGAGCTTACGGAATACTTGTGGCCGATAATCAGAGAAATCATTAAGACAGCCATTGAGAATGAGCAGAACCTTATTGTTGAGGGCTGCTATATACCTTTTGATTGGAGGAATAGTTTTGGTGAGCAGTATCTTCAGTCGATAAGATTCATCTGCCTTGCTATGGCAGATGAATATATAGATTCGCATTTTGAAGAAATAAAAACACATGGCTCTGATATCGAAACCAGGCTTGATGATTCTAATTGTTCAGCTGAGCAACTGAAACAAGATAACCACCAAATCATAGATGGGTACCAATCTAACGGAGAACAGATCACTCTAATCACAGAAAGCTTCGATGATTCGATAAGGGGAGTATTGGATTAG
>JAWRIG010000042.1:0-35607 GCA_040308005.1 Anaerovoracaceae bacterium | reverse complement strand
TAGGCAATAGAAAAGCGCCTTTAGGCGCCGCCTGAAATAGAGATGCGGTTGGCAGTCTATTCGGCGCGTCTTAAGACGCTTGCAAGTACGATGCCCTTTTAGGGCTAGTGCATACCACCAGTTCAACTGGTGGTTATGATTGTGCTTAGGAATATGATTCCCGGAGGACCTAGATGATCGGGATCTTGATCCTGAGGTCGGACATCGGATATGCGGAGCATGCGTGGAACCAGCCGAGCTCCTTGTCCATTGCTCTGCGGCCGTCGCTAATAGGCGAGACGAAGATATCTCCTGAGAGGAGCTGGGACCGGCAGTATCCGCACTCACCGCCTCTGCAGTGGGTGTCGATAGGGATGCCGGCTCTCTCGAGAGCGACTGCTACAGGCTCATCTGCGGCTGCGTCGATGACATCCTCGTGGATGCCGCGCATTACTGTGATCTTATACGACTTGCCGGCTTCATCCATCGGGAATCCAGGGATCAGATTGACGGCAGGCTGCGCTGCTGCGTCGTGTCTGAATCTTCTCAGAGGAACATTCATCTCTTTCATGATCTTCTCAACCATGAAGTACATTACCGGAGGTCCGCAGAAGAAGTAGGACGGGCCCTGCGATGGGTCAGTGTCTCCGGTCATGCCGCCGTACATGGCTGCATACTTCTCAATGATCTCTCTTGTAACGAATCCCTTCTCGCCGTCCCATCCGTCGTCGTCCGACATTATGTGTACGACGTGGATCTTATCCGGGCGTGCCTTTTCAGCCGCTGCGAGCTCTTCGCCGCAGACGACGTCTGTGTGATTGACCGAGCCGTAGAGGATGGTCAGGTCAATGTCCAGCTTGCCGTGAGCTATCTCCTTGGCCATTGAGACGAACGGTGTGATGCCCGATCCGCCTGCGATGCCGATGATATGATCTGAGTCGCGGAGAGGCTCATACAGGAACTGACCGAAAGGAAGCGAAGCTGTAACTGTGCTGCCGACCCTGACGTTCTCAAGGAACCAGTCAGGTACCAGGTAAGGCGCGTTGCTCCTGATGGTGATCTCGAAGTACGGATCATCCTGCCTTGCTTCATAAGGGGCTGAAGAAATCGAGTATGCCCTTGTCAGGACGCTCTCGCCGATCTTCAGGTAGAAGTTGGCGTACTGGCCGCTCTGGAACACAGGCACATGTCCGTTCACAGGGCTGAACCTGTAGGTCTTTGAAGTAGGGGATGCGTCCCTTATCTCTGTTACTGTGAACTCCTGCCTGCCCGGGTGCAAAGCGTCTGCAAGCTCTCTTATAGGGTCCTTAGGGTCGGGAATGGATGAGCCGTTTGCGATGAGCTCCCGGCGCATTTTGGTGACGCGGGAGGCGCCGCCGACGTCTTTAAGAAATCCTTTTACTTTCATATGGCACCTCCTTTCTGTTCATCGCCGTCTGCTCCGGCAGATTCCTGTCTCATTGCAGCCATCTCGGCGATGAACTGCCTGGCATGAGCCTTGATCGTGTAATCATCAATGACAGCCTTGGCGGCGGCGCGGCCGTTGGTAACGGCCGGTCCCATGCCGTTTCCGCTGATGGCATGGGCTCCCGCGAATTCGAGCCCGTCGATGAAGTGGTCATCTTCCTTCATCTGAAGCCTTGCGATGGCATGGTCATCTATGCTGTGCGAATATCCGTAAATGCTGCCCTTCCACGCGCCTACATAGTGGGCGACGGTGACCGGCGTGGACACTTCGACCTCGACGATGTGGTCGTGGATGTTGATCCCGCTGACGCGCTCGTACTCATCGATCATGTCCTTAGCCATTTTGCGCTTGAAATCGTAGTAATCCTCTTCCTTCAGATCGAGAAATCCCTGCACGAGAGGCAGGCTGGTGATCGAGAACTGGCACATTCCGCCCGGCGTCGCATCAGGATTGGCGAGGTCGAGGCAGATGGAGGTCAGATACTTGTAAGGACCGAGCGTTTTGCCCTGCTCCCATATCCTGTCTGTATCCATCGTCTCGCCTGCTGAGAAAATGTTGTAGTCTCTGATGCCGAGGTTCTCAGGTGTGTCATCGAGCACCATCATTACGGATGCTGTGGTGACTGAAAGCCTGCGGCCGTTGACCATCTTTATAGCGCCTTCAGGCACTTCGGAGAGCGGCTCGATCATCTGGGTGTACACCTTGTTAGGGTAGGCTCCGCAGATGACATAGTCGCAGTTTATGGTGTCGCCTCTCCTGGTTCGTACACCTGTGACTTTGCCGTCCTTCACGAGGATCTTCTCTACCTCCTGGCAGAACTCAATCTGAGCTCCGTTCTCCTCGGCTTTGGCCTGGAGTTTCATGCTCATCTCATGCGAGTACTTCTTAGGGACGTAGCTGCCGCCTCTGAAGTAGTCCGCCATAAGGAACGCGTAGATGGTGAAAGGCAAAGTGCTCATCGGGTTGCCTACGTATATCCAGTAAGGCGTGAGTATGTCGACGATCCTGTCAGGGAAGCCGAATGTCTCAATGACTTCGCTGGCTGTATAGCCTGCGGTCTTGACAAAATCCGGATGCTTCATCAGCATCGCAGGCTTGCTCATCGGTGTGACCGAGAGGGTGTTCATCGAATCATATACTCTGTTGCAGAGCTGCATGAGCTCGAGCACCTTAGGGCCCCAGCCCGGGAACTGAGCGTCTATCTCATCAGCCATTCTCTCGAATCCCGCATGCAGAGTGATATCTATATTCTTCGAAGGCTCCACGAACCTGTATGCTTCAGGCACCTTGAGCCAGTCGATATCCACGCCGCACTCATCGAAGAACTTGCCGACCTTGAGGCGGTCAGACTTGTCTCCGATGCTCATCATCTCGTGAAGAGTAGCCTCGATCTCGATGCCGCTGCGGACATAGCTTGTAGCCAGGCCGCCCGGGAGATTGTGCTTCTCCAGGATGAGGATGTCGGTGATGCCTTTCTGCTGGAGCTGCAGCGCAGCCGAGAGGCCCGCCAGCGCCCCGCCGATGATCACCACATCATAATGATCTTTGTAAAACTTCAATTGTCTGTCAGCCATTTGTTTTGACTCCTTGGATAGTTATATGACTGTATGGACGGTATGCGCCGATGCAGCCGCCGCCCTGTGAAAAAAGCCTGAAAATATTGAAATTTCAGAAATTTTCCGTAAAAACAGGTGGTTTACCTTTGCAATTTATTATAAGATTGTGTCACTAATTTATCAAGGAAGGCGAGGGGCTTTCAGATATTCAGGTATTGTGAGAGGGGATGAAACTATGATCAGGAAATACAATACTTTTATAGAACTGACGCATGCCTTCGCAGAGCGGGACGGCATCGCGCTGAAGTACCTTCTTGAAGACGGCAGCATCGGCAGCATGAGCTACAAGGAGCTGTCTGAGAGGATACTTGAAAGAGTAAAGGCATATGAGGGGAAGGGCCCCGGCACAGACTACGTATATGCATGGCCTGCACCTGATTCAGTCATAGAGATATTCGCTGCGGTATATGCAAAACGCTGCATCATAATGGCTGATCCGATGATGCCTGAAAAGGTGCTCGAGGAGGCTGTCGCAGGAGCGGATAAGTTTGTGATCAATGTCACCGAGGACAGAGGGGACGGCGAGATGCTGTTCTTCACCTCGGGAACTACGAGCAGGAGCAAAGCGGTAAGGCTGACATCGAGGTCGCTGTGCTGCTGTGCGTGGAGCGGACAGAGCATGCTCCCGTGCGGCGAAGGCGATACTATACTCTGCATGCTGCCGCTTTCGCATGTATTTGGTTTCGTATGCGGACTCCTGTGGGGACTTGCCTACGGAGCGACTGTGGCGCTCTCAGCGGATGCGAAAAACATGATCTCAGCTCCGAAAAAGTTCTCGCCGACTAAACTTCCGGCAGTGCCTTCGGTCATAGAGGCGCTCAGAAGATACAACGCTTTCAACCCTGAACTCAAGACCGTTCTGATCGGAGCGGCGCCATGCCAGCCGGATACTGCGGCAGCGCTCAGAGAGAAGGGAATAGATACATACTACGGGTACGGACTCACTGAGACCTCAAGCGGCATCGCGATCTCTCAGGACCTTGACGAGCCTGAAGCGCTGTACCCGTGCCCGGGTGCGGATATCCGCATAGAATTCGACGGAGAAATATCCGTATCGACACCGTGCATGATGAAGGGTTATCTCGGATATCCTGACCTCGAGGAGGGATACCGTCTGTACACAGGAGACCTCGGCTGGATGGATGAGAAGGGCAGGCTGCATCTGCAGGGCCGCAAGAAGGACCTCCTCATCATGGCGGACGGCACCAAGATATACTGCCCTGAATACGAGAACGACCTTGCGGATATGAGCGGACAGGAAGACATCGCTCTTATCGAAAGAGACGGACGCGCCGTCCTGATCGCAGGCGCCGGGTCGGATATAGACAGGCTCAAGGAAGCAGTAGTACAGTACAACAAGACTATGATGCGTTCGCAGCAGGTATACCGGATAGAGGAATTCGGAAGACCGCTGCCGCGCACTCTGACCGGCAAGCTTAGAAGATATGAACTGGAGAGAAAGTACCAGTAGCCGGAAGTAAAAATACGGCACTAGGCTGCAGGGGATTGGAACAAGAGACAGAATGAACAAAACACAATCACTTACAGCATCTTATTCATGCGTGCAGGCTCCTTTCTGGATGAGCCTGTGCGTTTTTAGCGGGTTCTGCGCGGTATACCTGCAGTCGCTCGGCTACACGAATGCGGAGCTCGGCATCGTGCTTGCGTGCGGGACCCTGCTCGGGTCGCTTCTCGGCCCGTGGCTCTCATCTGTTATAGACAGGAGTACCGAGGACAGGGTAACAGCATCGACAGTCATGCCGCCGGTCCTTGCGGCTGAAGCGGCAGCCATCTTAGTTCTCATACTTCTGCCGGGCAAGGGCATAATTACCTCGGCAGCCTATGCGCTGTTCATAGGACTCTCAACATCAGTAAACTCACTCAATCTCAAGCTGTACACCGACGGCGTGTACTGCGGATATGACATCGACTACGGCATAGCGAGGAGCATGGGCTCGGCAGGGTATGTCGTAACATCTTTCATTGTAGGCGCTCTATGCGAGCAGATATCGCCTCGCATCGTGCCTGCAGCAGGACTTGTCATATGCATTCTTCAGTATGTGACATTCAGAAGATATTCGGGATATTTAAAAAAGGAAGCACCGGGATATAACGAACCTGAACGGGATGGCCAGGACGGGGCGGAAGAAAACAATGCTCTTCCGATGCTGGAATTCCTGCTCTCCAACAAGAGATTCTGCATGATCCTTGCTGGTACGGTCCTCGTGTTCTATGCGCACAACACCCTCTGTAACTTCTTTATAAATGTAGTAAGGAACGCCGGAGGCACCACGAGTGACATGGGCATGCTTAACGGCCTCATGGCTCTCTTCGAGACGCCTGTCATATTCTTCTACAGCCGCATAACCCACAGATGGAAGACATCTTCCGTGCTGAGATTCGGCTTTCTGATGTTCACGGTCAAAGCGGCAGCCCTTGCGGCAGCTGCATCAGTCGGACAGATAGCGGCGGCGCTGCTGCTCCAGGCCCCATCGTTCGGTCTGTACACAGGCGCCATAGTCGTATACGTGAACCACACCATCGCTCATGATGATTCGGGCAAAGCCCAGAGCCTCGCTTTCACGATGACGATGCTGTCCAATGTGTTCGCAAGCACCATATCCGGTCATCTCTATGATGTCATGCCGGTCAGCACCGTGATGTGGATCGCATGTGCGGTCAGCGCCGCGGGAAGCATCCTCGCGTGCCTGGGCGTTAAGAATACGAAAGCATAATGAAAACGCGTACGCAGTTAAGAGCGTACGCGTTTTGGTTTTGCATTGATTGTCCGGCTCACTTATTATGCGCGCTTGTTATCCTCTACGAATCTTCTTATCTTGAGACCTGTGGTCTTGTCGAATTCGCGCTTTCTTATGATGATGTGAGCGATCTTCTTGAATCTCGGGGACTTCTCGTTTATCTTGTCGACTTCTGCCTCGATGAGGGCCTCTGCCTGCTCATCGGTGTATCCTTCGCCCAGCTTGCCTGTGAGAGCTTCCTCGTCCAGGCGGACTGTAGCGCATATGCCGTTCCATGGTGATGACGGGTCGGTGTCTCCGCCCCAGACCATGCACTCTGAGATGTACGGGCAGTTGAGCAGATATCCTTCGAGCTCTTCAGGGAAGACGTTCTTGCCGTTGGCAGCAATGATGACGTTCTTCTTGCGGCCTGTGATGAATACGTAGTTGTCCTTGTCGAGGTAACCGAGGTCGCCTGTGTGGAACCAGCCTTCAGGATCGAGCACTTCAGCTGTGCGCTCAGGGTCCTTGTAGTAGCCCATCATGATGACAGGGCCGCGGAAGCAGATCTCTCCGATGCCGTTCTCATCCTTGCCTTCGATCTTGCACTCGATGAAAGGCATCACATGACCTGCAGATGAGTTCTTGAGGTACTTCTTCTTATCAGGGTTCAGAGCAACGATAGGCGAGCACTCCGAGAGGCCGTAGCCTTGCATTGCGTTGATGCCGAGGTCGGTGAAGAAGTCGAGGACCTTGCCGTCGATAGCAGCGCCGCCTGAGATGATCGCGCGGAGCTCGCCGCCGAATACCTCTCTGATGCTGTTTCTGACCTTTTTAGGGTAGCGGATGCGGATGTGCGCCTCTTCGGTCTTCTCGAGGAGCAGCTTGAGCAGGATCTTGTCGCTGACCTGATCGTGAATGCTGCGGAGGATCTTGTTGTAGAAGTTCTCGATGATGATAGGCACAGCGAGCATGATTGTCGGCTTGGCCTCTACGATGTCCTTCCTGATGTACTTGAGCCCTCTTGCAAAAGCGATGGAGGCGCCGCTGTACACGCATGAAAGGAAGGTCGCAGTGCACTCGTATGCGTGATGCATAGGAAGTACCGAGAAGCATGTATCGCCCGGCTTTGCCTCGAACATCGACTGCACCAGAATGGTGTCGAGCAGCAGGTTGCGGTGGCTGAGCATTACGCCCTTGCTGACTCCTGTTGTGCCTGATGTGAAGAGGATCGCAGCCAGGTCTGTATTGATGATGCGGGCGTCGATATATCTGCGGTCGCCGTTCCAGACCATCTTGCGGCCTTTCTCGCGAAGCTGCTTCCATGAGAGCAGTCCGTTCTCTGCATCTTCATCCTCATCGAGCTCTGCGCAGATGACGTAGCGGAGACCGGTGTCTCCGGCAGCCTTGATGTTCTTGAACATCTCGTAGTACTTCTTGTTCATCGTAAGTACTGCGGAGAGTTCGCCCTTGATGGTGAGCTGGTGCAGCTCGTCTTCGTTCAGCTCTCTGTCGAGAGGTACTACAACGCCGACGCCGCAGATGACTGCGAGGTAGGACTCGCCCCATTCAGATGAGTTGCGGCCAATAACTCCGACATGAGTGTTCTTGAGGCCGAGGTCGATAAGGGCTGTTCCGAGTGCGTTGACATCCTCCTGAACGCGTCTGAAGGTTATCTCCTGATAAGGCAGCTTGGCGCTGTACTTCTGCTTGAAAAGCGGGAGATCGGCGAAGTTCTCTGCTGAGTAGTTCAGCGCATCCTTGATGTCGGTGACAACGTGCTTGTCCTTGAAGAGGTAGCGCTTGTCCTTGGAGTTCTTAAGTTCATCGAGCATCTGTGCGATGACCTCGCGCTCGCGCTTCTTGATATTCTTATATTCGTAATCTGTATATGAACGCTGATTCTGTTCCATTTATATTGTTCCCCCCTGATAATGTCTGCAGGCCGGCCTTAGGCCACTGCAGCAGCATCTGTGTATTCGCAGGTTTTAAACTATGTAATTATATTGCTAAAGCCCGGGATAAACAAGGAGATATTATGAAAAGTGACACACTGAAAGTATTTGTCACTTATCTGATAGAATTGATATGCCGGGCTGTGTATTGGGGCTTGATTTCTGCCTGTGAATCGCAGAAAATTATTTATGTATAACGGAGGCGGAAAATGGGTATATTCGGAAGAAAGAAGGCTGTGATGCCGGTCATCCCGGAGGGCTGCGAGCCTGTGCTCAGGTGCAGCATATGTACCGGGGAGCAGACGCTCGGCTACATGGACGCGGAGTCGGGGCAGATGAAGGAACTGATGCTGATCCGGAGCCCGGGTGAGCTTGCCGAGGTGTGCCATGCCAACGGCATAGACCCTGAATCGGTGCGAAGGATATATTAGGCTGCACCGGCAGTATGCAAAACGTTAAGGCAGCAGATGCTGCGGGGGGATGAGAATATGAAAATAGAAAACCAGGCGATGATGTTCGCTTTTCTCTGTAAATACACTGTGCAGGCGCACGGTGAGGAAGGCAGAGCAGTCATACAGGAAGGAATGAAGAAATACGGCAGGGAGCGCGGCATGAGAATGGCTATGCGCGCCCGCGCGGCAGGCGACCCTGTCGCGCTGTGGACCAATCAGGCCTACGGCGAGTGGAAGCCTGACTATCAGGGGCAGATGGAGTTCGGAACCGTTCAAACCGAGCCGACACTTGTGACATACATAAGCAAGTGCGCATGGTGCGAAGCGTGGAAGAAGTACGGCATCCTTGAGTACGGACGCGAGTACTGCGTCAACGTCGATGCCGCCGTATATGAAGGATTCGGAGAGGGATTCGGCTGCGGCGCGGTCTGCACACCTGTCACCACGGCAATGAGCTGGGGCGGAGACTGCTGCCAGTTCGACTGGGGGCTTCCGCTTACAGAAGAAGAGCAGAAGCTGTTCGCAGATAAAAAAGCAGAGCTCGGCACAAGTGCGATGAGAGACTTCGCTTTCCACACGGCTCACATCTACTGCGCGATCACGGAAGTCATCTGTAAGAACTTCCCTGAAGACTCAGCAGACATTATAAACAAAGCGGTCTCAGACTACATCGCACTCTTCGGGCAGGAGGACTACGACGCTTTGCTCGACTTTGCACCGGCGGACTTTCAGACCGTCTGATCAGCAATCAATATTCACATAATATAAAGAAGGAAACACACCGGAAGGAGACAGAGATTTATGAAATTCGGAGTTATCGGATTCGGAAACATGGGCGGCGCGATAGTACGCGGTGCTCTCAAGAAGGGTACACTTAAGAAGGAAGATGTCAACGTATATGACATCCTGGATATCAGAAATCAGGAGGCCAGAGAGCTCGGCCTTCACATCAGTGCAGATGATGAGGCGCTGTGTGCTGAATCCGACATCATCCTGCTCGCCGTCAAGCCGCAGCAGATGGAAGAGGCGCTCGGAATGTGCAAGAAGGCTCTCGCGGGCAAAGCGATGATGTCTATCGTCGCAGGTGTCAGCATCGAGCGTCTTAAGAAAGCGATCAGCGGCAAGTCGCCGAGGATCCTGAGGCTGCTGCCTAATACACCGGCACTCGTATTCGAGGGTGCTTTCGGACTCTGCAAGGAGACTGACTTCAGCGATGAAGAGAAGAAATTTGCCGTTGACCTGTACGAGTCGATAGGTATCGTCGAATGGGTCAAGGAATATGATATAGACGCTATCTGCGGCCTCTCGGGCGGCGGACCTGCATATGCGGCGATGTTCATCGAAGCACTTGCTGACGGAGGAGTCAAGCAGGGACTGACAAGACCTGTAGCCATGAAGATGGCGGCTCAGACTGTCCTCGGTACGGCAAAGATGATCCTCGAGACAGGTCTTCATCCGGGACAGGTCAAGGACATGGTATCCTCGCCTGCAGGAACAACGATTGAGGGCGTAGAGACACTTGAAGAGGGCGGATTCCGCCACTCGGTAATGAAGGCTGTTGTAGATGCGACAGCGCGCTCAAGAGAACTGTAAATGATCAAGGGCACCACAAGGGCAAGAACTTACAGAGCTATATACAGACTGCTGGACCGGGTATCCCCGGTCCCGTTTGACTGCGGCATGATATGCGGAGCCGCCTGCTGCACAGCGATAGGCGAAGAAGACATGGGCATATACCTGCTGCCGGGCGAGGACAAGATCCACGACAGGCACGCAGACTGGCTCACGTGGAAGACCCAGAGCACCGAGGAATTCTTTTTCCCTGAGTCATGGCACGGCAATGTCCACTGGGTATGCTGCAACGAGCCGCCTCACTGCCCGCGCGAAATGCGGCCGATACAGTGCCGCACATTTCCGCTTGCTCCGCATCTGACAGAAGATGACGAGCTGATCATGGTCTGGAATGATGACGAGCTGCCGTACATCTGCCCGATGATCGAAGACGGGACCGAGCTGGATCCGGATTTTATCAAGGCAACACACACTGTGTGGAAGCACCTGATCCGGGACCCTCTCATATATGATCTTGTCAAAGCTGACTCGCTGGTGCGGACAGAGGGAGCAGTCGCTGTACCGGGGGAAACATCCGGAGCGGATACTGCTGAATAGATTGGAATCAGATATGACACATACAATAATAAAAGAAAACATCCAATACATAACAGAAGAGCAGGTCGCTTCACTCTTCCCGAGGCGTGAGGCGGAAAGCCACAAGGGCACCTTCGGATATACCGCTCTCATAGGCGGAAGCCTTGAGTACAGCGGAGCGATAAGGCTGGCCGCTCATGCCAATGCTGCGATGAGAAGCGGCTCAGGCGTTGCGACTGTCGCGGCGCCGAGGAGCATCTGCCCGCTGATAGCGCCCCAGGTAATGGAAGCGACTCTGTACCCTCTGAGTGATGAAGGGGGACGGCTGGTTTTCAATGAAGAGGAGTTCGCAGGGCTCTGCAGGAGATATGATACGATCGCCTTTGGGATGGGCATCTGCAATACTGACGAGACGCTGAAGGCCGTAGAATACCTGCTGACTCACTACGATAAGAGGCTGATAGTCGATGCGGACGGGCTCAATGCCATGGCCGTTTTGGAGCGGAGCATCATAAGAAACACGAAAGCGCAGCTCGTGCTGACGCCGCATGCAGGAGAGTTCGCAAAGCTGTCCGGCATGGCTATGCAGGATATAAAGGCTGATTCTGTAAAGGCGGCAAAGAAGCTTGCGGAGGAGCTTGGAGCGGTAGTTCTCCTCAAGGGAAGCACCACCGTCGTTGCGGGAAGGGACGCATCAGGCTCTGATGGCAGCCGGATCAAAGTCCTCGCAACTGACAGGGGATGCCCTGGGATGGCGACAGCCGGCAGCGGAGATGTGCTGTCAGGGATACTCTCGGCCCTATGCGTCAATGCAGAGGACCTCGTGCTGGCAGCTGCAGCTGGGGCGTACATAAACGGAGCGGCGGGCGAGCTTGCGCAGAGCCGCAGGAGCGATGTGACCATGACATCGGGAGATACAGCCGCCTGTGTGGCGGAGGTCATAGAAAGGATACTGAGATCATAACGGCAAAGGGGGACTCTATGGAAAGTATCAAAGATAAGCTGTCGGTCATTGCAATAGTACTGTCTGTACTCAGTCTGGTAATGGCCATTACTATGGTTATCGAGGTCTACAAACTCAAAACTCCTGAGGCAGGGACCGAAACGCAGTATGTCATGTACGTCGGAACGAATGACAAGGATACCAATCTTCCGAAATACTCGCAGGAAACCGCCAGAGAAATAGTAGATAAGATATGCCTTGAGTATTTCGAGGGATATACTCTGCAGGAAGCGACAGGGGCATGGACGGACGAAAACAAGCAGGTGACGCATGAATACACGATCGTCTGCTATTTTGACGATACAGACCGGGATACTGTGAACCTGGCAGCTGATGAGATAATGAAGGCTCTGAACCAGCAGACTGTGCTGATCGAGCAGGACAGCATCAAGATGGAATACTATTCCGGAAGCGAGGAGTAGAGGCAGATAATGAAAAGATCGGAAATAAACAGCGTAATACGCGAGATGGAAGAGCTCATAGAGAAGGTAGGATTCGCACTCCCGCCTTTCTGCCACTGGACACCGGAGGAGTGGAAGACCAAAGGGCATGAGTATGATGAGATCAGAGACAACATGCTCGGATGGGACATCACAGACTACGGCCTAGGGGATTTCAGCAAGGTCGGAATGGGCCTCATAACCCTGAGAAACGGCAACCAGCATGACCCTAAATATAAGAAGACATATGCGGAGAAACTCCTCTTCCTCCGTGACAACATGATATCCCCGATGCATTTTCACTGGGTGAAGTCAGAGGACATAATTAACCGCGGCGGAGGCACTGTCCTGATCCAGGTGTATAACGACGACGGAAACGGCGGCCTTGCGGACACCGATGTGCTCGTCAATTCAGACGGCCGCTCGTACTACGTGCCTGCAGGCACTGAGGTAGCGCTTGAGCCGGGGCAGAGCATCACACTGTGGCCTCATCAGTATCATGAGTTCCACGTTGTGCCGGGCTCAGGAAGTGTCCTGATCGGAGAGGTGTCTCAGTGTAACGATGACAACACAGACAACAGATTCTATGAGCCTGTGTACAGATTCCCTGAGATAGAGGAAGACGAGCCGCCTTACAGACTTCTGTGCAGCGAGTATCCTGCCGCAGAGTAGAAGACCGCATGAGAAATCTGCATATTTCTCGTGCATATCCTATTACGGGTGGGGGCTCACAGCCTTGAGTCTGCTGAAAACAAGGTCGGCTGCACCGCTGACCGCAATAATCGCAGATATGTAAAGCGCCAGCCCGAGAGGGATCCCGGCGCTTTTCTGTATTGTGCCGACAAGCGGCTGAGGCGACAGATGGTAAGGGTTCAGATAGAACATGGCCGCATAGTTGTGAGGAATGAGTCCCTCTGCATGAGCGGCAGCCATGACAGGCTCGGTAAGCACATTGATGACGACAGCAGCCGCGCACATGACGAGGAAGAGAACCGTCGAGCGTGCCCAGCCCTTAAGCGTCAGATCAGCCATTCCCGAGAATACGATGGTGAGACTTATGAAGATGAGAAGTCCGTGCCATATAAAGCCGTGCAGAGTAAGAGACATCTGCGGCCGCAGGAAGTCCTCCGGGAATATAAGAGCCGCAGCGGCACCCGTGAAGGTGTAGCCTGCAAGGAAGGTCAGAACTGCAGAGGACAGCCTGCCTTTGCCACGGCATATAAGCGGCAGCAGTATGCAGAGGTACATCGGCATCGAGCAGAGCTGGAACGGAAAATACCACCAGTCATAGGTTCCGCTGTTGACCCTGAAATACAGAAAGAGCTGCTTGTACACCTCCATGATGACAAGAACCCACCCGCACGCAGAGAGCATGCGCATCCTGCCGGCATCGCTCAGGCGTTTTGCATATATCGCGCCCGCGACGGCAGCTGCCGTAACAGCCAGCACAGAGGCAATATGAAACGCGCCGAATACCTCCGGCGTCTGCCATGCATTATTAAGGAATGAAAGAGAAATAATTCTGTGCATTCTGTACTGATGCGGGCCTTTCCTGTGGTAATATTAACTAATTATATCACGCATCAATATATGGTGATGTTCATTGACCCTCAGGGATTTTACATATAAAATATCTGAAGATGTGGAAATAGTTCCCAGATAAGATCCGGAGACTGTATGAATAATAAAAAAAACCTGCTGAGAATAAGAGCCTTCGCTGTACTGCTGTCTTTTGTGCTGTCAGTAACTATGATGCCGGCATTCGCTTTCGCGGAGACGGCAGCGGACGATGCAGAGGCTGCAGAGACAACTGAAGAGGTATCTGAAGAGCTCGGGCTGTATCTGCCGGGTCAGAGTCTTGCAGAATCTGATGATCTTCTCACTGAATACATAGAAAAGCAGGCGGGCGTGTCAGTTGCAGGCCCCGCTGAAGAGACTGCAGGCAGTTCAGACAGCTCTGTAGCAAAGAGGAAGGCCAAGCTTGCCGTCAGGAGATCCATCCTGAATGGAGCAGAGCAGCAGCTCTATGACAAGCTGAAGGCGAGCATTTCGAAAGTGGCTGCCGGACAGACCGATGATGTCAGCTTCAGATATGCCATGTCTGAGGCTGACTACAGTAAATGCGCTTTCCATACTGTTATAGATACTCTTACGACTGACCTTGCGTATGAGCTGTACTGGTACGACAAGACGACGGGTGTCCTGTGCGGATATCAGAACGGCTGCGCGGTCGCGTACTTCTCGGTATCAAAAGACTACAGGAGCACAGCTGCGCCGGCATACAAGTCTTACAGCGGCAAAGACGAAAACGGGAATACTGTCACAAAGCAGTTCCCTGTATACAGAACAGACCTGTCCAGGACAAGGGCCGCATCATCTGCAGTCACAAACGCGAAGAAGATAGTAAGCGAATGTGCAGACCTTTCGGATCTTGAGAAACTCAAAAGCTACAGTAAGAAGATATGCGCTCTTACGGGATACAACGACGATGTTTCCCTGAAGGACGATTACGGAGATCCTTGGCAGCTCATATATGTTTTCGACGGAGACCCTGACACCAACGTCGTATGCGAGGGCTACGCCAAGGCATTTCAGCTGCTCTGCGACCTTACGGGCTTTGACAACATACAGAGCCACATAGCAGGAGGAACACTCACAGGGCAGTCAAAGACAGAGCCTCACATGTGGAACATCGTGCAGATGGATGACGGATGCAACTACCTTGCGGACATTACCAACTGTGACAGCAACACGATAGGGTATCCGAACCTTCTGTTCCTCGCGGGATGTGAGAGCGGAAGTTATAAGACAGGCTATGTTTACACATGCAGCGGCAGCAGAAGATGCACATATAAATACGACAGCGACACGCTCAGGCTGTACAGTGCGGCTGAGCTGACCATGGCCGGGCAGGATTATTCACCTGACGGAGTCAAGTCGGTACACTATCCTGCAAGAGCCGCGACCTGCACAGCAGCAGGCTGCATTGAGCACTGGGTGAAAAACGGAGTATACTATAGGGACTGTAACTGCACGCAGAAGACGACCAAGGCCGGAACTGCCAGCAAGGCCCTTGGCCACAGCTGGGGCGGATGGAAGACGGTCAGGGCAGCGACCTGCACAACAGCAGGAACGCAGCAGCACCAGTGCACAAGATGCGGAAAGACAGAGACAAGGACTGTCTCAGCACTCGGGCATTCCTGGAAGACGGCTGAAACTCTCGATACGACCGTACACACCTGCACCAGATGCAGTTCGTCATACACCGTATCCAAGGTAATAGTCGACCTTCCGGGCGTGACTATTAAGAAGCCGGGCAGGGCGAAGAAGTCGATCACCGTAAAGTGGAAGAAGGTCAGCAAGAAGAACCGCAAGAAGATCGGCGGCATCGAGATACAGTACAGCACGAACAGAAACTTCACTGAGTCAGCGAGCAAAGTCTTGACTGCAGGAAAGAGCAGGACTTCGAAGAAGATAACAAAGCTTCCGCGAAAGACGAGATACTATGTCCGCGTCCGAGCATACAAGTGGATAAGCGGCAAAAAGCACGTGTCAGCGTGGTCGTCTGTAAAAAATGTCAGGACAAAATAACCGGCGGCAGCCATCCCGCTGAAGCCGGAAAAAAGTGGTAAAAGGAAATGAAATTAAAACTGAGAGATGAACTAATGAATCTGGAAAAGGTCAGCTATGCTATGGACCACATCGAGCTGCCTGAAGGAGGCGTTGACTGTGCGGAAGGATGCACCCCGTACGGCTTCCCGCCTGAAATGCTGAAAGCTGCAGAGGAATTCGACATGACGAGGCTGGGACCTTATCCTCACAGCACAGCGATATTCGACGGGCTCTGCGAGTACTGGAAGGGGCAGTTCTTCCTTGAGCCTGATAATCTCTTCCTCACAGACGGAAGTATTTCGGCCATATATACGGTCTGCAACATCTTCAACAGACCGGGGGCCAAGGTCATAGGCGTTGCGCCTCAGTTCACGGACTTCGAGATGACCGTCCGCCTGCTCGGCATGGACTATCAGCCTGTGATGCTTAAGAAGGAGAACAACTACGCCATCGATCCTGATGAGATCATAGCGGCTATAGACGAGGATACGAGCCTTGTATACATAGACAATCCAAACAATCCGACAGGACAGATCATCGACAGCTACGCAATCGAGCAGATTCTCAAGAAGGCTGAACCTCTCGGCGTTGCGGTCGTAGTCGACGAGGCATACGGAGACTTCATGCCTAACCAGAATTCAGCGGCCATATTCCTCGAGAAGTATGACAGCATGATCATGATGCGCACGCTGTCCAAGGCGTTCGGCCTTGCGGGTCTGAGGATCGGCTACATCATCGCTCACAAGCCTGTCATCGCAGCTATGCGCAAGATAACCAACCCGTATCAGGTCAGCGAATTTGCCCGCGAGCTCGGAGGAGAAGCTCTCCGCCACTCGTATCATATCTGGGAGAATGTAACTGATTTTGCAAAGATGAAGAGGGAGATAAAATCAGCGATAGGGCACAGGCTGCACATCGCGGAGACTTACGATACCGTCTCGATCTTCCTCCTGTGGCATGACAATGAGGATCTTGACCTGAGGCAGGCTTTCTTCGAAAGAGGCGTGCTGTGCATCTCGGGATCGGACTTCACAGGACTCGGCAAGAACTACGCGAGAATAAGACTTCCTAAGATCGACGAGTTCCCTGTGCTGTTCAGGGCGATCAAAGACCTCGATATGCTTGACTAGGTCAGACTGAAATAATACTTACAGAGAAACAAAAATCCCCGGCGGAGCAATTCCTGCCGGGGATATTCTGTAATCAGAGATTCTGATGCGGGAGCCCTATGACTCGAGCAGCTTGCCGAACTGGCTTACCATGCTGCTGCTGATGCGTCCGGTGTGCACATCACAGTAGTTGCAGATGAGAGTGCCTGCGATAAGGATGACCATTGCCTCGGCTTCCTTCTTTCCGACCTCATCACCGTAGACTCTTACCAGTACTTCTTCCATGACTTTGCGCCACTCAATGAACTCGTCCCTGACAAGACCGGCGATTTCAGAATTGTAGTGGGTGAGTACATATATCTGAGTAAGTGCGCCCGGGCGCTTTTCACCGAATTTATTCTCTGCAACATACGACATGAAAGCGTTAAGGTAGTTGACGTTGGACTTATAGCGCTTGCGGCTGTGAGACTCGAACCATTCGATACAGATATTCGAAACGAAGTCACGGACGTATCTGACATAGCTGACTACGAGGTCGTCCTTGCTTGTAAAATAGTTGAGGAGGTTGGCATGAGACATTCCCGCTTCCCTGGCTATGTCACGCAGAGATACATTCATCATAGGGGTCTCCTTCATGCATCTTTCGAATGCCATGAGAATATCTTCTCTGACTTTGTCTTTATCTACGATTAATGGCATAATTCCGTTCCTTTCAGCATGTTTAGGTGACCAACCGGGACAATTTCTGACCAAACGGTCACCCGACAATCATTGAATATATTCTATCAGAAAACGCATCTGTATAAAATGTATTTATATGTATAATTTTCAAACTGTCAGAACGGTTATTCCGGAACCGTAATAAGTGGTATAATGTAGTGATTCGCCTAGGGGCGAAGATATTGTAATAAAGAGGTGGATAAGAAATGGAAAGTCCTAAACTCAGATTCGAAACAGAACAGGCTGAAGAAAATCACGATCCGGAAAAATACGAAAGAAGACATAAAATGTTTGCGCAGATCCTGAAAGAGGAACTGATCCCTGCCATGGGATGCACAGAACCTATCGCGATCGCGTACGCAGCAGCCGTTGCGGCCAGAACTCTCGGAAGCTGTCCTGACGAGATGATCATCGAGGTCAGCGGGAATATTATCAAGAACGTCAAGAGCGTAGTCGTACCTCACACTGGAGGTCTCAGGGGAATACCTGCAGCAGCTGCAGCAGGAGCCGTTGCAGGAGACGCTGATGCCGAGCTTGAGGTAATATCCGGAGTAACGCCTGAGCAGATCAAAGCGATCAGCAGCTATCTTGAGACCGCGCCGCTCGAGGTGCGCCACATCGACAACGGACACATTTTCGACATCATCATCAAAGCCAGAAAGGGAGATGATGAGGCCTGCGTC
Source organism: Anaerovoracaceae bacterium (assembly GCA_040308005.1). Lineage (GTDB taxonomy): Bacteria > Bacillota > Clostridia > Peptostreptococcales > Anaerovoracaceae > Crickella. The sequence goes on along the minus strand of JAWRIG010000042.1, from coordinate 17,684 downwards.
AGAATAGTCGACTATCACACCAACATAGTGCTTATCAGCAGGAACGGGGAGACACTCCTTGAGAAAGCGATAGTCGAGCAGACAGGAGACCTTACTGACAGGAGCATCCTCTCGGTAAGGCGTATAGTCAAATATGCAGGCATGGCCGATCTCGATGAAGTAAGAGAGACGCTCGAAAGGCAGATAGAATACAACATGGCCATAGCCGAGGAAGGACTCCGCGGCAACTACGGAGCCAACATCGGCTCGGTACTGCTGTCAGGGCATCCTGAAGACATCACCTACAGGATGAGAGCATATGCAGCAGCTGCGAGCGATGCACGTATGAACGGCTGCGAGCTCCCTGTAGTCATCAATTCAGGAAGCGGCAACCAGGGAATAACGGCGAGCGTTCCGGTCATCGTATACGCACGCTGCAACAACAAGACACATGAAGAGCTTCTTCGCGCGCTCCTCGTATCCAATCTGGTGACGATCCACCTGAAGACCGGCATCGGAAGGCTTTCCGCATACTGCGGAGCCGTAAGTGCGGGATGCGGAGCAGGAGCCGGCATCGCTTACCTTCAGGGCGGGGGAGTTGACGCAGTTGCACATACCGTTATCAATGCTATAGCGATCGACTCAGGCATCGTCTGCGACGGAGCCAAGGCCAGCTGCGCAGCCAAAATAGCTTCAGCTGTTGATGCAGGACTCATGGGACTTGCGATGTACAATCAGGGCGACCAGTTCTTCGGAGGAGATGGAATCATCAAGAACGGTGTCGAGAAGACCATCGAGACCGTCGGCAAACTGGCAAGAAGAGGCATGAAGGCAACAGATGAAGAGATTATCCGTTTAATGCTCGAGGACTAAGGGGAGCTTTTTAGGCTTTTCTTTATGGCGGCACCTTTGCATACTACTGCGAATATTCCGCAGGAATCGCTCGAAAGCAATCTTGCGATTCCGAGGACGTGAGCAGGAGTATGCAAAGGTGCCGCCTTTATTAAACGTAAAAAGCACCCCGATACTCTTATTCAGAGTAACCGGGGCGCTTATGCAAAGGAAAAAAGTCTATATAAGCACCTTGGACAGGAAGTCCTGTGTTCTCTCCATCTGCGGATGATTGAGAACTGCATCAGGGGTTCCCTGCTCAACTATGTATCCGCCGTCCATGAAGATGACCTTGTCAGCCACTTCCTTGGCGAATCCCATCTCGTGTGTTACTACGACCATTGTCATTCCTTCTCTTGCGAGTGCCTTCATTACATCAAGCACTTCGCCGACCATTTCAGGGTCCAGGGCTGAAGTAGGCTCATCGAAGAGCATCACTTCAGGATCCATTGCCAGAGCTCTTGCTATGGCTACACGCTGCTGCTGGCCGCCCGAGAGATTTCTCGGGTACTGGGCAGCCTTGTCTGCAAGGCCGACACGCTCGAGCAGTTTCATTGCCTTTTCCTCTGACTGCTTCTTATCCTCTTTCTTGACGTTGACCGGCCCGCATGTGAGGTTGTCGAGCACGGACATGTGAGGGAAGAGGTTGAAAGACTGGAACACCATTCCCATCTTGGTCCTGATGCGGTCGAGATTCTGATCTGTGATCAGCTCGCCGTCGATATATATCTCGCCGTCTGTAGGCTCCTCAAGCCTGTTGATGCAGCGGAGCATCGTGGACTTTCCGGAACCTGAAGGGCCGACTATGCACAGAACTTCGCCCTTGTCGATGTTCTGGTCGATGCCCTTGAGGACCTCGAGCTCACCGAAGCTCTTCTTGAGGCCTTTTACTTCTATCATGCTCATGCAGCTGCCTCCTTTCTTGCCATCCTGCGCTCATATCCGTTGATGAGCTTGGAAAGAGGGATGGTCAGCACCATGTATGCAAGTGCTACGCCGATGTAAGCAGGGAATGTCTCGAATGATGAAGCGTTCCACAGCTGGCCGCGGCGGAGGATTTCCACGACACCTACATAACCGAGTACCGAAGTCTCTTTGATGAGTGTTACGAACTCATTGCAGAATGCCGGCAGGATGATGCGGATAGCCTGCGGTATGATGATGAGTCTCATCGCCATGCCGTGGCTCATACCGAGCGATCTTGCTGCTTCCATCTGGCCCTTGTCGATGGCCTGGATGCCGGATCTGATAACTTCTGACATGTAAGCTGCTGAGTTGCAGCCGCATACTATGATGGCAGGCAGCACCATCTGAGGCCATGTGAAATCTATGCCCCATGACTGCACCAGCCACGGAACACCGTATGCCATGATCAGAGCCTGAGCCAGCATAGGAGTTCCTCTTATTATGTCTACATAAACCTTTGCGATCACGTGCAGGACTTTGCTCTTGGTCTGTGAACACAATGCAAGGAGCAGCCCCAGAGCTGCCCCTATGACAATTGCTATCAGACTTACGCATACCGTAGCCGGAATGCCCTTGCAGGCGATCAGGAATCCTTTAAGATATATTCCCATGTATAATTCCTTTCACTTGCGGGTAATTCTTTCCTGAGGGTCATAAGAGATCTTCCCGACACTGCTTCGCAGATTCGGGCCCCTTCTTATGACTAGGAGAACCACTTAGCTACGAGTTCTTCGTATTTTCCGTTTTCCTTGAGCTCTGCAAGACCTGCGTTGAGCTTGTCAAGAAGTTCTGTGTTGCCCTTCTGTACTGCGAATGCGAACTCTTCGTGCTCGCCGAAGCTCTCGCCTACGAACTTAGCGATGTCGCTGTGTGCGTTGAGGTAAGCTTCGCCTACCGGCTTGTCAACGATGACACCCTGAACGTCGCCGTTCTGGAGCTGCAGGTAGCAGTCTGTCCATGCGTTAAGAACAACGCCGTCTGCGATCTTTCCGGAATCCTTCATTTCCTGAACCATGTCGCCGCCTGTTGTACCGATCTGGCTTGCGAGCTTCATGTCAGGTGTAACTGCGTCGATGCCTGCGAGGTCAGAGTCAGACTTAACGAGGAGCATCAGGTCGCTCTCAAAATATGTGTCGCCGAAGTCTACCTTCTCAGCACGGTCGCCTGCGAGCTTGTTCATGCCTGCGCAGATGATGTCGCCCTGGTTGGACTGAAGTGCAGGGATGAGTGAGTCGAATTCCATGTTGACCCATTCGATCTTGAGGCCCTGGCTCTCAGCGATGGCGTTCATCATGTCTACGTCAAATCCTATGATAGTTCCGTCTTCGTCTGTGGATTCGAACGGAGCGAATGTTGCTTCTGTTACGACCTTGAGTGTTTCGCCCTCAGCTGATCCTTCAGCTTCGCCGCTGTCCTGGCTGCCGCCGCCGCATGCTGTCATTGCGAATACCATCATGATACCGAGTGCAAGCGCAAGTAATGTCTTAAATGTGTTTTTCATGATACTTTTACCTTTCTTCCTTTGCATTGATAACCCCTAAGTCTGTTTTATGAATTTTTATAAATAATTTTGCATAAAACATTGGTCACAATCGCAATTATACTAATATTTATTCATTAGTCAACATTTATATTCATTTTGCACCGCGCCTCAGTGTATTTTCGCGAATACATTGCAAATAAAGGGCTGCGGGGATTCTGAAGGGCGGATCAACGGTCAAAAAAACGCCCGTTTGAGGGCGTTTGTATCATTCTTCATCGATCTGAGCCGGCAGGATGACATCCTTCCAGTATTTATACTCGAAATACCATATAGCGAAGGTCAGTGCCACGGATACTGCGATGTTTATATACGGCTGCCTGTAGAAGACAGCCATGAGTATGATGAACGCTCCGAGTGTGATGCCGAACCACCTGAACGACAGGACCTCTCCGCAGTACTCCTTTGTAAAAGGCGCCAGCAGGAAGATGAACACATAGTACATCACGAAGGAAGCTGTGATGTATATCGTCTTCGGCACGAGCGCGACTTCAGGCTCCCGCATGAATTCAAGAGCCATGGTGAGGTTGCTCAGTGCGAAGATTATGAATATGTGTATGATCATGAAGGAATTCCCGCTTATTGACATCTCCCGGTCAAGTATGTGGTCATACATAAAACCGTAGCTCATGAACAGCCCCACGACTATAAGGAAGGCGCAGAGCGTGAGATAGATGCTTGAGAAGGTTACCTTTCCGGAAAAGTATCCGGATATTGAGATTATCATCTCGCCGAATGTGAATACTACATAGAGCATGACGCGTTCTGTGAGGTGAGGGAAGTCGACAGCAACAAGGTCTAGCTTCTTACGCTGAATGATGGTGGCGGCAATGCCGAATACCATTGCGAGCGGTGTCAGAGGAAGACCCGTGAAGCGGAAGATGATGATGCCTGCTATGATGGTGACGACCATGACAGCCATAATCCGTATGAAAAGCATCATGTTGGCTTTTTCCCACGGAGTATTGTATTCAGGCTTTTTCATCTTGAGGAGGTACTGCACCATAAGATTGACCAGGATGAGCATCCATGCGATGTTGTACTTGTAGAAGTCCGTCTGCCACTGCAGATTGGTCCCTTCCGCCATGTAGTACAGCAGATACATGTTGATGAAGAGCCCTATGTATTCTGAGAACTCATTACTGCCGTAGCGGTTTATGAAGAGGGTGGTCATGTACCATATCTGTATCGTGATCAGAGTGCACAGGACATAGGTGAGGTACAGCTTGGGATCGATGAATCCGCCGCTGAGATGGCTCACAAGAGAGTTGTTCCGTCCTATCATATATACGAAGACAAGGTCGTATATGAGCTCGATGTATTCAACTTTCTTCTCTTCCTGCTTGAGATATTTAAGCATCTTGGTTTCCCCTCGGTTGCAAGTGATACGGCCAGGCCGTTTTTCTGACTCAGCCATTATACACTATACCCGCGTTTGTGGTAAAATCAGATATTAAAGGAGGGAAATATGAGCAGAAATCTCGTAATCTATTATTCAAGGCGCGGCCAGAACTACGTGAACGGCGAGGTTGTTGAACTTAAAAAGGGCAATGCCGAGCTGCTGGCTGAGTACATAAGCGAGGCGACCGGTGCTGACGTATTTGAAGTCCGCACTGCCAGGGAGTATCCGGAAGACTATATGAAGTGCACGGAAGTAGCAAAGGAAGAGCTCCGGATGAACGAGCGCCCGCAGATAGAAGAATATATCGAAAGCCTGGACGATTACGACAACATATTCGTAGTCGGACCGTGCTGGTGGGGCACATATCCTATGGCTATGTTCACTTTGCTTGAAGACCTCGACTTCACGGGCAAAAAGGTGCTGCCGGTCATGACGCATGAGGGCTCGGGCCTCGGCTCTGCGGAGAGAGACCTTAAGCGCATGTGCAAAGGGGCCAAAGTCAGAAGAGGCCTCGCTGTCCAGGGCAGCATGGTGCCGGATGCGAAGCAGCAGGTCGCAGAGTGGGCGCTGAAGAATTCAAAGTAATCATCATCGGAGATAACCGCTGTAATAATTAAGGAGGACAAAAATATGGGTCATGTTTTCACAATTGTTATTCTGGTTCTTGTGATATATCTGCTGCTGTCCAACATCAGGATAGTTCCGCAGGAGCACGCATACATAATCGAGAGACTCGGAAAGTTCAAGACCGTATGGTATGCAGGGCTTCACCTCAAGATACCGTTCATCGACAGGATCGTGAACAAGATCTCGCTCAAGGAGCAGGTATTCGACTTCCCGCCTCAGCCTGTTATCACCAAGGATAACGTTTCGGTCAAAGTCGATTCAGTCGTATTCTCCAAGGTCTTCGATCCTCAGAAGTACACATACGGAGTAGAGAACCCGATTGCAGGTCTTCAGAACCTCTCGGCAACTACACTCAGAAGCATCATCGGCGGCATGGAGCTCGATACCACGCTCTCAAGCCGTGAGACCATCAACGCTCAGATGGAGGCTATCCTCGACGAAGCTACTGATCCGTGGGGCATCAAGGTCAACAGAGTTGAGCTCAAGAACATCGATCCGCCTCGTGAGATCGAAGAGGTCATGACCAAGCAGATGAGAGCAGAGCGTGAAAGACGTCAGACCGTACTTGAAGCTCAGGCTCACCAGGAATCCGTAGTATCCAGGGCAGAAGGTGACAAGAAGGCTAAGGTCCTTGCAGCTGAGGCTGAGAGAGAAGCCAAGATAGCTCTTGCGCAGGGTGAAGCCGAGTCCATAAGACTCGTCTATGAGGCTCAGGCCGACGGACTTGAGAAGCTGAGAGAAGCTCACATCGATGAGAGCGTCCTCAGACTCAAGGGACTTGAAGCACTCAGAGACGTAGCGGACGGAAGAGCAACCAAGATATACATGCCGACAGACATAAGCAAAGTCGTATCGACACTCGGCGTCGTATCCGAGTCGCTCGGAATAGGTGATTCCACACCGGTTGACAGGACAGAAAAGCCTAAGGCAGCACCGGCCGAAGACCCTTGCCTCCACGATGAGACAAGCAAAGAGGGCAAAGCTGCAGCAGCTACCGGCGATGACATCCGCATAGACATCGAAAGCCGCAGAAAAGACACCATCTAACCTGCCTTCGAAGCCAGTGATGCAGACCCCTGCTCAGATGCAGGCAGCATAGGCAGAACAGGCATAACATTGGCTAATACAAAAATCATAGAAGCAGCCCTTACATATCGTAATGCAGAGCGATATATAAGGGCTGCTTCTATTTAAAAAATATTGCTGCAAAAAGCAGGGGCCAGTGTTACATGCTGAGTACTTTGATGCTCTCGAGCAGGTCTTCTCTCGGTGTGCGCTTTGCCTCGAGTGCCTTGGCAAGATCGAAGTGTGCGACTTTTCCTGCATACTCGCCGATCGCTCTGAATGAGAGGCCGTCTCTCAGAAGCTCTACAGCCTTTTCTCCTGCTTCTGTGGCGAACAGTCTGTCACGTACGGAAGGGGAGCCGCCTCTCTGCAGATATGAGAGGACTACCAGCTTGATGTCCTGTCCGGTTGCTTCCTTTACAGCCTTGATGATTTCCTGCGAGCTGATAGGGAAGCCTTCAGCTCTGATGATGATGCTGTGCAGCTTGCCGTTGACCATACCTTCTTTGATCTTATCAACTACTTCTTCAAGTGTAGTCTCGATCTCAGGCAGGAGTACTACTTCAGCGCCGCCGGTGATGCCGGAGTAGAGGGCGATGTCACCGCAGTTGCGGCCCATTACCTCGATAACGCAGCTTCTTTCATGGGAAGAGCTGGTATCACGGACCTTGGATATAGCATCGAGTACTGTGTTTACAGCTGTATCGAATCCGATGGTGTAGTCTGTATACGCGAGGTCGTTGTCGATGGTTCCAGGTATTCCGATGACTTTCATGCCTGTCTCTTCTTCTAGGAGCTTGGCGCCTGTGAGAGAGCCGTTTCCTCCGATGACGACAAGACCTTCGATGCCGAGCTTCTTAAGATTCTCGTAAGCCTTCTGTCTGTTTTCCGGCTCCATGAATCTGACACTTCTGGATGTCTGGATGATGGTACCGCCGCGGTGCAGGATGTCTGCTACCGAGCGTCTGCTCATCTTTTCGAATTCATTGTCAATAAGACCTTCGTAGCCGCGGTGTACGGCAAAGACTTCCATGTCGTTGTATATTCCGTATCTTACGACGGCTCTGATAGCCGCATTCATTCCCGGGGAATCCCCGCCGCTTGTGAGTACTGCGATTCTTTTCATAATTCAGTCCCTCCTGGTATGCGCATGTATTGTGACCGCGCTTTGTTATGGTTTATGATGTGCGGCTGTCTGTACAGAGGCAGCCGCTGCGTATCAGTATCTTGTTGCCAGTATCTCCTGGATGACTGGCTCAAGAGCACGTGCGTCTACACCGTTGTAGTTATCCGCCGCTCTCTCATTGACCAGCAGATGAGTCTCTTCTCCGTATATCCTCTTTGAGTCGATGAGGAACTTGTCGAACTGCGGTCTGTCAAGCATTCTGAGACTGGCCTGATCGATCCTGCCCGGAAGTATGTGGAAGGAACAGAAATCGGGACTGCAGCCGCTCCTCTTCATGACCCTGTTGTAATAGTCCGGGTTCTCAGGGTCGCCGATGCCGACTCCGCAGATTATGATCTTCTTGCCGTCAAGACCGAAATTGTTGTAGTTCTGCCACAGCATGTTGACATTGCTGATGGCAGCATCCCTGATGGCACCGACCCAGATCAGGTTGCGGTACAGCGATGTGTAGCCGAGCTGCTGCCTGCTGTATGACATCGCATCAGCACCGAGCCTGTCGATAAGCCACTGGGTGTACTGGTTGCAGCTTCCGTATCTGCCGCTTGCAACTACAAGCGTATCCGGCCTTACGTTCTCTCCGCTTTCCGCGCGTCTTCTGTTAGCTGTCCTGTTGGGATTTCTCATTATACACGCCTCCGGTCTATCTGTTATAGATATGCTCAGCCGAGTACTTCTCGCGGAGCTTGCCGTCGCACTTTCTTACGTGCTTCTTGTACGGCTGGAGCAGGTCGTCGAGGTCATACTTGTCAAAAGGCACGAGTGCATAGAACTCGGAAACCTTCTCCTGTGTCTCATCCTTACGGGTCTGGATGTTGATCGTTGCGTCCCCCTCGATGAGGATGACACCAGCTTCGTCGTCTCTGTAGATCTTCTTTATGTCTTTATCGTGAATGTAATAGGTCCTGAGACTCATTCCCTTCTGATATATATAGTAAATTGTATCATCGTCAGCCTCGAACCTGGCCATGTGAAAACCGTAGAAAGGCTGCTGTGAAGTCTTCTTGCCCTGCCTTGCGGTCAGATATCCGGCAAGTGCAGTGATCCAGATGCTCAGATGGAGGGGAAGCTGGCTCAGCTTGGTGGTGCCATCTTTGACCTGCAGCATTACGAATACTATTATGCAGAAACCGACAGCAAGTACTATCCATGAGGCATTCCTGTACTTGATGGAAGATCTTTCCGCATTCGACCATGCCTGCTTTCTTATGTTAAGTGTACTGAGGTCACCCTGATATACATCATTGTCGGGATTGAGTTTCATATAGTAAAAAGCTCCTTATATAATTTGGAAGTTATCTGCATATTTCATTCTCCGGAACTGTTTCCGGAGAAGTGCCATATAAAATGGATTTTACCATAAAAGAGATAATAAATCTCACATTTTGTGCAGATATATGTACATGTATCTATTTCTGTAGAAATGTTAGTTTTTGTTGGAATGAGAATTTCTACTTGGTGTCGCTGCACAAAGTTAGCTTTAAATAATTGTGATGATAAATATTTCACGCATTTTCATCACAAAGCCTTCACATTATATTGACTTTGCATTCAGAAATGCTATAATCAGGTATAACGTATTGTAAAGTCTACCATTGTGAAAGACTATGCAGCACTTATCTCATTATTAAATTTAATTTTTGGGAGGTTTATTTTATGGGAATGTGGATTCTTAAAGGCATTTCACTTTTCGGTGTTATATTCATCGTAGTGCTCATGCTCAGAAAGCAGAAACAGATGGCATCAAGCACTGAGAAAGACCCTGTTACAGGCCTGACGTTCAACGAAACATGGGCTAAGGGTATGCAGCCGAAGAACCTTATTGCGACAATCATCATCGGTATTGTAGCTAACTTCTTCGACACACTCGGTATCGGATCATTCGCTCCGTCAACAACAGCATTCAAGATGACAAAGTCTGTAGACGACGTACTGATCCCTGGTACACTGAACGTAGGAGATACCGTTCCTGTATGTATCGAGGCGTTCCTGTTCTTCGACTTCGTACCGGACATGGATCTTCTCACACTCGTATCCATGATCGTAGCTTCCATCGTTGGTGCCTACTTAATGGCTGGTATCGTATCCAAGTTCAACAGAAGAAAAGTTAGATACGCAATGTTCGTAGCTATGTTCATCCTCGCAACAGTAATGCTGATGAAATGGCTCGGAGTTGGCCCGTTCGGTGAGATCGGAACAGCTACAGGTCTCAGAGGCATCAAGCTGATCATCGCTATCGTTGTTAACTTCATCCTCGGCGGACTCATGTCCATCGGCGTTGGACTCTATGCACCGTGCATGGCTCTGTGCGTAATCCTCGGACTCGACACAGGCTGCGCATTCCCTGCTATGATGGGTTCCTGCGCATACCTGATGGCATTTGGTAACTCTCCAAAGTTCATCCAGGAAGGACGTTATGACCCTGTTGCTTGCTGGACACAGGCAATCGGCGGAGCTATCGGCGTATTCCTCGCATTCTTCATCGTAAAGAGTTTGGATCTGAGAACACTTACTCTCGTAGTAGTAATCGTCTGCTACCTCACATCCTTCCTCTTCCTCCACGATGCTATCAAGAAGGGCGAGGCTATTTAATCGGATGCACGTATGCATTGGATAACAGAATCTAATTAAAAGAATACTGGCGGGGCTATACCCGCCGGTATTTTTTTCAAAAAGGTCAAAGGCTGTGTCAGCAGAGATGATTCTCTCATGACACGAAGTGTAAAGTAGGTGCAAAATGGATGTTCTCAAATGCAAAGCGTTCGTTTCTTCTGTAGATGAGGGGAGCTTCACTGCCGCAGGAAAGATAATGGGCTATACGCCGTCAGGAATCAGCCAGCTTGTATCCGCAATGGAAGCTGAGTTCGGATTTTCGCTGCTCACAAGAAAGAGCAACGGCGTTGTTCTTACGCGTGAAGGTGAATCCATCTATCCGCTGGCAGTGGAATATATAGAAAAGGAAGCCGAGATATATAAGGCCGCCACAGAGCTTTCCGGCATGTACAAGGGCAATGTCATGATCGCAACTTTTGCAAGCATCGCTGCTCATACACTTCCGGGAATAATCAAGGCGTTCACCGATCTGCATCCGTCGATCAACATCCAGATTGAAGAGACTACCAAGAACAGGATCGAGAAGATGGTCGCAGCGGGCAAAGCGGACCTCGCTTTCTGCTCAAGGCTCTCCAATCAGTCGTACGAGTGGATACCGTTCGCGGAGGACCGTATGGTAGCCGTGCTGCCTAAAGATCACCCGCTTGCAGGTGCGGATGCCTATCCTATAAAGAACTGCAGTAAAGAAGACATAATCATGCCGAGCGAGGGTGATGACGCTGATGTCAGGGAACTCTTCAAGAAGCACAGAATAGTGCCTAACATCAGACTGACAACACTTGAGAACTACACCGCGATCAACATGGTTGAGAAGGGTCTCGGCATCGCGGTCATGAACGACGGCATCACAAGATACTGGCAGACAAATACGGTGATACTGCCGATCGATCCGCCGTCCAACCTGGAGATGGGAATAACGCTTCCTGATCTTGAAAGTGCGGCGCCTGCGGTAAGAGAATTCGTGAACTTCGCAGCCGAACGGCTTCACGCACACCTGTAGAAAAGTGTCGCACGAGAGGCGACCTCAGCAGCCTCCCGTTTTGCTATCCTGTGACTGTAAGAAAACAGGTCACACAGAAGATGCAGATGCATCTTCAGAAGGATAACAAAACAGGAGGTATTTATTATGAAAAAAGGACTTACAGAACTCGTTATGATACTTGACAGAAGCGGATCGATGGCAGGGCTTGAGAGCGATACCATCGGGGGATTCAACAGCATGATCGAAAAGCAGAGAAAGGAAGACGGCGAGGCGCTCGTCTCGGTAGTGCTCTTCGATGACCGCTGCGATGTCGTATACGACAGGGTGCCGCTTGACAAGGTCGAACCGATGACTGACAAGCAGTATTACGTCAGAGGATGCACGGCTCTTCTCGATGCTGTCGGCGGCGCGATCCATCACATCGGAAACGTTCACAAATATGCGAGGAAAGAGGATGTGCCTGAAAAGACGATCTTCGTTATCACCACTGATGGCATGGAGAATGCGAGCAGGAGATACACCTATGACAAGGTCCGCCGCATGATTGAGAGGCAGAAGGAAGTCTACCACTGGGAGTTCATATTCCTCGGAGCCAACATCGACGCAGCGGCCGAGGCGGCGAGATTCGGCATTGATGCCAGCCGTGCCGCCAGATACGAATGCGACGGCATAGGCACTCTGCTCAACTACTCAGTCGTTTCTGAAACCGTTGCAAAGATGAGAAAGTGCGATGCTGCGGAGATGGATGACATATTCGTAGCGGAAGATGCGCTCGGCGCGATCAGAGAGGACTATAAGAAGAGGGGAAAATAGGAATAACATGGTATAATAGAGGAGCAGATATTTATGAACCGCGGGCGGTTCTGGGAACAATCAGGTCACAGGAGGAATTATGCCGCTTTCTATAATACGGAATGACATTACAAGAGTTAAGGCTGATGCCATCGTCAACACGGCTAATCCTGAAGTGGCGGTCGGTGACGGGACGGACTATGCCATATACAGGGCGGCGGGTCCGGGAAAGCTGCTCCGCGAGAGGGCTAAGATAGGCAATATGCAGCCGGGCCAGGCTGAAGTGACGCCGGCATTCTCTCTTGATGCAAAATACATCATCCATACAGTCGGACCGGCCTGGAGGGGCGGCGGATACGGAGAGAGGGAGACTGTTGCTGAATGCTACAGAAACTGCCTTGCAAGAGCGGCGTATCTTGAGTGTGAATCGCTTGCCTTTCCTCTGCTGGCGACGGGAACATACGGATTTCCTAAGGATGAGGCTCTTGATATAGCCATAAGAGAGATATCCGCATTCCTTGAAGTCCATGAAATGGACGTCACGCTTGTCGTGTACGACAAGGAGTCATTCGAACTGTCCTCGGAGCTGTTCGAAGATATAAGGTCTTACATAAGCGATACGGAAGAAGAGACTATGGATTATTCCCCGCGGATCCGGTCTTCCCGGGGCAGGGGGATGCGGAGGAACCTTCGCAGGATCAGAAGCAGTGAAGCTGAGTCGTCAGCTCCGGTTTATGGCAGCATTATACAGGAGCCTCTGATGGAAGAAGCTCTTGATGCGGATGTTCAGTATTCGAAATCGATGCCTGAACCTGCATCTGACGGACAGTCGCTCGAAGACCTCATCAGGAACAGGGATGAATCCTTTCAGCAGAAACTCCTGCACCTCATCGATGCGAGCGGCATGACTGACCCTGAGGTGTACAAGAGGGCCAACATAGACAGGAAGCTCTTCTCCAAGATAAGGAGCAATTCGGACTACAATCCGACCAAGAGAACTGCAGTCGCTTTCGCCTTCGCCCTTGGTCTCAACCTTGACCAGACGGCAGACCTCCTTCGCAGCGCAGGGATGTCGCTGTCGCCGAGCAGTACTTTTGACATAATAATCAGGTACTGCCTTGAGAACGGCATAACCAATATCTTCGAGGTCAACTGCATACTGTTCAAATTCGACCAGATGCTTCTCGGAGCATAATAAAACCCCTTTCGCCTGACTGCTCAAAGTCCGGTGAAAGGGGATTTCTGCATATTGTGATCAAGAGGGAATCACCTTGAAAGCTTCTTGACTTTGCCCTTCTTCTCTTCTTCTTCGAACTGGAGAGTCTTATAGGCTCTTCTGAGCTTCATGCGGTCGCTGAACTTGTCAGGTATCCACTTGCAGGTGCGGCGGCTCTTCTTATAGATGAAATCTTCGAATTCAGCTGCGTCACCGATCGTGAAGCGGGACTTCGGCAGGACGAAGAGATCCTTGTTCCTTACACCCATGTAGTAGAACTTGTCGTCATAGAAGAACGAGGTGATATCCTTGTACTTGCTGATGGCGTTGAATATCTCGCCGTCCATGTAGAAGGCGGCATCTGACTCGGTGAAGTCATAGGTGAACTCCGTGCCTCTCCTGAATGCCTCATCCTGCCGCTTGGTCAGTGCCAGCGAGATGTACTGGCGGAAGAGTCCGAGCAGTATGAGCAGGAGACCCACAACAAGGAGTGTTATTTTGAGCCACATTGGTTTGGCGATGATCGCCGGCGCAGCGATGAGTGCGCCTATGAATACGAGCCTGCCTGTGACTCCCGGATGCAGCACGCGGTAGGTGAAGGTGATGTATGCCTTGATGACTTCAGAGTCGCGCTTTGTCCTGACCTGATAGAGAACTTCCTTCTTCTTGGTGTTCTCTGATTCAGGCAGACGCTCCTGGGCTGCCCGCTTGTTTATCTCTTTGTTGGTCCGTGCTTCCTGCTGGGCCTTTTTCTTCGACTCAGCGTTGGCGCGTCTTCCGGCGTTTTTTGCCATGATTGGTACCTCTGTTCAATTTCTTTAGTTATACATGAAAGTATAATATCCGGCCGCGAATTTGTAAATATTTGCCCATCTGATGCAGGCGGTAAAATCCCTGAAAGCGTTGACTAAAACGATTTAGTGGAATATAATGGCCTCGAAGTTAAGGGAGCCTAACTTAATTAACACAAGTTAACCAAAATGCGCAGAGCTGTCAAATCCCGGCTCTGATGCGGTATATGAGAAATATAACGGAGAGAAACATGAGTAATGAAAAAGAATTTCTGATCATAAGAGATCTGAAGAAGGGATTTGGAGAGGGTGAAACAAGGCAGGAAGTCCTGCAGGGAGTTAATTTCACGGCGGCAAAAGGCGAAATGTGCGTCCTGCTCGGACCGTCCGGATCGGGCAAATCGACTTTGCTCAACATAATCGGCGGCATCGACAGCTGCGACAGCGGAACGATCTCCATAGCCGGTGATGTTCTTACTGCCATGAATGAAGAAGCTCTGACGCAGTACAGGAGGAAGCATCTCGGATATGTGTTCCAGCTGTACAATCTTATTCCCAACCTCAATGTAAAAGAGAATATCGAGGTCGGAGCATTCCTGTCGGACAAGCCGCTGGACATAGATGAGCTTCTGAATGTGCTGGGCCTGTATGAGCACAGACACAAGCTGCCTAACCAGCTGTCAGGAGGACAGCAGCAGAGAGTGTCCATAGGACGTGCCATTATAAAGAACCCGGACATTCTTCTGTGCGATGAGCCGACCGGAGCGCTCGATTACAAGACCTCCAAGGAAATCCTTGCGCTGATAGAAGATGTCAACAGAAAGTATAAGAATACGGTCATCATGGTCACCCACAATGAGGCTATAAAGGGCATGTCGGATCATGTCATAAGACTCAGGGACGGTGTCGTAAGACATGATGACTACAACACTCATAAGATATCTGCAGCAGAGCTCGACTGGTAGGACTGGAGGCAGAACTTATGGGAAAGAAAACAGGCAATCCTCTCAGGATAAGAGTCCTGAGGGAATTGAGGGGTGAATGGAAAAAATATGCGGTCATATTCATCTTCCTGACACTGATGATCGGATTCGTCTCCGGCATGTACGTGGCCAACAACTCCATGCTCATCGCGACTGACAGAGTCAAGACAGAAGAGCTGCGTGAAGACGGGCATTTTGTGCTTAAGGAGAAAGCAGACGAGGACCTCATAGAGGACATCGAGTCAGGAGACAAGGTCGATGTAAGAGCCTACTATGTGTGGGACGCATACAAGGATATATCTGAGGAAGATGTAAGAGAAGCGTTCAGAAGCGGTGACTATCATGAGAACCTGGAGGAACTCTACGACGAGGCGGACCGGAAGGCGCATGAGGATTATGAGAACGCCGTCGGCGATTATGACCTGAACGATCCGTACTTCAGACCTGTGCCGGTCAGATTATTCGAGAACTTCAATAAAGAGGCTGACGAGGACATAGACGGCGACGGGGCGCGCGACTCGGGGATAAGAGTCTACATGAACCGTGACGATATCGACCTGTACTGCATCATGGACGGAAGACCGGCGGAGACGGCTGATGAGATCATGATCGACCGCATGCATGCGGACAACAGAGGCATCAAGACCGGAGACAGGATAACCGTAGCGGGAGAAGAGTTCACGGTATCCGGGCTTGCGGCATTTTCAAACTACGCTACTCTGCATGAAAAGAATACGGACATGATGTTCGATGCGCTGACCTTTGACGTGGCCATGACCACTGAAGAGGGGTGGGACCGCATCGATGCTGAGACAAAGTACGAATATGCATGGCTGTATGAGAACCGCCCGGCCGATGTGAAGGAAGAGAAGAAAATGTCGGACAACTTCCTCAAGGCGCTCATAACCCAGGCCGCTTTTGCCGATAATGAGATCGAGGACTATGTGCCGGAATATGCCAATCAGGCGATACAGTTCGCGCCTGAGGACTTCGGCAGTGACAAGGCTATGGGCGGCGTTCTTCTGAACGTCCTCATCGTCGTGCTGGCATTCATATTCGCGATCACGGAAAGCAACACTATAGCAAGAGAGGCTCCGGTAATCGGAACTCTGAGAGCTTCCGGATACACGAGAAGAGAGCTCACCATCAACTATATGATGGCTCCTCTGATCGTCACGATCGCAGGCGCGGTCATGGGCAACATCCTCGGCTATTCGTACTTCAAGAAGGTGGTAGTTGCGATGTACTATAACAGCTACAGCCTGCCGAAGTATGAAACCGTGTGGACATCGGACGCTTTTGTGAAGACAACGGTGATACCGGTCATCCTGATGCTCGTGATCAACTTCATCATAATAAGAAGAAAGATGAGATTCTCGCCTCTGAAATTCCTCAGGGGAGACCTGAAGAACTCGCGGAGTAGGAAAGCGGTCAGGCTGCCGGATATAAGCTTCATAGGGAGATTCAGGCTGAGGATATTCTTCCAGAACCTGCCGGGGTATCTGATGCTCTTCGTCGGCATCGGATTCGTAATGATCATGCTGGCGATGGCCGTGGGTATGCCGAATACTCTCAGTTACTACCAGGCGCATGCTGATGAGATGATGCTGGCAGACCATCAGGTCATACTCACTTCAGATCATGACGAGGACGGGAACGCTATAACAACATCGAATACGGATGCTGTGAAATTCAGCATGGAAGAGCTGCTCCTGGTCATAGATGACAGCGAGGAGACGGCAAACACCTACGGCATGGAGCCGGGCAACCGCTATGCGGATATCCCTGCGGATCTTAAGGACGGAGAAGTCGTAATCTCATCCGCTCTCAGCGGGAAATTCCACATAGATCCGGGTGAAGAGATCCACATGAAGGACAAGTACGGATATGACTCGTATGACTTCACGGTTGCGGACATCATAGATTTTGACGGCGGCATCGCAGTCTTCATGGATAATGACACCTTCAACAGGGTGTTCGAAAGAGATGAGGGCAGCTATGACGGATTCTTCTCTGACTCTGAGATCACCGATATAGATGAAGATTTCATAGCAGCTGAAGTGACAAGCGAAGACATTCTCAAAATGGCTGCGCAGCTCGATCACTCGATGGGCGCATACATGCGGTACTTCCAGTACCTGTGCATCATCCTCTCGGCTGTGCTGATATTCCTTCTGACCAAGGTCATTGTCGAGAGAAACGAAAAGTCGATATCCATGGTCAAGATACTCGGCTACACCAACAGAGAGGTTGCGTCTCTGTACCTCGTGACGACGACGCTTGTGGTTATCATATCTGAGGTGATCACCGCATTCATATCACGGGCCGCAATGGCTGAGATATGGAAGAACATCCTCAAGAGGATGGACGGCTACTTCCCGTTCGTTCTCTCGGGGCAGGGCCTCCTCAGGATGATGATGCTCGTGTTCCTCGGTTACATGATCGTAATGATAATCGACTTCAGGCGCATCAGGCGGATACCGATGGACGAAGCACTCAAAAACATGGAATAATTTGGTTCATCACGGATTTCTGGGGGATGGAAAATAAAGAGAAAAGGAAATAGACATTGAAAAAGAGCACCAACTGCTCCATTCTAAGTAATAGCGACAAAACTCTATGAAAGGAATGCGAGTCAATGCTCTCAATCGATA
>JAWRIG010000041.1:0-8431 GCA_040308005.1 Anaerovoracaceae bacterium | reverse complement strand
TGTCCTATGATTCCCTGCATCTTGAGCTGCCCGACGTTCATATGTTTTTTGCGCCGGTTATCAATTGGGGAAAATACAAGGAAGAAAACAGCCGACTTGTCATGCCTGTTACTGTCCGTCTGAATCATGCGATTGCTGATGGTTATCTGGTAGCAAATGTATTTAGGCTCTTGGAGCGAGAAATCAACTCTTTTATTGGAAACTAAGATCGGCAAATTCCAGTTTGCAGAGATGCCGTTGGTAAGAGAGGTATGCCATGATACTTAAAACGAAAAGATTGATCCTCCGACCGTGGGAAGAAAGCGATGCGGAGAATTTATTTAAATATGCAAGTCATCCTGATGTGGGACCAATCGCAGGATGGGCGGTTCATACAAGTGTAGAGAATAGCCGTGAAATAATCCAGAGGGTTCTTTCAGCGCCGGAGACCTATGCTGTAGTATTAAAAGAATCAGGCCAGCCTGTTGGCAGCATTGGACTTATTCTTGGGAAAGCCAGCAATATTGGCCTTCCTGATTCAGAAGGTGAAATCGGCTACTGGATTGGAGTTCCGTATTGGGGACGAGGGCTGATACCGGAAGCAGTCAGGGAATTGATGCGCTACGGTTTTGAAAACCTGAAACTTAATAAAATATGGTGTGGTTACTTTGATGGGAATGAAAAGTCAAAGCGTGTTCAGGAGAAGTGCGGTTTTCATTATCATCATACGGCCTATAATGTGCCCTGTGCCATAGAGGGCGTTCTCCGAACGGAACACATAACATGCCTTTCCAAAGAGGAATGGCAGTCTGTCAGATAACTTCTCATTTGTCGGGAATTGGTGAAGAAAATGAGTATGATAGAAAAGATATATCGAACCGAAAAGGGCCCGATACATTATTGGATCAGCAGCATGGCCGGCAATGGACCGAGCCTGATCTTTCTCCCGGGACTGACCGCTGATCACAGGCTGTTTGAGAAACAGACCGAATACTTCGATGGCAAATACCGTATGTTTGTCTGGGATGCACCAGGTCACGCATCTTCGTATCCGTTCCAAATGAATTTCAGCCTTGCGGATAAAGCAAAGTGGCTTGATGAAATCATAGAGCTGGAAGGCCTGAATGATCCTGTAATAATCGGGCAGTCTATGGGCGGGTATGCTGGACAGATGTACTCGCAGCTGTTTCCGGAAAAACTCCGTGGTTTTATCTCAATTGATTCTGCTCCGTTACAGAGACAATATCTGACTGGTGCAGAGCTATGGCTTCTGAAAAGAATGGAGCCCGTTTATCGGCATTATCCGTGGAAACTGCTTCTGAAGCAGGGCATCAACGGTGTGTCAGAATCCGAATACGGCAGAACGCTGATGCACAGCATGATGATGACATACGACGGAGCGCAGAAAAGATATGCCAAACTTGCCGGGCACGGGTATCGTATACTTGCAGAAGCTATAGAAGCGGATCTTCCATATGAGATAAAGTGCCCGGCCTTGCTTATTTGCGGAGATAAAGATCATGCAGGATCATGTATCAGATACAATAAAAAGTGGCACAAAAGATCCGGTATAAGAATTGAATGGATCAAGGGTGCCGGACATAATTCAAATACTGATGAACCAGAGCAGATCAATAAACTGATCGAAAGATTTGTGAAAATAATATAGAAAAAGATGCACATAAATCGCTGTTTGTGGAGATAAAATAAATATGGAACTAATGAAGATCAATCAGGGAAAACGGGTGGAAAGGCGTTTACCGCTGGTGCGAAAAAAACGCAGAACTTATTCCGGCACTGTTTTCACAAATAATGCCTCGCTTTGATGCGCTTATTATCCATATGGATGGAGATGTGTCGCGAAAAGAAAAAGAGGTGCATTGTAAATGTGGCAGCACGGAATGTGATCATAAGGATAAGACTTCTCCACTCGACTGTATACATGTCAGAAATGACCGCTGTCCGGTTCAGTTGCCTTGCAGTGATCATGAAGACTCACCTGAGCGTTACAGAGCTCATCTCACGTCGGTAATCAGGCAACTCGTTCGTTCAGATGACGAAAATGAGCAGCTGATTATTACGATTCCCTGTGATAATACTGATGCATGGATCGTGGCGGCGTTTGATGATTTGAAGGATTCTAACGATGCAGAAATGATCATCGACCCATGGAGCAATATTACTTCGCTGAAAAAAGAATATCATGGCATAAGAGTCCCTGGACACAAAAAGAGCGCATCAGTATACCGGAGGTTCATGCCTCAATTGTCTGATAATTGGGATACAGTTGCTGAGAAATGCAAATCAGCCAGGGTTTTTACAGATTCAATTCAATTGCTTCATGACAGAACGGATTGAGGAAGATAACCAACAATGCTCGTCTAAATCACATAAATAATACGAGATTTAGACTACTATTATAACTGGGAATAATCATGTATAGGGTAATCATAGTAGAAGACGATAACGGAATAGCTGAAGGAATATGCAATTGTCTTGCTGGCTGGGGGATGGAAGCCCGTAAGATAACTGACTTCCGCCGTGTCACGGAAGAAATCGAGGAATACAAGCCCCATCTGGTCATTATGGACATCACTCTCCCATACATGGGTGGCTATCACTGGTGTCAGGAGATACGAAAGACAAGCTCGGTGCCAATCATATTCATTTCGTCTGCAACAGACAACATGAATATCATCATGGCCATGAACATGGGCGCTGATGACTATATCCCAAAGCCTTTTGACCAAAGCGTTCTGATCGCTAAGGTACAGGCGCTTCTTCGCAGGGCATACGATTTCAACCGGAATACTTTCACTCTGCAGGCGGCAGGCGCTGTGCTCAATACTGAGGATAATACGCTGCTGTACAACGGCAACAAGATAGTTCTGTCAAGAAATGAGTACATGATCTTTCTTACGCTGATGCAGAACAAGAACAAGGTCGTAAGCAGAGAAAAGCTTATGGAGGCACTCTGGGAAACAGACACCTTTGTTGATGAAAACACGCTGACAGTTAATGTGGGCAGGCTCCGCAGAACTCTTGAAGAAGGCGGTCTCAAAGATGTTATCAAAACAAGGTTCGGCGTAGGGTATATCCTGGAGGCCGAATAATGGGGCTGCTTAAGAGCTATCTCAGATCGCGCGCGAAAGCGATAGTAGTATACATACTAATAGCCGGAGCATTCGCGGCTGCATATCTGCTGTTCGATATGCCTGTCATAGTAGTTACATACCCGCTGATCCTGAGTATTATGATCGGCGTAGCCGCATTAGCGATCGACTATATTGCTTATCGAAGGCGGCACATAATGCTTACCCACGAAGAAATGCCTGCTCCGGCCGATCGGCTGGAGGAGGACTATCAGCAGATCATCACTAAACTTCAGGACGAGGCGAAGCAGTCAGCAGTTCACGCGGCAGAAGAGTATAACGATATGATCGACTACTATACTGTCTGGGCACATCAGATCAAAACTCCGATTGCAGCCATGCGGCTCAGCCTCCAGTCAGAGGATACAGAGACGGCAAGAAAACTCACTTCAGATCTGAACCGGATCGAAGAATATGTCGAAATGGTGCTGACGTTCCTGCGACTGGATTCGGACAGCACGGACTACCTTATAAAGGAATATGATCTTGACAGTATCATCCGCACGGCTGTCCGGAAGTTTTCAAGGGAATTCATTCTGAAGAGACTGACGCTGGATTATCAGCCAGTGAATTATACTGTGCTCACCGATGGAAAATGGCTGACATTCGTTATAGAGCAGATTATTTCAAATGCGGTCAAGTACACTTCAGAAGGCGGCGTGCATATCTATATGGATGAGCCGGGAATTCTCCATATCAGTGATACCGGTATAGGTATAAGTGCTGAAGACCTTCCTCGCATATTTGAAAACGGCTACACCGGCTTCAACGGTCGCGAGGATAAACGGGCAAGCGGGATCGGGCTTTATCTCTGCAAAAGGATAACGGACAATCTCGGGCATACGATAAGCGCTGAGTCGCAGCCGGGCAGGGGCACGACGATAATACTTGATTTCAGAACCACAAGACTCGTGACAGAAGATTGATCATAAATGTGACATATATGTAAGAAATACGTAAGCAGATCCGATGGAACGGCTCTGCTTATATTATTATCATCAGACTGTAATCAGGTAACAAGGAGGTTACAGTAATGAGTTTACTTGAAGCAAGAGGAATAAAGAAAACATACAGGACTCGTTTCGGCGGAGCATCCGTTGAAGCGCTGAAGAACGTCAATTTCACAGTTGAAAAGGGCGAATATGTCGCTATCATGGGAGAATCCGGCAGCGGCAAGACCACCCTGCTGAACATAATCGCGGCTCTGGACAAGCCGACAGAAGGAACGGTCATACTTGACGGCATGAAGCTGAGCGCAGTCAGGGACTCGGATCTTGCAAAATTCCGCAGAGACAATCTGGGGTATGTGTTTCAGGACTTCAATCTGCTGGATACATTCTCTCTCGAAGACAATATCTATCTTCCACTGGTTCTGGCCGGAATGAAGCCGGAAGATATGAAGAAGAGGCTGGATGACCTTGCATCACCGCTTGGTATCGAAACCCTTCTCAAGAAATATCCTTACGAGGTATCCGGCGGTCAGAAACAGAGAGCGGCGGTTGCGAGAGCACTGATCACAGATCCGAGAATAGTTCTGGCGGATGAGCCTACGGGCGCACTTGATTCAAAGTCATCGGACGAGCTGCTTGATCTTTTCGCTAAGGTGAATCAGATGGGACATACCATCCTGATGGTAACTCATTCCACAAAGGCTGCGAGCAGGGCTTCCAGGGTGATGTTTATACGCGATGGAGTAGTGTTCCACCAGATATATAAAGGCGATGCCACTGATCAGCAGATGTATCAGAAGATTAGCAATACACTGACGCTTCTCGCACAGGGAGGTGACAGATAATGAAGCTGGGATTCTATCCAAAGATGGCTGCGAACGGCATGCGTAAGAACGGCAGGCTGTATGCACCGTATCTGGTGACATGCATCATGATGGTAGCTGTGTATTACATCCTTCACTTCCTCGGGTATTCAGGGATCATGGACGGCATGCCGGGCGGGCACACTGCTACCGATATGATGCAGATGGGCACATATATAATGACGCTGTTCGGGCTTCTGTTTCTCTTTTATACACAGGCAACGCTGATCAAAGGCAGAAAGAAGGAGTTCGGTCTTTACAGCATTTTGGGGATGAACAGATTCAACCTGGGAAGGATACTGTTCTTCGAAACGCTGTTTACATGGGCAGTCGCGATATTCGGCGGACTCATTGCCGGCATAGGGATTTCCAAGCTGGCAGAGCTCGGATTTACAAAGCTGATAGAAGTACCTGTAAGATATGCTTTCTCTGTTCCGTTCACCTCTGTCATCATGACAGTTGTAACATACAGCGCGATTTTTTTGCTGATCTATCTCAATTCGCTGAGACAAGTCAGTTTTGCAAGTCCAATAGAGCTGGTGACTGCAGATAAAGCAGGCGAGAAGCCGCCGAAGTCAAACTGGCTCACAGGCGTCCTCGGCCTTGCATCTCTTGGGTCGGGATACTATATCGCGCTTAAGATACAGCAACCTATGTCAGCACTCATGTGGTTCTTTGTCGCCGTGATACTGATAATGATAGGTACCTATCTTCTTCTGATCGCAGGCTCTGTCATCCTTTGCAGGATGCTTCAGAAGAATAGGAACTACTATTACCAGACAAATCATTTTGTATCGGTGTCTTCGATGGCATATCGCATGAAGAGAAACGGCGCGGGACTTGCGTCGATCTGCATCCTTCTGACGATGATCCTTGTAATGATGTCCTCGACTTCAGCGCTTTACACAGGTGCAGAGCAGTGCCTCAATGTGCGCTATCCTAACGAGATAGGTGCCTTTGCGTGCAAGTACGGTTATGATGAAAGCCTTGAGGATCTGGGTGAGAAGCTGGATGCTGACCTTAAGGCCGCTGCTGAGGAACACGGTGCGGAGATAATGAACAACAAAACATATTACGAGTGGTCGATCAGCGGTTACTTCGATGACAGCAAGCTGGATGTCACACTCAACTCAAAGTCAGATCTTGCTTTCATCAATTATGACAAAGTAGCGCAGATACTGTTCATTGATGTGGATGTCTATAACAGAGTATTTGGCTATAACGAGACAGTGGCTCAGGGTGAAGCATTGGTCGGAACCGCAAAGGACATAGAGATCGGCGATGTGATAACTATCGGGGATGTTCCGTTCAAAGTCACAAAGCGTATCGATGACAGGATAGAAGAGATAGATCCGGCTGCAGTGGTCTCGGCATCTCCGGGCATCTTTGTGATCGTGAAGGATGCTGGTGAGGTCGCGAAGAACTACACAAAATATGCAGATTACGACGGCGAGCCTATGCTGGCGTGGTTCTGGGACTGCCGTTTTGATACCGGCCTTGACGCCGACGAGCAGGTGGCTCTGGCAGCCACACTGGATAATTTGATCAAAGAGGAACTGAAGCCGCTTGACTTTGACAACTGCTACTGCGAGAGCCATGAAGCAGAACGAGGCGACTTCGTCAGCACCTTCGGAGGACTGTTTTTCCTCGGCATTCTGCTCAGCATCATCTTCCTGATGTCCTGCGTGATAATCATGTATTACAAACAGGTTTCGGAAGGTTTCGAGGATCAGTCCAGATTCGACATAATGCAGAAGGTCGGCATGACGAAGGATGAAATAAGAAAAAGCATCAATTCACAGATGCTGACGGTATTCCTTATCCCAATCATCTTAGCCTGCATACACTTGGCGGTGGTACTGCCTATAGTAAACAAGCTGCTCATGCTGTTCGGACTGTTTGACATACCGCGCCTGATCATTACCTCCAGTGTATGCGTACTGATCTGCGGTATAGTATATGCGGTCATATACAGAGTTACATCTAATGCATACTACCGAATCGTTTCGTAAAAAAGGTATTGACTAACGAACGAACGGTAGGTAGAATGGTGATGTCCAATATATATTTTACTGCCGGAGGAATGCTATGGATAAGGGCAATACAAGAGATGAGATACTGAATGTCGCGCTGGATCTGTTTTCAGTTAATGGTTATGAAGCTACGAGCATTTCGCAGATCGCAGATGCGGTAGGAATCAGAAAGGCATCTCTTTACAGCCACTTCGGAAGCAAGCAGGAGATACTCGATAATGTTGTGGCATCAGTACTGACTGGTTATGACAATCATTCGGTATTTGCCAATACAAACTGGGATGATCCAGAGTTCACCAAGGATAAGAATGGAATGACTGCAGAAGACGCTGCCAACATGATACAGAGTCAGGTCAGGCGTATAATCCATGATCCTGCAATCAGCAAGGGCAGAAAGATGCTCATGATCGAACAGTTCCGAAACAAAGAACTCGCTGATCTGCAGACCAGAGTGAATTACGAAGATATCATAAGGTATTTTGAAGGGATGATCAGATTCCTTGTCCGCATGAATAAGCTGAAGGAGTCAGATACAGAGATCATGGCAGCGCAGCTCTCATCACCAATCACTGTATGGATCAATCTGTGCGACAGGGAACCTTCCCGCGAGGAAGAAGTTATGGAACTGGTTCATAAACATGTGCTGCAGTTCTTCGAAATCTACGCAAAGTAGAATAAAAAAGTGATTAATTACATACAATAATAACTGCCGGCCGGCCATTGAGGCTGACCGGTAAAAAAATACATCTGTACCTACCGAACGATAGGAAGTGAAAGGAGAGAATCAATAATGTGCACAAGCATTGTAGTAAATAAGAACAAGACGATAGTGGGATGGAACTTGGATCTTCTGGATATGGAGTACAGAGTAAGACCTGCAGACGAAGGAGTATACATAGAGGTCAATGATGCAACAGAAGGGTGGATGCCATTGTTTGGCGCCAACAGCCGGGGAGACTTTGTCGGAATGCCTACATGCTGGCCTGCCGACAGAAGAAGCGATCCTGCAGGAGATGGCGAAAATGTAATCATGCTGGACATCGACCTCCTGCTGCAGAAGAAAACGCTGCAGGAGATCCGTGATATAGCGGCCGAAAGACCTGTCTACAGCATCCCGGGACTGACGTTCATGTCTGCTCTTTCGGACGCTGACGGCAATGTGCTTCACATCGTTCCTGGACAGGGATCTAGCTACTACGAAAAACCTGAATACAAGATTTTAACTAATTTCTCACCATACAAACAGAATTCGGAGACGCATCCGTGGATGGGTTGGGACAGATATCACACTGCGGAAGACATGCTGAAAAATGCGTCAGATGATTTTGATGTGGAGGATTGCTTTGAAATACTGAAGGCAGTCTCGCAGGAAGTCTGCCCGACCGTCGTGTCCATGGTATATGACGTGACAGACAGGACTGTTTACTGGTGCGAAAACAGAGAATGGGATAAGA
>JAWRIG010000040.1:0-8974 GCA_040308005.1 Anaerovoracaceae bacterium | reverse complement strand
GGTTAATTGCTAAGGTAACTACCCCATAAAAGTGCGTTTCGAAATGCGAATTCGTGAAGTTTGTGACTGTGAAGTTACAACTTCACGTTTTTTATTGTCGTCTTTTGATCATCATCCATCATGATCATCGCAGTAGCAGCTGTGGAGCTTGTGGGTAACCGGCTTCCCCGCAGGGCTGTGGATAAGTGTGTGGGCAGTCTATGCTGTCCATGCACTTATCCATAGCTCTGCGCCGGTTATCCATAAATCCATGGCTGGATTTTAAGATTATCTTTCCAATTATTAGCGTAAAATTCTCTCTGTATCCTGCCGGAAAGGATTCGCTATGAAACATTTTACCTATGACGACAGGCTTGTGATCCAGAGAGGTCTTACTCTTGGCTGGAACTTCTCGCGTATCGCTGCAGAGATCGGCAAAGACCGTACCTCTGTCAGCAGAGAGATCCGTGCTCATCTTCGCTATGACGGCAAGAAACCTGCCCGCAGCAGATGTATATTCAGACACGAATGCATATTTGAGGACCAATCACGGTGTCCGGTTCCTGAATGTCCTAAGAGAGTCTGCTCCGTTGCGTGCGCTCTTTGTGCTCAATATTGTGACAGGTATGAGCCAGAGATATGTCCTAAACTTCTTAAGCCACCGTATGTATGCAATGGATGTTCTGATCGAGGCGGTAACAACTGTCTTCTCCAGACAAGGCTGTATTTTGCTGATCATGCGCAGAAGATCTACAGACAGACTCTTACCGACTCAAGAGCCGGCATCTCTCTTTCTGAAGATGAATTCAGCTTCCTTGCGGATAACATCGTTCCTCTGATCAGAAACGGAGTCTCGGTTCCGGTTGTCTATGACGCTTATGCTGATCGCATGCCGGTTTCCATGAGGACCCTCTATGACTACATAGATAAGGGATACTTCGATGCAGGTAATCTTGATCTGCACAGGAAGGTACGCAGGAAGTCGTCTCGTCAGAAGAGCGGCCCGGTATTGCATGTAGATAAGAAGTGCCATGTAGGCAGGACTTATGCAGACTTTCTGGCTTTCATGAATATATATCCGAATTACAAGGTATCTGAAATGGATACTGTTGAGGGGAGAAAGGGCGGCAAGGTTATTCTTACCATATTTCTCAGAGAATGCAGCCTGCAGCTCATGTTCTTAAGAGACACCAAGACGGCTGCTGGTGTATCTGATGCTTTTGTCTGGCTTCGCGAGACGCTCGACGTTGAGTTTGCCTGGATATTCGATGTTATCCTCGTTGATCGCGGAACGGAGTTCACCGATCCCTCTGCGATCGAGATAGATCATCGGAGCGGAGAGGTCCTGTGTAATGTATTCTACTGCGATCCGCAGCAGACCAACCAGAAGAGCCGCTGCGAACGCAATCATGAATTCATCAGATACATCCTGCCCAAGGGATCATCTTTCGATGATCTGACTCAGGACGACGTCACTCTCATGATGAACCACATCAATTCATTGCCTCGCGCCAGTCTCAATGCCAGGTCTCCGTACCAGATGTTCGAGAGCAAGTATGGCAAAGAGACTGCCGCCAAGCTCGGCCTTAAGTACATACCGCTCGAAGAGCTCTGCTTGACCCCTGAGCTCCTGAAAAAGTAAGTTAGCACTCATATATACGTAAGGCAGGATACGCAACAACTTCATAGCTTCCAGCTGAGTGCATTTACAACTACACCAGAATCGTGCAAATGCAGTCGGCCCGTTTAGTGCGCGCATCTTTGCGTACAGTTTAGCAGAAAATTGCTCCGATGTGACAATAACTATTTCAAACGGGCAGTTATGCATTCTTAAATGCATCGATTGCAAAAGTTACTGTCGCATATTTGCTCCCTCTACGTCGTTTGATGCATTTACAACTGCAATCGTGCAGTTAATATTTCAGATAACCTTACGTTCCGCACTCCAATAGGTGTGGAGCGTTTTGTTTTTTGATAAAACCAAGCATTTTCAAGGCTTTCAGCTGTTTGCACAAAAAGAGCCCGCCGTCAGGCGGGCAAGTTAAGAGGCTGCCACACTTTTTATTGTGCGACAGCCCCCTTTTGAATTGGTCTGTTGATTTACGAAATGGTGATCTGTTACATCATGTTTACTGTTGTGGTGACTACAAGCATCGTATTGGCCATGACAGCGGCTACTGTAGGCATTACATCGATCATCTCAAGCTGCTTTTCTTCTTCAGGTTCTGCAGGCTCTTCAGCCAGTGCAGCCACAGCCGGTGCTGCATATGAAACTGCGGCAGATGAAACTGATGATGAGGTGCTCTTCTCAGCAAATATTCCGGTCAGAGTCGGTGAGTAGAACGGCATGATGAAGCTGTACTCTCCGTTCTCATCCTTTTCCAGCTTCTGGGCCTGCACCTTTCCGCTGACAGTGTATGTCATTACCAGCGATTTCGGGGTGTATCCCTTGGCTGCATCCATATTGACGATGACCTTATCACCCGGCCTGTATTCGCTCTTTTCGGTTGATACAGTTCCGCGTTCAGGCTTTGGGTTCCTTACGGTCAGCTTAACAGGCTTGTGATAGTATACAACATTGATGTTAGACGGTGAATCAGGCATTGTGAAAACACCATTGCTGACAGGAAGGACGTTGCCGGAACTGTCAGTGACGGAAACATCCACTTTGTCATAGTCTTCATAATCTATGCTGACCTGGACATTCTGCCCCGGAAGTGCAAAGATATTATGGAATTCGCATGTAGTGTCAGAGAGGTTGCTTATGGTGCATGTGCCCCTGTTGTACTGAGACTTGGCAGGTACAAATATATTCCTGTACGCAGTCATCAAATCAGCAGTTACACTGTATGCAGGCATTCTGAACTGTGCTTCGGTATCGGACCTGTAGGTAAAGTCGTCCCTCATCATCTCGGAGTTGTTCAGTGCGATCGCAAAAAACTGTCTGTTTTTGCCGGTAAACACCAGACGGAGCTGCTTTTTGCCATTCGGGGTGTCTCCCTGCTGGTATTCGTCTGTAAGGCCTTTGACTTCTTTTACTACGAGGACCGCACCTTCGACAAGGCTCAGGACTGTCGGATTGACATCGCTTTTACTGATCGTATAGGTTTTCGTCGGTCCTGTGGATGTCACGTTCAGGGTCATCGAGAAATTATCCGGGGCATCAACTCCTGAAGGATAGATTATCAGGAGGTATTCCGGCATTGACAGATCGGCAGCTTTCGGCTCTGATACTGAAGCCTTGACTACCTGCAGCTGTTCCTTCTCAGGAGCAGCCTGCGCTGTAAGACTGCGGACTGCAGCCTGAGGTTCAGCTTCTGCCTTTTCTGCCTCAGCCTCAGACCCGGTTTCAGCTGCAGCTTCAACCTCAGCCTCAGCTGCAATATTAGTCTCTGTTTCAGCATCAGCCACGAATGCAGATCCGGCTTCATTACCGGCAGCATCAGCATCCGAAGGTGCTGTTTCTGCTGCTGCTTCACCTGCGGCATCTCCGGCGGTCTGAGTTTCAGGTGCGGCTTCCGCAGGTGTTTCAGAAGTGCCCTGAACTGCTTCAGGTGCATCCTGCGCCGGCTGAGCTGTTTCAGCTGTGACTGCAGCGGATTCGCTGTTTCCGTTTTCTGATGCTGCAGCACCTGCTTCTGAAGAACCGGTGCCTGCCGCATTCTGTGTTGTCTGCTGCTCAGTCTCCTGCGCAGGGGTCTCTGCGGGTATTTCCTCAGCGAATACTGATACGCTGAAGGTACCGGCAGTCATGACCAGAGTCAGGACGACTGCAAGCAGCCTTGATGCTAATTGATTGTTTACCTTGTTTCTCATTATGAGCCTCCGTTTCTCATCTGTGAGATGACAGGACATTATGCACCTGTCAGGGAGAAATTATACCATACCACTTTTGTTGCACGCAAAGATTACATTACATATTATATGGGATTCCTCTTTTTCTTTTATGCAAAGCGCGGGATGTGGTATGATTGATGCAGACTTTGAATTGACACACAGTCAGAAAGGAAATGACTCCATGAGAGACATGAAGGATGAGCTTAAGAGCATATACAATGATTTCTACGGACCCGCAGACGAAAAGCCGGTAATCGATTTTGAATCAAGCCGCAGGAGAACGCCGGCGGAAAGGCGTACGGCACCATCCCCTGAACAGCAGGAGCTGGAGACAGAAGTCGTCACACAGACTGAGTTCAAGGTACAGACTGCTCAGAATGCGGAAGAGGAGAAGCCTAAAGAACCTGAAAAGTCCGGTATGGAAGAACTTAATGAGCTGATCGGACTCACCACAGTCAAGCACGACGTCGAGGAGATGGTCGGACTTGCCAAGGTAAGAAAGATGCGTGAAGAGAAGGGCATGAAGCAGGTACCTGTATCTCTGCACCTTGTCTTTTCAGGCAACCCGGGTACGGGTAAAACTACCGTTGCAAGAATACTTGCCAAGCTGTACAAGGAAATCGGTATCCTGTCGACAGGACAGCTCATCGAAACTGACCGTTCAGGCCTCGTAGCCGGATATGTAGGACAGACAGCTATCAAGACCCAGAAGAAGATCGAAGAGGCGATGGGCGGAGTCCTGTTCATCGATGAGGCATATACATTAAACCAGGAAGGCGAGAACTACGGGCAGGAGGCCATTGACACCATCCTCAAGGCGATGGAGGATCACCGCGACAAGTTCATCGTCATCGTTGCAGGGTATACTGAACTGATGAGGAACTTTGTCAACAGCAATCCGGGCCTCAAATCCAGATTCAACAAGTACTTGTACTTCCCTGACTATACAGTCGATGAGCTGCAGGACATCTTCAAGATGCAGTGCAAGAAATACCAGTACAAGCTGACTGACGAGGCGGCAGAGGCTGTAAAGCAGGAGATAATCAGACTTGAATCTGCAAAGGGAGAGAACTTTGCCAATGCCAGAGAGGTGCGTAATCTCTTTGAGAAGATCATAACCAACCAGGCTGCAAGAGTTTCGAACCTTGAGAAGGTGGACGAAGAGACTCTGATGACCATTACCATGGATGACCTGAAAGACCTTGATGATCTGAGCCCTCAGGACGACAAAAAGACTTACACATCAGCTGATCTCGATGCTGCACTTGATGCGCTCCTCGAGACTAGCAAGTCAGATAAAAAGCCTGAGCCTGAACAGGGTAAGCCGGAAGAGCCGGCTAAGCAGGATGAGCAGGATGCTGAAGGAACTGCAGATTGACGGCGGATGGACGCTGAGAGAATACATTAATAACGAGGCTGCCGGCATAGCTGTGCCTGCATCCGTTCCAGGAGATCTGTATTCCGATCTTCTGAGAGCTGGCAGGACAGACGACCCTTACTACAGGGATAATGAGCTGGCAGCTCTTAAATTGTCTGAAAATGACTATATATATGAGACTGTTTTTTCCGCCGGTGACGACATCCCCGGAAGGGACAGGGCAGTCCTGACTTTCCATGGCCTTGATACTCTGGCGGAAATCTATCTGAACGGCACAGTTATCGGCCATGCAGACAACATGCACCGTACGTGGACGTTCGATGTTAAGGAATACCTAAAACATGACGATAATCATTTAGCGGTCATCTTCCGCTCACCTGTTAAATACATACGGAAAAGATACGAAGAGAAGCCTCTTGAAGGCACCGAAGATGCCATGAGAGGGTTTCCGTACCTACGCAAAGCGCACTGCATGTTCGGATGGGACTGGGGTCCGAGGCTCCCGGGCTGCGGTATATTCAGGCCTGTCTGCCTCACGGCATACGATACCGCAAAGATAGGCAGTGTGTATGTGCATCAGGAACATTCGGAAGGCCGGGTCACTCTGCGTTTTGATACTGAAGCAGAGTATGCTGCATCGGAAAGAGAGGCGGGATCACTCAGATGGATAGCTGAGATAACAGATCCTGACGGTATGCAGATAGCTGCCGGCAGCGCATCAGAGGCATTTGAGATAGAAAGCCCGCAGCTGTGGTACCCTGCAGGATACGGTGCGCAGCCGCTTTACACGGTAAGGATCACGCTTCATGACGGAGGCAGCGTGCTCGACACCTGGGAAAGACGCATCGGTCTACGCACGATGAGCGTCAGTCGCGAAAAGGATGAGTACGGCGAGAGCTTTGCACATACTGTCAACGGCATCAGTATTTTCGCTATGGGCGCAGACTATATACCTGAAGACAGCCTCATCGCGCGAACGGGCCCGGATAGGACAAGAAGACTTCTTGAAGATGCCAGGGCTGCAAATCACAACTGCATCAGAGTGTGGGGCGGAGGTTATTACCCTGAGGACTGGTTCTACGACATCTGCGATGAGCTCGGGCTCATAGTGTGGCAGGATCTCATGTTCGCCTGCGCGGCATACGATCTCACTCCGGAATTCGAGGCGAATATCCGTGCAGAGGCTGAGGATAATATAAAGAGACTCAGGCATCACGCAAGCCTCGGCCTGTGGTGCGGCAACAACGAGATGGAGCAGTTCGCTGCAGAGGGGCAGTGGGTGAATAACTCTGAGCTGAAGGCATACTATACGAGGATGTACGAGGAGATATTCCCTGAGATAGCGGAGAGGCTCGATCCTCAGACCTTCTACTGGCCTGCAAGTCCGTCAAGCGGCGGGGGATTCGATGAGCCTAATGACGAGAACAGGGGAGACGTCCATTACTGGGATGTGTGGCACGGCAACAAGCCTTTCACGGAATACAGAAAATTCCGGTTCAGATACCTGTCCGAATTCGGATTCCAGTCTTTTCCGCCGGTGAGTACCATAGAGACTTTCACTGAGCCGGAAGACAGGAATATCTATTCATACGTGATGGAAAAGCACCAGCGCAACGCTTCTGCCAACGGCAAGATCGCGTCATACATGTCGCAGACGTATCTGTATCCGTCTGACTTTGAGACCATTGTATATGCATCTCAGCTGCTGCAGGCGCAGGCGATCCGCTATGGAGTCGAGCATTTCAGAAGGCACAGGGGCAGATGCATGGGTACTGTCGTATGGCAGCTCAATGACTGCTGGCCTGTTGCGAGCTGGTCATCGATAGACTACTGCGGCAGATGGAAAGCTCTGCACTACTATGAGAAGCGGTTCTTCGCACCGGTGCTCCTTTCCTGCGAGGAGGAGGGTATACTGACGCAGGATACCAATCCGAACGCAGAGCCGTATGAAGTGAAGAAGTCGGTAAGATTCAATGTGAGCAATGAGACGCTGACGGAGAAGACCGTTACGGTCATATGGCAGCTTGCTGACAGCAGCGGCAGATGCAGGACTGAAATAAAGGAGACGGTCTGCGTACCTCCGCTAAGCGCAGTATGGCTCGACAGAGCAGACCTGAAAGAGGCAGACCTCTATGAGGACCACGTCAGCTACCGGCTCGAGGAAGACGGCAAAGAGATATCTTCAGGCAGCGTGCTATTCTGCCAGCCAAAGTATTATAGGTTCCGAAATCCGGAGCTCTCATGGCGACTTGAGGGCGATGAGATAGTCGTCACAGCGTCCGCATACGCTAAGGACGTCGAGATAAGAAATGAAAATGAGGATATGATCCTTTCGGATAATTACTTCGACATGGAGCCGGGGGAGAAGCGGGTGAGGATACTCAGAGGAACACCTGACGGGATCAGGCTCAGAAGCAATTTCGATATACGGTAGCATGTGAATATACGAATAAGGGGCTGTCGCACAATAAAAAGTGTGGCAGCCTCTTAACTTGCCCGCCTGACGGCGGGATCTTTTAGCGAAAGCAGCTGAAAGCCTTGAAAATGCTTGGTTTTATCAAAAAACAAAACGCTCCGCACCTATTTGAGTGCGGAACGTAATGGTAAAATATTAGTATGCTAAACCAAAACATTTTACGGCAAAATTATACTTCGTTTTCAAGGCCGTATCAACTGAAACTTCCGCTCGAGATCGGACATATCATTCCGGATAACGACTGTGTGAGGCTCCTGGGTCAATTTGTGGAGGAACTGGATCTTAGAGATCTGTATTCGACCTATTCCAAAGTCAAGGAAAATCAGGTGAGCCCTCGGCAGATGCTGAAGATAATGTTGTACGCGTACCATGAAAGCAACTTCTCATCAAGAGGCATCGAAAAGGCCTGCCGCAGAGACATCAATTACATGTATCTGCTTGAAGGCAGGTCGGCTCCTGATCACGCGACCATCGCCAGGTTCCGATCTATCCATTTCGCAGAAGTGGCCGAAAAATATCTTGCTATGAGTGTCAGCTACCTCATGAATCTCGGCGAGATAAGCGGCAAAGATATATTCATCGACGGGACCAAAATCGAGGCCAATGCCAATAAATACACCTTCGTCTGGAAAAAGTCTGTTACTAAGAACCAGGCAAAGCTTCTGGAGAAGATTGCGCTGCTGGTCCAGGAATGTGTGGAGACATACGGCCTGCGAAAGATATGGCATGGCGAAGTCAAGGAGAAGCATCTCGAAAAAGTGATCCGGCAGATGTATCGAATCAAGGAAGAAGAAGGCATCGAGTTCGTTCACGGAAGCGGTAAGAGAAAAACACAGCTTCAGAGACATGTTGAAGAACTTGAAGAAGCTGCCGATCGTCTCAAAGAATATTCAAGGAAACTCAGTATACTGGGCGAGCGGAACAGCTACTCCAAGACTGACCCTGATGCGACCTTCATGAGGATGAAGGAAGATGCGATGCTCAATGGGCAGCTGAAGCCGGCATACAACTTGCAGCTCGGAGTAGACTCAGGATACATATCCTGGCTCACATTATCTCCACGGCCTACAGATACGATGACCCTCATCCCTTTTCTCAAAGGACTGGAAGCATCTCTCGGGCACAGATATCCCGTGGTCGTAGCCGATGCCGGTTACGAGAGTGAGGAGAACTACAGCTTCCTTGAAAACCGAAAAATGACAGCTGTGATCAAACCGGCAAACTATGAGATCTCCAAGACAAGAAAGTACAGGAAAGACATCAGCCGCAAAGAGAATATGCCGTATGATCCCGAAGGCGACTTC
>JAWRIG010000039.1:0-3023 GCA_040308005.1 Anaerovoracaceae bacterium | reverse complement strand
CGAAAGTCTTTCTCTTCTGCAGCTCAGCCAGAGCGATGACCGCTGCTATGGCGTGGCGATGGGAAGTGAAGGGCTTCTGAAGCTTCTGAACCGGGGAATCAATGTGCTTGGCATAGATTATGGACAGAACCAGGCTTACCGTTATGCCAACGGACTGTACTCATACAGCTTCTTCGACCTGATCAAACAGCATATAGGGGGATTTATCCTGGGGATCCTGGCCGTTGCTGCAGTTATTATTTCGCTTCTGCTTCGTGACAATAAGCGTTCCCAGACTCAAATCAGGGATAAGGAAGCAGCCCGTATTGAACTGGAGGAAAAGCAGAGAGAACTATCTGACGCGCTGATTGCAGCTGAGAACGCAAACCGGGCCAAGACTGCATTTCTGAACAATATGTCCCATGATATCCGGACCCCGATGAACGCAATAATCGGGTTCACGGCACTGGCTGGTTCTCACATAGATAATCCTGAGCAGGTGAAAGATTATCTGCAGAAGATCACCATATCCAGTCAGCATCTGCTCTCCCTGATCAATGACGTTCTGGATATGAGCAAGATAGAAAGCGGAAAGGTTACGATCGAAGAATCAGATGTCCATCTGCCGGATGTCATCAATGATCTCAGAACCATCATTCAGGATAATGTTACCGCTAAACAGCAGGAACTTATAATCGATACTCAGGACGTAAAGCATGAAGATATAATTACGGATAAGCTTCGCCTGAATCAGGTGCTGCTCAATATCCTGTCCAATGCAGTCAAGTTTACACCTTCCGGAGGCACGATCCGTTTCCGGGTAATCGAGGAACCTTCCTCAAGCCCGGACACCGCTGACTTCGTATTCCGCATCAGGGATAACGGCATAGGAATGAGCGAGGAATTCCAGAAGAAGATCTTCGAAGCTTTCACAAGAGAAAGGACCAGCACGGTCAGCGGCACGCAGGGCACCGGGCTGGGAATGGCGATCAGCAAAAACCTCGTCGAGATGATGGGCGGCTCTATTTCTGTCGAAAGTAAAGAGGGAAAGGGCTCTGAGTTTATTGTGAGGATCCCGTGCAGGATAGGCGAGAGTGATAATACGGTCGTTGAAGCAGAATCTGCTGAAGCGGATTTCACAGGAAAACGGATCCTGCTTGCGGAAGACAATGAAATGAACCAGCTGATCGCGGTGGAAATCCTTAAGAGCGCCGGTTTTGCAATCGACATCGCGTCAAACGGTGCGGAGGCTGTCGAAAAAATGGAACAGGCCCCTGCCGGAACCTACGATGTTATCCTTATGGACATTCAGATGCCTGTAATGGATGGATATGAAGCAGCAAAGCGGATCCGCGTAATGGAAGACCAGAAGAAAGCCGAAATTCCAATCATTGCCGTGACCGCCAATGCCTTTGATGAGGACCGGAAAATCGCACTTGAAGCGGGAATGAACGGGCATCTGGCAAAACCATATGATATCGATGCCATTATGAAGACACTGTCAGACCTTTTGAAATAATATCCGTTAAAAGAATTGCTGAATCGGTTGCATAATATCTAGAATCTTTATGTTGCGCAATCAGATCCAGAGTCACGAAACGCAGTAATTGCAAGGAATTCGGCTTTTGCTTTTACTGGTATGCAATAAGGGATCTTCCCATCAGTGCTGAAGCACAGATGGGCCCCTCCTTGTTGCTGTGGTGCGCGCGGCGGGGATCGAACCCGCGGCCTTCTCATTCGGAGTGAGACACTCTATCCACTGAGCTACGCGCGCATATGTGGTGACAGATGATCTGTCACCATTGTTATTATTTGTGATTTTCGTCTTTTCTCGGTCTTCCCATCAGGGCTTCGAGTGCATCCTCGACTTTGAGTTTGCCCTGGATGACGTTGTAGATGGCCTCGGTGATCGGCATCTCTACTCCGGCTCTCTTGGACAGCTCGTATGCAGCCTCTGCTGTGAACATTCCTTCTACTACCATTCCGATGGACTTGCGGGCTTCTTCAGGGTCCATGCCCTGGCCGATGAGGCGGCCGCAGCGGAAGTTTCTTGAGTGCATGCTGGTGCATGTAACGATCATATCGCCGACGCCTGCAAGACCTGCGAAGGTCTCGAATTTTGCGCCGAGTGCCATTCCGAGACGTGTCATCTCGGCTATGCCTCGGGTCATCATGGCGGCTCTTGTGTTGTCGCCGAATCCCATTCCGTCTATGATTCCTGAACCTACAGCCATGACGTTCTTGACTGAGCCTGCAAGCTCCATGCCGAGCATGTCATCATTTGTATATATCCTCAGACGGCTGTTTGAGAAGAGGTCGCTTATGGACCTTGCCGTGCGCGGATCTCTTGATGAAACGGAGATGGCTGTTGGTACGCCGATGCCTACTTCCTCAGCGTGCGAAGGACCGGAGATGCATGCGTATCTGGTCATGTCAAAACCGACTTCCTCAGCTACCTCTGACATGCGCATCAGTGTCTTCTGCTCGATACCCTTTGCGATGTTCATGGCGAGCGCGTCTTCCTTGATGAACGGCAGCGCAGCCTTGAGAGCTGCTCTGAAGTGCTGGGCAGGAAGCGAGAAAACGACTATGTCCGCATCCTTAAGAGCGGCTTCGTTGTCTGTGTAGAAGTGATAGTCTCCTTTGAGCTTTACGCCCGGCAGGTAATCGGTATTTTCCATTGCCGCTTCCATGCGGTCCAGGTGAGCCTTGTCTATATCGAAGATGTTGACCGTGCAGCCCTTGGCTGCGACGATGGTTGAAAGTGCGGTGCCGAAGCTTCCCGCGCCTATGAATGTAACGGTGCTCATAAGCAAGCCTCCTGTATATTTTCTGTTGCTATATAACTTTTCGAATTATACAAGTTTTTATGCAGAGTGACAAGTGCGCGGGCGGGATGGTCATTGATATGCTCCCTTTATGAGAGACAGTGAAAAACAAAATCACTGTTAATCATGAAGGGAGTTTTCATATGGGAAGAATGGGTGTCAAGATACCTAATGAAACTAAACTCAAATATGCGAGGCTTTGCTTTGAGAAGAAAA
>JAWRIG010000038.1:0-9485 GCA_040308005.1 Anaerovoracaceae bacterium | reverse complement strand
GAGGGATGTTGTTGACACCTGCACCGGCTCTGCCGATAGCAAGCAGGTTGTCAGAGAAATCCATCTCGTGCATCTTGAAAGATCTTACGATGATGCCGTTGGCCTTGTCTGTGTCTTCGGTAAGTTCATACTTATCGGTGAGTCTCGAGAGACCCTTAGGGGAAATGTTGTTAAGAGTACCGATATAATACTTATCCATTATGTCCTCCGTTTTGAAATAGAAATAAAAAGTTAAGGGTTATAGTTCGGATCTGATGCATATCCGTGTGCAGTCCGCGGCACAACAAAATATGCGAATCTTCGCAACACACATTATAACACCGAAGAATTGCGCGCTTCAACAATAAAGAAAATGAGACGTTCAGCAATTGATAAAAGGGAAGCATTGAAGTATAATCTATCTGGCGAAGATGGTGCCGGAGGACCAAAACACTATTTTCGCCGGCTTCAAAACATTTTAACCCTATTTATTTCAAACGGAGGTATATACCAATGGCTGATGATTATCGCGTATATAATTTTTCTGCCGGCCCTTCAACTCTTCCTGTAGAAGTACTGAAGAAATGCGCTGACGAGATGCTCAACTATGAAGGAACGGGCGAGTCCGTAATGGAGATGAGCCACAGATCCCCTGAGTTCCAGAAGATCATCGATGACGCAGAAGCTAACCTGCGCAAGCTTATGAATATCCCTGATGATTACTATGTATTATTCCTTCAGGGCGGCGGTACACTGCAGTTCTCAATGGTTCCTATCAACCTGATGACAGGTACAGGCAAAGCTGACTACATCGTAGCAGGCCAGTGGGGCAAGAAGGCTTATGAAGAAGCATGCAAGTTCGGTGATGCAAGATGCGTTGCTTCATCCGAGGCTGACAAGTATTCATACATTCCTAAGGTAACAAAGGAAGATATCAGAGACGACGTTGACTACGTATACATCTGCTACAACAACACCGTGTTCGGAACTCACTACAACGAGCTTCCTGACTTCGGTGACCACCTGCTCGTAGCTGATATGTCATCCTGCATCCTCTCAGAGGAAATCGACGTTACAAAGTTCGGTCTTATCTATGCCGGAGCTCAGAAGAACGTTGCACCTGCAGGAATGACAATCGTAATCGTAAGAAAGGACCTCGTAGGACACGCTCCTGCAAATACTCCTATCTATCTTGATTACAAGACACATGCAGAGAAGGGATCAATGTACAACACTCCTCCTTGCTACACAATCTATGTTGCAGGCGAAGTATTCAAGTATCTCCTCGCTACAGGCGGCGTAGCTGCTATGCATGAGAAGGATGTACGCAAAGCAAAGAAGCTGTATGACTGCCTTGATGAGTCTGATTTCTTCCACGGAACAGTTGCTAAGGAAGACAGATCCCTCATGAACGTAACATTCGTAACTCCAAGCCCTGAACTCGACAAGGAATTCGTTGCAGGCGCTAAGGAGAGAGGAATGATCAACCTCAAGGGACACAGAATCGTAGGCGGATGCAGAGCTTCCATCTACAATGCTATGCCTGAGGAAGGTGTAGATGCTCTTGTTGCATACATGAAGGAATTCGAAGCTGCTCACAAGTAATCACTAACTGAAAAGAACTCAATCTGACTCACGGAGCAATTAGAAATTGTCATATAACAACGAACAATTGAGAATAGGAGTTAAGAGAGTAATGGTGGCCATCATGTCGGTACTTCTGGTACTGACACTGGTGACCACCATCAGTTTTAACGTTGCCGCGATTCCTGCTTTCGCGGAAGGCGAGGAGCAGGCTGCCGCAGAAGCAGCACCGGCCGCAGAAGCGGCACCTGCCGAGGCGGCACCGGCTGAAGCGGCCCCTGCCGCAGAAGCAGCACCAGCAGAAGGCCAGGCAGCACCTGCCGACGGAGCGGCTGCTGCAGAAGGTGAGGCAGCACCTGCAGAAGGCGAAGCGGCTGAAGAAGAGCCTGTATCAAGCGACCCGCTCGACACAGGTCTCAGAAGAATAACCGAAGCGCCTGATATTTCCTCGACATCCGCTATCGTCATGTCGGGATCAACAAGCGAGATCGTTTATGAGAAGCAGTCTGAGCGCAAGATGTCTCCGGGCTGCATTACGCTGCTCATGAACGCCATGGTCGTCATTGACAACATGTACAATGAGGACGAACTGAAGAACACGGTAGAGATCACGGATAAGATGATGGAGTACGGTGATACATTCCAGGCGGGTGAGACCGTTTCCGTCGGCGATCTGCTTCAGGCCATGCTGATAGGAGGATCCGGGCAGGCTGCAGAAGCACTCGCTACCTACAGCGCTTCTTCAAGAAAGATATTCATCAAGGAGATGAACTCCAAGGCGATGGAGCTCGGGCTGATGGATACACAGTTCAGCAACCCTAAGGGCTCATATAACGCCAAGACATATTCGACGGCACGCGACTGTGCGGTTATCGCACAGGCTGCGATGAGATACCAGCTGATCAAGGATTACTTCCCTAAGAGAAGCGTGGATATCGTCGCGACATCCGCTGCCGGAGAGAGAACGGTCACACTGACCAATACCAATCCGCTTCTGACAGGAACAAGACAGTCAGAACTTTACAACCTGAGCAGGGGCGGCATACTCGGACAGGTGGGAGACCCTGTAAAGGGCGTCCAGTACGTAGGCGTTGCAACTGTTGATGACATGCAGCTGATCGTCATACTCATGGACTCCAAGGCTTCCAAGGCAGCATATGAGGCAAAGTCGCTGTTTGAGTACGGAGATACCAAGGTTACGCGTAACACGATCGTAAAGGCAGGAAAGAAGGTCGGAAGAGCTCTCGTCAGAAACGGCAACATCACGCACGTTGCCGCATATACAGAGACCAAGGGCTTTGCATACGTACCTCCTGAAGGCAGCAGCGATCTCGTTCAGACCGAAGTCATCATGTATGACGACCTTGAGGCACCTCTCAAGGAGGGCTCCAAGATAGGAGAGTTCAGGATATATGTAGCTGATGAACTCAAGGGAACCGTAGACCTTGTGACAAGAACGGACGTAAAGCGCGGGTGGTGGCCTTCGCGTTACTATATATCCAATTTCATGACGATCATAATAGGCGTCTTCTTCTTCCTGATATTCCTGCTGATCCTGAGGATCCTGTATGTCAGGAGGCGCAGGGAAAAGATGCGCGAAGTCAGAAGAGAGAGAAGACTCCGCGAGATCGCAGCGCAGCAGCTTGCTGTCGAAGAAGACCGCAGAAGACGTAACTGGGCTGATATGGCAGGCTCAGGCGACCGCCTCGGACCAAGGACACGCGATCTCAGAGAAGAGGCGAGAAGGGATACTATCCGTGAGGAGCTTATCGCTGAAGCGGCCAAGACCGGTGTATCGCCTAAGACGATCATAAAGAAAAAGGCCAGGACCGAGAAGAAGAGAGAGGCAGCAAAGGAAAAGGCCAAGAAGAAGAACACCGATGTTCATAATTGAGGAGGAACTCAGTAAGCTCCCGACTTGTCCGGGAGTATATATGCATAAGGACAGCCTGGGAGAGGTCATATACGTAGGCAAGGCGATCAATCTGAGAAACAGAGTGAGATCGTACTTCCGCAAGACTTCCCAGGCAGACCCTAAAGTAAGAGCTCTGGTCTCCAATATCGCAGAATTCGAGTACA
Source organism: Anaerovoracaceae bacterium (assembly GCA_040308005.1). GTDB lineage: Bacteria > Bacillota > Clostridia > Peptostreptococcales > Anaerovoracaceae > Crickella. The sequence continues at coordinate 5,843 of JAWRIG010000038.1, read as the reverse complement.
TCACCTGCGCTACGGAGATGGAAGCTCTTGTTTTGGAATGCAACCTTATTAAGAAGTTCATGCCGAGATACAACATCCTTCTTAAGGACGGCAAGTCGTATCCTTATATTGAGGTAACCGTGACTGAAGCGTGGCCGAGGGTCATAAGCACCCGCGATCTTGCCAGGGACGGCAACCGGTATTTCGGGCCTTATACAGACGGGACCGCTGTCAGAAGGATACTCAAGATGATAGACGAGCTGTATCCTCTCAAGAAGTGCAGGCAGCAGGAATTCCGCCTGGGTGTCAGGCCGTGCCTTAATTACTTCATCGGCAAGTGCCCCGGTATATGCGTCGGGGAAGCCGACAGAGACAGATATGACGAGATGATATCCGAGATAACGGATGTCCTCAGCGGTCATGACGCGGCAATGGTCGCACGCCTTGAGCGCAAAATGAATGAGGCGGCTGAGAGACTTGAATATGAGGAAGCGGCAAAGTACCGTGACTATATAAAGTCTCTGAGAGCTCTCGGAGAGACCCAGCGCGCTTCGATGGTGCGCGACAGGGATATAGACATCCTCATACCTGTAATCACGGACAGAAGCAGCGTCGTTGCTCAGTACAAGGTCAGAGACGGCAAGATGGTAGGCCGCGAGATCACGTACATAAGAGATGAAGAGACCGCCGGGAAAGACTCGGCTGCAGAACTGCTGTCATCGTTCATAAAGCAGTACTATCCGGCGCTGTCAGTCCTTCCGAGGGAGATCCTCCTTCCGCAGCATATCGAGGACGAGGAGCTGATAGAAGGATTTCTCAACAGTGTCAACTCGGCCAATGCAGAGGGCAAATCCGATGTGATGCACAAGACCCGCATCACGGTACCGGAGCGGGGAGAGAAGAAGGCGCAGCTCAAAATGGCTGCAGACGATTCGATCGTACTCGCAAAATCTCTCGATGAAAGAGCTGACAGGGAGCAGGAGAGAAAGGACGCTCTCAGAAACGAGATATCTGCAATTATAGAATACGCAAGCAGCATAAACGGGCAGGCGCCGGTGCTCATTCCTGACGGGGACGACAGGGAGTACAGGATAGAGGCCTACGATATTTCGAATTTCAATGGGCTTGACACAGTAGGCGCCATGGTCGTTTATGAAGGACGCAGGCCCGTCAGATCAGACTACCGCAAGTTCAAGGTAAGGACTGCAGAGGGTGATGACTACGGAAGCCTGAGAGAGGTTATATACAGGCGCCTCAAGCGTGCCAGAAAGGGCGATGAGGGCTTCAGCACATATCCGGATATCATGTTCATAGACGGAGGACTCGGGCAGGTGCACGCCGTAAAGGCCGTCGTCGATGCGTTCCGCATCGCGATCCCTGTAGTAGGGCTCGCAAAAGACGATGCCCACCGCACCAGAGCCATCGTCTTTGACGACGGCCGCGAGATAGAGCTCAAGGGAAACAGACTTCTCTTCAGCTACTGCGGCAACATCCAGGAGGAAGTCCACAGATTCGCGATCACATATATGTCAGGAGTGAAGGGCAGAAAGATGATAAAGTCCGTCCTCGAGGATATTCCGGGCATAGGGCCGAAGAGGCGGGCTATGCTGCTTGAACAGTTCGGCAGCATAGATGCTATCAAAAGGGCCGGATATGACGACCTGATGAAGCTGGACGGAATGACATCTGCCGCAGCAGAGAACGTGATAGAGTTCTTTGCGGATAAGCAGTAAATATGCGCGCCTGAGAGGTGCAATGAATAGCGAGCGCTCTTGAAATCCGTATGATTCCATGCTATATTGATAGCGTATTGTACGAAAGGAGATTTCCGATATGGCAGAAGATATCAAGAATGTAAACATTGATGAAGAAGAGGAAGATATCATCACTCTTGAATTTGACGACGACACAGCAGTTGACTGCTATGTAATGGGCACATTCGAGCTGAACGGCAAGGAATACATCGCACTTGAGCCTGAAGACGGCACAGGTGATGTATACATCTACGGATACAAGCAGGTCAGCGATGATGAGTTCGAGATCCTCGAGATAGAGTCGGAAGAGGAATTCGATGCAGCAGCAGCTGAATTCGACGCTATCATGGCAGAGGATGAAGATAATTAAAAAAATCTTCAAATTATACTCGACAGAGCAGAAACGATAGTGTATAATACAGGGCGTGCTGTGAAAACGGCACGCCACAATAACTATTATGCGGATGTGGCGGAATTGGCAGACGCGCACGGTTCAGGTCCGTGTGAGTAACATCGTGAAGGTTCGAATCCTTTCATCCGCACCACTGGTTGCGCTAATGCGCAACCATTTTTTATTAGGTCATTTTTTTACGTGTTGTTATTAATATTGATTGTCTAATATCAAGAAAGACGCTAAAATCTGATTAGAGTTATTTTACATGAGGAGACGCGCCATGAAAAAGAAACTCTTAGCGCTCGCTTTGGTTTCTGTTTTGTTAATATCGAATCTTTCCGCATGCAGCAACAACAACCCTTTGTCCGAGGAGGATAACAGGAGTGTTTTCAGATACGCTATAAACACCGAACCTGCTACACTCGACCCTAATCTCTGCAACAGTATCGTCGATAATGAGTTCCAGCATGCCCTGACAGAGGGCCTTACCAGGAACACCGGCGGCGATGTCAAACCGGGAATGGCTGAAAGCTGGGATGTATCTGAAGACGGAAAGGTCTATACGTTTCACCTGCGCGAGGCAAAGTGGAGCGACGGGGTCCCTGTAACAGCTGACGACTTCGTTTACAGCTGGCGGAGACTCGCAGACCCTGCTACCGCAAGCAACTATGCTTTTGCATCCTGGATGATAGAGGGAGGCAGGGAAATAACCCATAACGAAGCCGATCCGTCGACTCTAGGAGTCAAAGCACTTGACGACAGGACACTTCAGGTCACGCTTGTCAATCCGACCGCATACTTCATAAGCTACATCGGCAGCCAGTCGAGCTTTGCGCCGGTAAGAAAAGACTATGTTGAGAAATACGGTAAAGATTTTGCCACATCACCTGAGACCAATGTTTACTCAGGGCCGTTCTGCCTAACATACGCATCAAAAAACAGATGGGTATTCAACAAGAATCCTGAGTTCTGGGATGTCGAAAACATCAGCATAGATTCGACAGACATAATCTATACCGAGAATCCTGACGATCAGATCGATCTCTTCAAGAGCGGAAAACTCGATTTTGCATATGTTCCGAATAACAGGATAACCGAATTCAAGAATGATCATAATGTCAATCATTATCTGAACGGAACGGTCAACTACTGCTATATCAATACAAACAGCGAGAATAAGATTCTCAGGAACAATAACTTCAGACAGGCTCTGAATTACGCACTGAACAGGAAGCTGCTCAATCACAATGCTAATTCAGATGCGTACAAGCCGTACGGCGCTCTTATATTCCCGGGACTGAACGGCAGGGACGGAGTAACATACGGAGAGGCCTACTATGTTGATTCTTACGCTTATCCGTTGACAGGCGATGTCGACCAGGCCAGGAACCTGTTCTATATGGCTCTTGCAGAAGAGGGAATCGAATCACCGAACGATGTCACAGTAGAGCTTGTTACGCCTGACAGTGAGGAAAACAGGCGCATCGTTGCCGAACTGAAGGCACAGTGGGAAGATGTGCTAGGCATCCACATCAAACTCAGATATGAGGATCATGCAGATATCTACAGCAAGGTGTATCCTTCGGATGATTATGAGATCGGCTACTCCGGCTGGGGCCCTGACTATAACGATCCATACACATTCCTTGAGATATGGAGAAGCGACAACAGGTCGTATTCTTCATACGGCTGTGAAGATATAGACTCACTGCTGGATGCTTCAGTTGCTGAAACAGATGAGGTAAGACGAATGGATATGCTGAATAAAGCAGAGATACATCTTCTGGGAGAGGCGCCGCTCGTTCCGCTTCTGGCAACGGATAAGTACTACATGATGAATCCGCGAGTCAGGAACCTGACCCTGTCCTTCTGCAACATAACCATAGACTGGCCGTACGCCGGTCTGGCAGATGAATGAAAATAAGAAAACCATGGAGGGAAATCACCGCAGTGCTTGATTAACATCATTATCAGGTGCTATAATCCCTTCATGACATGGGGCGTTAGCGCAGCTGGGAGCGCGTCTGACTGGCAGTCAGGAGGTCACGAGTTCGAGCCTCGTACGCTCCACCATGACACCCCCGGAACTTCCGCAATGTCATTAAGTTAATGACAAAACAGAATCAACTGGGAACTGCAATTTGAGCGGATCCCAGTTTTTCTTTGCTTGAATATCGATTTTGTAACCAAGGCAGAAAGAAAGCTCGGGGTAATTGAACTTACAAGTTATTTCGGCGCACTTCAAGCCCACCCATCCTGGGACCCGCCCTAGGATGTGCGCCGTGACAGTTTTCGCTATGGCAATAAATCAAAACTATGCTATTCTATAGGTGAAGTTGATTGCAGCGCCTTTACTGTGTTTAGATAAGCGACGCTCATATTTCCGATTTTGGCGAATCGGAATAATATATTTTGCAATCAATGATTCAACATCCGGCGGATGCATTTTTTCAGCAAGAAATTTCCTGCATATATGAACAGCGGCAGAGAAATTGACCTTGTATGTATGTTTGAGTTTTGACTTATGGATGATTACTTGGGCAGTGATCCATTCCGTAAAGTTGTAGACGATAAGAGCTGCATACACTTCCTGAAAGATGCATTCTGCTTTTTTTGAGTGAAAATGCAGCATGCCCACTGTATATTTCAGGCTTCTGAAAGAAGTTTCTATCCCCCAGCGCATGGCGTACAGTTCTTTTAATCTTTCGGGAGGATATTGATCTGCAGGCAGGTTTGTGATCAAAGTCTCCAGTAGATCATCAGATATCCTTACCCGAACTATCCTGTACTCGAGATTGTAAAAGACCGGCTTTGTTCCAAAAGTGCCTTTCAACAGCGGAAGATAGTCGAAGTTCACTTTTTGTGGGATATATCTGTAATGTTTCTTGTCTTTACATAGTTCTCTGGCTTCGTTTGTAAAGCTGCGAGTCAGATTTAAGGATATCTCAAGATCGAATTCATCTTCGTCAGGCAAATCTAATCCACTTGCGATCCCGCCCTTTCCATCTTTTATTCGTGCAAGATAGAACCATCCTCTTTCATGGATATGCGCAAACGTGTTATATGACTCATAACCACGGTCTACAATGACAAGAGCCTTTTCGATTGGCGAGGATTTTGCCATTTCGATCAGAGCTTTATGTTCATTCTGCTTTCGGCTCTTTTGGATGACTGCATCCAGATATGTCCTTTGAAGCAAGTCGTAGATCGCATTCAGGTGGACCAAGTTATACGGTTTTTGACCATTTACACCCGGATAGAATGAAGCCTCATCATCAGGATTCACCGGCATCTGGATATCCGAGCCGTCTACAGCAAGGATACGAAGTCCGTATTCCGTTTCTGGCTGGATCATATTCTCGATCTGGGAATTGAAGTCGATCAGCAATGATCTGAACGCCTCCGGCTTCAGCTTGTCTCTCATCTGTACGACCGCGGATGAGGATACGATGCATTTCTCATTGGAAAAGAAATCTATTATCTCACTCGTTAGCGGCCCTCCGCGCATATTGAGGATAAAAGAGATCAATGTGCAAAAGGATAGTTTCCTTTTTCTCGTAAAATCCCGCCCAGGATTCCGGCAATAAAGCTCCGGATGCTCGGATAGCTTTTGTATCTGTTCGATCAGAGTTCTTTTTACACATGCTGCATTCATTCCGAAACCTCCTTTCAAGCGTGTGTCTTACCTCTGATCAAAGGGCCGCTTTTATTGGCTT
>JAWRIG010000037.1:0-24505 GCA_040308005.1 Anaerovoracaceae bacterium | reverse complement strand
CCAGATGAACCGCACTACTAAAGTTCACCGTCTGCATTAATCTATTGAAGTTATCTTATTTCTTTTCAATAGGCGAACCCTCCCTTCTGATGGTATTGATTACACCGGTGTTCACCTATGCTTAATATAATTCGCTTTATGCTCAGCCGCAATTGTGCGAAGCTGTCCGATCCGGCAACCCGTTTAATTCCAGGGGTTTGACAGCAGCTATGCATAAAAATGCATAAAATGAATAAAGAGTATACACAGCAGCGTGTATTTTTTCCATTGTATGAACTACCACGCACGAAAATACATGGTTTTCAATGCATATTTTATGTATAACGCAGTAATTGCAAGGCTTTCAGAAAAACGGCATTTTTTCGGAACTACGCCTGTTGATGTATTTCCTTTGACCAGATGCCCTTTTTGATTTCGGTCCGGACACTAAAAAATGGCGATTTTTGCTAAAAAACGCAAAAACCGCCAAATCCTGAAAGCCTTGATTTTCAAGGCTTTTGAGCGTTATTGACGTTGTATTTTCGCCACTACCTCGATGTGTGATGTCCATGGGAACTGGTCTACCGGTGTGCATTCAACGAACTCATAGCCATTTGCTGTGAGGTATTTCACATCTCTCGCAAGTGTCCCAGGGTCGCAGGATACATAGACTATTCGGTCCGGCGCCGCCTTGACGACTGCATTAAGGAGGGCCTCATCGCATCCGGCGCGTGGCGGGTCGAGTATGGCGACGTCTGCATGATCTATGGTTATCTCAGGCTTCCGCTCCACACGTTCATTTACTTCATTCCACTTATACAGTTTTGCCAGACCCATCATGCCGGGCAGCTCTTCCTCGGCTCTGCCGCAGATGTATCGTGTATTGATGATGCCGTTGATAACCGAGTTGCGGTTGGCATCTATAACGGCAGGTTTCACGGACTCGATCCCGATAACGCGCTCTGCCTTATCCGCAAGCCATATCCCAATCGTACCGACGCCGCAGTACAGATCGAGGACTGTCTCTGCGCCTGTCAGCGCTGCATACTCAGCGACTTTATCATACAGCCTAGGCATCTGTTCAGGGTTGACCTGATAGAAAGACTGCGGGCCGATTTCATATCTGATCACTTTGCCGTCTCCCCGGGTCACTTCCTCAGTAATCGTAGGCTCACCTGCAATTATGCGGCATTTCCCCTGATGTATTACGGCCAGCGAATTTAATGTGTAGAGCATTTCAGGCTCGAGCTGCTCGTCGCTCATTTCACCCAGATAAGCCTGACCTGAGAGAGCCAGGCCGGGTTCGGACTCGGCAGCAGGGCTAAGGCTGTAGACGGCATCATCAAGCATCTCTGCAAGGAGCTCGATCTCGGGGATCTCCTTTTTCTCTGAATCCAGGACGACCATGACTTCGCCCGTACCGAAAGCAGTCTTTACTGTCATCTGCTTTATGCAGTTAATACCTGTCTGGCGCAGGAATGCTCTGAGCGCATCTGCGCAGACCATTGCCTCATCCGTCTGCAGCATGCAGTCATTTATGTCTATTACATAATGGCTTTTCCCTTTATTGAATCCGACTTCTCCGTTAGGGCCGACGGCAAAGACCGCCTTGTTCCTGTAGTATTTCAGGGTATCCGCGCCGATGATATGGTTTACCTTTGGATCATCAAGGCCGCCAAGCCTCCTGAGCTTGGCTCTCACCTGTTCAGTCTTGAGCTGTTTCTGTGCAGCATAAGAGAGCTCCTGCAGGCTGCAGCCTCCGCATTTTCCGAAGTACGGGCATGCTGCCTCAATACGGTCAGGCGATGGCTCTATGATTCCGGTAAGAACAGCTTCGGCAGATGACTTCTTCGCCTTGGTCACCTTTACCGCAGCTGTATCCCCGGGCACAGCTCCCCCGCTGATGAAAACAGCACAGCCTTCGTATCTTCCGAAAGCTCTGCCGTCATCGAGCATATCATCTACATGTAATTCTATGATCTGATTCTTTTCCATTATGATTTATTCCTTAATAAGTTTCCGCCAGGCTTCTGATTCTGGCAAAGCGCTTGCTGACTGCCGGTTTTCCTATCGGCGGTGAGATAGTCTCTCCGATGTCCGCAAGGCTTGCGTCCGGCTTATACAGTCTGATGAATGCGACCTCCTTGAGCTGCGGCGGCAGATGCCTGAGACCGGATGTCCAGTATTCGGCACCCGGGTCCCTGAGTTCGCCCGCTGTAGGCGGCCTTCCCGTCTCTGCCTCAGCGATCTTAATGATCCATTGTTTCTGCTCCTCGGCAGCTGACAGGGACTTCTCAACATTGGCATTATCGAAGTTCATCATCTTTCTGGCCTTGGCTGCCGATGCCCTTGTGATCCTGATGTTCTCAAATTCCAGGACGGCATCGTCTGCTCCCATTATGCTGAGTATGTCGCGTATATACTCCTGCTTCTTGATATATACGATGTACTTCTCTCCGCGCCTGGTGATGCCGGCAGACAGGTCAACAAAGCTGCCTATCAGCTTCTTCAGGTCATTGGCGCTCTGCTCCTTGTCGAGAACGAACTCGAGATGATAACTCTTGTTAGGGTCCGACATGGTTCCGCAGCTTAAGAACATGCCGCGAAGGTATGCCTTCCTGCAGCACTTTGATTTTATTATCGGCTGATATATCCCGTCGCTGAAATAGTCATCACCCTCGCGTATGAGGAGCATGCCCGTCTCTCTCAGGATGTGCATCGACTTCTCATCCGGACTTATATTGAGGTAGTACCGGTTGCGCCCTCTTCTGCGGCTTGCTCCCGGCATGTGTGACGCTCCTACGGAGAGCTCGGTATTGCTCTTGAAATAGTCACGGATAAGTTTCTTGAAATGTCTGGCTGTAGCCGCATTCTCTGTCGTTGCCACGATCCCGAGTCTGCCTCCTCCGGCAAGCTTTATCGAACTGGACACTCTAAGAAAGCCGGCGATTTCCGCCAGCATGCAGCACTTCTTGCTGTTTTCTTTTCTTGCAAGTTCTCCCTTGACTTCGGATGCGAATGACATCTATTTCCTCTTATTCTGCAGGTCAAGGTCTCTGTGGCTCACCCTGACCCTCATGCCGTCTTCTCTGAACTTCTCGGCGACTGCGTTGGCAATGGCAACCGATCTGTGGTGTCCCCCGGTGCAGCCGAAAGCTATATTCAGATGGTATTTCCCCTCATTGATATATCCCGGCACCATGGCCCTCAGAAGTATATGGACAGAGTCAACGAACTGATCGGCCATCTCGCTTCTGAATATGTAATTGACAACTCTCTTGTTGTTGCCTGTAAGTCTCTTGAGACTCGGCACCCAGTACGGATTAGGAAGGAATCTCACGTCAAACATGACATCCGCCTCACTCGGGATACCGTACTTGAATCCGAAAGAACTTATATTGATCGCAAAGTTCGATGAACCGCTGCCGCCGAAGAACATTTTGTCCAGCTCGGAATTCATCTCTGCGACCTTGAGGTTGGTCGTATCGAGCACGAGGTCTGCCTTCTTCCTTATCTCTTCGAGCTTTCTCTGCTCCTCTTCGATGATCTCAAGTGTTGCAGAAGCGCCGGTCAGCGGATGGTTACGCCTTACTTCGTTGTAGCGTCTTACGATCTCCTTAGGAGCCGCCTCCATGTAGAGAACGGTCAGTTCTATTCCCTGTCTCCTTCTCAGATCATCGATAGTCTTGGACAGTTTTTCGAAGAAACTGCCGCTTCTCAGGTCGGCAACAAATACGACCTTATCTATCCTGTTAGTATCCACGGACGCCATTTCCAGGAAGTTGTCTATCAGCGCCGGCGGCATATTATCCACACAGTAATACCCCTGGTCCTCAAACCAGTCCGCCGCACGGCTCCTTCCTGCACCCGACATTCCTGTAATAATAACGACTTTCATAACGACCTGAATCAGCCCCTCTCTTATGTATCTTGATTATCTGTCTTTATTCTCTATGTTTACTATCCTGTCAGCATCTATCCCGGCCGACAGCGCAAGTGCCATGCTCTTCACATAGCGGCCGACCTTCTCAGGCCTGTGAGCATCACTGCTTATGATGAATTTCACATCATATCCGGCATACACTTTGAGCTCTTCTGCGTCCGGATGCCGGTGCCTTGCATTGATCTCGACCAGAGTGCCCGTCTGCTCGCACGCCTTTGCAACAGCATGCGTGTCGATATATGCCTTGTCTCCCGGATGCGTCAGGATGTGGATATCATTGCTTGTCAGCGCTCTTACTATCCTTTCGGTATTCTGCTGTCTCAGCTTTTCCTTTACGCCGGCCGGGCACGGGAATCTGAACGCAAGCCAGTTCTGTATCATATGGCAGTTAGGCACATAGTGATAACCGGCATTTACGAAATCGAACAGTTCAAAATCCTCGGGTGCAACGTCGAGTCCGTTCGGTGTGTCTACGATGTCCGCTTCGACGCCGAGCTTTACCTTTACCCTCGGAAATCGCTTGACCGCTTCTACTATGTCATCTCTCATCTGCGGGATCTTCTTAAGGTCAAGCCCGTAAAAATCCGACGGTCCGTGATCGGTGATAGCAACCTCACGGAGACCTCTCAGCGCAGCAGCCGCGACGTTCTGAATTATGGTTCCCTTCCCGTGAAGATAAGGGCCCACTCTTGAATAGACCGTGTGTGTATGATAGTCTGCTGTTATTCTGTATTTTTCTTTGATTTCTTCGATTGTCATGTCCTGTCACCTACAGGCTGCAGCCTATCAGTCTGACCTCAGGCTCAAGAGTTATACCGCTCTGCTCAAGAACTGTTTCTCTTACATGCCTCATCACCGCCAGTACATCCCCAGCTGTAGCTCCTCCTGTGTTGATAACAAATCCGGAATGCTTTTCAGAAACCTCAGCACCTCCGACCCTGTAACCCTTCAGTCCTGCCTGCTCTATAAGCGCAGCGGCGTATCCGCCTGCCGGTCTCTTGAAAGTGCTGCCGGCGCTCGGATAATTCACAGGCTGCTTTGCATTTCTTCTGTCCTGAAGCTCCTTAACCCTTGCTGCGATCGCTTCCTTTTCATCGCTTTTCAGCATGAGTAAAGCAGAAAGCACTATCAGTCCGCTGTCTTCCACCATGCTGTGCCTGTAACTGAAATCCATATCGCATCCCGGCACTTCAATAACTTCTGATCCGTCTGCTTTCATGAGTCTTACGGAATGCACAATATCTTTCATCTCTCCGCCGTATGCTCCGGCATTCATGAATACGGCTCCGCCTATGCTGCCGGGTATGCCGCTCGCAAATTCGAACCCCGCAAGTCCCCTCGAGGTAAGAAACGAACTGACCGATGACAGCAGTCTTGCCGCACCGGCTCTCACCAGCGTGCCGTCCCCGGCTTCGCCCGCATTTTCCTGCTCGACCGATATATCGTTGAAGTCTCCGCCGAGCTTGACGAATATTCCGGGATATCCTTCATCGGCTACGAGAAAGTTCGATCCGTTGCCTATCAGCATGTACTCGAGGCCCGGCTCTTCACTGCAAGTTTTCAGCACTGCACTGAGTTCGGATTCGTTCCCCGCCGTCACCAGCGCTCCTGCAGGTCCGCCGATCCTGAATGATGTATGTCCGGACATCGGCTCATTCTCAAGTATCTGATTATCCGGCAGTATCTCCCTGATCTTTCTTACTGCTGCCTCTGTAGCTGTGTTCTTATTATCCTGAATGACTGTCATTCTTTACTATTCTCCTTTTCCGCTGCCTGTCCTGAGGATTTTTTATCTTTGCCTGCAGCGGCTGTGTCATGATCATATATAAATTTTTGCTTGCGTTCCGGGTCCCTGAATGACTTTCTGAAAATATTGAAGACCGATTTCTGCCCTTCCTTTGCAGGCTCCAGATCGACCTCATCATCTTCAAGGCCGTACGGCTCAAGGCTGTAGTAGTATGAGGTGTTGGTATTCTTTTCTTTATGTCTCAGGCTTGCCATTGTAAGCTTGTCAATATACCTGTAAATTACAGCAAATACCGGGACGCCCAGTGCCATTCCGGCAAAACCGAAGAGTCCTCCGCCGATAAGAACCGATATGAGCACCCAGAAGCTGCTGATCCCGATGGCGTTGCCGACGATCTTAGGTCCTATGATATTGCCGTCTATCTGCTGTATCACGATGATTATGATTATGAAGTAAAGCGCATCGATCGGACGCTCAAGCATAAGTATGAATACCGAAGGTATCGCACCTATGAACGGTCCGAAGAACGGTATGACGTTGGTGATGCCGACTATTACGCTTATCATCAGAGCGAACGGAATAGTGCATATTTTGAGGACTACGAAAGTAAGCACGCCGATGATGAACGAGTCTATGATACGGCCTACGATGAATCCGATGAACGTCTCGTTGACTATGCTTGCAAATTCATAGAGCTGAGCCTTTTTCTTCTGACCGCAGGTTGCATTGACCAGCTTGCGGGTGATCGCAAACAGTCTCTCCTTGTAGTTGAGAAGATATACCATTATCAGAAGACCGACGAATGCATTTGCCACATATTTTACGGCTGTAATAACACCGTTGGATACCATTGTAGCGATGCTGACAGCGTTGCCTGTGAGTATGTGTTTCTGTATCCAGGCCAATATCTCGCTGTTTCCGGCATTGGCGATATTATCGACCCAGGTTGCCACCAGCGGGAAGTGCGCCAGATTGACCCTGCACCACGCAGACAGCATTGCCAGTCTCTCCGGCATCGTGCTGATGAGGTTGATCGCACTTTCAACTACCTGCGGCACTACAAAGTATACGAAGAGCCCTACCAGGCCGACCACGATTATCACGCATACTGCCGAAGCAAAAGCTCTGGCCGCAGTAAGGATGCGGCGCTTTTCGGCTTTATCTACAACGAAGTCCTCCCTGTCTGCATGCACGATAGTTGCACCGATAGAAAAGCCTTTGCGTTTTGCCCCTTCAAGCATTTTACGGTAGCCGTGCTTTACACAGACGTTATATACAGGACAGAGAATGAATGCGAAAACGCCTCCGATCAGGACCGGAGCCATAGTCTTTCCGAGGGTCTCAAATCCGACTGAAAAATGCGTGTTGTAGACCCAGTTGTGGAACATTATAAGGATGCCGCCGCAGATCAGCAGCGTTAAACCTGCTTTGAAATATGGACTTTCTCTGAATCTCCTGAACATCAGGCTGTGTCCTCCGCTTAATACAGATTCTTTATTTCTTGTTCAATCATAACACACTCGCATCAGTGTTTACCACACCGCCTGCCAATTTCCGGCAGGTGTCATGACATTAAAAAACAGGTGCCGGTATTCCCGTACAGGATACCGTGCACCTGTTGTAATTTCGTGCTCTACTTGTCCTTTTCTCTGGCGAGAAGTGCGGCACCGTATGCGCCTGCATATCTTCCGAGAGGCATTGCGGTAACTGTCTTTCCGAGCTTCTTGCTCAGAAGAGATGCGAAGAATTCGTTGTTGCTGAAGCCTCCTGTTATGATCACAGTATCCTGTATCTCTTTTCTCTGAACGAGAGTGGCCACCTTGAGAGCAACGGAATCAATGACTCCGGCTGCAAGGTCCTCGCGGCTCCTTCCCTCGCCCATGTAATTGATGACCTCTGACTCAGCAAATACCGTGCAAAGCGAGCTGATAGAGATCGGGTTGCCGATTTCCGCAAGCTCGAACAGCTCCTCGATAGTCAGGCCGAGTCTGTTGGCCATGACCTCGATGAATTTGCCCGTACCTGCTGCGCACTTGTCATTCATGAGAAAGTCAACCGGTCTGCTGCCGACAACATTGATATACTTCGTGTCCTGCCCGCCGATGTCAATAATAGTGCAGTCGCGGCCGATCATCTCGTATCCGCCCCTTCCGTGGCAGCTGATCTCCGTAATAACGTGATCTGCATATTCAACACTTATTCTGCCGTATCCCGTGGCAACTATTGCAGAGTCATCTATATCTCCGTATCTCTTGACGAGATCATCCTTGATGATGCCTGCTGTGATCTTGCTGTTCCAACCTGTAGGAAGCACCTCAAAAACAGGCTCTTTCCCCTCTTCGAGAACGCATACCTTTGATGCGGTAGATCCGATATCGATTCCAATGTATTTCTTAGCCATACTTATGCCTCGTGTTGTCAAATGTATTGTTGAGTCCGTTGATTGAAAGATAACTGAGATGGTCTGCCTCTGCTATCTCTTTGATTCTCTCAACGTCTTCGCCGCGGATAAGGAGAGAGACGCCGCAGCATACGCTGAGCTCTCTCGGGGTCGGACTGATCTGCGCGTATACCGAGTTCTTCTTAAGGGTGCGGTACATGGCAGTAGCGTCCGTGTGATTCTGAAATAAAACGTAATAATGTAAATAATCTGACATAGCGCAGTTATTGTATCATATCTGTCTGCATTTGCGAAACAAAGGGCGGAAGAATATTCCGCCCTTTATTACTGATTGTTTTTATGCGTAAGCTACTCTGTTATACGGCTCGTGCGCAAGCTGCTCTGGCTTCGCTTTCAGCTCGCCAGTCGCCGTGACAATCCATCTTATCCGAGCATCTCGATGAATGCGCCGATTCTTGTCTTGAGCTGCTGAGCATCGTTGTCAGTGTAGTCTGTCTCGAGTCCGAGGAATGGGATTCCCTCTGCCTTGCATCTCTCTTCGAGGCTTCTTCCCTCGATATCGTATGTCTGGCAGAACATGAGGTTAACGTCGATAACTCCGTCAGCCTTGAATTCCTTAGCGAGTCTGACAACATCGTCAAATCTTCCTGTGTTAGGTGTGAAGCATGCGCAGTTGATGCCCATGTATCTGTCAGCGATGTGCTGGATCATCTCGTCAACTGTCTTGCCGCTCTCGTCTACCTGGTTCTCGAAGTATCTTGTACCTGTGCAGGTCTCTTCGCAAACTACTACGCCGCCGCTTGTCTCAACGAGGTTGTGCATCTTCCAGTTAGGAATAGCCATCGGTGTTCCTGTGATGAGGATTCTCTTCTTGCCTTCTGCAACGTTTACGCCGTCTGCAACTCTCTTGTCGAGCTCGTCGCACAGCTTGTTGACCATTGCTGCGAATCTCTTAGGATCATCATAGTATGCGATCTGGCTGATCAGCAGTGTATCTGTTCCGGAGATAGGAACGTTGAGGTTCTTTCTCTCATCATACAGTCTCTGAAGAGCTGCTCTCTTAGCGTTGATTGTCTTGATACCTTCAGCAAGCTTCTCAGCTGTTACTTTGTTGCCGGTTTCCTTCTCAACGAGGTCTTTGAGGTCCTTGATCTCGTCAGCCCACTTGAGATAGTCCTTAGGTCTCTTCATCTGAGGAAGATCCATGATGTGCATCGGAACGTCGGTGCCGAGGATCTCATAAGCCTTCTTCTTTCCGTCACATGTGTTCTCACCGATGTATACGTCAGCAAGTCTGTAGAACGGGCATGTTCTGTCGAATCTTGCTCCGAGCATAGCCTTGATCAGCGGACATGTATTGGCAGGAAGATATCTCTCGCCGCCAGGTACCCAGAACTGAGATCCTGCGCAGAGGCCTGTAGCGATAGCATCAGCAGCTACGATAACTTCATCAGGTACATAAGCACAGAATGTGCCGAATACCTTACCGCCGTTCTTTCTGAACTCTACGAGCTCAGCAGGTCTGAGACCGTGAACATCAGCGAGGACCATGTCAAAATAGTCCATGCACTCCGGTCTGTTCTCCTGGGACATAAATACGTCTCCGATTGCTCCTGGAAGTACTGCGCACAGCTGGTCGTGCATCTCGAGGTTCATTCCGAGTTCGCCCCACATTTTCTGATTGTCTGCCATAATTACTTTCTCCCTTTAATAATTATTTCAACATAAAATTACGCCATAAGGCGCCCCTTACTCTTAAATTTTACTATCCGCCGTATTCGCGGCAAAATAGATTGCATCAATACTGTTCAATTGAATTATTGTTATTCTTAATGCGCATGTTTCACGGCTGACTGCGTTACGCATGCATCCGGAACGAAAAAAGAACGGGTGCAAAATAGTCACCCGTCCCTCTGTTTTCCTATCAGTGAAGCTGTTACTGCTCTTATACAGCCCTGACCTTTCTTCTCTTGATCTTCTGGGTAGTAGTCTTCTCGAATGGTTCAGTTCTGAGATATACCTGCTTGATCCTCTTGTATGAAGGCATGTCGCTGCTGATCTTCTCTATATCCGCATCGGCGATCGCCTGGATCTCTTCAGCACTCTTGCCCTGCAGCGCTTCAGCTTCAGGATCATAGACGACATGGGCCACGAGCCTGTAGTCATCTCCGGCTGCCTCACCCATGACAACGTTCTCAACTACGTAAGGGATTTTGTCTATAAGGGCCTCGATCTCTTCCGGATAGATGTTCTTGCCGTTCTTGAGAACGATGACGTTCTTCTTGCGGCCTGTCAGGAAGATGTAGCCTTCGTCATCGATCCGCGCGAGGTCTCCGGTATTGAACCATCCGTCAACAAATACTTCCCTGTTTGCTTCCTCATCATCGAGATAGCCTGTCATAATGTTAGGGCCCTTGGCAAACAGTTCTCCGATACCATTCTCATCAGGATCATTGATCTTGACTTCAACGCCCGGCATTGCGTGACCTACTGAACCCGGTTTGCGGTAGAAGTAGCTCTCGGATGAAATAGTAGGTGCAGTCTCTGTAAGGCCGTATCCCTGGACCGTAAGAATACCGAAGTCGGTTGCGTACTCAAGGATCTTAGGATCAAGGCCGGCAGCTCCGCTTATGAGGAATCTCAGCTTGCCGCCCAGACCGTCGATGACGTCCTTGAATATCCTGCGTCTTACATCGATTCCCATCTTCAGGAGAGCTTTGGAGATCTTGCGTCCGGTCTCCAGCTTGGCAAGCTTGCCTTCCTTCTCAGCAGTCTTGAGTACCTTGCCGATCATCGATTCAATGATCAGAGGTACGCAGAAGAATGCTGTCACACCGTATTCCTTGAGCTCCTTCTGGACATACTTGAGTCCGCTGCAGAATACATTGGTGCATCCATTGCTGATGAACATCAGAACGCCCTGGTTTCCGAATGCGTGGTGAAGCGGAAGCAGTATCATCTCTACGTCGTCCTCGAAGATAGGCTCGACCTTTCTCATTGCTGCGATAGTGGATGCGATATTGCGCTGCGACAGCTGTGCAGCCTTGGCATCAGCAGATGTTCCTGAAGTGAACAGGATGATATCCGTCGCATGCTTGTCTATTACCTTGAATTCAGGCTTGTACTGTTTGATGAGCTTCGCCAGTTCAGGCATCTTCTCCTGAGTGAAGTCGCTCATAGGTATCAGTGTATCAGCATTGATGTCTTCTCTTGCAATGATGCTTTCAAAGTCCAGCTTGAGGCTGTCATCATATATGATCGCATCCGCTTTGCACTTCTTGAGAGAATTGATGATCTCATCTTCAGGCAGACCCTTGTCCAGAGGAACGACCACGCCTACATTGATGACTACAGCATAGTATGCTGCGAGCCACTGGTAGGAGTTAGGACCGATGACAACGATTCTCTTTCCCTTGAGTCCTTTGCTGATAAGATATGCTCCTATTGCATCCAGATCTTCTCTGAACTTGCGGTATGTTATCTCAGTCTTGGTCTTCCTGTCCGCGCTCTTGAAGATGAAGCCTGTGTTCTTTCCGTACTTATCTGCCACAAAATCCATGATCTCCTTAAGATCCTGGAACTCTATGTCATATTTGCATTTGTACTTTCTCATTAGCTTTTCCTTTTCCTCTCCAATATTCACAATATACCTGATCAGTACACAACAAAATCAGCGCTCAAATCAGTGTCCTATGTCTGCAGTCACTGCTGCGGACACCATATTGCTTACGCCGATAGTTGCATTCCCCTCTATAAGCACAGCATGTACAAAAACATACTGCCGTGAATATTGACTATATTTTACCAAATAACCGTACGAATGACCACACCCTGCGTGAAAAACAAACAGCCGGTCAGCTTAATGCGCCGGCTGTCGTATTTATACAGGCTATTGTAACTGAGTAATGAACCATCTGAACCCATATGGTTCTATCCAGTATTCGGACCTTGCGCCCTCTCCGCGAATGTACTCTCTGTCCGGATCAGTCATGTCCTTCCAGTCTGCAGTCTCGATCTCGGTCCTGCATCTGTGCTCAGAGAAGTTGTAGATACCGAGCATCTTCTGACCTTTGTACTCTCTTATGACTCCCAGGACCCTGTCATCTCCGAGATTGACAGGATACATTTTCGCATCTGAGTGGAAAATCTGATTCTCTCTTCTTATGTCGATAAGCTTCGTAATGCCCTCGAATATCCTTCCGGTAAGGGTCTCCGGATCATTCCTGTGCTCAGCCAGATCCCATCGGAAGTCTCCGCGATGGAGGTTTCTGCTGTCCGCTGCCTTGTCCGGATCCAGATGATACTTGTTGTCATTCAGCATGCCGATTTCATCGCCGCTGTACAGTACGGGGATGCCCTTGAGCATCAGCATCCATGCGTGGAGCATGAAGTCAGCTGCAACAGCAGTATCAAGAGCATTCATGTCTCCCGATTCAATCGCCGACTCCACTCCGCAGAGTGATGCTGTCGTGCCGCAGAGCCTTGCATCCGCAAGCGCCTCTGAGTCATTATACAGCTCGCCCCTTGAAGGGCTGCCGGGCCACTTTCCGGTGAACCAGTCATTGAGGTATTTCTTGTGAGGAGCCTGCTGAGTTCCGAACCAGCCCAGATATCCGTAGTCGAGGCCCCAGCCTATGTCATCATGGCATCTCAGATAATTCTGGAACATGCAGTTGTCAGGCAGCATCTCCAGTATCTCAAGCTGGTGTCTCAGCAGTCTGACGTCGCGGGTCGCCAGTGTGTGCCAGATAGTGCACATCGTTGTGACGTTATAGAGCATGTCGCATTCCGGCTTTTCAGGCGTTCCGAAATACGGCACGACTTCCTTAGGTTCCATTACGACTTCGCCAAGCAGCAGTACGCTCGGGCACACGATGCTGCAGGCAAGATTCATCATGCGTACAAGTGTGTGGACCTGAGGCAGATTGCGGCAGTTGGTGCCGAGCTCCTTCCATATATACGGAACAGCATCGAGCCTGATTATATCCACTCCCCGGTTGGCCAGATACAGCATGTTCTCAGTCATGTCGTTGAATACCATCGGGTTGGCATAGTTCAGATCCCACTGGAACGGGTAGAACGATGTCATTACTACCTTGAAGATGTCCTCGAGGTACGTAAAGCTCCCCGGCGCAGTCTCCGGGAATACCTGAGGCATCGTCTTCTCGAATTCATTCGGGATATCCCAGTTGTCATAGAAGAAGTACTTTTCCTGCGCTCCCTTGTCTCCCTTGCGGGCAGCCTTCGCCCATTCATGGTCCTCACTTGTGTGATTCATTACAAAATCAAGGCAAAGCCTTATTCCTCTTCTGTGGCAGGATGCCGCTAGGTCCTCAAGGTCGTCCATCGTGCCGAGGTCAGGTCTTACCTTGCGGAAATCCGAAACAGCATATCCGCCGTCACTTCTTTCATCATCCGGTGAATCAAGAAGAGGCATCAGATGCAGATACTTCACCCCGCATTCTTTCAGATAAGGGAGTTTTTCCTCCACCCCTTTCAGGGTCCCTCCGAACTTCTCCGTATACATCATCATTCCGACCATTTTGTTGGAATGATGGGCTTCAGGATTCTCCAGGCGGCGCTCATCAAGGTTTCTGAGGGTCGCTTTGCGCTCATGATATGCCTTTTTCAGCATGCCGAGGAAGAAGTCGAATGCCTTTTCGTCATTATAGATGCTCATATAGAGGCTCCTGAGCTCCTCCATATTTGCATCGAGTCTTTCCCTGAATATGTTTCTTCTCTTAGTCATGTCACTTACCCATTTCTTCCGCTGTCGGCATAGCAGGTATCGCTCCGTGCCTTGAGCATGTGAGCGAAGCTGCCCTGTTGGCGTATGTCAGATAATCTCTGAGTGTCTCAGCATCCAGTCCGCCGAGAAGATCTCCCTTTTCACTGCGGCCGGCTATCTGTGCAAGCATCGCGCCAAGGAACGTGTCCCCTGCTCCGTTCGTATCTGCGACCTTTACTCTGAATCCCGGAACTACCTCTGCATACTCTCCGTATCTTACGAACACTCCCTGCGAGCCGAGAGTAACGAGAACGAGGCGCGGCCCATACCCGCTCAGTACAAGGCTTCCCTCTTCAAAGTCTTCAGTACCGGTCAGCATCAGCATCTCTTCATCGGATACCTTGAGGATGTCAGCGAGAGGAAGCAGCTTCTTCATCATCGCAACAGCATTTTCCTCCGTATCCCACAGAGCTGCACGGTAGTTCGGATCATAGCTTATGATCACTCCTCTTTCTTTTGCAAAACGCAGTGCCTCTTCGCACGCCTCCCTTGACGGAGAAGTCGTCATCGAAAGAGATCCGGCGTGAAGGATCAGCGGCAGACCGTTCTCAATAACAGAGACAGCCTCCTCTGTCGTCAGCTGTGTATCCGCGCCGGGATTTCTGTAGAAAGAAAACTCCCTTTCTCCCGAAGCGTCGACCGAAACTATAGCCATTGTGGTCGGAACGCTGTCAGATACGAAAAGTCCGTCCGTGTTGACGCCTTCCTTTCTGAGGGTCTCAGCCAGGCTGCGTCCGAAAGAGTCATCTCCTACCTTTCCGATGAATCCTGTATCCGCTCCCAGCCTTGCAGCAGCCACTGCAACATTGGCAGGCGCTCCACCCGGGTATGCGGTAAACCTGCCGTTACCCTGTTCGTCTGTTCCATCCTGAGTCATATCTATGAGCAGTTCGCCCAGAGTTATTATATCTGCCATTTCATCAAGCCTTTCTTGTCTCAGATCGTTGTCTTATGATCATCAGTATCAGTCTTCGTCCCACAGGTCATGCCAGTCTTCTGCGCCTTCCCACAGGAACACCTGGCCCTTCACCAGGCGGTTGCCGCATTCCAGAGCTGATATCGCGGCCATCTCATCCTCACTCAGAGGATCTGTGCCCACGGCACGCAGATTGTTTTCGTAGTGATTTACTGAGAACGGTATAGGAAGTATTCCCCTCTGCAGTGACCACTTTATGCATATCTCAGCAGGATGGCATCCATGTGCCTCAGCGATCTTCTGAAGTGCCGGCTGTTGCATGTCCACAACGTCTTCCGGCGCTATATCCCGTTCAGGTCTCCTCGGAGAGCCGAGCGGCATGTATCCGATAGGGAGTATGCCCTTCTGCTTAAGATAGTCAACCAGCTCAGCCTGTCCGAAGCACGGATGTATCTCGGATTCACAGGCAGCCGGCGGTATGGTCAGCTGCCCGAGAACCGCCTCCAGCTTCTTTATTGTCATATTCGAAATCCCGATATACCGGATAAGGCCCTCTCTGACCAGTGCTTCAAGCTGGCGGTACGTGTCCAGGAATTCTTCAGCCGAAAAAGGTCTCGAATCGGGATTCCTCGCATCGCCGTCACATCCCGGAGCGTGGTAATTAGGGAACGGCCAGTGTATGAACAGCATGTCAAGGTAGCCGCAGCGCAGGTCTTCGATGCTCTTTCTGCAGGATGCTCTGACATCACGGTGCATGTCATTCCACACCTTGCTCATTATGAAGAGTTCCTCTCTCTTCACGGCCCCTTCTTCGAATAGTTTTTCGAATTCGGCTCCTATCTCCTGTTCATTTCCATAGCAGGAAGCACAGTCTATCAGGCGGAATCCGCAGCGGATGCCGCCGGCAACTGCGTGCGCTACATCTTCGGCGCATACGCGATCCGATCCGAAGGTCCCCATGCCTATGCAGGGGATCTTTCCTCCATCAAACAGCGTATATGACGGGATATTTCCGGTACTCATGGATCCTCTCCTATTATTCGTCAGGGAAAACTACAGCTACTTTGCCGCACTTTCCCGAGGCCATCAGTCTGTATGCCTCTGATGCGTCCTTAAGCTCAAAGCGGTGGGTGATCAGCCTGTCCGGATGGATGCCCCAGCGCACAAGATGCTCAACCAGATCCTCCATTCGCCACAGCGAAGTGACCCATGAACCGAATATACTCTTCTGTCCATGCATGAGATCAGGGGAAGGATTGAAAGTAACATCATTGCCTTCACCTACCATGGCATTTCTGCCCCACTCCCTGGTGCAACGTATGGTCAGCGCTCTGGCCTGATTGTTGGCTGAGCAGTCGATCGTACGCTCACAGCCATATCCTCCGGTAACTTCCATTATCTCCGCCTCGCAGCGCTCAGGATCCGAGGAATCGAATATGTGGTCCGCCAGGCCGAGATCTTTAGCCAGCTGCAGGCGGTCCGGATTCACATCACAGCCGATCGTCTCATCGCATCCCATTGCTTTGGCCAGCATGAGCGTGGCAAGTCCGACAGGGCCGAGTCCCGTGACGAGCACGCGGTCATTACCCGAAACACCGATTTTCATGAGCGCTTCATAGCTTGTTCCGAATCCGCAGGCCACCTGAGCGCCGTCTTCGTATGTCAGCTCATCAGGCAAAGCGATAAGATCCTTCTCATCACAGAGGATGTACGGAGCCATGCCGCCGTCTCTCTGCCACCCGTAGGCTGCCCGGTGTTCGCTCTTACACGAGATGAAAAAACCTCTCCTGCAGTCATGGCATACCCCGCATCCTGAAATATGATACACGATGACACGGTCGCCTTTTTTGAACCGCTTGAGGCCCTCGCCCTCTTCGACGATGATGCCGCACGGTTCGTGCCCGGCAATGGTTCCCGGCTGATAACCTTCGGGGCCTTTTCCGACATGTGCCCTGTAAATTGCCCGGATGTCTGAACCGCATATTGTTGACGCCTTGGTCCTGACCAGTACCTGCCCGTGCCCCGGCGTTGGAATATCAAATTCCCTTAACTCTACTGTGCTGTTCCCCGGAAGCACTGCTCCAGTCATTTTCCCTTTCATTTTACGCTCCTGCTCTGCCTCAGTTGTCATATATAAGCTGACGCTGTATCTCCGGTATCAGGTTTGCCGATATTGTGTTAATTTTACTATAATCACAGGTAAAAAAATAGCGGAGTGGATCCGCTATTTTTATGACTTTACAGTCGTCCGTTATTGACTAGAAATCATAGTCCTTGCACTTAGGTGAATTAGCTGCTACGGACTCAGCATCGTACCAGATCAGGTTGTTTCCTGTCTCCTTGTCGAAGAGCTGGATCAGTCTCGGCTGTGTTGTGAAGTTGACCTTTGCTCCGATGGATACATCCTGATCAAGATCTACTGTCTGGAGTACCATAACTACGTCGTCTCCGCCGCAGTTTACGTGCAGGTCCACTTCTGATCCGAGCATCTCGGATACTTCTACTTCACCGCTGAGGTTGCCTTCGCCGATTCTGATGTGCTGCGGACGGATACCTGCAACGATGTCGCATGGCTGCTGTCCGTTAGCCTTCAGAGCCTTCTGCTGGAAGTCGCTGAGCTTGAACTCTTCGCCCTTGATGTTTGCATAGTATACGCCATCCTTGAGCTCGAGCTTGCAGCCCTCGAAGAAGTTCATTACAGGCATTCCGATGAAGCCTGCTACGAACAGGTTGACCGGACGGTCGAACAGATCCTGTGGTGTACCGATCTGATTTACATAGCCGTCCTTCATGATGACGATACGGTCACCAAGAGTCATAGCCTCAGTCTGGTCATGTGTTACGTACATGAATGTTGTGTTGATACGCTTACGGAGCTTGATGATCTCAGCACGCATCTGGTTACGCAGCTTAGCATCAAGGTTTGACAGAGGCTCGTCCATAAGGAATACCTTAGGGTCACGGACCATGGCACGACCGATAGCTACACGCTGACGCTGTCCGCCGGACAGAGCCTTAGGCTTACGGTCAAGGTACTGTGTGATGTCAAGGATCTCAGCTACCTCACGAACCTTCTTGTCGATTTCATCCGAAGGTGTCTTCTTGAGCTTGAGCGCGAACGCCATGTTGTCATAGACGGACATATGCGGATACAGAGCGTAGTTCTGGAATACCATTGCGATATCTCTGTCCTTTGCGGCGATATCGTTGCACAGCTTTCCGTCGATGTACAGCTCTCCACCGGAGATGTCCTCAAGACCAGCTACCATACGCAGGGATGTGGACTTACCACAGCCGGATGGCCCTACCAGTACGATGAACTCCTTGTCTGCGATGTGCAGGTTAAAGTCATGTACAGCAGTAACGCTGTTGTCATACACCTTCTTCATGTCTTTGATCAATACTTCTGACATATTTCCCGACTCTAACACCCCAGCCTCCGCTAACGAGTGCCTCACAAGTACCCGGTAAAAGAGTAAATGCATTACGACAGGTCTCCACACTGCCGCACCGTGAGCCGAACGGTTTTTTCCTCCTTTTTTTCATGCACGCTGTCCATTAAGTGGAGTGAATCAACGCCATGGTATTGGTGATGTCATAATATCACATGGATACAAGCAATAACATATGGTTTTGTTGAGTTTTTATGTGAAAATGTTTCCGAAAACGTATTAGAATCCATCAAGTTCTCTGAGGTCATCCACTGATGAATACTCGTCTTCATTAGGGTCTGCCACAAAGTCTCCGTCCGAGTTCACGACCGGAAGGAAAGGCTTGAATACAGGCAGCAGAAGAGTCGCTCCGAGCATGGCCAGAAGGCCGAATCCGCACATCGCCCAGATGAATGCATACAGCGGCATCATCTTCAGATCCGTATATGTCAGGACCAGAGGGAAGATGTCGAAGAAAGCGATCACAACGAACCTGAGAGGCTTCTTGACGATGAAATACATCGCATTCCTTATAAGGTGCGGTATCGTATCCTCAAATGCTGCCATGGTCGGAAGCAGATAGATATACAGGAATATGACAGCGGCCATTATCGCATATATTGCAAAACGAAGATGTCTTACCGGTCCTGTTGCCTGAGCGCAGATCTGCAGGTCCACTGTCAGGAAGCCTGTGATGAATACGAACACGAGCCATGATATCGTAGCCTGTTTGAAGTTCGTCTTGAATCCATTCCAGAACTCCTTGAACGGATTGACCACTCCGCCGCTTCTCAGCGTTCTGAACATGACATGATAAAGCGCAGTCAGACCGGCGCCTATCGTAAACATCGGCAGGCTGAATACCACGAACATGAGGTTCGCGCCTATGATTATGCCGAATTTCGTCATGAACCTTCCGAAATAGCTGTCGTTATCCAGAAATCCCCTTACTAACGGATTCATTTTGCTCCTCTCTGCCTTACTTTACCCTGCGGAAGTGAAGCTGCATCGCAGGATAGTCTCCGAATACCATCTCAAATGTATATCCGGCATACATCAGCGCGTCACCCCTGAACAGGGTCTTCTCGTGTTTGTGGATCTCCTCGGTATACATCGTCGGTATTCTGGAGAAGTACTTCTCCGACTCATCCGTGAGCTCATATACAGCATCAGGATCGAGGCCCTTGAGTCTGAGATTGATAAGCGCCTGGTTAGGCTGGATATTGGTAACTACCACGTTGAGCAGTGCCTCGCTGCCGTCTTCCGAAGCGAATTCCCACGCCTCGTAAGGTTCCTCACCGATTTCTGAAAGTCTGTAATACAGGCCGCCCTGGATCAGGTCATAGTACTTGTCAAAAATCCTGATCTGATCACGGATCTCTTCTTTCTCTTCATCGCTGAGCTTTGCAGGATTCAGCTCATAACCGAATGTACCCGACATAGCCACTACCGCTCTTGTGTGGATCGGTGTGGTCCTGCCTGTCTGATGGTTAGGCGAAGCGGAAACATGTGATCCCACTGTGCTGACAGGGTATCCGAATGATGTTCCATACTGGATGTTCAGTCTGTGGATCGGATCTGTATCGTCAGAGCACCAGATCTGCGGTGAATAGCAGAGGATCCCTGCGTCAAAGCGGGCTCCTCCGCCTGAGCATCCTTCTACAAGTACGTCTGGGAAGTTCTCAGTGATACGGCCCATCAGATCATACAGACCGAGCATGAACCTGTGCATTGTCTCTCCCTGACGGGCAGCCGGAAGAGCTGCCGAATATACGTCTGAAAGCGATCTGTTCATATCCCACTTCAGATACTCGATGTTGTTCTCCGAGAGGATCTTCGCCATGCAGTCATATACGTAATCAACGACTTCCTTCCTTGACAGGTCGAGTACCAGCTGGTTCCTTGAACGTGCAGGTTTGCGGCCCGGCATAGCGAAGGCCCAGTCAGGATGAGCTCTGTACAGGTCGGAGTCCTCGTTGATCATCTCAGGCTCCATCCAGATACCGAACTTCAGCCCCTTGGCATTGACCTGCTCTACCAGGCTCCTGAGTCCGCACTTTATCTTATTCTCATTTACATACCAGTCACCGAGTCCGGCATTGTCGCTGTTTCTCTCGCCGAACCAGCCGTCATCGAGAACGAGCATCTCGACTCCGATCTTTGCAGCCTCATCAGCAAGCGCGAGCAGAGTCTCGTCGGTGAAGTCAAAATATGATGCTTCCCAGCTGTTGAGAAGTATCGGTCTTCTAGTGAACTGGTACTTTCCTCTGCAGATGTTTCTGCGGATAAACTTATGATAGATATGGGAAAGCTCTGTCAGACCTTCGCCAGAATATGACATGATGACTTCAGGTGTCTCGAAGACCTCACCCGGCATCAGGTGCCATTCGAACTGGTCATCATGTATTCCCATTGTAACTCTTGTGCTGTTGATCTGGTCGACCTCAGCCTCAGCCTTGAAGCTGCCGGAGTATACGAACATCATGCCGTAGCAGCTGCCGTGATCCTCACCGGCCTTGCGGTCGCAGATGATCATGAACGGGTTCTCCTGATGGCTTGATGTGCCGCGTCTTGATTCTACGGACTTTACAAGATGAGTCAGCGGCTCTCTCTCAGTCTGCCTCTCGAGCACGTGCTTGCCGTGGAAGTGGATCAGGTCCCACTTTCCGTAAGGGATATCCATCGACATTGAAAAAGCTCTGTCCAGAGCGATCTCCCCCTTACCGTTATTGACTACGCGTACGGCTCTTGTGATCACATCTTCCTCTTCAAAGACTCCGTACAGGAGTTCAAGAGTCAGCCCGGTGATCCTGTCGCTTACAGTGACTGTCAGCGTCTCTGCATCGCCGCTGTAATCGTAGGATGACGGAAGATTGCTGATCTTGTATTTGCCCTTCGTTACCTCGTGTCCGGCATACCTGAAGTCAGCTCCGTAACTGCCGTCCGCATTGCGTGCAGCGATCGCATGTATACGGTAGTCTCCTACGCCGTAGCCCGGAAATTCCTGAGGCATTGTATCGAAGGATATCGCTCTGTTCGGAAACACATCATCCGGATTGCCTGCGCAGGCTCTGTCATAGTTGTGGTACAGATACCGGCAATTCTCCTCTCCTATGCGGTTTCCGTAATACAGATGCTGAAGGAATCCCTCCGAGGATACCCTCATCTGATAACTTGTATTCTTAGTGCTAATCGTTATGGTGTTGTGTTCTTCATTGAAGAGAATGCTCATATTACCTGCTCCTTTTATGTTATATTATCGCCACTCGTGTCTTATTTAAGAACAAATGAGGCTGTCTGCTATAACAGAATTCTCCAGATTACCATATATATAACGATCTCGATAACGATCGCTGCAAGGTAGCCATACATGATCTTTTTCGTTGCGCCGCCTGCCGATGCAATGTGGATCGCCCCGTTTCCCGCAACATAATAGCAGATATCGACTTTGCTGCCAACCTCATATTCAGACGCCCTTTCAGCAGGCACTATGATCTCTGAGTGGCGCTCTTCACCATCGATGTTATATGAGAGAACCACGTCCAGTGCCGGGCCCTCTCTCTTGCCGGTGTTTTCATGAGTTTTGACCGAAAGAACAGTCGCCGTTGTCTCGTCCTTGTATTCCTTGACGATACGAAAGTATTTAAGGAACCTGGCCGATGTGTATATAAGGGCCCAGAATACCAGGAATAATGTCAGGTAGTATAGCATTAAAAGAATCTCCTATTTCTCAAAGATGAAGTCCAGAAACAGCTCCACTGAATCCACGTTCTCAGACAGAGCGCCTATGCCCAGGGCACACGGCTCTGTATATACACCGTACTTCGTTACGAGTTTGCTGTCACTGATGTCGATCCCGACCGGGACCGGATCCGTGCTGTATTCCTTATCTATCGGAACGGAATATACGAACCGGTCACCGTATTTCGCCTTGATAGCTGCGCACTCCTCGCTGTTCAGGTCCTTGAGTCTGCCTGTCATGCCCAGCGCGGTCAGTGAGTCCGTGCCTGCGGTGATGCCGTCAAGCACGCCGCCGTCTGCGAAAGCGACAAAGGCTTCAAAGTAGCTGTTTCCCGTTACGCCTTTAAGGTAGTCAAAATATGATTCGGCATTGAACTCAACGTCTTTTTCCTTAAGGTCAAATTCGGCATATTCCGTATAGTCCTTCCAGAGGTCCGATCCGTTTCCCGCATCAGCATATGTGTTGGTGAACATCATGTAGCACCAGTAGTTACCTGCGTTGGTCCTGTACTGGTGTATCGCAAACGGAACGAACCAGAGTACGAAAATGAGGCCTATGATCCAGAGCTTGTAGTACTCCCAGATATATGCCGTCTTCTTCCTGGTTCCTCTGATCCCGAGGATCTTCTCTTTTTCCGTTTTAGCCCAGTCCTTGAGACGGGTCTTCAGATCACGGTCATCCATTATTTGCCTGTTTTGCCTCTCTGATAAAAAATGAGCTGCATGCTGCAGCTCATTTCAGCAATATACATAATTGCTTATTACAGTTTTCCGCCGGATGTAGCGATACCTTCGACGAACTGCTTCTGGAAGATCACGTAGATGACGATCATCGGGATAACAGCCAGAACAGCTGCGCCCATCATCTGCGGATAGTTGCTTCCATACTGTCCCTGAGCCTTGGCAAGACCTGCAGCCAGAGTTGTTGTCTGCACACTTGTGCAGACGATCATAGGCCACATCAAGTCTTTGAATGCGAACAGTGCAGTGAAGATACCGAGCGATACCATTGAAGATCTTGTCAGCGGCATCATGATTCTCAGGAATCTCTGGCCGATGTTGCAGCCGTCGATGCTTGCAGCCTCTTCAAGGTCCATAGGAAGTCCCTGATATCCTGTCTTGAGCAGGTATGTACCGAACGCAGTTACGATACCAGGGAACACAAGTCCTGCCATAGTGTTCAGCCAGCCGAGTCCTGAAACCATCAGATACTGCGGGATGATGAAAATCGTTGACGGGATCATCATCTGAACGAGTATCAGCGAGAACAGGAAGTTCTTGCCAGGGAACTTCAGACGACCGAACGCATATCCTGCCATAGTAGCTGTCAGGACAGCACATACGACACGGAAGAAGATCATCAGCAGTGTGTTCTTGTACAGAACGAGGAAGTTATAGCTCTTCCATACTGTTCCGAATGTCTCCCAGTGCCAGCCGTTATGCGGGAAGATATAGAACGGGCTTACCGAAATAGCTTCCTGGTTGGTCTTGAGTGCCGTAAGGATCATCCAAGCGAAGGGAACCAGCATTATGAACGCCATGATGATCAGGATGATGTAAATAATAGTTGTATTTACGCGGGCTCTTGTACGTGCGCTTTCCATGAATCGTTCCCTCCTTTCTAGTTATAGAATACAAAACGCTTTTCAGCGCGCTGCATTATGACAGTAACGATCATGATGAATACTACGAGTATCATTACGATAGCTGCGCCGTATCCCTTGTTGCCCTGGTTGAATGAGTATTCATAGAATACATATACCGTGGACTGCACCTTGCTCAGAGCCTGATTCGTTCTGTCCATTACCATGAACATAAGGTCGAATATTGTCAGAGCTCCGATAACACGGGTCTGTACGATGAAGAATGTTGTAGGGCTCAGCAGAGGTATCGTGATGTCAAAGAACTGGCGGATGCCTGTAGCACCGTCGATCTCAGCTGCCTCATAGTAGTCTCCCGGGATCTCCTGAAGACCGGAGATGAAGAGTACCATGTTGTAACCGATGATTGACCATACACCGATTATACCAACAGAGATCCATGCGATCTTAGGATCGGATATCCATCCGATATTGGCATGGAGCATATTGTTGAACAGACCGAACTGCTGGTTATATAGCCATTTCCATACCATCGCCACAGCTGCAGGTGCGCAGACCATAGGCAGGAAGAATACAGTACGGAAGAATGATGTTCCTTTTAATTTTCTGTTCAGGAATACAGCAAGCACAAGTGCGATGATGACTCCGAACGGAACCTCGATGATCGCGTACTTGATAGTATTCAGAATAGACTGCATTACTTCAGATGACTCAAAAGCTTTTGCATAGTTCGCCAGTCCCACGAACGTATTACCCTTACCGAAGTCACCTGTCTTGCAGAACGACTGCCAGACAGTATCGATAGCCGGATAGAAGTTAAGTACTATCAGGCCTATGATAGTCGGAGCGACGAAGGCATATGCCCAGATCGCTTCATTCTTTTGCTTGGCCGTCATCGGCTTTTTTTCTTTCATAATTTCCTCCTTATTCGTGAAGAATAAAGGACAGCGGGCCATCA
>JAWRIG010000036.1:0-8832 GCA_040308005.1 Anaerovoracaceae bacterium | reverse complement strand
AATTATCGCGCCAGAGCTTTGTGTTCCTAAGCTCTTCACACCATTGGTTTCCAACATGAACAACAGACTCACCTCGCAGAAAGCTTGACAATGTCTTTGCGTCAAGGCGTTCGATCTT
Source organism: Anaerovoracaceae bacterium (assembly GCA_040308005.1). GTDB lineage: Bacteria > Bacillota > Clostridia > Peptostreptococcales > Anaerovoracaceae > Crickella. Next base: position 8,714 of record JAWRIG010000036.1, on the reverse strand, counting down.
GCCTGTGTTTTCCTTTTTGACGTAGTACTGTTCCTGGGAAGCAATAATACAGAGAAGGGTTTTCGACTTGCCACAGGTCCGGCGTACTGCAAAGTCAATGCCCGAGTTTGCAACGACCTCATACACTACAGGTGATTTGGTGGTTGTGCGATGCTTGACTTCGTGCTTCTCTGCCTCTTCGGTTAAGATGAGGCTCCTGATGCTTAATTCTTCAGCCATAACTCTTTCCTTTCTTGTAGCGATTAATTAACTATGTAGAAAGGCTCCCAGGGTAGGGAGCCTTGATGTGCTCCCGTTTATCCTCTGGGTATGAGCTAGGCCTTGAGCATCTCCTGAATGCAGGACGCCCGTGATAAGAATTTTTGTGCCAACTCTGCGGGGAAGAATTCCTTAATTGCTTCCTCTAGGTCAGCAAGTAACGCTTCTGTAGCCTCGTAAACTTCGTCCCGAGCCAAAACATTGCTCGTGAGACGGAGTTCAGCGCTGGTTTCTCCATAGATGCAAATTTTAATTTCATCTACGAATATCATAGCTGGTTGAATTTCTTCTTCTTTTGCAATTTGGGGAGACACTTCTTCAAAGATTGCGCGGAGTTTTGGGTTTGAGCTGGGCCATTCGCCGACGGCGAATAACACGTTCACGAAGTGGACGCCTTCTTCGTCGAATAGTCTCGAGCCCCTTGCGTTCTTTCAGGTAGATTCTCGCTGCCTCAAATGCTCGCTCTTTCAGGTTTGCCATGTTTGCCATTTTTCTTCCTTTCATTTCTCTATTTACAAATCTATATGTAAACAGGACTGCACAAAGGCAGCCCTGGGGTTGCCTTTGCACCGAAAGGAATTCTCGGTATAGGTAATGTCAAGGTGCGTAGTCCTTCCGCTCGAGCGGCAAGACCTGCATCAGAAAACAATTTAACAGGGAGAAGCGGTGCTTCAGTTGCCACGGGCAATTGGATGCCCTGAAATAGGTATTTTGACATACGGGGCCATATGGCCCCGTACGGTGTCATTTGGCACCCGAAACTGAAAAACACTTTGAATATGGTGGGCCGACGGAGGATTGGGTACGCATCTAGGCGCCCCGAGGTGTAGCATTGGTTGCTTGATAAGCCCACCATATCCAAAGTGTTTAACAGCCTGGCGGCAGGCGAGTTACTCCTCATCTACTAAAATACAGAGCTTCCCGCCCGTCGCGCCACCAGGCTCCTCCTTACTAGGGAGGGATGCAGGCCATCCTCGCGAATGGACATGTTAAGAGTACCTTGCATATAGGTGTGATTGAGCTTGATTGAGTTTGAAACAGGGTGAAATGGGTATTTTGGGTTTAGCCCACAATGCTGCCCGATAGTAAGAAAAGCAATAAAAAAAAGAGAGCGGCTTATCTCCGCTCTCTTACGCACAAACGCTCCTATACCAAAACTGCTTCTTGCATACGGGTTGGGTTTTTAAACGGTGCTGGTGGCTTTTCCCCGTTGGCATACATGTCATCAAGCACAACCCCAAGAAGCTCGAACATCCCCATAAGTGCCTGGTTCATATCTGAGTCAATATTTGAAAGGGATGCAAACTCGTCAACAGTAGCAACGTAAGCGCAATCTTCCTCTGACCTGAAAACGCGATAAGAATAGTCATCTGCGCAATAGCGTTGGTTCATTATTCTGCCTCCTTACAAATCTTCAGAATCGCATTAAGCACCTGTTTTACTTGATAGCCTTTTGCTTTACCTGTTTTGTCTTGCTGAATGTTAACTCTCGGATCACCTATCCATGGTGTTTTGTAAATAAAATGAGAGCCACAAATCCTTGGTGTTCCAAAATAGGTATTGCAAACTTTTTTCAAATCATCAAAACGGATGTTGTTTGGGCTTTGGTGCATCTTTTGAATGATATCTGCTATATCACTCATGATGTATCCAAACACGATGTATGGTAGCACAATTAATCAGGGATTTCATTTTCACTCCTTTCTCCCTGTTTGTTTATATAAACAGAGCTGCACTTAGGCAGCCCTGGAGTTGCCTTTGTGCTGAAAGGGTTTGGTATAGGTAATGTCAAGGTGCGTAAGTCCTTCCGCTCGAGCGGTGGGACCTGCATCGCTATTAATGTACTACCTAAGTGTTGTTGTATATGCGAATGCGGGAGACTAGATGCCTTAAATAGGTATTTTGGCTTTGTGCGTAGCTAATATAAAAAGAGAGCGGATTACCTCCGCTCTCTTACGCACTCTTGGCCCTATACCAGATAATTCTATTCTAGAAACATGCGCTTTTCTTTTTCTGTTAGTGAAGACAGGGGTACCCCTTTTGTTTTTGCGTATTCGCACATGCGGCCAAAGTAAAACGTTTGATTAGATGGCTTTGGCTTTTTGGTTTGTTCAAGACTTTCCTGATATCGTTGCAATTGAGATTTAGTTAAGCCATTCATAATCGTACCTTTCGATAATCTGCAAAGCAAAGGCAGGTTGTATCCCAAAGTGGTACTTATGCAGAATTCCGATATATTCGGCCCCCATTGTGCTTATATAGTGCCCTAGAAGCTTCTCATTTGCGGCCCTGCCAAACATGGCTCCATTATACCCCTTACGTATGGAGATTTCGGCTGCAATTGCAAACAAATCTATATTCATAAAACTTATACTTCATACATTAATATTTGGTATATAATATATATAAGCAAAATAGTTTATGAGGCAGTATTAGCTAGTAAGTAATATAAATAGCGGTATTTATAACGAAAGAGGAAGCGATGCCAGAACGTCTTGCAACAAGTATTAGCGTTGACTCTCGTGTTAAGCAAGAGGCAACTGCTGTGTTTGAGGAGTTGGGTCTGAGCTTTTCTACAGGCATTGAGATTTATCTTCGGGCCGTTGCTCGCGAGAGGCGCATTCCGTTTGACATAGATCTCAATAAAGATGTGCGTCTCAAGAAGCGCAAGGCGAGGAGCTAATCAACTTGAGCGAGATCATTAGTGGATACAGAAATGCAGTCTAAGGCTATTAATACATATAATGAGGCATTAGAATTAGCGACAAAGAAAGGAATTATTGCCTAATGGCAAAACAGGGTACATATTCAAGCATAGACCTCTTCGCTGGTATCGGCGGCATTCGCTTAGGGTTTGAGCAGGCTTTTAGGGGCCAGATTGATACAGTGTTTGTGTCTGAATGGGACGAGAATGCCCAGAAAACATATCGCGCAAACTTTAAGGATGCCTTTGAGGTGGCAGGCGATATTACAAAGATCGAAGCGTCGGAGGTCCCGGCTTTTGACATCTGTCTAGCAGGCTTTCCTTGCCAAGCGTTTTCTATTGCAGGTAAACATGGCGGCTTTGATGATGACTACTATGGGCAAACGCGTGGCACGTTGTTCCAAGACGTTGTCCGCATCTGTGCCCATCATAAACCACAGGTCATCTTTTGCGAGAACGTTAAGGGGCTTGTCCAGCATGACAGGGGCAGGACGTTTAAGGTTATTGTTGGCGCCTTTGAGGCTATTGGCTACAAGGTGTTTGCGCGCGTGCTTAACTCCAAAGATTTCGGAGTACCACAGAATCGTGAGCGGATTTATATTGTTTGCTTTAGAGAAGATATAGCGCCTGAGGACTTTGCGTTCCCGACAAAGGCGGGCAAGCCAAAGCGAATTAAAGACATTCTTGAAAAAGCACCTATCCCTTCTAAGTATTACCTGTCCGAGCAGTATGTTGAGACTTTGCGCAAGCATAAAGAACGACACGCCTCAAAAGGCAACGGTTTCGGTTATGTAGTCAGAGACCTTAATGGTGTTGCGGGCGCGTGTGTTTGTGGCGGCATGGGCCGTGAGCGCAATCTTATTATCGACCATCGCAAACACTCGATGGTTCCTACAACAAAGATTGCTGGTTCGATCAACGATGAGGATATCAGAAAGATGACGCCTCGAGAATGGGCCCGGCTCCAGGGGTACCCAGATAGCTTCAAGCTTCCTGTGGCTGATACTCATCTCTACAAGCAGCTGGGCAACACAGTGACCGTGCCTGTTATTAAGGCTATCGCTAAAAACATCTTGGAGGTGCTTGATGACCAGCCAAAATAACAAAGTATTTTGGACGGGAAATATTGGTGAGTGGGGAGAGGTGTTTGCTCTTCTGCATCTGCTTGCACATCCTCTTCTGTATAACGCCGATATGCATGGCAAAAAGATTGAAGATGAGTTCAGCGAGATTAGGTCTCTTTATCGTACCGAGGTTAGTGGCGTACAAATCTCTTTAGACATAGTAGAGGATATGGTAATAGCTAATATCGGGCAGATGAATGCCTATTGCTGCAAACGCGAGCTGTTTGTTGAAAAGGCTCATGAGCTCTTTGTTGGTATGACGACACAAGGAAGAACCGAGGCCTACCCTCATATCCAAGAATTCCTTGAGAAGCTTGGGTGTGAGAGCCTCAATGCACCAGCTCATGTAAAGGCAGACCTGTCAGCAAAGGTGTATGAAGGATATCTGTCTTCGGTTCATAGAAAAGACTATTCGATTAAGACTGTTGTCGGCGGCAAGCCTTCACTAGCTAATGCGAGCGCTCAAAGCTACATTGACTATGAGCTTACGAACTTTGACGAGAAGAAGCGCGACGCAGTTATGTCGATAAACACTAAGAGCAAGGTGGTTGAGCGTACGCGACTAATTCTCGAGCTGTGTAGTGAACCTCCTAAGCCCGTTGTTCGCTCCGATACGTTTAGGCGCAATCTTAATATGTGCTACTTTACAGCTCCTGAAGTTGTCGGCTTTGCTCTTTTATACGGGCAGCTTATTAAGGGGAAACACGTCATAGACTCTATAGCTGAGCTCGTGCGGGTTAACCCTGCTGGTTTTACTGAAGAAACAATGCTTGACTACGAGGTGTCTATTAGGCGATATCTGTGGGGAGTAGTGTTTGATTTAGATCCTGGGACTCTCTGGGAAGGTGTTTCGCAGGTAGATGGATACCTTTTGGTTACCAACGATGAAGAAGTTTTAACGTATCAAGTATCTAAGCAGCGTGATTTCGAGAACTATCTTTTGTTGCACACCTGCTGGGATACGCCATCAACTACGAGGCATCCTGATACTGGTACAGTGTGGCAGAGAGAAGATGGGCAGTGGATGTATACGCTTAACTGTGTCGTACGGTTTAATGAAAAAGAGTACCGAGGACCCAATCTTGGTTGCATTGGGGTAGAGAAGCAGTAGAACGTTGTTGCGCACTACTATGGGCTTAGTAAGGCGCGCGATAGAACGGTGGGGAAAGTCAGAAATGTGGTTGGATGTGTTTAACAAATCTGCTAAAATAACTAATCAGGACGAGGCGCTGTTTAGCGTTAACGTCAGTTTAAGTGACCCCCTGGGAGTAAAGGCCGCACTATCCGCGGACTCTTAAAACCAGGGGGCTTTTGTATTTGGAGGTGTCATAATGACCAGAAAGGGAAGTAATGAAAGGATTGCTATCCTTGTTGATGGTGGTTTCTATTTACGTCGTGCATCAGAACTGTTTGGCAAGAAGGGAGCTTCGGCGCGTGCCGATGAGTTGTATACGTACTGCATGAGGCATGTAGGTAGTTCCGATACTTTATATCGTATTTTTTATTATGATTGTCCACCAGCTAATACTGTATTATTTCATCCTTTCACTCAAAAGAATGTTCAGCTTGAAAAAACGAGTCGGTTCTTTTGGTCTACGTCTTTTCATAATGAACTCGCCAACAAAAGAAAGCTAGCTATCCGAATGGGCGAGTTGCAAGAACGAGAAAGCGGTTTTCGCATTAAGGATTCTACGGTAAAGAGGCTTTGTAGGGGAGAGCTTGATTGGGATGGGGTTACTGAGGAAGATTTTTCCTTAGATATTGTACAGAAGGGCGTAGATTTAAGGATTGGCCTAGACATTGCATCTTTGGCGCACAAAAGGCTTGTAACTCAGGTGGTATTAATTTCTGGGGACAGCGATTTTGTTCCTGCTGCTAAATATGCTCGTCGCGAGGGGATTGATTTTGTACTTGATCCAATGTGGAACGGCATTCGTGCAGAGCTAAATCGCCATATAGATGGGCTGCGCTCATGCACCTCGAGACGTCCCACTAAGGAGAATGAGCCTCTTTGCAACCGATAAAGAGATAAATAAATAAGTCATGTAAGCGGATAAGGAAATAAGAGCAAATTACTTTGAGAGGTAGTTAAGGATGCGAGAGGCTAATAAGAACAAATACATTAGTAAATATTTAAAACCAATAATGAATGAGAGGTTTTTAACCAATTACCCTTCTAAAAACCCTGCACATTTTCGGATGCGATTAAAGAAGAGGAGGGATTATATCTATGGCCGATAGAGTTGAATATATTAATAGCGAGCGTGCTGCAAAACTCGTTGCACAATATTTGCCAATGTTTAGAGAGCTGAACGAAAAAGGCATTGAATACTGTGTCGTAGGTGGTTTAGGTGTGTTGCTTCACGCACATCTGAAACCACGTGTCCTCAGGATTATCAGGATTTGCGAACGTTAGATGAAATCGAAGCAAGACAGGAAGAGCAACTGTCTTATGAAGTCAACGAGCTGAGCGAGGACGCGGGGCCAAGTTTTGGTTTGCGAATGTGAGGCTTTATGCATTACTCAGAGTTAGATATGGCGATACAGTATCTTGATGGGCTTGATGGTGAGTATGCTTTTATTCATGAAGCGGCATTAGCTGCTTGGGGAATAAGCTATAACTCCTTTTTGAAACAAGTGGATGTCTTAAGGCTTGATAGCGATGATGGCAATGAGACTGCTTTATTATCTGGAAATATTGAGTTACGGATATGGTCAAGAGAGTTATCAGAGCACGTAGGCGTGGGTGAAGTGAAGTTGGTTTGGTCTGACGAATATCAATACCATGTTGTAGAACCAGAACTTGTTTTAGCCCTTTTGCCGCAGTCTCCTAATTATCAAGAACTTTATGAGGCTCAGGCACGTTTGGCGTTAGTACTGCATCACGACGAAATGTCTGATCCAGAACTAATGGAATTTATTAAGTATGTACGGGGTATATAAAAACACAACTAAATAAGTCATGTAAGCGGATTAGGAAACAAGAGCAAATTACTTTGAGAGGTATAAAAACAATGAGCAGTCCAGAGAAAAATATTGAACTTATAGAACAAGTAGACCTGAAAGACAAGATTTATACTGTACGGGATACCCAAGTAATGTTGGACTTTGAGCTTGCAGAGATATATGGATATGAAACCAAGAATTTTAATAGACAGGTTAAGCACAACATTGAACGTTTCGAGGGCGAAGATTTTCGCTTTCAATTAACCAAGGAAGAGTTTGAAGATTTGAGGTGCAAAAATTTCACCTCAAGTTGGGGTGGTACTCGCTATTTACCTATCGCCTTTACCGAACAGGGCATTTATATGCTTATGACCGTCCTTAAAGGTCCCTTAGCCGTTGAGCAAAGCAGGAGGTTAATTGTGTATCACTGTGGCACAAGTAGTAAGGACGCTGGCAATAAGGTGACCACTATTACTCGGCTACAAGATAGCGGGGCAACCATTAGCATGATACGCCAGCTGCTTAAACACCCGAAGCTTACACTTCGGTAGGTACAACTAAATAAGTCATGTAAGCGGATAAGAAAACAAGAGCAAGTTACTTTTTGAAAGGAACAAAAATGAAGTACCAAAATACAGTTAACAAGAAGATTCTGGCATGGATGCCGGCAGTATTCGCAGCCGCCACACTGGTATTCGCAGTAACATTTGCAGGTGTGCAACAAGCACAAGCTGCTCCTCTTACCACAGGAACCGAAACAAAAGCTGTCCAAACAACGGATAGTGGCATTGCACCTATGTATAGGCTTTACAAGCCCGCTTCTGGGGAACATCTTTACACTACTGATGCCAATGAAAAGCGCGTTCTCACCAAGTCTCGTGGCTGGAAGTACGAAGGCATCGCTTGGTACGCGCCTAAGAAGTCTTCTATCCCAGTAACACGTCTTTACAACCCCGAGAGTGGGGAACATCACTATACAGCCGACAAAAACGAGATTAGAGTGCTCACTAAGAAGCGTGGCTGGATCCATGAGGGAATTAAGTTTTACTCTTCCGATGCAAAGAAAGTGCTAGTAAACCGTCTTTATAGTCCCACTGCTAAACGCATTGCACAGCATCACTACACCACAGACAGCAATGAGGTCCGTGTGCTTACTAAAGTGCGCAAAAAGTGGGTAACCGAAAAGTCGATGATCTATTGTCTGAAGACTTCCTATAAGGTGAAGTTTAATGCTAATGGTGGCACAGGCACTATGGCTACTAAGTCATATGACTCTTTAACAAAGTATACGCTTCCTGGTGCGGGCTTTAAGAAGGCGGGCTACCACTTTGCGGGCTGGTCTACATCGCCTAAGGGCGGGGTAGTGTACAAAAACAAAGCTGCTATTAAGGGTGCCGCTGGGCCTGGAAAGACATTGACCCTCTACGCTCAATGGAAGAAGATTCCTCCGTACACCATTCGCTATGTAGCTAATCCTGGTTTCTTGCAGAACAGGCTGTCGGGCACGATGTCAAACCAAAGCGTAGACATCAACACCACGGCTAACCTGAAAGCGTGTGGCTTCAAGATAGAAGGCTATCGTTTCTTGCGCTGGACCACCAAAGCTGATGGCACAGGTGCAAGTTACGCCGATAAAGCAAGTGTTAAAAACCTCGCCAAGAGCGGTGAAACTATTACGCTTT
>JAWRIG010000035.1:0-3097 GCA_040308005.1 Anaerovoracaceae bacterium | reverse complement strand
TTGGCACTAATAAGCTTGAAGTATTAGTTAATAGAGCAGATGGTGGAGTAGCACAGTCACCGCCAGTTATGTATGACATATGGAAAGGCTTAACTACTGGAAATGGAATAGAAGCTGAAACTAATTATCCTATACTTATACAACTTATAAATAGCGTTAATGAAGCTTCTAATCAAGCTAATGCAACTATTGATAGAGTTAATTCAATGCAAACTGATGTAACAGACGCTATTGATAATGCGTATAGGTCAGCTAATGATGCTGATATAGCTACAAGTAAGGCATATAGCAAGATAGAAGAAGTTGAAACTGCTAAAACAGAAATGATTAAAAAAGTAGATACATCAATAGTTACTATGAAATCAGAGGTAGAAGTTGCTAAAAATGAAATGGCATCCAAATCTGATGAAAAGATAGCTGATGTTGATAGAGCTTTAGCAGCAGGAACTAAGGATTTAGAAGTTAAAGAAGCTAGACGTGATATGGATGGAGTAGAACATGCTACTTTAAAAGTTAGACTTGAAAGTGATCTAAAAAAAGGAAAAGTAATAGAAGAAACTAAGCAAGGAGAATATATTTCCTTTAATGAAACTGTAAAGGCTCCAATAAGTTTGGAGTTGCATGGTAATACGGTGCAAGATCTGTTAAACTTGGTTGATATTGAAAGTTCGGGAATTGATAACGGGGACGGAACTTTCACATATACAATTGTTGCATGTGGCGAAAACTTGAACGCATTTACTGAATTGGGTAATATTGGTGCTAATGGTAGCGAATTTATAGATTCAAACTCTATAAGAAGTGCTTATATAAAAGTTTATAAAGGTATGTCTATCGGTTGTATGTTTGAAAACAACGACGGAAGTATATCGAATCAACAATTATGGATTAATAGATATGATAATAATAAAAAATTCATAGATAAAGAACTAACTTCGAGTAAACTTTTTACGGTAACTCATGATGGGTTTATAAGAATACAAAGGACTATTAGTGACATAAAAAACATACTTGTAAAAGCTGATGGAATACCATTAAAGTTTATTCCATATGAAGAAACTAGATGCGATATAAAACTACCTTGTCAATTAGAGAAGTGGGATAGATTGTATTTTGATAAGGAAGAAAATGCGTGGTGCGTAGATAAAGTTATGCAAAAAACGCCTTTTAAGGTAAGTAATTTCGAGAAAATTTACGGAAATGCTACCGCTAGAATGACACCTCCGACTGATGCTGAAAATGGTAAAGGTAAAATGTTTATAGAAGGTTTTTCCGAATTAAATAATGTTGCAGATTGGCAATTACCTCAAAGTATAAATAAGTTTAGCAATAAAGCTATTTCGCCGAGTTGGATTGACCTTATACTTGACAAAACTGTTTATGACACAATAGATAAGGCTAAAGCTTTTGAAGGTAAGATGGTTTATTATAAATTAACTACACCTAAAAAAATAGTTTTACCTCAAAGCGAGCAAATAAAACTTAACTCATTCGCAAATAAAACTCACATATGCACTATTTCGGGTGAAGTAGATGCAACTGTAAAGGCTACTGTTAGCAAGTCTTTAGCAAGTACAGTTCAAGCCAATACAGAAGAAATAAACTTAATTAACAATAAGATTGCAGACATAGAAGGATTAAAAGAAACTCAAGACTTTAGCTATGAAACTGATAAAGGTTATTTGGTTTGTAAAGACACTCAAAATGGAGTTGTAAAGGATTTAAAATTGTATGGTAAGAGTTTAGTCTCTAAGTTCAGTAAAAAGCATACAGAAACAAATATTACAGTTTTGTATTCGGGAATTTTATCTACAACTGGTTTTAAAGTTGAAATAGGTAAGACATATACTATTTTAGGCTCTGTTAAATCTCCTACTAAAAATATGTGTGATATATATTATCAAGAAAGTAATGTAAACATAGGTAATTTCAAAGGAGTTCCGTTTGTTTTTACTGCAAATAAAAATGAAACTCTACGCTTTGTAAGCCTTGAGACTGGATTGTATGTACTGGATGATATTATGGTTTTAGAAGGTGACTACTCTCAAAATCCTCCGCAATACTTTGAAGGAATTGCAAGTGTTGGAAATGGGAATGGAATAGAAGTTTCAAGTGTTAATGAAAATTTATTTGATGGTAAGCTTGAATTAGGGGCAATAAATTGGTCAAACGGTGAAAATTACGATTTATCAAAGGACAGATATAGAAGTGTAAATTATATTCAAGTTCCTTCTAATACATTGATATCGTCTAATATAAAAGGTCAGTTTTTTGGAATAGTTGAGTATGACTATAATAAAAAATTTATAAAAAGTTATTCAAACATTGCAACAATAACAACTTCGTCTAATTCTAAATTTATTAGAATTGTTAATACACTCGATGAAGATATAAATGTATCAATAGGAACATTGAAACCATATACCCCACGTAAACAAGATAAAAAAACAACTTTATTTAAAGATGTAGATAACACTTGGAAACCTATAACGAATTTAAGGGGAATTAATGAAAATAATTGTGATATTGTTGATAGTATCAATAGTGTGTATAGCGTAAAGGTGAAAGAAATAACTAACCTTAAAGACTTAAGATGGACAAAAGAGGGAAATTTTGAAAATAAAGACACTTATTTTTACAAGCTGGAAGATGGACTAAAAATCACTAATATAACAGAATATGATATTGACTGTGTATGCGACAAGTTAAAAAGTGTGTCAGTTAATTATATAACTGGCGCTATGCATAGTATTGTGGATTGCGTTGCGTATGATGTTAGGTATCAAGTTGTAAGGATTTCAGTTCCGAAAGATACTAATCTAGTTGAATATTTAACAAATTTAAACTCAAGATTTATATATCCATTAAATGAAGTTGAGGAATATGAAACAAATCCAATTTATCCAGAATCATATGACAATGAAACTATGATTTTAATAGATGGTGGAGTAATATCTCCTCATGCAAGTTGGAAGATAACATCTAGTTTACCTAACTTTGTAAAAGAACTATCCAACCAAATTAAACAGTTGCAAGATCAGGCATATAAAAATAATGTAGCTAATTTTGCAGTAGCACTTAATACATTAGATACAAA
>JAWRIG010000034.1:0-46554 GCA_040308005.1 Anaerovoracaceae bacterium | reverse complement strand
ATCTTTCTCCATGTGAAGTCTCCAGCCAGGTTGAATCTCTCCTGATCCTTTCTGTGAACGCCGGCAGCTGTTGCAAGAGCAACTGTCATCTCGCTCAGAGGCTTAGTTACAGGAGCCCAAACTGACTTAGGAGTGATAGGTACGAATATCTCAGACTGTAATCCTTTTACAACTGTCATACTCATTTCTGATTAAACCTCCTGTTTGGTTTTACTGTGCATTTCGTCTTGGAGCTTATTTGAATGCTCAATAGTTTCGAGATATCTTGGGTTGACTTCGGCATTCTCCTGTTCTATGAAGCTCATATTCCAGGCGACCTCCTGACCTATCTCCAGGTCATAATCTGAAATGATCATCCTCTTAGGAATTCTGAGATGTCCCAGTCTTCCCTTGAAGTCGATGGCGACGCTTCCGTCATGGACTTCCACGATAACGCCTTCCATTCTGATTATCTTGTCACCGTATTTCATATCTCGAATCTACCTCTTTCCAATAATTAGTCGTATTTAGCCTTTCTCTTCTCGCTCATTGGCAGTGCCTGCTCGTTATCTACGAGTTCGAGCTTAGTGCCATAAGCCTTCTCGATCAGCTCTACGTTGCTCTCCTTAACTGCGTGTGTGTACTTTCTTTCAGGTGCCTTGATGCTCTCACCAGCCATCTTAGCCTTCAGCATAGCCAGACCTCTGATAGCGTCTTCGTGGCAGAGTGTGTTGCAGGCAAGTACTTCGTTCTCGATACCGGACATGGACTTGTTGTTGTCGATCATAGCATCGCAGTACTTGTTACCTGTTACGAGAGCACCCTGTACAGCGCAGAATGAGAATCCTACAACCGGAACGCCTCTCTTACCAATCTGCTCGATGTGGGAAGTGAAGTCTACGTGGTTGTTACCAAATCCTTCTGTTGTTACGAATGCACCGTCTACGTTCATGGACTCTACCATCTGGCCAAGTCTTCTGGATACGTAGAACTTGTCTGTGTTAGCCTGAGGTGAACCAACGAAGATTACGCCTACCAGGTCAACGTCGTCATCGTGAATTGCTTCGTAAACCAGTGGCTCTCTCCAGTAATGTCTGGACATTTCCTTTGAAGCCGGTCCGATGCATGTAAGAGCGTGGATGCAGCCGTCCATAACCTCGAGTGGGTTAGCAGCTACTGGAACGTTACCAAGGTCTACGTTAGGCTTAGCTCCGAGTACTCCAACTGGCTCTGTAGGGAACAGGAAGTTATCGTGCATAGCGCCCTGACCCATGATCTCCTTAACGATAACGATTTTCTTCTTTCCAGGTCTTCTAACCTGTCTCATAACCTGAGTATCAACTACCTGCTCATCAGTCAGCTGCTTCTTCATAGCATTTCTGATTTCCTGAGTTACGTGGTCAACTGCAGTGTGGATAGCGATAGGACCAGGTCTCTCCATGTTCTTCTTGTTGTCGATAACAGCATGAGCTCTGATGATGATCTCGCCCTTGTCTACTGCGCCCGGACGGTTCCACATCATGTTCTCATCGATGTATCCCTCGGAAGAACCGAACTCACCAACCTGTACTCCCTCTTCGGTAATACCGGTAACCATCATTACTACTCCGTCGAGAACTCTTGTAACGCCCTCACCCAGTTCATAATCGTCTTCCTTAGTAGCGATCGGCTGGATATCCATTACTGTCTCTGTATAAGTGTGATAGTTGTCAGGTGTGATTACATCGAGTTCGAGGCTGTGTACCAGCTTCTGAGAGTCAGCACCTTCCTGTGCTGCTGCCTTACGGATGTACAGTGTTGTTCCTTCGATCTTGGTCTCGTCACCAAGAACTACCTTATCGATCTTGTAGTGCTTACGTGTCATCTCTCTGACTACTACAGCTTCGCCTTCTTCTTCAGCTGCCGGAGCTGCTGCGCCTGCTGCTGCAGGTGCTGCTACTGCTGCTGCTGCAGGAGCTGCTGCTACACCGCCGCCGATTCCTGCAGGAATCTGGATGTCGATGTTCTTGCCCTCGCCGATGTGAAGGCTGATGTAGCCGCCAGCTGCTGGAGCTGCTGCTACTGCTGCTGGAGCTGCTGCCTCTGCAGGAGCTGCTTCCTCAGCTGCTGCTGGAGCTTCTTCTTCGCCCTCAGCTGCATCGAACTTATCAACGATGTCTGCTGTGATAGGTGTGAGAGAATCAACTGTCTTAGTAAGCTTTGAGCCGTTGAGCACCTGGCCAAGCTTCAGTGCTCCGTCAAGGTTCAGCAGTCCGGAATCAACAAGATCCGGGAAGATTGCTGGATCCTCGAAGTTTGCAGGTGTCAGTTCTGTGCCTGCCTCTGCTCTGCAGCAAAGTACTGCTGGATCGTTTGCATGTTGCTTAGCTGTTTCAGCTGTGATTGACATATCGATCTTCCTCCTTAAAACTTGTGCCTGGCTGCGCAATGTGCACAGTCAGTGGTTGTATATTTTCCTCATCCCCGGGTGATTTGGGGCTCACCCGGGGCGAGGCTTATACCGTTAAAATATATTCTCTTGTATATACAGATGATTCGTTAGAAAGAGACCTGAGTTCAGTAATTATTCTACTGTCTCGTTGTCCTCTACGTTGTCTACTACGTCGAGGTCCTGATCTACCTTCTTGGAAACCTTCAGTGTTCTGTACAGCGGATGTCCTACTGCCATCATTGCAAGGTCTGTCATGTGCATTACCTTGAGTCCCATCTTAGGACCGGAAGCCATAACTGTGTTGGAGCAGTCAGAGCAGTTTCCGATGATGATGTACTCGCAGCCTGCCTTCTTGAACTCGAGGTTGTTCTTGACCTGTCCTGGGCAGTTGCCAGGACGCTCGCACTTACGTGTTCCGTTAGGCATCTCCTGAGCCTGCTTGCAGTAGCAGACGTGGCCTACAGTACCGTTGTACTTTGCAACGAGGTCTTCCATTCTCTCGAGGTTGCCGCCGCATGCGCATACCAGGATACCGACCTTAGCGCCCTTCAGGTCTCTGAACGGACGTGTAACAAGGATAGCACCTGTAGCCTTGGTAATAGGAGCATCAAGAGTAGTAGCCTTACCTGTGAAGGCTCCGCCCATGATGATCTCGCCGTATCCCATTTCGTCAAAGCCGCCTGCTCTGTCGATCAGTGCCTGTACGCTTGTACCTACAGGAACGTTCTCGAATACGTGAGCTTCGCTTCCGCCCTTGATCATTCCTCTTACTGTGAGGTTCTTATCGATCAGCGGCTTCTGATCTTCGATTGCTGCTACGCAGCTGTAAACTGTCTCACTGTTGATTACTACAGCGTTGGCTGCTGACGGGAGCTTGTCCGGCTCGAGCTCGATGCCGAGGCACTCTCTTACTACAGCACGCTCTTCGCCCATCGGATAGATATCCGGGAGAAGATGTCTCTCAATTGCAGGATCGTCCTTCAGAAGTGCGTCCAGCTTGAGGATTGTCTCTCTGTGTTTCTTCTTGATAGCGATGATTCCCTTGTCAGCTCCGGCGATTTCCATTACATAATGGATACCTCTGAGCAGTCTTGCAGGATCCTCATCGATCTGCTGGATATTGTGAGCAAGACCAGGCTCGCACTCGGAAGCATTTACGAGAATGTATCCGTGATCGAGAACCGGCTTGTCGTTCTTGCCGTCATAGATCTTAATAAATGTAGGGAATCCGGCGCCGCCCTGTCCGAGAACTCCGGCTTCCTTGATCATCTCAAGGTTGGAGCCCTTAGCGATCTTAACGTAATCTTCAGGCTGCTCATCGTCCGGCTTGATGATGATTCTGTCATCAGTGATCTCAACGACCTCGCCGGAAACGCTGGAGTGAACATTAACGCCAAGACCTGTAGGAGTAGCGATAAGCTGACCTCTCTTGACCTTGTCGCCTACAGCAACAACAGGAGCACACGGCTTACCTACAGCACCCTGCTTAAGTAGCATCTGAATGTTTTCCATAATACGAATCTCCTTTGAACTACTTTGAAATAATGAAATGCATTTTCCATTTATTACCGTCTTGAATTCGGCACACAAAAAATGCCCCTTTATTCGCATTAATAATATCATTTTGTTGTATTTATATCAACAATGACGCATCAAATCCTTATAGATAAATTTGATATTTTCCCGTTTGAAATAAAATCCCCTTTTCCTTGAAAATTCCTTGATTTTTCGGCATCTGATATTAATTTAACGGAAAGGCGCATCCGAGGTCTTTAAGTTCTGCTTAATACCCGGTTAAGCACTTTTCACGCACTAAAAAAGGACAATTTCTTCCCGTTTTGAGGGCTGACATATTGTTGACACTCTTTCTGAAATTGCGTTATCATATCTGTATCTGAGAGGCAATAATTACAGCCTCTTATACAGCTATGTGTTTTAAGGAGGTAATTACCCATGGCAAAATATCTCGAGCCTAAGATCAACTATGATAACTATGACAAGAAGGTTATCAGAACTGTTGAAGCTCACACTGAGGGCGAGTACTGCAGAGTCGCTCTTGACTGTCCGGAACTTCCGGGCAACACAATGATCGAGAAGAAGCACTATCTCGAAGAGCATTATGACTATCTCAGAACAATGCTCATGTTCGAGCCTCGTGGACACCACGACATGTTCGGTGCTTTCCTCTGCGAGCCAATCAATCCTGAAGCTGACTTCGGCGTATTCTTCATGGACGGCGGCGGATATCTGAACATGTGCGGACACTGCTCAATCGGTGCTGCTACAGTTATCCTCGAAGCTGGCCTCAAGGAGATGAAGGAGCCTGTAACTCAGGTTGTTCTCGACGCTCCTGCAGGACTGGTCAAGCTCGACTGCAAGTGCAAGGACGGCAAGGTAACAGGCGTTACACTGACAAACGTTCCTGCATTCGTTTACAAAGAGAACCTCGAGCTCGAGTATCAGGGCAAGAAGGTCGTATATGACATCTGCTTCGGCGGATCATTCTTCGCACTCGTAGACGTTGAGAAGAACTTCGGATTCAAGGTAACACCTGAGCACACCAAGTTCCTCACAGAGTGGTCAAGCTTCGCACTTCAGGAGATCAACAAGACAGTTAAGATCCAGCACCCTGAGCTCGACATCACAAGCGTAGACCTCATCGAGAACTACTGCACAGACGAACTTACAGAGAGCGACAAGGAGTTCTGCCCGGATGCAAAGTTCGCACTGAAGAACCAGCTGGTATTCGGCGAGCCTCATGATCCGCAGATTGACAGATCCCCATGCGGAACAGGTACGTCTGCTAAGCTGTCCTGGCTCTACAAGAAGGGTGAGCTCGGCGTAGGCGAAAGCTTCGTTTACAAGTCATTCATCGACACAAGATTCATCGGAACAGTTGCTGCCATCGGACCTAAGGTCGGCGAATTCGATTCCGTCATCCCACAGGTAACAGGCGCTGCATATCTCTGCGGCGAGGCAAAGTGGTTCATGGATCCGGACGATCAGATGACCAAGGGCTTCACAATCTAATTGACTTAGACTCACAATCAACCTCAAAGAAGACCGGCTCGCACTCGCGCAGCCGGTCTTTTGTATGGCTTCAATCTTCCCGTTGACTTTTGTCTGCCTCTGATGTATCATAGTGAAGTCGCAAAACGACATGCGCTCGTAGCTCAGTTGGATAGAGTGTCTGACTACGAATCAGAAGGTCTAGGGTTCGAATCCCTACGGGCGCACCAGAAAACCTTGGAATCACATGACTCCAAGGTTTTTTCTTTTCCCGCTATCCGTCTGAAGAAAGGTTTGTCTTCACAGTGACTGCGGCATCAGATTCATACTACATTCACAGTGTCCGAGTATTACCGTTCTACCGGGCCTTCGTACCCTTCGTACCCGCCGATGTTCTCAGCGCGGTCGTAGCCCATCTGCCTCAGGAAGGCTGCGGCTATCCCGCTTCTGGCTCCGCTGTAGCAGTACATGCACACGTGAGCTGTCTTGTCGGGCAAAACGCTTTCAACGTATGCCCGGTTCTTCCTTCCGCACAGGCCGGCTTCAATGTTGATCGCTCCCGGCACGTGCCCTTCTGCGTATTCTTCAGGTGTCCGCACGTCAACGAGCACCGCGTTCTTATATATCTTCATGTCCTCGAGCCCTTCGTTTATATCGAGCTCGGGAAGTTCTTCATAGTAACCCAATTCTGGTATTTCTCCGCTTTCTTATTTCTATTGTTTATTTTCAATCTCTGTTGTTTCTATGTGACAGCCCCGATTTGCAGGCCTCTATGCTGACTGCTTCTTCATGAGTTCGTGGAAGAAGCCGCCCTGCGCCATAGCTATCAGATCCCGCCTGTCGATACTGCGCATAAGTGTTTCTCTCTTTTCCTTAAATCTCTAAAGCCTATATACCCTGCAGGCTCTCCGGCGCTACTTGTCAGGCACTGTGTGCATGACTCCCGGGCACACATTGCACGCTGCAGCGCAGCCGCCCCTAGCCGTTTCTCTCAGCGCCTCAGGAAGCGACCTGCCTACATCATAAGTTATCCTGATCATCTCATCAAGAGAAATGTGCACGGTCACGCCCGCCATCGCAAGTTCGGCTGCTGTGAAAGCGCCGGCAACGCCTATCGTGTTCCTCGTCTGGCAAGGCACCTCGACAAGTCCCCTTACCGGGTCGCACACGAGTCCGAGCAGGTTGGAAAGAGCTATCGCAGCCGCATCGCAGCACTGCTGAGGCGTCCCGCCGAGCATCTCGACAAGAGCGCTTGCAGCCATCGCCGAAGCCGATCCGACCTCCGCCTGGCACCCTGCCTCAGCGCCCGAGACCGAACCGTTTCTCGTCAGCAGGTATCCGATGGCGCTCGCGTTTATGAGCCCCTTTCTCAGAGTATCCGTGCTGATGTTGCAGTTCTGGTATACCGAGAGCAGTGCTGCGGGCAAAACGCCTGCCGCTCCGGCCGTAGGTGCCGCAACTATGACGCCCATGCTCGCATTGGTCTCCGCGACCGCAAGAGCGTTGATGATCGCATTGTGGACAAGAGTCCCGCATATCTGCTTTGCGCCGTCAAGCTTGCTCATCTTCTGAGCCTCTCCTCCGAGGAACCCTCCCATGGACGGCACCGGATCGGAGATAGCCCTGTCGACCGAAACGTTCATGACGCGAAGGCACTTGTCTACTTTGGCCATTATCCCTTCCATATCCCTGTCACCAAGCTGCATCTCTCTTGCAAGCATGATGCCGGAGATATCCATATATCTGTACGCGCAGAGCCTCAGAAGCTCATCCGCTGTTTTGAAATCCCAGTTCAATTTACTTCTCCTTATAGCTGTATGATCTATAGCTGAATGATCTCGACACTCGTGATGCCGTCTCTGGCATTCAGCTCATCCTGTATCTCATCAGGAATGAAGTCGTCTGTCTCGATGACGGTGAAAGCCTGCTTTCCCCTGTCGTGACGGAACATCCTCATGGTAGCTATGTTGATCTTACGCTCTGCCAGGCAGCCTGTCATGAACGCTGCCATACCCGGCTCGTCTCTGTGAGCGATGATTATAGTGCTGTAGTCGCCGTTGAAGTCGACCTTGATGTCGTTCATCCTGGTGATGCGGATCCTGCCGCCTCCGATGGACTCGCCGCGGATGAAGAGCGTGTGGCCGTCAGCCGCTGTCATGTCTATGTCGACCGTGTTAGGGTGCGGCATCTCCTCTTCCTTGTTCACCTCGAATTCAACTTCGAGCCCGGCCTCATGCGCTTCTTCGAACGCTTTTCTGATCCTCACATCGTCAGGCCTGTATCCGAGCATCCCGCCTATGAGGGCGCGGTCGGTGCCGTGGCCCCTGTAGGTGTCTGCGAATGACCCGTACAAAGTGAACTTTACTTTGACCGGCTCTCCTGTGAAGATCTGCCTGGCCATCCAGGAGATCGCCGCCGCGCCCGAGGTGTGCGAGCTCGAAGGCCCCACCATGACTGGCCCGATTATGTCAAACATGCTTATGTAGTTATTTCTCATTAGCTGATTATCCCTTCAATTGCAGTATTCCCCCGTGCAGGGCTGTACCTGAATATTATAATACAAGTACGCCTCATCACGAAATGCGGATTATCACGAAATCCGCATCGAAAACGGGGCCGATAAGGCCCCGCATTCTTCCGTAACCGATAGCAGCACACTTGCCGATCCCCAGTCCGCCGCCGGCTTCTCTTGCAATGATGACCCCTTTCTTTTCAAAACGTTGAATCTTTTCTCATACTGATACAAATTTAGCATATATCCGGAGACATTTCAACAATTGCGTTTTTCCTACTGCAGCTCTCTGAGCAGCCCGGTATATGCACTGCCGCAGGTCATCTTCTCAGGCATCAGGGATTTTGCCTCTGCATCGAACCTGTCACAGAATTCCTCGATAACGCTGAGAACCCATGCAAGGTAAGCGTCCTTATCTGCACCTTGTGTGCCATCAGTACCGGTTGTGCACCTTCTCGGCAAAGCACATGACGTCTTTTATCTCGATCTTCCGCCCGTCGTCAAGGACCGCAGTCCCGCTCATTTTGCCGAAGACCTGATGCTGGTCTGAGACGATGACCTTGAAGTCTAGGTTGGCCGCTCTGTCGAGCACCGGCTCAAACTCCATCTCGAACCTGCCGTCAGACGAGGTGAATGTCCACTTGTCCATGTAGCCGGTGTCCGGGATGTTGAATGTGACATCATCAAGCTTGTGGGCTTTGCCGTCGTAGAAGAGAATGTTCTCGCTGGCCGCGCTCGTGTCGCCGAAACCGTATCCGATGTTCCAGCCGAACGCTTTGCCATCTATATCCGTGTTGCCCGAGCCCCAGAACCACGTGTTGTCATAGGTCCAGACGCCGCGGCCCCAGTCAAGCGTGCCGAAATCGGTCAGCGGGTCGAACTCGTAGCGGTGCCCGTCGAAATCGACATAGCCCGAAGCCCTCATGCAGTTGATCTTCTGATTGTAGTAGAAAGCGTGCTCCTCAGGCCACGGGGTCGCGATGACCATCGAGTCCATAGGCGGCTGCTCTAAAGTAATCTCCGCATCGAGCGGCTTGCCGTCAAAGAAGCGGTCAAAATGGCAGGTTATAATGCGCTTTCCCTTCTGCTCAGCGGAGAATTGCATCTTAAGACGCTTGTCCTCGTATCTGGTGATGCCTGAATCCGAGTGGTCAGGAAGCCGCAGCTTTCCCATCGGGAACGGGTTCAGCACCGTCTCCGTGTGCTCCCACGGCGCGCCGGCAGGGCTGTATTCATGCAATGCCGCATCCCCGCTGAAAGTCAGGAGAGACACTGACTGAAGACCGATGTACCCGTCATCCGAGACAGTGAATGCCGCGGCAAAGTCCTTATTCACTACAAGGTAGTAATCCCACTCCTTGATCCGCCACTTCGGTGCCCTGATCATCGAGCGCCTGTACTGCTGGACCATGCTTCTGGACCAGCCCGGTTCTCTCAGCTCGCCGTCGATATCCAGGAGCAGCTGCTTCTTAGTTATCTCATGATTTCTCATTTCCGGTCCCCTTTCCGGCATTCCTGCTTCTATGAGCCTTTTCAAGGCCCTTCTTCTTTTATATTCTTATGCTGTCATATTTTCTAATAGATAATAGCTATGCCATGTTCTCTACAGCTCAAAAGTAGTGCCCGTGCAGAAGGCATGCATCTTGTCTCCGAGCTCTTCAGCAAGGATCTGCATGGCCCGCTCTCCGGTGCAGTGACTAGTGTACACTGCCTCTACTCCCGTCTCCATGACGCGTCGGGCAAAATCTCTTACATACCCGTCTGTCTTGTTGTACAGGTGAAAACCGCCGATCATCGCCAGGATCTGCCTGCCAGGGTATGCCTGCATAGCTTCGTTAATTATATTGTCTGCTCCTGCGTGCGAGCAGCTGTTAAATACTGCTATTCCCTCAGGCAGCTCGAACACCAAGCTCACCTCATGCCTGAAATCATCCGGAATGAACTTTAGAAGGCCCTGCCGGAGGTACATCTTTTCCGCGCGGCCAAGCCTGTCAAGGCCGGGCGTCGAATGCCCGAGAAGGCTGATGCCCTTATCAATCTGAGTGGTTTTTCCGGCTTTCACGATGCGCCCGGCACGCCTCTTCATGATGCCGCGCGGCACTCCAGCATACTTCATGAGCATGCCGTGCCTGTCATAGCAGTTCTCGTCGCAGCCCTCAGCCACATACAGCGGCGCATGATCATTCAGCTCAAAGAAAGTGTCCAGCCCGTTCGCATGGTCATCATGCGCATGCGACAGCACGGCATAGTCCACCGCCTTAATGTCGAGCCCGAGCTTCTCCGCATTCTCCGCGAAGAGCCCCGACAGCCCCGCATCGAGGAGGACCGTTTTGCCCTCATATTCAATATAGAACGACAGGCCCCATTCGCCCCTGAGCTGCTCGCCGTCCCTGTTGTCTACCAGAACTGTTACTTTCATCTGTGCTTCCTCATATACTCTGCTGTCCTGTACAGCGTCGTCCCGCTGAATATCTTGTCGAGGTTGCCCGCAAAGTCAAGGTGATACCTCTCCCCGAG
Source organism: Anaerovoracaceae bacterium (assembly GCA_040308005.1). GTDB lineage: Bacteria > Bacillota > Clostridia > Peptostreptococcales > Anaerovoracaceae > Crickella. Next base: position 36,106 of record JAWRIG010000034.1, on the reverse strand, counting down.
CTCCGCCAGCTTGGCATCAATTACCTGCTGCTTTTCGTCCATAGACTCCTCAAGGTAATCTTCGAGCGACATCTGCCAGCCCTCATCGCCGGTCAGGTTGTATACCCCGGCGCCGATGAGCCTCACAGGCCGCTTCTCTATCTGCCCCAGCAGGTCCCTCGCCTCCTGCCATATGGTCGCGGCCGAATCACTCGACACCACGATCCTCGATCTCGTTATACTCTTCATGTCGGCATACGTCACTTTAAGCGTCACACCGCGCCCGTGGAGACCCTTGCGTTTTGCCCGCCGCTCTACACTCATCGCGAGCAGGAATAGCACGTCATCGAGAAGGCCCCAGTCGCTGACGTCTTCCTGGAAGGTCAGCTCGCGGCTTATGGACTTGGTGTCGAGAGGGTCGTACGGAACGACTTTGCGGTCATCGATGCCGTAAGCCATCCTGGTGATGTGCTCCCCGTGCTTGCCGAGCAGCCTGACGACCTCGTCCTGCCTGTCTCTGACATCCCGGACCGTCGCGATACCGACCCGCTTTAGTTTCTCAGCCGTCCTCGCTCCCACGGTGTATAGAGCCCTGACATCCCTGTCGATTATGAGGTTCACGAACTCTTCAGGAGTGCGGATCTCAAAGTACCCGTCAGGCTTCTTCTCTTCACTTGCTGTCTTGGCGGCCGTCTTGGAGTACGCGATGCCGACCGAGCATGTGAGATGCACCTCTTCTCGCGTCCTCCGCTTTATCTCCTGAGCGAACTTCCTCGCGGTGTCCCAGTCGCCTGCGGAATATGTTATGTCAAGGTAAGCCTCGTCGAGAGCGATCGACTCGGCTGCCGTCGCATAGTCATTCCAGATGTCGTGAAGCTGGTCCGAGACCGCTCTGTATTTGTCAAAATTCGGATGCATGTAGATGCCCTTAGGGCACAGGCGGTACGCCTCCTTGATATTCATCCCGGAGTGAACGCCGTACTTTCTCGCTTCGTAGCTTGCAGTCGCGACAACACCGCGCTCAGTCGGAAGCGAGCCGATGATGAGCGCTTTGCCCGCGAGCTCAGGGTTGTCCCTTATCTCGACCGAGGCGTAGAAAGCATCCATATCCACATGCAGAATTATCGGTTTCAATCTGAAAGTCTCCCGGTGCGGCCGGTCACCCCGGATCCGCCGCCTTGTTTTTTTAGAGATTGAGAAGGAGCAGCGCGGCCGCTATCATGCCGACCGTTATCCACTGCCTTGAAGTCATCTTCTCGCGGAAGATAAGAACTCCCGCAATGCCTACAAGCACTATGGTTCCGGTGCTGTAGGTCGGGTAAGCGATGACCGCCGGCACATACGAAAGTGACAGCAGCAGGAACCTAGCCGAGTAATAGTTCGGTATTCCTATAAGGCACCCGAACAGGACATCGTCCCGCGTCAGGCCCTGCCCCTTCACTATTGCCGTCATAGTGCACAGCACCAGAGCCATCGCAAAGGTATACAGAAGGAACTGCGAATTGTACTTCGGGTTCCCGAGTTCTTCGAATATCTTTGACATCGCGTCGCCCGATCCGCCGACCAGGAGCAGGAGGATGAGAGCCTTAGGCGCAGTCACTGTGCCGGTAATACTGTCAGTGCCGCTGCCCTTGCCGGCTCTTTTCGCGCTGATTGCTTCCCCCGCGTTCATGAACACGATTGCCGCAACCGCTATCGCTATGCCAGCGACCTGCATCACTCCCGGTCTCTCGCCGAAAGCCACGATCGCCATCATCGTCGGCACCAGCACTCCGAGCTTCATGAAAGTCGAAGGGAGTACGACGCCGTTTTTCCCTATATTGTACTGGAGCAGGATGAACGAGCCCACGTAGAAGACTCCGTTCAGAAGCCCCATCATCAAAGTCTGTCTGCCGTCAGCACCTGATGCTATTATGCTTCCTGTGCCACCTGCCCTTACTGCATAGAAAAGCCCGAGCAGCAGGCATATGACGTAGTTGACAGCCAGAGTTGAAATGCTATTTTTGATCCTATTCTCGCCGGCGCGCATCATAATAGAGATGAGCGCGCTGCAGAGCATCGCCAGTAACAGATAGTGCACAGCTACTTCACCTCACCATGCTCATCTTTTACTGCATCCGACCACTTTCCCGGCTCCTCGAATACCCTGGCTCCGATGTCCGGCTCTCCGAGATACGCCTTCAGAAAATGCTCAGCAAGGCTGCCAGGCCTTATGTTCTTCGCCGCATCCTCGCGCGAAAACCAGCTGTACGAATCGACCTCATAGTTCGCATGCATCTCATCTGCGTTTTGCACGAAAGCAGTGAAGTTGCACATCAACGTGTCTGACTTCTCAAAATATTCAGACCTGTTGAACTTCATGTGGCCTACCGTCATGCCGGTCTCTTCCCTGATCTCGCGGCGCACTGCATCCTCGAGGGACTCGCCCTTGCTCACATAGCCCGCAACAAGAATATACGACGGCCTCCCGTACTGCTTTATCAGCAGTATTTCATCCGTCGCTTCATTGACCGTGATCATGCTCACCGCCACATTGTACTGAGGGAACCTGTACTCCCCGCACTCCGGGCAGTATGGGATCATGCCCTCGTTCTTAAGTTCCCTGATTTCAAGCTTTGCACCGCACATCCTGCAGTGCGTTCCGTTAGTGTCCATTATCTGATTTTCCTTTTCCTCCAAATACCAACATTGCTTTACGCTGCCCGGTAGAGGCTTTCTGTCGCAAAGTCACGTTTTACGAATGCGAAAAAGCCTTTATTATCCCTGACAACAGCAACTTCCGAGCCCTCAACTAGAGGTATATAGTTTTTATAACCTGAATATCCGAACAGTTTCTCCTCGCCGTCCTCAATGTATGCCCCTTCACACTGCTGCGGTACTATATACCTGATCGTTACAACATTGCAGACGAGTTCTTCAGGCAGCTCTTTTTTCAGAATATTGATGTTATAGGCGCCATCGTCCTTCTGTGTCCTCCATGAGGAGTAACGCATTATCGCCGGGACTGCAGCGCAGATGACCAGTATGACCCACATGATCGATAATACACCAGTAAGATCAGGATGAGCATCAGCAAAAGATGTGAAGCATAGAAGAACAGGCCCCAGAACAGCTATCACGGCGGGAAAGAGAATCATTCTGATCCCGCCCGCGAAGTCTTTTTTATAATCTCCGGCACGGAACATAACAAGCTCAGGATGTTCCAGAAGTGCCTTGCGTTCTTCTTCTGTTACTTTTCTCATTCATCCGGTCCTTCACTTCTGATCAAAAGCACTGCACGGCTTTCATGGATATTATACACGATTACCCCGCGCCGCACTATCGCCGAGTCCTTTATGGCGCACGTGTACTTCCGTTTTTCTTCTATGCCTGATTCAGACGTACAAACTCCTTTATCCCGGCGCCTCGTATTCGCTATATGTACTTCCATTTTCCGTTCTTCCGGAATCCAGACGTACAAGCAGAGTACTCACGCCATTTCTATTGATCACTTTGTACTTCTGTTTTTCTTCAGCGCTTGAATCGGACGTACAAACTCATTCGTCTTGGTCTCCCAGCCTTTCAAAACGTACGTCCATTTTGTGGCTGCTTGTAATCCAGACGTACAAACGCCTTCATCCTGGTCTCCCAGCCTTTCAAAATGTACGTCCGTTTTGTGGCTGCTTGTAATCCGGACGTACAAAGGCCTTCATCCTGTTCTGCCAACTATTCAAAGTGTACGTCCGTTTTGTGGCTGCTTGTAATCCAGACGTACAAAGGCTTTCTTCATGCCGCTTCAAATTTTCAAAATGTACCTCCATTTTGTGACAGCGCGCAGTCAAGATGTACAAGCGCTAATCAAGTCCGGATATACGTGTTATTCCCCTATAGAAAAATGTCCCGGTCTGCTCCGAGAGCCCCTGCGCTGGCCGGCGGGAACTACGAAACCCGCTCGGACAGCTATAGGGCGGGGCGATCGGCTAAGCAGACCCCGGGAGCTCACGGGAGAGCGACCGGAAAATATACAGTTAATGGCTGTTGCGAGTTAATGGTAATGTGGTTTTTGAGCGCGCACGAGATATTGATGTTTGTAATGTGTGGTTCTCTCGTGCGTGCTTTGAGGGCCTCTGGCTATTCATTTTTCAAAAACCTTATCCGTCAGGATTCCTTGCATTGAAAAACGGAGCTACTGCTCCGCTTCGTGGTTCTTTTCGTAGTACAGGTCTTCGAGCTTCTCGGCTGCTGCTGTCTTGTCGAATATCATCTGCAGCAGGCGGTCAAGCTCTGAGCCTTCGGTGTAGTCGGCCGGGGCGTAATATCTGACGCGGTTTTCCCGCATCATCTTCTTGACGCGTGTCTTGTCTTCGGTCTCAGGGTCGTAGACACCAATCGAGTGGCCGCCGTACGAATTGACAAGCTTCATGCACGGGATATCCGTGTCGCTGTCGCCGATGTACACCATATTTCTGAAAGGCACGCGCATTTTGTCAGGGGCAAAATAGTCGTTGACCCCGTCGTCGTTGATGCCGAGCACGCCCTTTGAGATCCTGAAGAGGAACTGCGTTTTGTTGGTGAAGTTGATGACCTGCGCAGGCCATACTGCTACGCCGTCTTCATCATAGTAAAAAGAGCTCGCATATATCTTCTCGAATTCGCCTGCGATCTCAGTTCCCTCGATCATTTCCCTCAGGCCTGAAGAAATGATGTAGTGTTCGACTATAATGCCGCGCTCTTCGCCGTATCTTCTCATGCGGGCGAACCAGCTCTCTCCGGTGCTGCCGGCGACTCCGTCATACAGTTTCACGCCGGCGCCGTAGCGCTCGAGCATCTCGCGGCGGAATATCTCCTTGCCTCTTGCGCCTCTCAGCATCAAGTACATCCATGCCAGAGTCGAATCCATCTCATGCGAAAGAGCGAGCTCCATCGTTTCCTTCCAGAACTCTCCCTGATTATCGTAATTAATGGCCTGAAGGTAGCCCTGCGCCTGCATGTTGTCAGGCGACAGGGTCTTGTCAAAGTCATAGCATATGGCAACTACAGGCCTGTCTTCTCTTGTTCTTCTGTCTTTATTCTGTCCGTCCATATTCTGCCGGGATCTATTCTTCCTTCTCAAGCAGCGCGAGTACTGCATCACCGTGGATGGTCTCGTCATTCATGACCTCGTTCACTTCAGGGAAGAAGTCGACGATGTCCTTATATTTCTCAGCTGCATCGTATTCGCCCTTTGCGATGATAGGATAAGTCTTGGCCCTTCCGAGCACCTTGTACATCATAGGAACGAAGATCGATTTTGCCGGATTGACCCTGAGGTCCATGCCGGTGTACTTTTTGAACACCTCTGCGTGTCTCTGCTCGTCACTTGCAAGTCTCTCGAATGCTGCGCGGTCCTTATCGTCCTTTACGACCTCAGCCAGCTTCTCGTACATCTTTACGGCGTCGATCTCACCCTGCTGTGCTGTTTTGAGAGCATCCAGGCAGTCCGGGTCGAATTCAGGCGCAGGCTCGCAGATGCCTGTCTCCTCCATGATGATGTCCGCTATGCGGGTATTGTGAACGATGTAGCTGCCGTGGCCCTCGCCCGGGATGATGCGAAGCTTGGCCCCGCTGATGCCCGCAGCGATCCTCTTGGTCTCTTCGAGCAAAACAAGATCCTTCTCGCCCGCGATTACGACTGTCGGGATCTTGATCTTCGCAAGGTCCGCTTCCGTGATATTCGGCTCAGCCATCATGAGGTAGAGCTTAGGGTCCTTCTTGATCTTGTAAGCCATCTTAATAAACAGCTGCAGCGGCTTGCTCACGCCCTGCGGTGTCATGTTGGCCCCGCTCGTGATCAGCATGCGGATCCTGTCCGACTTCATCGCAGCCAGGAGGCCTATGATTCCGCCGTCGCTGAAGCCGTAGAAAATGACGTCCTTAAGATCGAGCGCCTCCATGAAAGCGATCATGTCATCGCGCATATCTGTGTAGTGAAGCTCGTCCACCCTCGTGCTCGCGCCGTGGTCTCTTGAGTCCACCGTGTATACCTTGAAGTGCTTTCTCAGCTGCACGACCGCTTCGTGGAAGATCGTGTGATCCTCGCCGTTTCCGTGCACCATGATGAGCGGTCTTCCGCTGCCCGCAACTTCATAATTCAGCTTGATTCCGTTAACATCAATCAGCATATCCGTTTCCCCCTGTTATTATCTGATTCTCCGTGCGCTAAACTTATGCCCCTCGATTATTTATCTTCAGGTATCACCTCAAGCCAGTACCCGTCCGGGTCTGTGATGAAGTAGATGCCCATGTCGTGATTCTCGAATGCAATACAGCCCATCTCTTCATGCAAAGCGTGCGCTGCTTCGAAGTCGTCTACGTGGAATGCGAGGTGGAACTCCTCTTCGCCGAGGTCGTACTTCTGCGGATGCTCGGCAAGCCATGTCAGCTCGAGCTCAAAATCGCTCGTCCCGTCTGTCAGATATACGAGTATGAACGACCCGTCCGCTGCTGTTTTGCGCCTCTTCTCAGTGAGGCCGAGCGCCTTTTCGTAGAAAGCCATCGAGGCTTCGAGGTCGCTAACGTTCCAGTTAACATGCACCATTCTGTGTTTCATAGTTCTCTTCCTTCCCTTAGTCCGCCCCTCTGGTAAACCGATAGTACTCTGGATTATCTGAACTGATTGACGGTCTCATCGTATGCAAAACCGGCTGCGTCCAGTGCGGCCCTGATCTCTTTCTCGTCCGCATCTATCTCCGCGCACAGGTCTGCAAGCGATTCGCCCCTGTCTCTCAGCATCATGTTGATATAACTGTACAGGATCATAGGATCCTTAGGTATCTTATAACTCATATTATGCTGGCAGCGAGAGTGATTCTCACTGTCATTTTCTCCTCTTCATTTATTGCTGTTTATAAGGCGGTTAATGATCCTGGCTGTCAGGCCCCAGATGCCGCGGCCTTCGTACTCCCAGTAATAAGTCTCGCCTCTTCGCCTGAATTCGCCGTAATTCGAAAGATACCCTCTTAGTATCTCAGGCAGGTCTTCATCGGATGACTTACCGAGCACATAGTATTCAGGGGCGTTGATTTCCAGCCATGAGACCGGAAGCAGGAAAATGTCCGCTACTTCAGCCTTGCTCAGGCTGAGTGAATCTTTCAGCTCATGTGACTCACCGGCTGCATTGCCCGGGCATTTTATCCGCGCCTTTACTGAGAAAACGCGCCTTCCATCAGCCATCATCTCAGTCTCGGTCTCAGGCTCAGAGAATACTTCAATATCCTCAGGCTTAAGGCCGAGCTCCTCGCAGGTCTCTCTGACAGCCGTCTCTTCCGGAGTCTCCCCGGCCTCGACCCTGCCGCCCGGAAAGCATATCTCTCCCGGCTGCTTTACCAGCTGCGAGCGGACTTCAAGGAGAAGCGCTTCGCCCTCTTCAGTTGTCACAAACGGTATTAGGACCGCATAGTCAGCCATATATTACTCCTGAATCACAACCTCAGGATCCTCCCTGCTCCATTACAGATTCTGCACCATGAACATGTACAGAGCCGTTCCTATAACAACACTAAGTATTGAATTCCTCTTCCACAGGTAACTCAGCACTACCACAGCCATTGCGGCTATTTCGGGCAAAGCATGCGGCGCAGCCATTACCTGAACATCCTTGAGGCAGTACACGATCAGAAGCCCCATAGCTGTATACGGCACCACTTTGCCGAGGTACATGACATAGTCAGGCACCCTGCTGCCGCGTCCGAAGAGCAGCACCGGCACGATACGTGTCGCGAAAGTCGCGATACCCATCACGAGGATGACCGCGATCGCCATTCTGTGATCACTCATCGCTGCCACCTCCTGCCTGAGAAAGTGACGCTGCTTCAGCCTCAGCAGCGCCGGCAGTCTCGCCGAACTGCGGCTCTATGCGGCTTCGCATTATAGTCAGCACAGCGATTATTATGACCATCGCCGGGATCAGGAAGTAGTCCCGCCCGAACACCAGCCTGCAGGCGAGCGTCGCAGCGACACCAAGCACAGCCGGGATGTGGCACTTTGAGTCGAGCCACTGCTGCACGTATACAGTAGTGAAAAGCGCGGTCATGGCAAAATCGATCCCTGTAGAGTCGAAAGTCAATAGCCCGCCGAGCACGCCGCCGAGGACCGACCCTGCGATCCATGCGCTTTGGTCGAAGAACGTCACAAGCAGCCTGTAATTACTGAGGTCGACGTCCTCAGGGATGTCGTCTCTGCTCAGCATGGCATACGTTTCATCGCAGAGCGCGTAGTAGAGGTACCACTTCCTGCTGCCCTCATCCTTGTATCTTCCGATCATGGAGATGCTGAAGAAAAAGTGCCTGGCTGCCACCATAAGAGCAGTGAGCCCTGCCATCAGAACCGGGCCGGCGTTCAGAAAGCCGACGCTCACAAACTGCACCGTTCCGCTGAAAATAATTATCCCCGACAGGAGAGCCCAAATAGGCCCGTAGCCGTGCTTCTGAAGCAGCAGGCCGTACCCTGTTCCGAGGACCACGAATGTTATCATGATCGGCAGCGAAGTTGTAAAAGCCGCCGACAAAGTCCTTCTGTCAATACCTTTTCTCATCCAGTCCCTTTTTCTGTAACCGGGAGCAGCCTTCCGTCACATTCCCCGGCACACAGTTCTCTAAAACACCTTATCGTATATGTATTCCGCGACTGCTTCGTCCGGCGCATCCATAAGTTCGTCCGGCACAAAGCAGTAGATCAGCTCGTCGAGCAGCTCGGCTTCCCTCGATGGGTACCCCTTTTCCTCATCGAACAGGATCCCGTCGAGCGCTTCCTCGGCGATCTTCACAGTCACCTTGTATTCCTCGAGCCTCACATCCCGCGTCTTATATTTCTGTCCGTTGAAAGTTACATAGTCAATCATTTAATGTGCACCTTGCTGAAATCCAGGTCTTCTTCAGCTCAGCATGCCGTGGCCGCTTCCCGGCTCTGGCATGTAATCGAGGAACTCTTCCTCCTCTTCGAGCGGCTCATCCGGTGCGACGAATCTGTGCTCTTTTCCACTTTTGAGCCTGGTCACGATGACTTCGGCTTTGCCCATGTCTGATTCCTGCTGCTTTGACACCTCGGCAAGGGCATGGTCATAGACAGCCTTGATCCTGTCGTCAAGAAATGCCCACAGCACGAAGATGAACCTGCCCGGGTTTTCCCTCAGGAATTCCGCGACAGTATTCACGGCGATGTAGGCAGCCTCCTCGACCGGATAGGAGAATATTCCTGTAGAAATGGACGGAAAAGCGATGGTCTTGATCCCGTTATCTGCGGCCAGCTGCAGGGAATTCCTGTAGCAGTCTGCCAGCAGGTCTGCCTCGCCGTTGTCGCCTCCGCGCCACACAGGTCCCACAGTGTGTATGATGTACCTGCAAGGCATCTCGTAGCCGCTTGTAATTTTGGCCTCGCCTGTCCTGCATCCGCCGAGCCCGCGGCACTCGTTGAGGAGCCCAGGCCCTGCTGCTCTGTGAATGGCACCGTCAACGCCACCGCCGCCGAGCAGCGAGTTGTTCGCCGCATTGACAACAGCCTCCACAAGTTCGAGCTTGGTGATGTCAGCTTTGATCGTGCCAATGCCCGATCCGTTGATATGATAAATTTCTGTGATTGAATCTGTTAGCATTATGTCTTACCGTTGCTTTCTTCTCATAGTTGGAATGATTATACCACTATTCTTGCCTGCACCTAACCAAATATCTGCAGTTCCTGCAAAATGACTTGGATATCCGCAACGAAAAAAGCAGAATTGCCGCTGAGCTCGCAGCAATTCCGCCTGCTAAACGTGACTGATATTCCGTTCCCGTTTCTGTCTTTCCTACAGAACGATCTTCCTCTTTGATGGGTCCTTGGCCATTCTGTACAGCACGAACTTCTTTCCGATTGCCTGCACGAAATCTGCTCCGAGCTTCTCTGCGATCTCGTTCGCTGTCTCCTTAGGGTCGAGAATAGCTCCGTCCTGTATCTGAACCTTGATAAGTTCATGCGCAGCAAGGTAATCATCGATGGAAGCGATGACATTCGGTGTCACTTCTTCCTTTCCGATCATGACTGTCGGCTTGATCTCCTGCGCCATCTTCTTGAGTTCACTTCTCTGCTTACCTGTGATCATATATGTAAAATCCTTTCTGGTTCTTCTGTGTATCCAAAGCGTTTTATATCGCGGCTTATTGTACCCGTAGCTGCTGCCCGAGTCAATCTCATTCTCACTTTTTCGTCACCCACAGTATCTCAGGCGGGCAGTTCTTCTGATTGATCAGGCTGACATATGCAGCATGGTACTTCTTTGAGTCAAGCGCCTCCGCCCACTCGAGCACCCTCTTCTTCTCTTCCTTTCCGGCCTCGTGCCCGTCATAGAGAACCACCGTGACTATCCCGCCGGGCTTCACCGTCCTGAGCGCGGCCTCAAGGCCTGCCAGGGTCGTCTCTGCTGTCGTGGTCACCGAGTGATCGCCTCCCGGCAGGTATCCGAGGTTGAATACGACTGCCGCCGCGCTCTCTTCAGGGATGTGAGAGCTCATCGACTCAAACGACTTGCTCACAAGGTGCACGTTGTCAAGGCCGTGCGCCTTCAGCCTCGCCTCGGTCATGAGCAAAGCCTTCTTCTGTATGTCGAAAGCATACACCCGGCCCCCAGGTCCCGCCGCTTTGGCGAGAGCTACTGTGTCCTGTCCCGTACCGCATGTTGCATCCACGACAGTGTCCCCGCTCCTGACATAAGCCAGCGTCAGCGCCATCGCAAGTTCAGTTGTTTTTGTTATAAGGTTACTCATGACTAGTTTCGGGATCTCCTGCGCAGGTAAGTTTCATAAGCCGGCAGATGCGATCGCATCTGCCGGCTGTTACTTTATAACTCTTCACACTGTTACAGCTCTTCAAACATATAGTCTTCCGGATTGTATCCCTTGTTTACTATTATCTGTCCGCCTTCCACGGATGCAGGCCCCTTCACTGCAGGCGGGATGTAAATAGGCCTTTTGAAAATACCCATTGAGGATATCTGAGTCAGCAGCCACAGGGCATCCTTCTTTATCATAGCTTTGATGCCCGGGCCCTTTCTGCCGTCATCGCCCTTGTCAGTAACGCCTCCGACGTACCTGTCATATATGGTCTCAAGGCGCTTTGTCTGATAGATAGTATAGTTACCGTTGAAAGCTTCTTCTGCTATATAGTATGCGAGCTGCTTGGTCTCGTAATTGCTGAGGCGCCTGTAGCCGCACCCGTTCAGGCTGCAGAACTCCTTTCCGGTCCTGTTTGAGATCGTGATCCCGTCGAGCGCGACTTTGACCGTCTCGGTATCTTCAGAAGATATCTTTGACAGGATGAACTTCACGAAGTCATTATTATTGAACCTCTCCCTGATATCTGAGACCTCTTCATCCGAAGGATACCAGTAGAGCCTTGACTCCTCAAGATTCTGCGACCTGTTCCACAGCACAGCAGCTCTTATTAACACAAACACAGCTATCACGACCATCAGGACAATCTGTACCAGGATCGGTGTTTCAACGAACCCTCTTACCTGGCTTAAGTCTCCCGGATCAGCAGAATTACCCAGCTTTTCGACTATCTTATTCAGGAAGTCGCCTATCTCAGCAAAAAGAGCGATAAATATAATAACGCTAAGATAAAGCCGCCTGGTGCTCTTCCCGCTCAGCTTCTTTATCTTCTTGCGCAGCTTCGCGTCCTCATCATCATGAACTTTCTTCCATTCAGCTGAAGTCATGCAGTTTTACTCCCCGTCCGAGCAAAGTTGCTCATGATGTTATCATTTCTGTATCAGTCCCACGAATCAGGCTGGAACTTGTGGCTCTTCACCTCATTCACGTATTTCTCAAAAGCCTCCGTATCCGCTATCCTGCACTTCTGCCTGATAGCCTCTTCGAGCACCGGCATTTTGGCAGGATCATACCTGTCGCCTATACGCCAGTGATAGATGTGCGGATATATGTCGTCCATATCAAGAGTGTTAGGATCCTGGAAACAGATCCTCTCATACTCGCTGTACAGGCGGTCCATCATCTCATGAAGGCTGAGGCTCCCTGTCTTCCTGCTTACAGACTCAGCAGCACCTGCCGACTCTCCCGCAGCTTCGTGAGCCGGAACTTCTTCGTTTTGCACATGCCTGCCAGGCTGCCTGCGTTCAATCGCCTGCCCAAGCTCATCCGGCATCTCCTGATGCCCTGAATTCTCGTTATAATTACCGTCAAGAACGATCGTATATTTAAAATCCTTACTGTCCATTACTTTCCTTATACCCCTCGCAGCCTCTTACCTCGCTGCGTATAACTATCTGAATAGCCTGTCCAGCCGGTGCCCGGCTGCGGATCAGTCTGTTAATTGCCATTTACTTAGCCAATTATAGTCCAACTTTTACTTAAGTTCCACAGTTGCGATGTATTCTGTTCCTTCTTCAGCTGAGATTCCCGGGTCCTCTACCCTGACTTCAGGGTTGTAACCGGCTTCCTCAAGTCCGCGCACAAAATGATAAAGCGCGATGCCCATGTCTATCTTCTGCATGTCGCCGACTTCATCAGAAATGTATCCCTTGTCGTGCTTCTCATAGAAGTGATAAGCCCCGTCCTTCTTCATGATACGCCAAGGCTGCTTGTTGACTGCAGACGGCGCCCACCTTACCAGCTCCATCGCTTTTCTGATGCCGTCTCTTTCTGAAAGCGGTGTATCCCAGTCACCGTCGAAGAAGAGCTCCCTGAGTGGCTTTCTGTCATCAGCCTTGACACCCTTTCTCATAAGGGTCTCCTTGATAGTCTTCTTTGCAGCCGGGTATCCGAGCGGAGTGATGCAAGGCATCCTCCTTCCCTCAGTCAGGCCGGCCTCGCGTTCGAACACATCCCTCTTCATCGTGCCGCCGATCCACACAGTGCCTATCCCGAGTGACCATGCATACAGCACCACCTTTTCAAGCGAGTAGCCGAAAGCAACATCAGAATAAGGAACTTTGTCCACGATGCCCGCCATGTACATCTTCTCCCCTGCAAGCACAGGGCTTGAAAGTCCATGCTCCTCTGCATCCATGAAAACAAAGTCAACTTTTATACCGAAAGGATTGTCCGCTGCCTCAGCGCACTCCTTGATTTTCCTTAGATCCTCAGCAGACAGCCCCCTGCCGTCATATGTCCTGACACTCTTGCGTCCCATTACAACTTCATAGAAATCTGCCATTCTCATTTCCCCCTTTGTAATCAGTCTACTCAGATTGTATATTGGCCGGGACCGCCTACGCAACCAAGTAATTGTGAAATTTCCCTCGCCGGGAAGGCATCCAGCAGAGTGTATTCCACTCTGCTGACGCAGGAAAGGGTTTTCCGTGTCGCGCCGTCAAGGGCTGCCCGTCCTGAGGCCGGTATGTAGCCTGCTCTCCGGCCTGAGGCCAGCGTTCTGTCCTTGACTCTGCTCCCGCTCCGGTCAACAGCGTGCGTAACTTCTATGCTGCTTACGCCCCGATGCCTTTTTTAAGGGGTCCCAGGGCGTAACTTTCTATTCTTTTTCGATTCTTTGTTACGACCCATTCATGCATATTTGAAAGGTCGGGGCGTAATCATCTGAATCTTTGCCTGCCGATTTTGTTTACTTGTTACGCCTCATCAGTGCCCTGCAGGCATACATGGGCGTAACATTTCTCCGAAAATTTTTCCTTGCTTACGCCCGCCCCCCGCCGTTTCAGGCATCCTGGTCGTAACATCGCTTCGCAAACTTTTCCTGGGTTACGCCCAGCCCCTGCAATTTCAGGTATCCGGGGCGTAACCGTCTGCATCAAAAAACTCCGTCCCTCTTATGGGACACGGAGTCTCTGATTTTCTTTCGGGCAGCCTCATCCTACCTAAGCTGCATATCCATTTCGTGCCAGGCTTCTCCGCCCCAGACTGAGGCGCTCATGCCTCTGTCATCTGACGGAATCTATGCTTCTATCTCATACCCGGCTTCTTCAAGCACTTTAAGTGCCTTATCGAAGTTCTCTTCTTTAGTCAGTATGTAGTCGGTGTTGTATGTCGAGATGGCGAAGATTCCGATTCTGTTATCTGCCAGTATCCCTGAGATCTTAGAAAGGATTCCGATCAGGCTGAAGTCGAGCACTCCGACTATGCGGAAGGCTCTCCATCCGTCGTCCCTTTCTGTTGTGTTGCCCGGCACTGCATCAACCGGGCATACCAGTGAGAGTTCTTCGTCAGTGACACCGGTAAAAGTGTAAGGCTTCGTTATATCCACCTGTGAATAGTCTTCCACCTTGCATACCGACAGTCTTGCATCAATTGTCCTGAGCGTGATTCCGATCATCTTTATTCCCTCTCTTTTCTATTCAATGGCTGTTATCTCAGCAGCCTGCTTTCTTTATGAATTATTCTGTTTCATCTGGTGCCTGGCCGTCGTGGGCCTGCCATGCGCATTCCGTGAGCTGCATGTCACTGAAATACGCTGTGAAGGATGAGTCCTCAGGCGAGCAGGCATAGATGCCCAGCCTTATCTTTCCGGCGCCCTCGTGCATGTGGCAGATCCTCATCTGCTTCCAGCGGCAGCCGTCTTCTGAGTACTCGATGCGGTAGTCGTCTTCTCTCCTGCTCAGGCGGTACCACACCTCGCTTATGTCTGCCTGGATCTCGGTCGTCGCCCAGTCGGACCAGCCGTGATTGGTCACCACGCTGCCGAGGTGCTGGAACTCCTCGTTCTCATATTCTACCGAGCCCTTCAGCCAGTTGTCGCTGTCAAGATACATGACTACGCCGCACTGGTCGAACCGGTGATGGCTCTCCCGGAATGAAGTCTTCACGACAAAACTGAAGTATTTCTCCTCTGTCTCCATCTGAAAGACCGGCGCATTGTCGTTGCGGAAGTGGTAGTATGTCCGCTGCCACAGGTCAGTGTGCGGCATGGTCGTTACAGAAATACCGCTGTCCGTAATATCATATGCCGCGGGTTCTCTTGTCCATGTGAATTGATTCAGATCCATGTATATTCCTCTTAGACTCTGACGATGTATCCTTCCTTACGAGGCTTTGCTGCCGGCTGCTCGCAGTCTGCGTATCCGAGTGCGACTGAGCAGCTGCCTGTCAGGTTCTCAGGAAGTCCCCACTCCCTGAGGAGTGCTTTGCCCTCTTCCATCTCGAACATCTGGCGGCATCTGTGGATCCAGCATGAGCCGAGTCCTGCTGCGTATGCGGCATTTACGATGTTGGTAGTAACTGCAGGTCCGTCGAATCCCTGTGTGAAGCCTTCAGGTGTCTCGAATACGAGCACGATTGTCGGTGCTCCATAGTATGGATCCATGTCTTTTCCCATTACTGCGGCATTGAGTGCAGCGACTCTGTTACGGTATTCAGGAGTCTGGACTGCAACGATCTGCACGCCCTGTGTGCCTGCGCCTGTCGGGGCATATGTGCCGGCCTCGAGAACTGCATTCAGCTCTTCGTCTGTGATCTGCTCAGGTTTGAACTTTCTTATGGCTCTTCTGTTCTTCAGTACTTCAAATGCTTCTTTTTTCATCTCTATTCCTCCTGTTTGGTTATTATCTTTATCTCTCAAATATGACTCCGCCGGCCTGCGTCGGATGGTCTATGTACACGACTTCTTCTGCGGTGCTCCTGTAGCGCAGGATGTCGCGGACTATCATGATATCGCCCGCGGCTGCATCCGCCATGATGATGCCCATCAGCAGGACCGACCTGTTCCCGGTCATTATGCCTGCGATCATCGGTATTATCCCGAGGATCACAAGAGGCATCAGCGCCCCGAATATGTATGACCCCTTCGAGAGCGGCACCAGGCAAGTGCAGTACGGAGTCAGGTACTGCTTCATCACGCCGAACTCTATATCCTTGAATCCGTGCGGGCAGAAGAGCGACCAGCTGATGCCGTGTATGTACTCGTGCACGATTATGAGCGTCACGAATACTGCTGCGAACACCAGAAAAGATGCTAAAGAGCCTCCCGCATGTCCCTGGCCGTTTCTCAGATAGAAAAGTCCTCCGCCTATTAGGATGAGCGGTATCAGCAGAAGCAGTCCGAACTTGTTAGCCTCTATGATGCTCACTGTAAGGTCAGTACGCCTGTACCCCTGCTCAGCCATCTCAGAAGAGATCACCTCAAACCTCTCAAGCCGCCTCTTCTCGGCAGGGCTTAATTCTCTCGCCTTTTCCTTCTCATCGCTGTTCCCGAAACCCTTGTTTTTCACTTTCTCTTCCTCTCAAGCACGTATCTGAACCATGCTGCGAATTCAGGCCCCAGCCTCTCAACAAGCGCCTCGGCCTCAGCCGGCTTGGCTGATGCTGCATACAGGCACTGCTGCGCTATCTGGTACTTTCTCGCTACAGTGAGATGCGAGATCTCTTCGTCTGTGTACTTAACGAGGTCCGCCATCTCCTCCTGCGCACGGAAGAACCTTATGAACGCTTCGGCCGTATCCCTTCCGACTATAGGCTCTAAAAGGGCAAAATCATTATCCGAGCTGTCGAGCACTCTCGATACCATCTCCCAGCGGCGCGGGTCTGCGTAGCCCTCTGTGCCGGTGAAGGTCGTCCTGAGGTAGAGGTCGTTATTCGCAAGGAACTCCATGACATAAGGATTGATCCTCTTTCCTACAGCCCAAGGCATCCAGTTCTCTACAGTCGTCCTTATGTATATGTGGGCGAACCTTCCGAACAGCGGCTCTGCAAGGTCGTGCGCTACGCTCGATTCTGCGCGGTCGTTTCCGGCAGCCACTATGCGCGCGTTAGGAGGAAGCGGCCAGCGGTTGTTTACGAACCTGTCGAGGACGATCTTGAATATGACCGCCTGCGTCTGCTTGGTCGCATTGGTAAGCTCATCGAAGAAAAGTATGTGGAGTTTTCCGTCCTCGCACAGGCGCTCGAGCTTGACAAGCCATACAGGCTTGATGTCTATGATCTTGTCATTCGTCTCGTTATATACAGCGCGCCCGTTTATTGTCTCAGGCGTCTCGTTTACAAGCTCTATATCCAGCACATCCGGGTCTATCTCCTTGACACGGTCGCTCTTGCCGTCGCCTGTGAGACCGTGGATGAATACCGGGATGTCCGCCTTTAAATACGCCCTGATCAGGTCGAGCTCATCATGCTCTTCTATATGGTAGGTCGTCCCGGCTGCCCCCGATGCTATCTCTTTATCGTCTTCTGCGAGGAGCTCTTCTATGAAGGCCTCCTTCATGTATTCAGCTGCCCCCTCGCGGCCAAGGCCTGCAAAGAGTGCCCTTCCGCATATGAGGAGCTTATTTATCTCATCGTAATACCAGCGGACCGGCTTTACCTCTATGAATATCTCTTCGCCTGCGTTCACGATGCTGCCGTCTGCGAGCTGCAGGTATCCTGCGGCAGTCTCTTCGGTAACAGGCACCCTGACTATCTGCTTGGCGCCGAGCCTGTAGACATCCCTCTTCTCTCCTGCGACGGTATATGCCGTGCCGGTCTTCTTAAGAGTGCCATCTCTGTACTGCCTCTCTGCCATGTCTCTCATTGATGACTCGAGCATGACAGAAGGATAGGTACCGAGCTCCACGGTAACTATGTCTCCGACCTCGCGGGCATGGCTAAGGAGATTCTCATCGCCAGGCTCAAGGAGAAGAGCCGGCCTTACCGCGCAGTTTTCGCACACGTGGTCACGGCCGAATCTGTCGCAGCATTCCCCTTCCGAGAGAAAGTAGTTGACATTGCTGCAGTTCAGAGTGAATCCGTCGTCAGGCGCTGTGATCATCGCAAGGTCGCTTGCCTGAGCCATCGTCCCGACAGTCCTGAATACCGGAAGCGGGTTCTCAAACAGCTGCTTATGTGATAAGAAAATTGATTTCATAATTATTCAGGTCCTCTGGTTTCTTAACGTATATAACTCTTCCGCCGGGCGGATCGACCGGCATGTCGCTGTACACTAGCCATATGGCATCGCATCTTGTCTCAGGCATGTCCGCATATCCGTCAGTGAATACTATCTTGGTCTCGGCATCGCCGCTGAAAGCCTTGACGGCCGTCTCGAAGTTCGTGCCGCCCGACCCCTTGATCTCAAGTTCAGCGATGTCCTTGTCGCTCCTGATGTCCTGGAATCCGTAGAATTCGGTGTCAAAACACCCGACCCTGACAACAGCGTCTTCTCTCAGGAGCCCCTTGACCCCCCTGACGAAAGCCCTGAGCAGATCAGAATCTATCGACGCGCTCGTGTCGAGAAGTATCTCTGCATGCGGCACAGGATACGGCCTGAACTGCTCTATGAGCATGCCGTCCCTTATCCTGTCAGCAGGGAACCAGTCGTAGTCAAGCTGCAGGCTGTCTTCGAGAAGGTCCGGCAGGCCCGCTACAGCATGCGCAAGGCCGGGGTCCTCAATGTCTCTTTCCTGCGCTCCCTCAAGGTCGCCCGCCTGCCTGTCAGCATCTTTTCTGTCAGAAGAAACGAAGACCTCTTCATACAGGTCTTCTGTCTCTTTGCTCTCCTGCGGCTCTGCCTCTTCTCTGTCGGCACGGGCGAGGAGTATCTCGTACATCTCCTCGGCGCTCTTACCGGCTGCGTCCGGGTGCCTTACCTTGCTCTTAGGCGGCTCGAAACCGTCAGCCGCCAGGAGCTCGCAGGCAACAGCCGTGCAGGCAGCTTCCCACACTCTCCGGTCTCTGCCCCTTCCTCTCATCTCATGAGCCAGCTGTATGTGCATGAGCTCTTCAGCGATGATGTAGGCCTGTACATCAGGTGGGTACTTTCTCATGCCGTGGCTGTTATAGTAGACAGTCCGGTCGCGACTGACCGCAGTGCCTGCCTTGGGAGTGTTTTTGAAAGTAACGACTCCCATGAGTTCTTCCCACTCGGGGCACTTTTCCAGGATATTAAGTTGTGTCTCGTGCAGGTCGAAGCGGTAGTCCATCAGTCTTATGTTACAGCCTGGCAGCTATCTCAGATACAGCCACCAGAGCTGCTTCTCCGCTTATCTTTATCCTTCCGTTCCACTGCGGCTCCAGGTACAGATGTCCTCCGCGCTTTGATGCCTGGTACGCGTGGATCCTGTCTTTTCCGAGCTCCTTCGCCCAGTACTCTGCTATCTGGCAGTGCGACGATCCGCACACCGGGTCCTCAGCTACAGCTACCTTAGGGGCAAAAGTTCTGGACACGCAGTCTATATCGTCCTTTCCGCGTACGGTCGCGTTCTGAAGGCGCCCTTCTATCTTCATGAGCATCGCCTGGTCAGGCTGCATGTTCCTGACCTGCTCCTCTGACTCGAATACGCAGATAAGATCCAAGCCGAGTACCGCTTTTACAGGGCGCACTCCGAAGGCTTTCTCCATGTCGTCAGTGACAGGTATCTCTTTAAGCTCGTATGTAGGGAAGTCCATCTCGTAGAGATTCCCTTTCCTCTTCACGATAAGCTCGCCGCTGAGCGTATTGAATCTCACCTCGTCGCTTTCAGGCTCATAGTAATTCAGAATGACGAATGCAGATGCGAGTGTCGCATGTCCGCAGAGCTCGATCTCCGTACCGGGTGTGAACCACCTCAGGTGATAGCCCTCTTTCTCTTTTACTATATACGCAGTCTCGGAGAGATTGTTCTCCATAGCGAGCTTCATCATGGACTCTTCTGCAGGCCAGCTCTCCATAACGCAGACTGCTGCAGGATTGCCTGTAAACGGCTCACTTGTAAATGCGTCGACTATATACTGTCTCATTTTGCCCCTCTCTTATTCCGCCCTGAGTGCTGTATCGAAGGCGAGCTTCACTCCGTCTCTTACCTGCTCGTAAGGCATGAAGAGCGCCGCCTCGAATATCTTGTCCTTTCCGATGAAGAGGGACGGCACCGACCAGTAGTCGTAGTTCTCGATGATTTCAGGATGCTCATCCTCGTTGATCATCTCGATCTCGACCTCCTTATACTCAGGGTGCTCATCTCTCAGTTCCTCAATAGCCCTGCGAGCCATGTCACAGTACTTGCACTCGGTAATGTGGAACATTGTTATCTTGTTCATATATTTTCCTCTCAGCCGATATAACTTATAGGGACATACACATACGTTTTAATAATACCATAGCACTGCAGGTGTCCGACATAAGTTATTCCAACAAAAAACGGAGCATGGCTGCTCCGCTTAACCGATCTTTCTGACAAATTCCTCCAGCGATTCCGATTCATCGAAGATCGCATCATTACTGATACTGCAGCTGTCTATCTGGCAATAGAACTCTTTCTCAGGGTTATATGCCCACAGCATGCCGCCCATATCCGACCCTATTACAATATATCCGGGCCAAGACTTCTGCACGTCATACTCTGCATTGGACGGTTCAAGTTCTTCCAGCCTGAAGAAGCATCCGTAGCCGATCTCCCCTATAGGTCCTTCTCCGCCATTGTGCTCGCTCATGAATTCGAGGTAGTCCTCAGGCAGTTCCATGCCGCAGACTGTCGTGATCATCTGAGCCGGGGGCTCATTGAAATTGAAATTCCTGAACATTTCTTTCATAGCATCACCTCGTATGCATCGGATATTATCTCATAGTGATCGAATGCCAGCTCATCGTTAACACAGTGTCCGCGCAGGAAGATTGCTGCCTGTCCTTCATTATTCCGCACCGTTGCCCAGCAGACTTCTCTTGCATCATCGCCTGCTACAGGCTTTATCTCGCCTTCTTTTACTGTAGCAGTGTATGCTGCTGATACCGTCCAGCCTCTCGGGTCTCTTCCGGGTCTGCTGTATATTCCTACAAGTTTCATCTCAAGACCGGTCACACCGGTCTCTTCTTCAAGTTCCCTTGCAGCAGTAGTCTCGATAGTCTCACCCTTCTCCGCGAATCCTCCAGGCAGAGCCAGCTGCCCGATGCACGGGTGGTTCTTCCTGCGGATGAGGAGCACATCAGGTGATGTTCCGTCATCGTGCGTGCGGAAAATGACCACATCCGCTGTCAGCGATGGATGCGGATACATGCTATCGTCGTATTGTGCCAGGAATTCAGCCTCAGTGAGGCCGTTAGCGTCTCTTGTTTCCTGCATTGGTCTATAACCTCTTTTTCGTGTAACTATGCCTTATCTATGAACTGTGCCATATACTCTCTCAGTGCCGGATCGCAGACATAAACATATGTCCCGCGGATGCCACGCGTCATAAGAGTACGGTAGATATTTACAAGATAATCTTTTAGTGCCTCAGGATCGTCTGCAACTCCCGATTTGCCAAGAGTATCATAGTAATTGGACTTGTCTGCAATTATCCTGTTATTCAAAGAATCGTATTTAACGTCTTCGCCTATGATTACCCCTACGTAATTGAGATCGTAGCCCTGCACTGTATGTATGCAACCGATCTCATTAATTGAGTTCTTTTTATTTATCCAGTTATCCATGGTGGAGTTCCAACGATACTGATTACCATCTATTATGATATCGTATGCCTTCTTGTCTTTCTTTGACTTCCATTTCCATGCATATCCGGCGACATTTCTGCAAAGCCCATAGTCTTTATTCTTTTTCTTGATTTCTTCGACCATTTTGTTTACATCATCATATAATTTGAAATCATAATTATCTATATGACGATATCCTGAAGCTTTGCAGTTCCAGATGTCTTTCAGATAGTCAATGTATTCATTTCCACCCTTGCATCTCCATTGAGATGTCAGGTACTGCTGTACCAGTGTCCCGTTCCAGTTGCGCTTAATAGCCGACATGAATTCATCCGCATCCATGTCACTAGGTCTTACAGTCTGCCAGTCATCCCTGAATATGATAAGATGCTCGCTGCATATTGTAAGCCAATCAAGCTCGCTTGCATTGTTGTAGTCAAGTCCAAGCTCATTACAGTATCGTTTGAATGTACCGTTATTCGCAAGATTCCCTTTTCCGTCAGGTCTCCGACACTTGAGCCTATGCCCTTCGTCAACAATAAGCAAATCATATTTCTTACGTGTTTTTAAATAGTCTTTTACTACATCAACAGCACCCAATACCATATTTGGTTTAAGCGAGTCTACTTTTCTAAACACATCTTTGATTGACGCTTTTAAAGAAGTCTGCGGAAATACAATGCCAATCTTTTCAATTCCAGTAAGATTGTCAGCAGCATATATGGTCTCTGTATCTTCATCAATGTAGTCATCAATATAAGGAGATTCATCAGGCCTGCCGCTTATATCCGAAAACAGCTTCATAAGATAGATTGCAAGGATTGTTTTACCTGTTCCGGCTCCTCCCCTCACGATGATTCTGACTCCGCCATCATCATAACGATGCATGGCAAAAGCGCTTAGGATCTCACGTTCTGCTTCAAGTTGTTCTGACCCAAGTGATTTGTATGGTGAATACTTGAATAATTCCGAGTTTTCTATGTCTTCAATAGTATTGTCTACAACGCCTTTCTTTTTAAGCTGCTTCCATATCGCTCTGAAAGCGTCTTCGTACCTTGATCTCTCATAATAGTCATGGTCCTGAATACCGTTGTTGCCATTCAGTAAGGTATACTTTCCATCAGCTGCCATATGCTTGATCAGATATGATTCAAGGTCAAGAATAACCGATTTGTTGAAATCACTGTCACTAATTATTCTTATTTCTGTCAGCTTCTTCTTATCAGGGTTTCCCAAATGCTGTTCGGCTCTTCTTGCAGCATTGTCGGTCTCTCCAACATATGCAGTTTTCTTATTATTAAGAACGTAAACAACAGGCCAGTTCTCACCGACCTTACTGTTATTGTGCTTTAATCTGCGAATATCGCTTACTGATTCAATTTTAAAAGCGAATTCATCTATATATGCCATTATTACAGTTCCGTATACTTGGTGCTTACGCCTTTAGCCTTATCCACCGGATACTTCTTCTTGGTCTTCTCCAGTTTATCCATCACGATATCTTCGATGTCTACGTCCAGCCTGTCTGCAAGCATGACGCAGTAACTGATAACATCAGCAAGTTCCTCGCAGAGGTGCTCCTTATCGAAGTCATTGCTCCACTGGAAGCATTCCAGCAGTTCTCCTGCCTCTATGCATATAGACTTGGCCAGGTTCTCTGGTGTGTGGAACTGGTCCCAGTCACGTTCTTCATTGAATTCGCGAAAAGCCTGTTTGAGTTTATCCATCTATATACTCTTTCCCAGTTCGTATGCCATCTGCGGATACTTCGTGCCTCTTGTCATGGATGGTGAACCGCATCCTTTTCCGAGCACCATGCCGCAGTCTCTGAACTGCATATAGTCACAGATCTGCTTATAGTATGCCTCTGTTACATTGAATACTGTATCTGTATTGTCCCATGCAACTGAGAGCAGCACTGTCTTCTTGTGCATTGAAGTCAGCTCCATCGTGAAGCTGTAGAATCTGTCTATGCACATCTTGAGTGGTGCCGGCCAGTTGTAGTAATAGACAGGCATGACGAATACAATCATGTCGGTCTTGACAATGAGTGGCTTGAGCTCGTTCTCATAGTCATCGTCCAGAACACATGAGCCTGACATGCCGCAGTGGCCGCAGCCAATGCATGGCTTGATGTTCTTTCTGATCACGTTATATACAGTAACCTCGTGTCCGTTCTCCTCAGCTCCGCGGATGAATTCATCTGCAAGCATGTTTGATGAACCTTTGATATTGCCACTGCTTTCAAGTACTAATATCTTCATTTCAGTCCCCTCATATATTTTCAACATCTATCTCATAAACAAATAATACCATAAGAACAGT
The DNA here is from genome assembly GCA_040308005.1 of Anaerovoracaceae bacterium. Taxonomy (GTDB): domain Bacteria; phylum Bacillota; class Clostridia; order Peptostreptococcales; family Anaerovoracaceae; genus Crickella. Next base: position 12,490 of record JAWRIG010000034.1, on the reverse strand, counting down.
CCGCAATGAATTTGTTTACCACTCGGACAGCGAAAAGGTCTCCCTGTATGGTATGATTTATATGCAGAGGATAAGACGATGAAAATACATGTACTACATTGTGGATATATAAGAGTTGCAGAATGTGTTGCTTCCGGAAACGGCGGCATCGGTGATCTTAGCCGTGCTCTTGCGATGCCTGACAGCAAACGCATTACGCTTCCTGTAAGTGTGTACATTATAGAACATAAGTCCGGTCTCTATCTTGTTGATACAGGCTGGAGCAGGGATATCAGTCCTGAGGGAGTGTATTCAAGAAAGGCCGCGGAGAGTGTTCTGCCGTCTTATCTTGCGCACATGTATCACCCATATGTTCCGGAAGGCATGGCTGTGCACGAGCAGCTTGAGTCAATGGGTATAAGGCAGGAAGATATCACCGCCGTCCTCATAACCCACTTCGATGCAGATCATGTGGCAGGTCTTAAGCACCTCAACAAAGTCAGCAGAAAAATATTGCCGGAGGAAGAACGATACTGGGCAGTCAGGACCAAGTACAGGGTGAGGCAGCCTGAGAATCTGTGGGATTTCCCCGGCAATGAGTATCCGTACTACAGAGGATTTCTGCTGGGTCCTGATGACCGTGCAATGGATATAACCGGTGATGAGAGCCTTATGATGGTCAAGCTCCCCGGTCACACTGATGGACAGGCCGGCATACTTATTCGTAGTGGCAGCCATTATGTACTGCTTGCAGCAGATGCAGCCTATTCACCGGATAACTGGGAGACCATGACACCTCCTGGTATCGGAGCCGACAGAGGATCCCAGATAAGAACGCTAAAATGGATATCAAAAACAGCTGCAGATCCTTCATGCGTGAAGGTTCTTTGCAGCCATGATTCTGATATCAAGCCAGGGGTCATTGAGTTTTAGACACAGTTTTTAATGTACTATGCTCTCCTATTTCCCGACTTTCTCGCCGTCCATGATGACGACATTCATCTGCTCTACCTCGATCATCTTCCATACGCCTGCCTTGACGTACGGTTCGTTCTCAAGATATTCATCTACTCCGGCTCTGTCATCGAATTCCATTACGAGTGCAGAGCCTTTTAACTTGCCTTCTTCATCGAGGAGGCCTCCTGCACATACTACATGCTTGCCGAGCCTGGCCATTCCCTCAAGATGCTGAGGACGTATCTCCATCCTCTTGTCCAGCATGTTTTCCCCATCGTATGCCATGATTATGAATTGCATAATATACCTCCAGTCTTACCCCCCCTTATTTATCCTGTTTTTCTTTGAGGTCCTACATTGTCACGCTGACCCAGCACACCGGATCTGACAGTTTCTCAAGTTCATCTACAGTGAGTTCTACTACTGAGTCCTCGCCGCCTATTCCAGGGAATACAGTCTCCCCTATATGCTTCCTAATAGACAGGTCAAGATACAGCCTTGCCGTGTCCTTAAGGCAGAACGGATTGATAGTGCCGGCGATGTGACCTACGAGCTCTTCTGTCTGCTCTGCAGGCAGCATGGTCGGTCTGAAGCCGAACACATCCCTGAACTTGCCGTTATTGACTCTGGACTTGCCGGATGCAATCACGACTACAGCAGTTCCACCCTTGCCCTTGAACGCAAGTCCCTTACATATCCTGTCAACGTCAACACCGAGAGCAATTGCTGTGCTCTCAGCGGTAATATCCGTATTCTTGAAGTCTATTATCCGGTCTTCCATCCCCTTATCTGCGAGGAATTCCCGGCATTTCGCTTCTGCAGTGTTCACTCTTTATGCTCCTTGTACTGTCAGCGCTTCGATTGCACGTACGCAAGCGCTGTAAGCGATGGTCTTCCCCTGCTCTATTGCCTTATCTTCTTCAGACATCTCAGGTGCAGGTGTCTGTTCTGCACCCTCTGCAGACTCTGCTTCAACTGGCATATTGGCAGGCTGCATCTTCGCCATGACCTCTTTGATCTCTTCTGCTACTGATGCATCGTCAAGTCTCCTGTCGTTAATGAACAGTATGAGGCTCTTGAGGCTATTGACCATCGACTCATGCTCCATTGTGTACAGGATTGAGCCTTCGAGTTCAGGCATTGCTTCAAGTTCGCTGAGTCCGATGCTGAGTTCCTTGACTGCCTTCGCATCACTGACGATACCCTGCACCTTCTCTCTTGCTCCGAGAGATATGGTGGAGGCATGCTCCTTAGCGCTCTGAGTCAGTTCTCTGACCCTGGCATTTTCTTCGGTCAGCTCCTTAGCCTTGCTCATTGCCTCGCCTGCGAAGTTCTTAGCGACATCGCCTGCTTCTTCTGCTATGTCCTTAGCTCTTTCCAGATATTCTTCTAACTTTCCCATGGTCCTCACCTTGTCTTTCCTATTTATCACTCACCTGAGCTTCCGCCTGAGCCGCTGCTTGCTGCTGCCCTGCGGAGTATAATGTGCTGAAGTGTTACCAGTATCGCTACAACGATCTCTTCATATTCAGGCTTATATATATCTATGCAGTACTTGTCATGCAGGGACAGCATTTTCTGTCCTATTACAGCTATGATATCACCGTTCTTATCAAATAGCTGGAAATTGAGTCCAAGTATGTTGCCCCTCAGCTGCCAGCCAAGGCCTTCGATGTTGAAGATGTCCTTGATGAGATGGAACAGCTCATTGGATAGCTCGAATCTGGTCCCGTCTGCCATGGTCACGAAATGTCTGTTGTGAAGTGTCAGGACCTTGGCCTCGATATGTGCTACATGTCTTCCGTTCGCATCGGTGATGTCTGTCTTGTTATGTAAAGACAGGAACTTGGAATTCGACTCATATGCGAGATTTCCCTGCTCATCAGTTATATCTATATGGTGATGCAGAGTGAGAACCTTGGTCGATGTAAAGAGCGACCGTACAGGCACGCCATACTCATGAATGTTGTTGATATTGGCATCCTCACCTGCCTCACGGTATCTGTGATATTTAGAATACTTGGCCATTGATGGACCTCCTCGTTAACATTATTTGTATTGTCAGTACATGCCTGCTGCTCTCACTAAGGCATGTTCTCTCATCTCTTAACCACCATGTTAATCAGTGCCCATCACCGATTATTATGCTTTTTCCCTTTTTATAATTCTATAGTAAGAATTGTATTGTTCTCGCTGAATCCGTATTTCTTATATACAGGCAGTCCCCACTTTGACCCTTCGAGCCATATACGGCACACGCCTCGTTCTCTTGCCCTGTTTTCAAGGATCTCAAGTATCTTAGGTGCAATACCCTGCCCGCGGTATTCAGGCGATGTGTAGATGTTAGTGATATATGCCTTGAGTCCCTCTCCATTGTCAAATGACGGAGGGAACCTGAACCATATGATTGCACCGGTAGCAACTATCTTTCGATCATCCTCACATACCCATTCCTCCATCTGACCATTCTCAAAATGCTCACGGAAAAACTCGGTATTGCGCTCCGCAATGTCCGTGTCAGGAGACTGCCCCTCATCAATCAGCTGCTTGATACGGCATTCGACTAGGGCCGGTATTTCGTTATATGTAGCCTGTCTGTATATCATAATTCTTTGTAATAAGGACATGTAACTCGCACATTTTTTCGGGAATGTGCCCCTTATAGTTCATCTGTATTCTTGATTCCAAGCTCGCGGGCGAGTATCTCTGCGACCTTGAAGGCACACATGCCTGTGAATCTGATGCATTGCTCCTTATGCTCGCCCTGACCCATGTCGAACTCACGCGTAAGCACTCTGCAGCATGTAGAATGCTTGCCGTTGTTATCACGGAACCATGTGTGTAATTCGTTGGTCAGGCTCATTAGATGATTGACCCCCGGATCCTGAGGACCAAGAGGCTCCGTTCGCCCGAAGAACATGCCAAGCGCCAGCACGCCTCCGTTCACCGCGCCGCACAGGCATCCGCTTCTTCCAATACCAACAGACATTCCGGATGCCATGGCTATGACTTCCTCCGGAACATCAGCTTCAAATTCACTTCTGATGGCTGATACTACTGCTTCACAGCAGAAGAAACCGTTTCTGTAAAGATCTTCTGCTGTCTTTCGCACGCTCTCAGGGCTTACTGATTTTGCTTTATATCCTATCCTTGCTTTCATTACGGCTAATGCTTCTTGTGTATTTGCACGTTGGATAATTTGAGCAGCCATAGAACTGCCTGCCTACATGCTGGCCTTTCTTTGCAGTACGTAGTATAAGCTCGCCCCCGCACCACGGGCAGATAGTAGGCGATGCTGTTTTCTTCTTGATGTTTTCGATATGTGACCGTTTGACAGATGAATCTGCTCCAGCAAACTGTATTATTTTTTCTGCTATGTTATCTACTTCATCCTCAGTAAGTGTATCTGGGCATTCATTCTTTACTTCTCTTAGATATGCCTTGAATTGGTCAGCTGTTAATACTCTCACTTTAGTTCTATCAAATGTTACGTCCTGTAGTTCTCCCCTGTTTGAGAATACAACAATTGAGTAAATCGGTGCAGTTGTTTTTATACAATTTTTCAGCGCCTTAATATGGGTTTTATTCTGCCAAACAGGATTGTAAAAGCTGTGTTTTTCAGTAGTTTTACGCCCCATCCAGTTTTTTCCTGCATAGAGTGATACCGTCCAGTTTCTGCTGTTCTCATTGCCAAATATATATCCTGCAAAATTCTTGCTTTCTATGACAAAGATACCTTTTACACTAATAAGAACTATATCTATTTCTGATGTGCTACCGTCATCACGAGGAACGTACACATTCCGTAAAACATGGCCATACAGTCCCTTTTGTAACTCTGTTTCCACAAGTGCTACAAGATTTGTTTCGCCCGCTAATCCTTTAGCCTTTATGGTTTTTGGTCTAAAAAGGAGTAGATATACAATAAAGAATACTACTAAAAAGACAACTATTATTTTCACTAGTAATTCTCCTTATCGTTGATAAGTAAAAATAGCATTCATCCATTTAAATGAATCTCTTGCAAGCTTGTCTTCCGTGTACCAAAGTTCACTCAGTTTAAGTTCTCTGTTATGCTCTATGATCTCATGTATATCTTTTTCAGTGAAGTTCCTAAGGTATCTCCACCTATCATCATAGCCAGTCTCTATTCCTGACTTAACTGACATGAACAATACACCATTAGGTTTGAGATTCCACTTCAAGTTTCCGAAGAATTGTTCAAGTGCATCGTCATCAAGATGCATTAGTGATGCACAGCACCAGACTCCATCAAATAATGTAGATGTTGTCCACTCCTCAATCAAACCTGAGAAAACCGGAATATCGTATTCTTTCATTATTCTTTTTACAAGTTCTTTGGATGCGTCTAAACCATATGCCTCATATCCATGCTCGCGGAACCAAATTACATCTCTCCCGCTACCGCAGCCGAGATCCATTATTCTCCCGCCATCAGGTATATATGACAGGAACCTGCTATATATATCGCTGAAGTCTACATTTGCAGTGCTTTCAATGTATGTATCAGCATTATTGTCATAGTAGTTTATTGTGCTGTTCATCTCACTGCTCCAGCCGGCTGCCACAGTTCGTTATATCCGTTCTCCTGAGCATAATTGTATATATTCAGAAGCCCCTCTCGTCTATAATTACGCATTTCTTCAGCACCGCGTATGTCTGCCCCTCTTAAGATGCAATGCGAGCTGCTGTCATAGTAATGAAGGCGTATATCCTGATTACGAATTATAAGTTTGTTCAGGAATGTTTCAGGTGCCAGTTTATCTCGTTTCTTGTTATTACAAGTCGGGCAAGCCAGTACCATATTCCACAGTTTATCATCCTTGATGAATGCCCATGGGATAAAGTGATCTACCTGTATGCCTTCATCTCGGAGCTTCCTGCCGCAATAGAAGCAATTTTTACTTTCAAATTCATCGAACAAAATCTGCCTGTAAACATCCAGATTGTTTCGCTTAGCACTTTCATCAAGCTTGGTCAGCAAGTTGAGTGTGGTTTCAGCCGAATTGATCTTCTCAAGATATTTGGCCCACTCATAGTAGTTCAGCTTTTCCAGTGCCGTCTTTCTTCTGCAGACATACCCATATACCTGAGGATTGAATTTGATCCACTCTCCCTGTTTAGAGAATGAATAGAATATACCTCTGGTGTCACCATACAGGGCGCCAACAACATTATGCTTACAGCGGTTCTTGACTCTCTGAGTCAGCCTGATCTTCTGGTCATCAGAAAGACTCTCAAATGGAATGCCCTCTGCAACATGTTGTTTAACAACAAATTCTTTTAGAGTGGTCTCTATAGCGGAAGTCTTCGTTCCAGGCATCTGTTCAACCCCATACTTGGTAACGAGATTCCAATAGATCTCTGCAAACTTGCTGAACAGCTGATCAAAAGTCAATACAAGATCCTCATCGACATTGTACAGATTATCCAGTATGGACTTGAAGAAACCATACTTGTAGCTTGTCGAATTTCTGGATCTTGTAGTAAATAGAGTTGACAGCTCCTGCCATATCTCATCAGTATTCAGTTGTCTTGGGTCGTATCGGCCCTCGTTCAGATCATGACCTGCTATCATACTAACCATCTATGACATATTCATGTCTTTAGCCTACTAGTAATTTATTTGTCTTGCGTAAGTATTTTGCAGGTATCGGATTATCAAGTTTCCAGGTAATGCTCATCGGTCTTGAACCTTTATGCGACTGATAATTTGCTGTTCCTAGGAATGTATATGCTTCTGCTCCTCCAGAGACATGATCTGTCTTAAACTCTCTTACGAATAAAAGCACTTTGCTTCCTTGCTCTTTATGATGGATATACCTTTGTCCTGTTGGAGATGTGTCTGAGGTTGTACTCTGACTTTGCCAATGGAACAGTTCACTATTAATTGAATAATCTTTATACATTGTAGTTGGAGAATAGTCCTTTTCTGCCTTGTTCAGAGTAATGAAGAACACATCTAGTTTCTTATCACCAAGCCACTTAGTTCCTTCTCTCACATTAGACGGATCCATATAATCCATAGCTACAAGTATTTGATCTCTTGTATACGTACAGTATAGATCAAGAGGAGAATCAAACCCAATATCTACACGAGTATCAACAAAGTCAATTGCCTCATATCTATAATTAAGCAATTGTATGACCTCATCCATCATTATTGGGCTGTCCAGCAGCAGCTTAATATTCTCACGGACCTCATCACTATTCCAGTCATCAGCTGATTTGAGGAAGACAGTATAATAGAACATATGCATCATACGCTGCTCTAATTTGCTGAGTTCGTCTATCTTGACTGTACGAAGAATCGGTAAAGTTTTCAGCAAGAACCGGATCCATCTTCTAGAGTCTGCTATTGATAATCTCAGCATCGCTTTTTTGAGACGTTCCTCTGCAGGTTCCTCAAAATTCTCAATGACATCAGCCCGTGCGCACATTCTCGAGAATGATTCATAGCGGTACATTGCTCTCGGATCCAGACGGAAATAGTCCAGGTAATTGCTTAATGAAAGAGTTCTTCCTGTATCCTCTTCAAATGTGGCAATACGGGAGATCATTCCTGCTGTATTTCCGTATGAGGCACGTATATTTTCTAAGATGTATTTTGAGGCTGTCTTTTCTAACTGTATATAGCATCCTTTAGGTAAAGAAACAAATCCGTCCTTAATTTCTCTGGTAACGCCTCTAGTCGTGTTATACAGTAATGCCTTGAATTTATCTTCAAAGTTGTACTTTTTGTTAGCCTGGCCTACAAAATCCAGTACGGTTAAGCAGTCTTTGTTATCTGATAACCTTAAGCCTCTTCCTAACTGCTGCAGGAAGATTGTCAGCGATTCAGTAGGTCTCAAGAAAAGCACCGTATTTACTTCCGGTATATCAACACCTTCATTATAAATGTCTACAACAAAGATAAACCTTATTGCTCCCGACACTAACCTATTCTTAGCATGCGCCCTATCCTCATCAGTAGATTGTGAAGTCAAGTACATTGAAGGTATTCTGTGATCATTAAAATATCTAGACATGAACATTGCATGCTCAATCGTCACACAGAATCCAATGCCTTTGACCTCATCAATATCTGTTACATATTTGAGAACTGAGTCAACTATTAGATCAGCTCTCCTTTCAGCAACAAATCCAGCCATTGTATACACATTGGAGAGTTCCCTCTTGTCATATCCACCAGCAGACCATTTAATGTCTGTGAGGTCTACACTGTCCGTAACACCAAAGTACTGGAAAGGACATAGCAATTTTCTATCGATTGCCTCAGGGAGTCGTATTTCAGCTGCAATTCTGTTGCTAAAGAATGGCAATATGCTTTTCCCATCCATTCTTTCAGGTGTTGCGGTAAGGCCTAAAAGCACACTGGGATTGTAATGTTCCAGCAGTGCTTCATATGATGGAGCTGCTGCATGATGAAATTCATCGACCACAATAAAGTCATAATAATCCGGACTAGTAAGCTTCGTGAAATCTTTAGACTTGAATGTCTGTATAGAGATAAACAAATAGTCTAAATTGCCAGGCCTGTAATTGCCGACGAACAACTCTCCAAAGTTTGCGTCTTTAAGTACAGCTCTAAATGTTGCACGACTTTGTTTAAGTATTTCTTCTCTATGCGCTACGAACAATAGTCGGCAAGGCTTATCCGGATTATTCTTCTTGAATCTCTTGTAGTCAAGTGCAGAAATAACAGTCTTTCCTGTTCCTGTTGCTGCTACAACTAAGTTTTTGTGATACCCTCTAACATTTCTTTCTGCATCAAGTTTATCGAGAATCTCCTGCTGAAATGCGTATGGCTTAACATCGACTGTATACATTTCAGCATTGTTATTATCGAAATACTTCTCTGCTTTGAGCGCCCTCGATAATCTTTCCTTTTGCCCTTCATCATAGTATTCAAACTCTCCTGAGTTCCAGTAGCTCTCGAAAGTTGCCTCAATTTTATCTATAGTTTGAGGCAAATCCTTCCTTGTTACTTTCACATTCCATTCAAGTCCACTTGACATTGCTGCGTTTGAAAGATTTGAAGAACCAACATAAGCAGTTGTAAATCCGGTGTCTCTATAAAACACATATGCCTTGGCATGAAGCCTGGTAATTCTAGTATCATAGCTCACCTTAATCTTTGTATTAGGGAGCTTGCTCAATACATCAACAGCCTTTACATCAGTCGCGCCCATGTACGAAGTTGTAATAATTCTAAGAACGCCGCCCTTACGTGTAAACTCAGTTAACTCATCTATTATTAATCTTAATCCACTCCATTTTATAAAGGAGACCAGCATATCTATATGATCACTGGACAAAATCTCCTTCTTAAGTTCAGAAAACATCTGAGGTTCATGAACGGCGCCTGTAAAAAGTGAGCTCTGAGCAATAGAGGTTTCAGGTCGTATTTCTGAAGCATCTTCATTAAGCGCAAATCTATTATCCTGATTGTTATAAATTGCCATAAGCTGCTCGGCGCGCTCTGATACGGACAGCTGAGTCAATTCTTGTTCATCTGTTTCATTGATAATTGTATTAACAATTGAATTGACAAGATTAATCTGAGAATTAATCTTTTTGCCGCTATCTTTCAGATTCTCTAATGCTTTCTCAACTACATCTGCAACATAGCTTGAGAGCACTTTAGATGCCTCAGCACTGTCTATACATGCTGTTTTTGAGATCTTCTCCGTGTCAGATAGCTCAGTATCTATTGCCTTGTTAATAACCTGCTCGTAAAGACCTTCTTTAAGCATTTCATCTCCATTAATAATATAATGATTTCTCTATTACTATTAAGCATAGAACCACTTAGTATCTGCCTCTGCCATAACCAATATTATTATACAAGAGCCAAGAATCAACATAAAGGATTTAGCCTCAAATGCCTTACAATGAAAGGCCCCCGGATTTATCTACTTGTATTTCGAACTATTGATTTAACAGATATATTCGCACATCTAGTCATATTTTTACCCCTAGAAGTCCTCATCACAGCTATAGCAGTGATTTCCATCTGTATCTCCGCTTGCACAGTATGGGCACTCCTCATCATGATAGGTGCCTCCTCCTCCAGATCCAAACTCTCCTGCAACAATCCCTATATTTGCAGTTATCCCTCCGACAATGCATATCAGGGCAAATATATAATGGCCAGATTTGAACAACGCTATTCCCGCAGCTATCCCGATTATAGCCGGTAGTATAAGTATGCCGACCGTTATGCCAACGAGTGCAAGTATTATGATCAATACAGTTTTCATAGCTTGTTACCTCACTCTGAAATCTTTAAGGTCATATGGTATTGTCACAAGTTTTCTGCCATCTATTGCAGCATGTGCAAAGAAGACTCTTATAGAGTCATACTGCTTCTTATCGAATCTGACCATGATTTTTCCATCCCTGTCTATCGACTCGACCTTATAAGTCGAGCCTCTGTAATCGAACTCAACCTTGCACGGAGTCTGCAAGATATGATGCAGATCATACAACATGAAATTATTCAGGTCGCAGTCAACCATCTCATACAGGTCGTTGATGAGATGCTCCATATTGGTGAGGTCACCGAAGAATGGATTGTACATGATCCGCTCTGCAAGGAATGGTCTTGCCTTCAGGAGGATCAGTATGGCCTCATCTGTCCTGCCCTGTTCCTTGCATATTGCAGCAAGCCTCATGCTTATTTCCGGGAGAGGATCTCCGAGGTTATCGGTCATTCTGACTCTCGGATACAGTGACTCTATAGTCCTGCAGTACTTGTTGTAATCCTTCTCAACATAGTAACCTTCGCGGTACATGTCAGCTACTTTGTAGGCAGCAACAAGGTTACCTACTTGTGCAGCCTTGGAGAAGTATTCGAAAGCCTTCTTATAGTCTTTCTCACCTGTCCTACCGTAGTACCAGATATAACCGAGGCATTCATAGGCAGAGTCATCGTCCTGCTCTGCTGCCATCTCGTAGTACTTCAGTGCGAGGTCAAATTTCCTCTCATCATAGTAGATGCCTCCGAGGTACATCATGTATCCGGTGTCGTGCGTCTCTTCTATAAGGAATGCCAGCGCATCTTTAAGGGCCTGCATCTGTGCCTCTGTAGGATTGCTCTGTTCGGTATATTTGACTATTCTCTGTGCTTCTTTGATTGTCATTTCCCTTCACCCGCTCTCTTATATATCGCTGTATATCATTATTATAGTTTTACAGCAGATGCGTCAGGTCGCGCCGGAAGCGACTTCCGGCTGTTGTTAGCTAAATCATAGCACTTTCAAGCTGGTCATACTGTCCGATAAATGACCCTTGCTATGCTTTTGCACTATAAAAAGGGGCCGAAGCCCCTTAGTGCAGTCTTTATCACCTGATAGGTTTTCGGTAATTAATTTGTTTTATCCAAGTCATCTATTGCTGCTCTTAGCCCACCAGTAATAACATTTGTGAATTTATCTTCCCGCTTTATGGTATTAACAATCCATGTATCCCCCTTCTTTTTAAGATTTATATCCACCGATTTTGTATAGTCTTTCGTTGTAAGCGATTCAAGATGACTTCTTATTTTTCCAACTAGAAACGCTTGTAGCTGTTCTTCAGTTGAGCCAGAAAGTGCAAGCGATAATCCTTCTGAAAAATACTCTCCTACTGCTTTACTATATTCTGAACCTATATTATATGTAGTCACATCTATGGTCACTTTAGCAGTGTCTCCATCAACTGCTTCATCCACTATCTTATATTCAAAGTCCAACAGTCTTGGATATAGAGAGTCTTCTCTTAATGCAAGTTGATCATCCATTGATCCCGACTCTCCTGTAGATTCATCATTTACAAAAGCGATTTCTCTCAAATCATATTCACCACCCTCATATACATTTTTAATTCTTTCCTGATCATCATCCTTCAACGAATCCAAGAATGCCATCGCGACCGCTTTTGGAGAAGGTGATAATAAGACCTTTGTTTCCCGCTTCCATGGACTTGATTTTACGTTACTAACTGTCCATTCATCCTCATGTTTGATCTGTTCAATTAGGTTCTTATCTGTTTTAACAATTTTTACAGAAAAGTCCTTTTCTACTGCAAGTTTTTTCGTTTCAGAAAAGCTTTGACCTTTAGTGCTATCTATTTCAGCAGCTCTATTACTCATGATGTAATAGTACATTCCAATACACGAAGCAATAAGGATTATTCCTATCAGCCCGAATATTATACCTTTTTTCTGTTTATTGTTTTCCATCAGTTTAATTACCTTCTAGCTAATTTTTATCTTATTCCATTCAAATTGTTCTTCGATATGATTCTTGCTCGTTCTTTATCAATCTCCACGATTTCAAATCCAGGTGGGAAACCACCTTCTCGCTCATACCAGATACCTCTACCTGTCCAGCAGTGGTCCATGTAATAGTGTTATTAATTTCATGAGCTGTCACAGGATTGCTCTGTAACCCTGTCACGATCTTACTCATATCCTTGTCACGGGCGAGACACCTTCGGCGACTCGCCCACCTGACTAACTTACACGCTTCCCGCCTCTGTCTGCAGCATT
>JAWRIG010000033.1:0-32793 GCA_040308005.1 Anaerovoracaceae bacterium | reverse complement strand
AGCTGGAATCTGCCGAGTGTGATGTTGCCGGCAGCCATTTCTCTTTCACCCTGCATTACATGGATGTCTACTGCAGTCTGGTTGTCAGCAGCAGTTGAGAAGATCTGGCTCTTCTTGGTAGGAATTGTTGTATTTCTCTCGATCAGCTTTGTAGCTACTCCGCCGAGTGTCTCGATTGACAGTGAAAGCGGTGTTACGTCGAGAAGCAGGATGTCGTTTACTTCACCTGTAAGTACTCCGGCCTGGATGCTTGCTCCGATAGCTACGCACTCATCAGGGTTGATGCCCTTGAACGGCTCCTTGCCTGTAACTCTCTTAACAGCTTCCTGAACTGCAGGGATTCTTGTGGAACCACCTACGAGGATAACCTTGGCGAGGTCAGCAGATGTAACGCCTGCGTCTCTCATAGCCTTGTGCATAGGCTCGATAGTTCTCTCAACGAGGTCCTTGGTCAGCTGCTCAAATCTTGCTCTTGTAATGTCCATATCCATGTGGAGAGGACCTTCTGCAGATACTGTGATGAACGGCAGGTTGACCTTGGTTGTCTGAGCGCTTGAGAGTTCCTTCTTAGCCTTCTCAGCTGCTTCCTTCAGTCTCTGAAGAGCCATCTTGTCAGCTCTCAGATCGATGCCGTGCTCCTTCTGGAAGGAGTCAGCGAGGAAGTTCATCAGTGCGTTATCGAAGTCGTCACCGCCGAGGTGTGTATCGCCGTTTGTAGCGAGTACTTCGAATACGCCGTCGCCGAGCTCGAGTACGGATACATCGAATGTACCGCCGCCGAGGTCGTATACGAGGATCTTCTGGCTTCCGTTGTCCTTGTCAAGTCCGTATGCAAGGGAAGCTGCTGTAGGCTCGTTGATGATTCTCTTGACGTCGAGTCCTGCGATCTTACCTGCGTCCTTGGTTGCCTGCTTCTGTGCATCTGAGAAGTAAGCCGGTACAGTGATAACTGCCTCTGTTACCTTCTCGCCGAGATATGCCTCAGCATCAGCCTTCAGCTTTGCCAGGATCATTGCAGAGATGTCCTGAGGTGTATAAGCCTTGCCGTCGATGTCTACGGTGTAAGCTTCACCCATGTGTCTCTTGATTGATGCGATAGTTCTGTCAGGGTTTGTTATTGCCTGTCTCTTGGCTGTCTCGCCGACAAGTCTCTCGCCCTTATTTGTGAATGCTACTACAGAAGGAGTTGTTCTTGCACCCTCTGCATTAGTGATAACTGTTGGCTCGCCGCCTTCAAGTACAGCGACGCAGCTGTTTGTTGTTCCGAGATCGATTCCGATTACCTTGCTCATTGTATTTCCTCCTATTGTGAAAACAGATTATTTAACTTGTTTATTTGCGGACAACCGCTACCATTGAAGGTCTTATGACCTTGTCATTCAGCTTGTAGCCCTTCTGCAGGACCTTGCTGATGTGATTGTCTTCGATTTCTTCACTGTCCTCAGTCATGACTGCATTATGGACATTAGGGTCGAACTCCTCTCCCATTGCTGGTATTTCTGCGAGTCCCGCATGCTCAAGTGCTGTCTTGAGCTGTGTGAATATAAGTTCCATGCCCTTGGCATAACCCTCGACGTCTTCCGACTTCGTCTCAAGGGCTCTTTCAAAATTATCGAGTACCGGCAGCAGCTCTCCGATGATCTTCTCATTGGCATAAGCGTGTATGTCCGATTTCTCTCTGGCGGCCCTTCTCTTGAAGTTCTGGAATTCAGCCATGAGTCTCATGTAGCGTTCAGACTCCTGTTCCTCAGCCTTCTTCTCTTCCTCTGCAGCCTTGTCTTCCCCTGCTTCTGCTGTTTCTTCAGCTCCGCTCTCTTCAGCTGCTTCTGCCTCTTCTGCGGCAGCGGCTTCTTCAGCTTCAGGACTTTCAGTCTTCTGCTCTTCAGCTTCATCCGCATCCTCGATGTGGATGTGCTTTACATTGTCTTCAGCCATTACTTGTTGTTCCTTTCAGTTTTATCGTCACCGTCAGTGAGTCTGAAAGACTCGCTGAGGTTGTTGGTCAGGTATTCCATGAGTGATGTTACCTCGTCGTACTTCATTCTCGTAGGTCCGATGACTCCGATCTTTCCGACAAGCTTTCCGTCCACATGGTATGTCGCTGTTATCAGCGAGCAGTCCTTCATCTTCGCATTCTCGTCTCCGATCGTGACGACGACCCCGTCTGCACGCTGCAGCATCTTCTGCGTGAACCAGTCCTTCTGCGCGAACAGCTGCATGAAGTCCCTTGCACGGTCTATGCTTGAATACTCAGGCAGATTGAAGATGTTGGTCATTCCTTCCATGTACAGATTTACATTCAGCATGTCTTCGAGCGTCCTGAGGAATCCCGGCATTACGCCTGCCTCGAGGGCGTTCAGCGCTGCGATATCTGTTCCGACATCTTCTATGATGTGGCTCTTGAGCACATCATCAAGGGTCCTGCCCTTGTATGTTACTGTCATGTTCTTGCTCAGAAGGTCGAGACCTTCCTGAGTGTACGGCACCTTGAGACGCATCGTTGTGTTGGTCACGTTGCCGCTGTCTCCTACGATCATCAGGATGATCGTTCTCTCATCGACCGGCAGCAGTCTTATGAACGAGATGGTCTCCTCGTTGGTTGCCGGTGTCAGCGCGAATGATGTCAGGTGGGTGATCTCCGAAAGGAGCTCGGCTGCATGTCTTATCGTAGCATCGAACTCATCTCTGCTTGCGGCCAGTCTCTCGTTGATCAGGCGCTTGTCCTTGGCGCTGAGGTTCTTCTTCTTCATCAGGTTGTTGACGTACAGTCTGTAAGCCTTATCCGACGGGACTCTGCCTGCTGAAGTGTGAGGGTGTGTCAGATAACCCATTTCCTCAAGGTCTGACATCTCGTTACGTATGGTTGCAGGGCTGACGCCAAGGTCATATTTCTTTGCGATCGATCTCGAACCTACCGGCTCAGCGTTCTCAACATAGTCATTGATGATCGCCTGTAATATCTGTAATTGTCTTTCGCTCAGATCCATGGCGTGCCTCCTTGTCTTCTGTATTTTGTCTTGTTAGCACTCACTCGGTCAGAGTGCTAATCACTGTGCATAATATACTCCCATTACGCCGGTCTGTCAACTATTATTTTGTACAAAAGAAAACAAGATTCTGCGTGCGTTTTCGCCCTGTTCTCCGGCAGGTGCGGAATGCAAAAAAACAGGGCCTTAAGGCCCTGCTGCGTGTGATCCGTCAGATGTATTTCCTATGCCTCGCCGAGTACTGTGCCTACGAAGTAAGGCAGCTGCTTGCGCCACCACGGCCAGTCGTGGTTGACGTCATACCCCCAGAAGTCGACCCAGTGAGGAATGTCCTTGGCATTCATTATCTCATTCATGAGACCTGCATCGCGGCGCATCTCATCCTCCCATGCGCCCTGTCCGACGCAGATGATGATGTTGCTCTTCCTGTACCAGTCCATCCACGGATGGTCCTCAGGCATGTTAGGCAGGAAGTCGACCGGTGAATTCTCATATACGAGATCATCCATGTAGCCGCCGAAGAAGAATCTCGCATCGAATACTCCGCTCAGGGAGATCATCGTATCAAAGAGGTCAGGTCTTCTGAAGAAGAATATTCCTGCATGGCATCCGCCCATGCTGCAGCCCGTTACTATACCCCTGTTCTCGCTGTTTACGAATTTAGGAGCGAGCTCGTCTGTTACATAGTGGAACCATTTTTCCTGCATCTCAATACGGTAGCGCGGGTCGCCGTACTGGTCTGACCATGACTCCGCATCGATGCTGTCCACGCAGACTACCATCAGCTTGCCTGCCTCGATCCACGGCTTTACCGTATCGAGCATGCCAAAGCTCACGAAATCATATGTGTGACCGTTCTGCGGTGCGAATGCGAACATTACCTTGCCGCTCTCGCCGTATACTGCATACTCCATGTCACGGTCGAGTATCCAGCTGTATTCCTTATTATATGTTTCCTTCATCAGTATTCTCCTTATTCATCTCTTGCATGAATGAATTCATTATATTTGAGCACTTCTTCTTCAGTATCCAGCAGAGCTGTATACATCTGATTGCCCATAGCACCGGACAGAACCTCAGGCATGCGCTCGCACATCATCATTCTGTCTCCGTACTTCTCCATGATCTCCTCATGGGTATGAACGTATTTATGCATGTCTCTTCTTGAAGCATAGGCGCAGAATCTGTCTCCGCCGATATCCGGGAGGCGGCGCTCATTGTAAACTACCATCTCCGCCCATATCTCATATACATCAGTATTATGAGCATAGTCCATCATGTCCGGGGTATATCCGCCGGCCGGTCTCATGTTGACCTCGAGGCCGACAAAGTCTCCGACCTTTCCGAGGTTCTTTCTCGCCTGAGTCAGGCGGAAGAACTCGAAGTGAACAAATCTGCTCTTTACCTTGAATGCTTTCAGAGCAGCTCTGCCGTATTCCCTCAGCTGCTCAGGAACCACATCGGTGGTGTAATACGCGAGGTCGAATCCCTTGTTGACCATGTCGGCAATCGAAGGCGGAAACCAGTTCGACGATTCGAACAGCACCTCGCCGTCTGCATTGCAGATGGCATCATATGAATAAATGTTGCCGTAGACGAACTCCTCCATTACATACGGATGCTCAGGAAGATTGTTATAGAACCATTCGAGGTCCTCTTCTTTTTCGAGTTTCCAGGTGTCCGCTGCGCCTACTCCTACGTCAGGCTTTACGATCACAGGGAAGCCGCCTATCTCGTCAAGGAACTTCCTTGCCGCTTCGATATCCGTGACCTTGTGGTTGCGCGCGGTCGGTATGCCGGCTTCCTTGTAGAACGGCTTCATGGCTGACTTGCTCTTCCACATAGCCAGCTCCTCAGGCTGCACGCCGGTGGTGATATTGAAATCCTTACGGAGATGCGCGTCCTGCTCGAGCCAGTATTCCGTGTTCGACTCAAGCCAGTCTATCCTGCCGTATTTGAATGCAAAATAAGCGACAGCCCGGTACATCTCGTCATAGTTTTCCATATTGTTGACCTTGTAATACTCGGTCAGCGCAGCCTTGAGCGGTTCTTCAAGGCTGTCATACGGAGCGTCCCCTATGCCCAGTACATTGACGCCGTTTTTCCTGAGTCTGTCGCAGAAATTCCAGTAAGTATGCGGAAAATTAGGTGATACGAATATAAAGTTCATTATGTCCCCCCTTTATATTTCTTATATCTGTCTCTGTGTTAAATAACTACCTTTCCTTCGAGCACTGCCATGAGCCTCTCACCGTAAGGGCTCTTGCCGTAGCGCGCTGCGCTTTCCCTGAGCTCATCATCGCTTATCCATCCCAGATGATATGCGATCTCTTCAGGTGCTGAAATAGTCATGCCCTGGTACTGCTCGATCATGCTGACAAAATCAGTCGCCCTCTGCAGGCTGTCGAATGTGCCGGCATCCATCCATGTGTAGCCTCTTCCCAGAAGCTGCGCTGAAAGGCGGTTCTCCTGAAGGTACATGTCATTAAGAGTCGTGATCTCCAGCTCGCCTCTTGCGCTCGGTGTGACCTTGTCAGCCATATCGCTTACCCCTTCCGGATAGAAGTACAGACCGACGATCGCGTAGTTGCTCTTAGGTTCCTTCGGTTTTTCTTCAACCGATATGACCCTGACACCGTGATTATCTCCGGACTCCTTGTCGAATTCCATTATTCCGAATCTCTCCGGGTCCTCGACGTAGTAGCCGAAAATAGTAGCGTTGCCTGCCTCAGCCGCTCTGCACGCATCCATGAGCTTGTGATTGAGACCGTTTCCGTAGAAGATATTGTCTCCGAGCACCATCGCACATGCGTCATCTCCGATAAAGTCGCGGCCGATAGTGAAGGCCTGCGCAAGGCCTTCAGGCTTTTCCTGAACAGCATATGAGAGCTCCATGCCGAACTGCGAGCCGTCGCCGAGAAGAGTTCTTATCCTCGGGGTATCCTCAGGAGTGCTTATGATAAGCACCTCGCGGATCTTGGCAAGCATGAGTGTAGAAAGCGGATAGTAGATCATCGGCTTGTCATACACCGGCAGAAGCTGCTTGGATGTGACTATGGTCAGAGGGTACAGCCTTGTGCCGGCTCCACCCGCAAGTATTATACCTTTCATATAGAATACTCCGATTCCTATGTCACAGTTCAGATTGCATTTGGGTTATGAATGACTCATGAGAGGAGCGTCCGACCTATGTCGGCAGAAGCTCCTCGAATGCTCGTCATGAATAAGCCAAATACGATCTGAACTGTCTTTGCAAATAACTACGAGTAACTACGGCTATTCTACCATTTAATGGTGCATTTGTTCAATTAATGTAGGTTTACTCCCACTCGAATGTGTAGTCAAGGCCAAGCTTGTCGCGGACTGCTGTGAGGTCCTTCATTTCGGATGAATTGAGCGGTACTCCCTTGTCCTTGCGGTCAAGCCATGCGAGGTATTCCTTCTCGCCTGCCGTGTATATGCGTTCCTGTCCCGGAGCCTTCTTCGATGCTCTGAGCGCTCTGCATATTTCTCCTGCAGTCTTTCTGAATTCATCGCGGCCCATGAACGCATCCGGGTCCACTACGAAGAAGAAGTGTCCGAGGTGATACATCTGGTGGCTTCCGTCTGGTGCTCTTCCGGTAAGCGACTTCATGTACTGTCCTCCTGCGAGTGCTGCCGAAAGTATCTCAACAACTGCTGCATATCCGTAGCCCTTATAGCCGCACATCTCATCGCCGGCCCCGCCGAGCGGTGCAAGTGCTGCCGTGCCGTCAACAAGCGCCTTCAGGATCTCTTCGCTGTCGGTCATGTATGATCCGTCATTTTTTATGACCATGCCTGACGGAGTGTCCATGCCCTGTCTTGCGTAATACTCTATCTTGCCGCGCTGGACTACTGATGTAGCGCAGTCTATGCAGAAAGGAAATTCCTCGTCTGTCGGAAGAGCAAAGGTCAGAGGGTTGGTTCCCATCATGTTCTCAACGCCGTAGGTCGGTGCTATTGACGGTCTTGCATTGGTGCCTGTGATGCCTATAAGCCCCTTGCGGCTTGCCATCATAGGCCAGTATGCTGCCATTCCGTAATGTGTGGAGTTGCGGATCGCGCCGCCTGCCATTCCGTATTTTTCAGCCTTTTCTATGAGGCTCTCCATCATACGGTAGCTTGCAACCATGCCCATTCCGTCATGGGCGTCCATCACTAAGGTCGTCGGAGTCTCCTTCAGTATCTCTATATCTGTATGCGGCAGCAGTGTGCCGTTTTCGAACCGGTCTATGTAGATAGGCTTGAAGCGGTTGCAGCCGTGGCTGTCAACGCCCCTTCTGTCAGCTTCCGCAAGCACGTCAGCGCAGATAGCCGCTTCATCGGCAGGTACGCCGTACGCTTTGAACGCGTCAGTCATGAATGATGTTATCGTCTGCCAGTCTAAATAGATCGTCTTTTCGTTGTTTTCCATATGTGTGCCTGTCTCCTTGCCTGATATGCTGCATTCATTATACACGATGTCATCAGTGCTGAACGCTATATTTCAAAAAGGACAGCTTGCCGCTGTCCTTTGAGATCTTTAATATCCGTGTGCCGACCCTTATCACAGCCTTACCGCACGCTCCATAGCGCGGTCCTGCCTTGTCTGCCTGAGATTGACAGTGATAAGAACCACCATCGCAACCACGAACACTATAGTCGACAGCGCGAAAAGGCTCGGTCTGATACCGATCTTCACCTCGCTGTAGATGAGTGTGGAGATGGTGTTGATGCCTGCTCCCCTTGTAAAGTATGTGATGATGAAATCATCGACTGACATGGTGAAGGAAAGAAGGAATCCTGACATAATTCCCGGCACCAGTTCAGGGAGAACTATCTTCCTGAATGCGTATCCCTCAGAGGCTCCGAGGTCGAGCGCTGCTTCAAACAGCTTGTCCGTATTCTTGTTGAGCCTCGGCTTGACAGAGAGGATCACGTACGGGATGCAGAATGTTGTGTGTGCGAAAAGTATCGACATATATCCCCTCGGCCAGCTTACCATGAGGAAGAAGAGCATCAGTGCGATACCCGTAACTATGTCTGCATTGAGCATAGGTATATTGTTGAAGCCCATCAGGATGTTCTCATCTCTCTGCTTCATAGCTGCCATTCCGAGCACGCCAAGTGTTCCGATGACAGTTGCTGCAAGAGCCGCCAATATGGCGATGGAGAACGTATTGACGATGGCTCCCATCATAAGTCTGCTCTGGAACAGCTCCTGATACCAGTGCAGGCTGAATCCGGTCCATACCGACATAGACTTTGCATCATTGAACGACAGCACAATAAGTGTCATTATCGGCAGATACAGGAACAGCATTATTATTAATACGTATATTCTTCCGAGAGTCTTTCTCATATCAGATTAGCCCCGCCTGTCTTGTCGAACTTCTGCAGCAGCAGCATGCTCAGGATTATGAATATCATCATGACCAGCGAAAGTCCGCTGCCGAGATACCAGTTGGAGTTGACCGTGAACTCCTGCTCTATGATATTTCCGATGAGGTTGATCTTGCCTCCGCCGAGCATGTTGGAAATAACGAATGTTGTAAGCGCAGGTATGAACACCATGGTGATACCGCTGACGATTCCGGGTACGGAAAGCGGAAGTATTACCTTCGCGAATGTCATAACCCTGCTTGCACCCAGGTCATATGCCGCTTCTATAAGATGGTTGTCGATCTTGGATACTGTGTTGTATATCGGCAGTATCATAAACGGCAGGAAGTCATATACCATACCGAGCACTATAGCACCCAGCGTGTTCATCATTTCCTGTCTCGGCAGCCCCACAGCCGCAAGCACGCCGTTGATGACGCCCTGCCTTTCAAGCAGCACCTGCCATGCCATAGTCCTGAGGAGGAAGTTCATCCACATAGGAAGGATTATGACGAATATCAGAAATCCCTGCTTGCCGTATTTGCTGCCTCTCAGCACCATGGCCATAGGAAAAGCCAGGATAAGACATATGAGAGTGCTTATCAGCGCCAGCGTAAGCGACAGGCCGAGAGCCTGCATGTGATCATGCCTGAACATCGCTGTGATATTGTCAAGCGTAAAGCCTCCGTTGCGGGAAGTGAATCCGTAATAGACAATCGAAGCCAGCGGGATGACTGTTCCCGCGATGATCCAGACTATAAAAGGTATCGCAAAGCGTTTTTTCGCTATCATATGTCGATCTCCATTGCTGATTCTGCTTCGCTCTTAGGCTTCTGCATTATCTGTATGTTCTCAGGATCCACCTTCATGCCTATCTTCTCGCCTACTTCATGCTGGTCGTAGTTCTGAAGCAGCCACTCTACCTTTCCGTCCTCGCTCTGAACGAGCATTTCATAGTGAACACCTATGAACAGCTTGGATATGATAGTGCCGTTGAACTGTCCCTGTCCGTACGGCAGGATGTCTATATCCTCAGGTCTTATTACCACGTCAACTCTGCTGCGCGGCGGGAATCCCTGTTCAGTACCGTCTATGCACGGATAGTCTATGCCGTTGATCCTGACGACCTTTTCATCCACCATCTGTCCCGGAAGGATGTTGCTGTCTCCGATGAAGTCGGCAACGAAAGCGTTGACCGGCTCATCATATATCTGCTCAGGAGTTCCCTCCTGCTGGATATATCCCTCGTTCATGACGACGACCTTGTCGGACATCGTGAGGGCTTCTTCCTGGTCGTGAGTGATGTACAGGAATGTGATGCCGAGCTCTTTTTTCAGTCTTACGAGCTCGTACTGCATCTCCTGTCTGAGTTTAAGATCGAGCGCGCCAAGCGGCTCGTCAAGCAGCAGAACACGAGGCTCGTTTACGATGGCTCTTGCCATCGCGATCCTCTGCTGCTGTCCTCCGGACATCTGATCGATCCTTCTGTTCTCGAATCCGTCCAGATTGACGAGCTTAAGTGCGTATTTTACTTTGTCCTTGATATACTGTTCAGACTTGTTCTTGACCCTCATTCCGAAGGCTATGTTTTCACCGACGCTCATATGCGGAAATAGAGCATAGTTCTGGAATACAGTGTTGAGATGTCTCTGATTGGCCGGAAGATCTGTTATGTCCTTTCCGTCGAAGAACACCCTTCCCTCGTCGGGCTTTTCAAATCCGCCGATTATTCTCAGAGTAGTTGTCTTGCCGCAGCCCGAAGGCCCCAGAAGTGTTACGAACTCGTTTTCCGCAACACTAAGGTCGATGCCGTTAAGCACCACAGTATCGTCAAAACTTTTGACAATATGTTCAAGCCTGATAAGTTCGCTCAATAAAGTCTCCTCCTGAATTACTCTGCTTTGAGTCCGAGATCGTCAAGAACTCCGAGGATGGATTCCATCTGAGTTCCTTCGTTGAATTCGATTTTGCCCTGGTCTGCCTCCTGCGAGAGAACAGGATCGATCGGAAGCCTCTCAAGAAGCTTGATGCCGTTTGCAGCTGCTACAGCCTCTGCCTGGCTAGGTCCGAACATCTCGATCTTGCGTCCGCAGTCCGGGCATGTGATATAGCTCATATTTTCAACAAGTCCGAGGACAGGAATGTTCATGAGGTTGGCCATGTTTACTGCCTTGGCAACGATCATGCTTACCAGGTCCTGAGGCGATGTTACAACGATGATTCCGTCTATAGGAAGCGACTGGAATACTGTCAGCGGAACGTCACCTGTTCCAGGAGGCATGTCGATGAAGAGCACATCGAGGTCTCCCCAGCAAACGTCTGTCCAGAACTGCTCAACAACTCCGCCGATGACCGGTCCTCTCCATACTACAGGGTCAGTCTCGTTCTCAACCAGCAGGTTGATGGACATGAGGCTGATCTCGGTAGGAGTGACCTCAGGCATGATACCGAACTCGGAACCGAATGCCTTACTGTGTACGCCGAACATCTTAGGAATGGATGGTCCTGTAATATCTGCGTCCATGATGCCTGTCTTGTAACCGTTTCTTGTTGCAGCCAGTGCGCTGAGTGCGGTTACCATTGACTTTCCTACTCCGCCCTTGCCGCTGACTACGCCGATCACTTTCTTGATCGAGCTGTGCTCATTCAGCTGAGCCTTCTGGATACCGCCGCTTCTTGAAGGGCAGTCTGCTCCGCAGCTGCTGCAGTCATGTGTGCAGTTTTCGTCCGGTGCACCCTGGTCGTCTGCCTGGTGCATCATAGGCATCATTCTTTCTTCCTTAAGCATTTTTCATCTCCTCCAACTTGTTATTCGCTCAATTCGAACATTATATATACTTTGATGTGCAAAATCCATTGATTTAGGGAATTAATTCACGTTTTGATATTTTTTATCCCGTTTTGACACTCTTTATCCCCTTTTCAGCTGTTACAGGCCGGCAAGGCTGCTCATTTCGCTTATCATGCCACCGAAGAGCGCATCCCTGAGAGCGGTGTTCGTCTCGGCATCAGATGTCCATTCACCGTTTTCATCTGATGTGCATACGACATCAGCACGGCCTATGTATTCCTTGTTCTGAAGCCCTGCAAGATTTCTGAACAGCAGCTCATACAGCCGTGAGGAATCATATTCAGCAGCGCCTGATGCATCCGCTTCCTCGAGGAACTCCGCCCACGACTTAAGATACTCGCTGCCAAAATCATAAGTGGTAATGCGGACATGTACCGTTACGGCATCACCGTTCCCCTCAGAGCCTGTGATCTCATAGTCGAAATCCGCCGCCTTCTTCTGAAACTCTTCATAGTATTCCCGGCCCTCGTCGGTGAGAAGCTCATCAAGCTCGGCACTTATGACCTCATCAAGCTCAGCTGCTCTCAGCGCCTCGATGTCTTCGGCTGCCCTTGCCTCAGCGGCATTTCCGCTGCTGCATCCGGCAAGAAGAAGACATGCCGCTGTAAGCATGCACAGGAGCATCGCTGTTATGGATTTTTTCTTCTTTCTTATGTTCATTCCCTGTCTGTCCGTTTCCGGCAGCCGCACTACTTCTTCGCGATTATACGGCTGGTCCCGTTGAATATGGTAATGCCGGCTTTATCAAGTGCCGGAAGATATTCCGCGGCGTATTTTCTCGACGTTCCGATCTTGTCTCTGAACTCAGCAAGCGTGAACTCGCCTTCAAACGACATTGCTGTTCTTATAACCACATCCCAGGCATCAGAAGCGATGTAATACGAAGGGTTCACCTTGGTGATCTTACCCTCTGCTGCAAGGTCTCCTAGGATGGCGCTGATAACGCCCTTGTTCCTGTCGAGTGCCATGATCTCGTCAGTCTTTATCATTTCAAGACCGGCATCTGCATACATCCTTGCTATCCTGTCCTTGAGTTTCTTCTGCTCTTCGGTATATTCGATCCTGAATCCGCTGAGGGCTATTGATTTGCCGTGGTCTTCGAGCACGCCGTCGTCCATGAGATACTTTACAGCGCTCTGGACGAGCTTGTCATCATCAGTATGCCATGTGTCTCTCAGCCTCGAGAAGAGTTCCTGGCGAGGGATACCGTCAGCGAGCGGATTGGCATCGTGATATGCGTTGATGATCTCTTCCGCGCCTTCCTTCATCGCGGCGAATCTCGCGCTGCTGAGAATCGTGCTGTCCGAAAGCCTGATGATGGTGCCGCTGCTGACAGCAGAATCGGTTATCTTCTGCATCTCTCCCGGCAGAAGTCCGAGCTCGCGCCCCAGTTCTTCCTGCCCGGTGAACCTGTATCCTCCGGTCTTTGCAGCTATTATCTCCTCGATGCTTCCGCCGTCCATGACTTCAAGGCCTGCCAGCACTTCCTCGCGGTTTCTCTTGTGCTTGACCGGCAGAGTATCAAGAACCGAGCCGCCTCCGACGGTTATGATCGGGGAATAGAACCTGACAATGAACTTGTCTCCCCTTCTCAGAGCCATCGGCTCCTCAAGCCTCAGCTGCGCATAGCACTCCTCTCCCGCGGAAAGCGCATCCCTGTCAAGGAGAACTACCTTGGCCAGCACCTCTGCAGCACCCGAGTACAGGTGCACCCTGCTGTTGTTCAGGATCACCCTGTCTGTAGAGCTGAAAATTCTGAGCTTCACATCTATCATCGAGGTGACAGTCACTGCATCCCTGGCAGCAAGCACATCTCCCCTTGCGATCTCATCTTTTCCGAGGGCCGCAAGATTGATAGCAGTTCTCTGGCCGGCAAGCGCCATGTCAGTCTCTTTTCCGTATGTCTCGATTCCGCGGACCTTGACTTTGCGTCCGTCCGATCCGCCCTGGCCTTCGCCCGCATGAGGATATACCATGACATCGTCCCCGACTCTTACAGTACCATCAACAAGAGTACCTGTCACGACCGTACCGAATCCCGGCATCGTAAACACTCTGTCCACCGGCAGGCGGAAGAGCTCCTTCTCTTCGCGGCGCTTATTCTCCCTGTCGCACTTTGCTATGATCTCGCTCCTGAGTAGCTCGATATTCTCGCCGGTAGCAGCGCTGACCGGGATGACAGGCTTTCCCTCAAGGAATGTTCCCTCAAAGTACTCATTTACCTCGTCGAGCATTAGCTCGAGCCATTCCTCCTCGACCATATCCGTCTTGGTGACAGCGATGATGCCGTCATCGATCCCGAGAGCATTGAGTATCTCAAAATGCTCCCTGGTCTGCGGCATTATACCCTCATCGGCCGCTACAACGAACAGCACGAAGTCTACGCCGCCGATTCCGGCGAGCATGTTCTTGATGAACTTCTCATGCCCCGGCACGTCAATTACTCCGATGTTGTAGCCTGCATCGTTAGGTATGTGGGCAAAACCGAGTTCGATCGTTATGCCGCGCTTTTTCTCCTCCTCCAGGCGGTCGGTGTCTATGCCCGAAAGAGCTTTTATTAGTCTTGTCTTGCCGTGGTCAACATGCCCGGCAGTACCGATTATTATGTTCTTCATCATTATCTCTGTATCCAGTTATCTGAGAGCTTCTGCGACAAGAGCGAATTCATCTTCAAATATCGTGCGCACGCACAGAAGGAGCATATCGTCATGTATCCTTGCGACTACTGGCACTTTGCCCTTGCGCAGGCGGCGCTCGATGCTGTCAGCCGACTTTGATCCGTCGCGGACCGAAACAGCCCATCCCGGGAGACGCACCATAGGTGCAGAGCCTCCTCCTATCTGGTCCTGAACTCTTACAAGTTCAAGCTCAAGGCTGTCATTCTCGCGCGAGATCTCTTCAGCCAGCTTCTCTGCTTTGGCCTTCATCTCTTCATCTGATGCCGAGATCATTCTCAGCACAGGGATGTCTCTCAGAGCTATCTTAGGGTCTTTATATTTTGCCAGCGTTGCTTCGAGAGCAGCAAATGTCATCTTGTCTACTCTCATCGCACGGGCCAGAGGATGTTTCTTCATCCTGCTTATGTATTTCTTCTTTCCGACGATGATGCCTGCCTGCGGACCTCCGAGGAGCTTGTCGCCGCTGAAGAGCATTACATCGATTCCCGTAGCCAGCGAAGCAAGTATGTTAGGCTCGCGGAGTCCGTACTCGGACATGTCGAGCATCAGGCCGTTGCCCATGTCAAAGATGACAGGAAGGCCGTGCCTGCTGCCTATCTCAACAAGGTCCTCAAGGCTTGCCTCTTCAGTGAATCCGAGTATGTCATAGTTGGACTTGTGGACCTTCATGAGCGCACCTGTTTCAAACCTCTTAGTGCCTCTCGGATCATTCTTCCACGGCTCCTTAGCGACATCTTCAGCTGTCATGATAGCCTTCTCGTAGTCAGACGGCTTAGTCTTGTTGCTCGTGCCGACTTCTGTCAGGAATGCTCCCGACTGCGCCATGATATCCGGGATCCTGAAGGCTCCTCCGATCTCAACAAGCTCGCTCCTGCTGACTATGATCTCTTTGCCTGCGCCCATCGACGCGAGAACTATCATAGTCGCCGCGGCATTGTTGTTGACCACCATGGCATCCTCTGCTCCTGTCAGCTCGGCGATCAGGTCTCCGACAAGGTCGTGCCTCGATCCGCGTGCACCCTTCGCTACATTGTATTCAAGGTCAGAGTAGCTCCGCGATACCTTTGCCACATTCTCGACAGCATCGGCACACAGAGGCGCTCTTCCGAGATTGGTGTGAAGAATAGTTCCGGTAGCATTGATAAGAGGATACAGATTGAGCTCCTCGTCAGATGCAAGCCTTGCAGCAGCCCTGACCGCAACATTGGCAGGATCAAACTGGCTGAAGAATGACGCCAGCGCCGATCTGCTCTCGTTGCTGCCCGTCAGTGCTCCGTCAGTCGCCGCATCCAGCACCGCCAGCCTCTCTTCATCGATATCCAGGATGCTCCTGCGCATGTCAGCTATGACCGAGCGCACCGCTTCAGTAACGAGCAGAGAACCCTTTTCCTCAGATAAAACAACAAGAGACCCCTCTTTAAGAACTTCGTCAATCTTAGGGAGTCTCCTCAGCAATTCATTCTTATTCATATATCCGACCTCCGGTTAAGTGCAGCCGTGCCGCCGCATGTCATACGGCACAGATAACAGTCAATAAAAAAAGTGGCGGGAGTATGTGGGAATCGAACCCACCCGGGAGGCTACTAACCCCCTGCAAACGGTTTTGAAGACCGCGAGGCACACCAGCACCTATCTACCCCCAGGTCGCTTTATCAGCGGGGCCTGAGACCGCGCTCATAAGATTTTAGCAAAAAAGATGCAGAGTATCAACCTAATATTGATACCCTGCAGTATTATGTTCCGTGTCCCGAACGCTTCAGATGAACAGCGCCGAGTTCTCAGGTTCGAGTGTGACATTGCCGCTCTCGATCTCGCGTCTTCCCTGCCACAGCTGCTGACCGGACGACTTGTTCGTGATGGTCTTGCCCGATTCGATCGAGTGAGTGAGCCATACGTTACCGCCTATGACGCAGTCATCGCCGATGTATGTGTCACCGCCGAGAATGGTAGCTCCCGAATAGATGACGACATTGTTGCCGATGTTAGGATGTCTTTTGATACCCTTGACCGGTGTTCCGTCTTCCGCCAGGTCAAAACTCTTGGCTCCGAGCGTGACATGCTGGTACAGCTTGACATGCTCCCCAATCACCGTAGTCTCGCCGATTACGACGCCGGTGCCGTGGTCGATGAAGAAGTACCTTCCTATATCCGCGCCCGGATGAATGTCTATTCCGGTAGCCTGATGAGCAAGCTCAGTCATAACACGCGGTATCATAGGAACGCCCATCTCATACAGCCTGTGAGCTATGCGGAAGATCGCTATAGCCTTGAACGACGGATATGTGATGATCACCTCATCAAGGCTTGACGCAGCCGGGTCCCCTTCGTATCCTGCCTGCACATCAGTCTTGAGCACCTCAAGGATATCAGGAAGAGCATCAATAAGCTGCTCCGCTTTGACCGCTGCTCCTTCAGCACAGTCGCACACCAGATTGAGCGCCTGAGTCAGAGCATCATAAGCTCTCATGAGTTCCCAGGTCCTCTTCTCAGTCTCTACGAACCTGCCTCTGGCCTTGCCGAAGTGATAAGGGAACATCGCTGTCAGCAGATGCTCCAGCGCCTCATCCACTATCTCCTCGACACCGAGGAATCTTCCCTCATCAGGCCTGGTATCGATCTCTGTCATGGCAGCCGCTATCTCTTCGAGGTGTGCTGCTCCTGTCCATCTGTTGTGTACAGTCATTGTATACGGTCCTCCGGTAATCGCTATGCGTTCTGCTCCGCCATTGCTGCTCTGAGAGCCTTGCTCAGCTGGTCAGGGCAGGATGTGTTCTTGAATCCGCATGTGGTTCCTTCGAGTCTTCCTATGACATCTTCAGCCTTCATGCCTTTGATCAGCTTGGATATGCCGTTCAGGTTGCCGTTGCAGCCTCCTGTGAATACGACATCTTTGATCACGTCACCGTCGAGCTCGATCTCGATCATCTGAGAGCATGTGCCCTCAGGATAAAATGTAAACATTTTCTGCATTATAATACTACTTCCTTTGTCTCTGTATTACTCTACAGTCCCAGTTTGTCTGCTATCTCAGTCATCGATTCAAGAGAGATGTCGATGAATTCGTCCCAGGTGAGCCCGGTCTTCTCGATCTCCATCATGTACTGCCTGTTGGCGCCTGATGCGAATCTCGTCTCCTTGAACCTCTTGTTTACGGACTTGTGCTTGACGCTTGCGACCTTCTTGTCAGGATAAATCTGCGCTACAGCCTTTACGAAGCCGGACATCGGGTCCGCAGCGATCAGCGCATACTCAAGTGTCGTCTCAGGGTTCTTTCCGCATATTGGGTTGTGAGACATGATGGCATTCTCCATCACAGGGTCGCCGTATCCCTCTTCTCTCAGGATCTTGGCGGATGTAGGACCGTGTGTGGCAAAATCGTCTCTCCACGGAGCGGTTTCCTCGTCAAGATCGTGAAGGAGTCCGCAGATGCCCCAGTATTCCACATCATCAGGTGCAAGGCGCTTTGCCAGTCCCCTCATGATGGCTTCAACTGCATAACTGTGAACTATGTAATGCTCGCCTTTGACATATTTGCGAAGCAGTGCCTCTGCTTCATCTCTGGTAAGTTTTGCTTCCATCTTATATTGCTCCAATCGCTATTGATAATGTAATTACCCGTTTCTATAGATAGTAACACCGAATATTCTACTACAAAAGCCATCGAATGCAAGCACGAAAGGCTTCTTTTGGTGTAAACTGTGAATAAGAGAGAGCAGTGTGTTTCGCAGAAAAGGAGTACGTGATGGGTCCTGTAAACATATACGCAATTACAAGGGTCAGGGACGAGGAACTTTTCAATATAGTGGAAAAGCATGAAGCGCGTGTCAAAGACACTCACAGGATACGCATACATGAGATCGATTCGCTTCGCATCCTTGCAGACGCTCTTACCGGATGCGGCATGTCGGTTTCAGAAGCCGACGGCTTTTACTTCGGTTTTACCATCCCTCAGATCGGAAAGGAATTCGACCTTCTCAAGGTGACCGACAGGCACTGCCTGAACATCGAGCTTAAGTCCCAGGATGTTTCCGAAGATGCTATCCTCGCGCAGCTTCGCAAGAACAGACACTATCTGACCCATCTTGGCAAGCGTCTCGTCCTCTTCACCGTAGTCACTGACAGCATGACCTGCTACAGGCTGTCTCTCAGCGACAATCTTGTGCGCACGGATATCCGTGAGATAGCGGCAATGCTGAAGAAATGCAACGCTCCTTACGATGAGGACATCAGCAAGTCATTCCGCGCCTCCGAATACCTGATATCCCCGATGAATACTCCGGACAAATTCATACGCGGCAAATACTTCCTGACCCCTGCACAGGAATACGTCAGGACCGAGCTTATGAAGAGTATCGACAGCGCTGACAGCAGCACTGCATCAGGAGATCACAGCCAGGCGGGCGCATTCTTTCACATAACAGGCAGGCCGGGGACCGGCAAGACTCTCCTTCTGTATGATCTGGCAAAATCTCTTTCAGAGAGAGGCAATGCCGTCATCATAAGCTGCGGAGAGCTGACAGAGGGCGAGCGGATAATAAGCCGCGAGCTTGACAGCCTCGACATAGTATCTTCCGGAGATCCTGGGATGGGTTCCGGCCTTGAAGCATATGATTACATCCTTGCAGACGAGGCCCAGCGTCTTGATAATGAGGCATTTGACCTTATCTGCAGATCGGTAAGGGCCAACGACCAGGTGTGCATTTTCTCTTCCGATCCTGAGTCCGTTCTGACGAAAACCGAGCGTGACCGCGATCTGGCAGGCCGCATACGAGCTCTCCCTCCGGTGTGTGAATTCGAGCTCTCTGAGCGTCTTCGCATGAACAGAGAGCTGCTCAACTTCATAATGACTCTCAAGAACCTCGGCCACAAGTCCGACAGGTCCTATGAATACACAGACGTATCCGTAAACTATGCGCGGGACACTCTGGAAGCCATGAAGCTGATAGCGTACTATCGAAGCAAGGGCTATGTGTTCATTAACGCACGCTCTCACCAGCGCTCATCCTCCGGCGAACCGGATCCGTTTGACGAGCTTGCTGAGGAGTTCGATGTTCATCAGATCATAGGCAGAGAGTACGACAATGTCATCATGCTTATGGACAGTTCATTCTATTATGATGAGAACGGATACCTCAAAGGCATCCCGGCGCCCGACCCGGATTACCTGTATCCGAATCTTTTCTATCAGGGCATTACGCGCGTACGCGAGAAACTCGCCCTGGTAATTCTTGACGCGCCTGAGCTGTTCAGAAACATACTCGGAATAATCTGAGCATTTTATATTGTTACTGCCAGGTCAACGACTGTGCGGAAGTCTTCGAAGATGTGCTTGCTTGCTTCAGTGACCTCTTCATTGGAAAGCGGCTGATCAAGAACGCCCGCAGCCATGTTGGAGAGGAATGATACTCCGATTATCTCAAGCCCTGCGTGATTGGCTATGATGACTTCCGGAACGGTAGACATGCCTACGGCATCTCCGCCGATCGTCCTTACGAATCTTATTTCAGCAGGCGTCTCGAAGGTCGGGCCTGACATCATTGTGTATACGCCTTCAACTACATTGACCCCTGCTTTTCTCGCCTTTTCAAAAAGCTTCTCGCGAAGATCCTTGTCATATGTGTACGTCATGTCAGGGAATCTAGGGCCGTATTCGTCAAGATTAGGTCCCATCAGAGGGTTCATTCCTGACAGGTTGATGTGGTCTCTTATGATCATCAGCTGCCCCGGATGCCAGTTCTCGTTGACGCATCCTGCGGCATTGGTGACTATGAATCTCTTTATTCCGAGTTCCACCAGCACTCTCGTCGGAAATACAGCTTCGCGGATATCCATCGATTCATAGTAGTGATATCTGCCCGCCATGATGACTACGTTCTTGCCGTGAATCTTTCCGAAGACCAGCTCGCCCTTGTGGCTGTCTACCTTGCCCGTATGGAAATTCGGTATCTCCGAGTACGGGATTATCAGGGCGTCTTCAATACTCTCCGAATAATCATTCAGACCCGTTCCGAGCACCATGCCGACTTCCGGATCCTTGACGCCTCTCGCCCTGAGGTAATTCGCTGTGTCCAGTATTCTGGTTCTGAGTTCATCCGCTGTCATTTACTGCACCTCCCTGTACAGATAACATTTCCTTATATAACCGTATTATAGCAGAAACACCTTTGCAGCGATTTCTTTTTGTATTCTTTTAGAACAAAGATTGTATTGATTTTTGATCAAAGTTGTATTAAAATCTAAACAACCTAAGGAAGGCAAGAAACAAGCCGACAGGTACACAGGACCACGACAGATGCTACAACGTATGATAACACTACGCAAAAGGGCATCCGGGTGCTGAACCGTATAATCGCATTACGGGGAGGCGCTGAGAAATACTGAACTACCCCAGTCACAGGATAATGATCAGGGGACCAGCCGTGGAAGAATACAGCTGACGAAGAAGTACGTAAGTGGAAGAAGTACAGAGCACCTCATAACAGAGAGCTACACACAGGGATGTCGATGGGGCCTCGAACAGAACAGGTGCAATGGAAAAAAGTACACATGGAAAAAGTAATCGGCTCAGAAAAGTACACAGGTGACGGTTCGATCACAGATAAATGACCGGGCAATCAGGAAGAGAACCGGAAAGTGATCAAAGTACATTGAAGAGGTCGGCGACGAGAATGCGCGTAAGCGCAGAACAGGAGGACGGACCAATGGGAGCTTCATTTAGAGAGGTTGATCCGGCTTAACCACTGCAAGGCCAGCCTGCTTACAGGCTAAATAAAAGAAAGACAGTTAAGGTTGCCGGGTATATCAACACAGAAGAAACAAGCCAAAACTTAATTCTTGATTCGTAAGATTACCCAACAACTAAATAATAAGAAGATATAGAAATAACAGCCCCGCACAGGATGCGGGGTTTTCTATTTGTCATGACCGTCAGAAAATCCCGCTTCATTTCTGAAGCGGGATATCTTACGGATTGCTGATTACGTTACTTGCTATTTCAGCAGCAGCTCTGCGATCTGTACAGCGTTGGTAGCAGCGCCCTTCCTTACCTGGTCGCCGCAGCACCAGAGGTTGATGCCGTTCTCGCATACGAGGTCGCGTCTGATACGGCCTACATATACGATATCCTGGTTGGATGTCACGATCGGCATCGGGTATAACTTGTTTTCTCTGTCATCATAGAGTTTTGCTCCCGGAGCCTCAGCGACAGCCTTGCATACGTCATCAAGATCAAGCTTATCTTCAGTGATTACATTTACAGAGATAGCATGCGATCTTTCTACAGGGACTCTTACGCATGTGCAGGATACCTTCATTTCAGGCAGATGCATGATCTTACGTCCCTCGTTCTGAAGCTTCATCTCCTCTGATGTGTACAGATTCTCGCCGAATCCGCCGATCTGAGGGATCACGTTGTACGCGATCTGATGCTGGAATACCTTAGGCTCGATCTCTGCACCGTATGAGTTGCCCTTTCCGCCTGCAGCTCTTGCAGCGAGGATCTTCTCGGATTCGTCATACATCTCGACCGGGCCGGCTGCTCCTGCTCCGCTTGTTGCCTGATATGTCGAAGCGTACATTGCCTTGATCGGTGAGAGCTTGTTGATGGCATTAACAGCTACAACAGTAATGATCGTCGAGCAGTTAGGGTTGCTGATGATTCCCTTGTTCCACTCTACATCCTCAGGGTTGATTTCAGGAACTACCAGTGGTACCTCAGGATCCATTCTGAATGCAGATGAGTTGTCGACGAACACTGCTCCGGCAGCCTTGATGTGCGGTGCCATTGCCATGGCGATATCATTCTCTGATGCTCCCAGCACGATATCGAGTCCGTCAAAAGCAGTCTCGCATGTCTTCTGAACAGTGACATCTCCGAAAGGAGTCGAAAGGACTTTGCCCTCGGATCTTGCACTTGCAAGACATCTCAGCTCGCCTACCGGGAAGTTTCTCTCGCCCAGCACCTTGATCATTTCCTGTCCTACAGCACCTGTAGCACCCATTACACCTATGTTGACTTTTTTCATCTCGTATACCTCTTTATTAATTATTATCTGTTATCTATCAATACTTCTGTCTGTCATTCTATCGGAGGAGCCCAGCCTCCGGAGATCAAGGTTTCCGACATTACGGCAACGCCGTACCATCCGGAGGAAACCTTATTTGGCAAAGCTTTCATACAGCACGCGGATCGCAGTGTTGAAGTCCTCATCGAAGACTCCGACCATGATGTTGATCTCGTCCGAGCCCTGCTGGATGGTCCTGATGTTGACATGATTCTCACCGAGGGCCTTGAAGATTTTGCCCGAAACGCCTGTCCTGTAAGCCATCTGCCTTCCGACGATAGCGATGAGGCTTATTCCCTCGGTCAGCGAGCAGCTGTCTATGCTCTCTTTCTCATTAAGTTCGTGCATCAGATCGTACTTCTTGACCCTGATGCTCTCGCTCGGGAATACCACGGAGAAGCTGTCAACGCCGCTCGGGATCTGCTCGACAGGTATGTTGTACTTGGCGAACACATCCAGTACCTGACGCAGGAGTCCGAGCTTGTCTTCTCCTATCCTGCTCTTGTATATGTTGATGATGGAGAAATTCCTCTTGCCCGTGATACCGGTGATGAATCTCTCGTGCTCTTCTTCGAGCTCATCGTCGAAGTATTCCTGGATTATGGTTCCCGGATCATCCGGCGCGTTGGTATTGCGGATATTGACCGGGATGTCCTTGAGCCTGACCGGGAATACCGTGTCCTCGTGAAGCACGGAGGCTCCCATGTATGACAGCTCGCGGAGCTCATCATATGTAACTCTTGCGATAGTCTTAGGATCAGGTACGATCCTCGGGTCTACCATCAGGATTCCCGATACGTCCGTCCAGTTCTCATATATATCTGCATTGAGTGCAGCTGCAGCGATGGCTCCGGTTATATCCGAGCCGCCTCTCGGGAAGACGCGGATGTCTCCGCCCGGCGCTGCGCCGTAGAATCCCGGAGTGACTATCTTGCCGTATATCTCCTTGTATTCCTTCAGCTTGGCCTCTGTAGCCTCGGTATCCACCTTGCCGTCATAGTCGAACATGAGCCAGTCGGCTGCGTCCACGAATTTGAATCCAAGGTATTCTGCCATCAGCAGTGCGCAGAAGTATTCGCCTCTTGATACTATGAAGTCGACCGGTGTCTTCTTATCTATACCGGCGAAGGTATCATCTATGATCTTCTCGATGCCTATGTCCAGCCCGAGTTCCTCTCTGATCTCTGAATACCTGTCCATGATCATGACGAGAATGCTGTCATAGGATACGCCGTATTTCATGTGGGCATGTATAAGATAGAGAAGATCCGTTATCTTGTTGTCGTCACTGTGTCTTTTTCCCGGCGCGCTGACTACCACGACCTGCCTGGAATCGTCACTGTCCACTATCGCCTTTACTTTGGCGAACTGGCTGCTGTCGCTGACGCTCGAGCCGCCGAATTTAAGTACTTTGAGCATTGATCCCCCCCTATTCTGCAAGAGCCGCGAAGAACATCGGCTTGCCCTTTTCCTTGCGGTGCTGTCCCATGGCATGCATAGCATTGACAGATACCGGCTTGGAAATGCAGTAGAATATACCGTCCTTCTCTTCGTATGTATCGATAAGCGGCTCAATGTGCTCGCACATTTTGTTATGTCTTATGTAATATCTGTGAACTGCCGCATCGTTGTCCACTCTGCATTCCTGATCTGCAGGCGGGATAGGCAGCACCCTTCCGTCTCTTATGTCGAGTACATCCTGCACCACAGACTCACCGGTAGGCATTTTGCCTGCGCCCTGTCCGTAGAAGCTGAGTGTTCCGACGCTGTCTCCGACGAGTGTAATGAGGTTGTTGTTGGTCTTTACATTGGCCTCAAGGCTTGTTGCCGGGAAAGCGACAGGTTCGACGCATGCTGTGATGACATCGCCTTCTTTTCTGGCGTTCATCATGAGCTTGCAGATGAGTCCCTTCTCCTTGAGATAAGCTATATCTGCTGCGGTGATTGTGTCTATGCCGTAGCACGGAACATCTTCTTCCTTAATAACAGTGCCGAATGCAAGGTTGGATGAAATGACCGTCTTGCGGAGAGTATCTGTTCCTTCGATATCTGCTGCCGGGTTGGCCTCAGCGTAGCCGAGCTTCTGAGCCTCAGCAAGCATTTCGCCAAAATCAGCTCCGCTTTCATACATCGCATCGAGAATGAAATTGCATGTGCCGTTTACGATGCCTCTTACCTCGAGAATGTTGTCGCATCTTCTGGTCCTGAGGAGGTTGTACAGCCAAGGGATGCCGCCGCCTGCGGACGGAGTGTATCTCAGCTCCACGCCGTTCTTCTTTGCGGTCTCCATGAGTTCGCCGTAGCAGGCGCTGATGAGGTTCTTGTTAGGTGTTACGACGCTCTTGCCTGCATTGAGACATTCGAGGACGAACTTCCTCGGAGTGTCAACGCCTCCCATTGCCTCTATGACCAGCTCGATCTCCGGGTCTCCGGTAATATCGCTGAGGTCTTTGGTGAAAATATCCGCTATGTGCTCATAGCCCTTTCTGACTGCGATGTCGAGTATCTTCACGACCTCGATTCCTCCTGCTGCCATGGCAACATCATATGCGCCGCTTCCGACAGTTCCGAATCCCATTATGGCGATCTTCATGCTTTTACCTCCGATTCTGCTGTTATTTAACGATTCCGTCGATTGCCTTTATTTTGTTTTTTTAGAGAAGCAATCTGCCGTAATTGTGTTTTTCGAATATTTTACTTCGGGATTATTTGTATTGATGAACAAATTATTTCGGAATTTTTTTACACTTTCCGTTTCCTGCGGACAATCACAATGTCCGTGTCCGTAATCCGAAAACACTTGTCTTTAGTGCAGAAATAATGTAACATAAACGCGGACTATTTTCAACATAAAGAGAGGACGAAGCAATGATCAACTACATCAGCACCAGGAATCCATCCCACAAGGTCAGTTCAAGCCGTGCGATACTGAGCGGTCAGGCTCCAGACGGGGGACTGTATATACCTGAGCATCTTGAGGACATCAGATGCGATTATCACGATATCATAAGTAAAGATTTCCGCGGAATGGCCGGGGCAGTCTGGAACATATTCTTCCCTGACTACGGACAGGACAAGATCAATGCTCTTGTCGAGAGAAGCTACGAGGGCAAGTTCTCAGTTCCTGAGATTACTCCTGTTGTAAAGGTCGGTTCAGATTATGTGCTGGAGCTCTATCACGGTCCTACATCAGCATTCAAGGACGTAGCGCTCTCAGCTCTGCCTAACCTTCTCACCGCAGCACGCGAGATGAATGACTTTACTGATGAGATAATGATCCTGACTGCAACATCAGGCGATACCGGCAGCGCAGCTCTCTGCGGATTCAGCGATGTGCCTGGGACGAGGATCGTTGTCTTCTACCCTCACGGCGGAGTATCCGAGACACAGAGACTGCAGATGGTCACTGCACCGGGCTCCAACACCTGCGCATGCGCGATCCGCGGCAATTTTGACGATGCACAGACAGGAGTCAAGGCACTCTTCAGAGAGATACCTAAGCCGGTAGACGGCGTATCACTTTCAAGCGCCAACTCGATCAACATCGGCAGACTTGTTCCTCAGGTCGTGTACTATTTCGCTGCATACAGCCAGCTGCTCGCAGACGGAGCTATCGCAGACGGAGACAAGGTGGACTTCATCGTTCCGACCGGCAACTTCGGCGATATCATGGCCGGATACTTTGCTCTTAAGATGGGACTTCCTGTAGGCAGACTCGTATGCGCTTCCAACCGCAACGACGTTCTGACCGAGTTCCTTGAGACAGGACACTACAACAGAAAGAGGACTTTCCACAAGACGACTTCCCCATCGATGGATATCCTCGTATCGAGCAACCTCGAGCGTCTTCTTTACTATGTATGCGGACCGGAGCATACCGTTCAGTACATGAAGGCTCTGGCTGAGGACGGAGAATACCAGATCACAGAGGCTGAGCTCGCTGAGATCGCTTCAGTGTTCGCAGGAGTATGCGCAAGTGATGAGGAAGGCGCTGCTGCCATCGGCGATGTATTCAGAGCCGAGAACTATCTCATGGATACTCACACATCAATAGCATGGGCATGCAAGGACAAGCTCGCTGCAGGCGCAAAAGCATCAGGTGCTGCCGCAGCAGGCGCAGCATCCGTAGTTCTCTCAACAGCTTCGCCTTACAAATTCTCACGCGCTGTTCTTGAGGCACTCGGAGAAGAGGTATCCGAAAGTGACGAAGCGAACATGAACAAGGTTCACGCAGTCACAGGAGCCCCTGTTCCTGAAGGTCTTGCCGGAATATTCTCGCGCGAAGTAAGGCACGGGGATGTAATCGAGATCTCGGAAATGAAGAATTATGTAATAGGAAAATCAAAGTAAATTGAACTTTTTGTCAATAAGAGGTATCATTTTATATGCAAAGCAAATACTTGATCGTAGACAAGGCATTGCTGCCGCCCTATTATGAAAAGGTCGCCCGCGCCAGAGAACTGCTGGACGAGGGACAGGCAAGGGATGTCAGCGAAGCCGTAAAGATGGTAGGAATATCCCGCAGTACTTATTATAAGTACAAAGACCTCATCAGAGATATAAGCACAGTCTCTATGGGCCGCCATGCAATCATCAGCATGATGATGAGTCACAGAGTCGGGATCCTCTCAACAGTTATCGGAGTCATCTCCGGCTACGATTACAGTGTCTGGACTATCACACAGAATCCTCCCGTAGATGCCAAGGCCAACGTTGTCATAACGCTTGAGCTTGGCGAGGATGCCGGTGCTCTGGACGAACTGATCAGAGATATCAGCAATATACCGGGGCTGTCCAAGGTGCAGCTTCTCGGCATGGATTAGGAGGAGTTTTTTTAATGGATTTCAAACAGATCGAGGCTTTCGTAAACGTCGTAAGATTCAAGAGCTTCAGCAAGGCTGCTGATGCAACATTCTTTACCCAGCCGACAATCAGCACACACATCCGCAACCTGGAGAATGAACTGGGTGTCAAACTGCTTGACCGCAAGAGCCGCACCGTTGAGATGACCCCTCAGGGAGCTAAATTCTACAAATACGCGGTCGAGATGATCAACGCCCGCGCACAGGCTTTCGATGCTCTGGATAACAGCAGCGACAGAATAGAAGGGATCCTTGAGATACAGACTTCTTCTATTCCGGCGGTTACTTTTCTTCCTGAATATCTTGCAGGATTCCGCGCTCTGCACAGCGGCATTCACTATTATGTGACTTCTTCCGACTCTCAGACCGTCATCGACAACCTGTCAGAGAGGCGCGGAGAGATAGGCTTCATAGGTGAAGACCCGGCAAACAGCGCTCTCGATGCGGTCCGCGTCTTTACAGACAAGGCGGTGATGATTGCTCCTGAATCCTTCGATATCCCGGATAAGATCACAATGGATGAGGCGGTCGCCTATCCTTTCATATGGCGCGAGACAGGCTCTGCTACGCGCAAGTCATTTGAAGCGGCAGCCATGTCGCTCGGTTACGACAAGGAAGTATTTGACGTCGCTGCGCTTTTCAACGATATGGATTCCATAATCCGTGCCGTCGAATCAGGACTCGGTGTAGCTGTCATTTCCGAAAAAGTGGCTGCATCCATAGGTAGCCGCACCCGCATCATAGAGATTGAAGGCTTTGGGGATGAGAGGTCATTCTACATGATCAGTCTCCGCGGCACTTCCCTTTCACCTGCGGCGGAAGCATTCGCCCAGTATGTCAGAGAACACATCTGATGCAGGCATAATAATCCAATCAATGAAAAATCGCATGTTTCCATGCGATTTTTTGTGTGCTTACTGATTCTTATCAGTCATGTATCTCTATCGAGAATCTTCCCTTTCTCGGCTTGAACATGCCTATGACATCCGTCTCACAGCCTTTCTCTCCAAGCTGCTCGATGAGCCTTGCAAGCTCCTTCTCCTTCACTGCGATCAGAAGGCCGCCTGACGACTGCGGATCATACAGGCAGTCGAGCCTTGCCCTCAGCTCAGCATCACGGTCCGGGTCTTTTGACAGGAACTCCATTACTTCATCCTGAGTATATTCTCTGTTCCTGTACGCTCCTGCAGGGATGATACCCATCATGGCCATCTCTATCGCTTTAGGGAAAACAGGAACCTTGTGGCTGTACATTTCGAGTGTGACATTTCCTGCCCTTGCCATCTCGGCAGCGTGCCCGATAAGTCCGAATCCCGTAATATCGGTGCATCCGTCCACCTTAACGCCCTGCATAGCTTCCCATGCGTATCTGTTGAGGAAAGCCATGGTTGCCTCCATCTCGGCATTCTCCTCTTCCGTGAGGAGGTCTACCTTGGCAGCGGTGGTGAGGATGCCCGTTCCTATTCTCTTGGTGATCACGAGAAGGTCTCCCTCGCACGCGCTGTTGCTGAGGATATCATCAGGGTGTGCAAAGCCGGTAACTGAGAGCCCGTATTTAGGCTCCTTGTCATCGATGCTGTGTCCGCCGACAATCGTCGCTCCTGCCTCGTTGACCTTATCATTTCCTCCCTCAAGTATCGCCTTGACCACATCAAGCGGAAGCTTGTTGTTAGGGAATGTCAGCAGGTTCATTGCAAGTTTAGGCTGTCCGCCCATCGCATACACATCGCTCAGGGAATTGGCAGCGGCGATCTGTCCGAACATATACGGATCGTCAACTATAGGCGGGAAGAAGTCGACAGTATTTATAAGTGCGACATCATCCGACACCTTGTATACGCAGGCATCATCGCTGCTCTCGAATCCGACGAGGATCCTCGGGTCGCTTATCTTAGGAAGGCCTGATAATATATTCGAAAGGACTCCCGGTCCTATCTTGGCGCCTCATCCTCCGGCGCTCGTCATCTCAGTAAGGCGGATCTTCTCACCCGGGGCCGGCGCAGCCGCAGCACCGCATGACGATCCGGTCTCTGCCTTTTCGCCCGAATTATTCTCTGCTGCAAGCGCAGCTGCAAAAGCGCTGCCCTTAGGCGGCTCTATATGGCACGCGAGTTTTGCCTTCGCTTCTTTAATTTTTTCTATATCAATCTTGTTTTCCATGCGAGTATTCTATCATAACCTGCGGCCGAGTCAAACAGACTTTGAAATTCTGCTGCAGCCGAATAACATCATAATTTGCATTTTTTATGTTCGGATTTTGAGCGTTTATAGAACTTAACTATCAAAAATACAAAACTTTATAACCCAAAATCATTGTAGCCTTTCCGCGCTGTTATTATAATTGTTCGTGAAAAATTTTTCATTAGTGAGAGAGGTTTTTATGGCAAAGCAAAGAAAAATCATCGGAATTCAGGAAAGAGTTCCGCTCAGCAAAGGTATCCCGCTTTCGATACAGCACACATTCGCTATGTTCAGCGCATCCGTGCTCGTACCTTACATACTCGGGATCAATCCATCCATCGCCCTTCTGATGAACGGAATAGGAACATTCATATTCATCATCTGCACACAGGGCAAAGCCCCTGCCTACCTCGGTTCATCGTTCGCATTCATCTCACCTGCCCTTCTGGTCATCGGAACCGAAGGACTCGGCTACAGATATGCTCTCGGCGGATTCGTGGTAACAGGCCTGATGATGTGTGCGATAGCTATCCTCATCAAATTCGTCGGAACAAAATGGATCGATGCCATCCTTCCGCCGGCTGCGATGGGTCCTGTAGTTGCACTTATCGGACTTGAACTTGCAGGCAGCGCCGCACAGACCGGAGGAATCCTCAATTCCGACGGCACAATGGTCGAGGATCTTGACCCTAGAGTGCTGATCGTATTCCTTCTGACACTGCTCCTTGCAGTATTCGGCGGAGTACTCTACAGAGGATTTGCCAGCGCGATCGCAATTCTGATCGCTATCATCGTAGGTTACTGCGCAGCACTGGCCTTCGGACTTGTAGACTTCTCTTCCGTAGGCGAAGCAGCAGTCTTCGAGCTTCCGGCATTCCAGACACCGCAGTGGAGTCTGCAGGCAATACTCATCATAATTCCTGCAACTCTCGTAGTTGTTTCCGAGCATATCGGCCATCAGGTAGTAACATCTGAGGTCGTCGGCAAGGACCTTCTGAAGGATCCTGGTCTCCACAGATCGATGTTTGCTGACGGTTTTTCGACAGCTCTTTCAGGCTTCTGCGGATCATGCCCTACAACAACATACGGCGAGAACATCGGCGTTATGGCCATCACCAAGGTATACAGCGTATGGGTCATCGGAGGAGCAGCTGCTTTCTCCATCCTGCTGTCATTCATAGGCAAAGCTTCCGCTCTCATACAGACCATCCCTGGTCCTGTTATGGGCGGCGTCAGCTTCCTTCTCTACGGAATGATCGGAGCAAGCGGTATCCGCCTCATGGTAGATGCCAAGATCGACTACTCCAAGCCTCGCAACCTTGCAATGACTTCGGTAGTATTCGTAGTCGGCCTTTCAGGCATTGCTATCAAGATGGGTTCGGCACAGCTCTCAGGAATGAGCCTTGCCGCTCTTACAGGTATGGCACTCGGACTCGTCATGTATCTGCTTGACAAGTTCCACCTCACCAATGAGTATGAGAACAGCGATGCTGCTGAGGAGACTGCAGAGATCGAAAGCGAAGCAGCAGACCTCTGATCTGCAGCCTGTTGCAGCAATACTATTCAGCGGTCATACGGCCGCACAACCTGACAGATAATATAGAAAAGTGAGCATTTCAATTTTCCTTGCAATGCTCACTTTTTTGATAATAACATGTGATAACATTGCTTGGGGATATGTCATAACTATCACTCTGAGGGGCATTTCCCGGCAGTTATTCAGATACCTTTCACTTCATGCATAACCAGAGACAAAGGAGAGAACACTTATGGGAACAGAGAGAATACTCGTTATGAATCTCGGATCAACTTCCAGCAAGATCGCTGTATACGATGACGACAAGGAAGTATTCAATGACACTATCCGCCACTCGACTGAAGAACTCGCACCGTTCGGCGACGTAACCGAGCAGTTTCAGTTCAGATATGACAAGATCGTAGAGTCAATGGAGAAAAACGGAGTCAGCATAGAGTCTCTGACTGCTGCCGTATCAAGAGGCGGCAACATTCTCCCTTGCCCGCACGGCGCTATCAACATCGACCAGGCTATGATCGATTTCCTTACAAGACCTGAGGACCTTGCAAAACACCCTTCCCTCATCGGAAGCATGATTGCTTTTGACCTCAACAAGGAATACGGGATCCCTGTATGCATATATGATGCTATCGGTACAGATGAGAAGATGCCTGTCGCAAGAATCAGCGGCGTTCCTGAACTT
The DNA here is from genome assembly GCA_040308005.1 of Anaerovoracaceae bacterium. Lineage (GTDB taxonomy): Bacteria > Bacillota > Clostridia > Peptostreptococcales > Anaerovoracaceae > Crickella. The sequence goes on along the minus strand of JAWRIG010000033.1, from coordinate 1,570 downwards.
CCGCACTTCACAGTAGGCCACACACTGAACACAAGAGCTATGGCTATTAAGTGCGCAGAGGAAAAGCTCGGAAAGAAGTTCGAAGAATGCACATTCATAGTTGCTCACCTCGGCGGAGGAAGTTCCATCAGACTGTACAAGGACGGAGTCAATATTGACAGCGTTAACGACGACGAAGGCAACTTCACACCTGAGAGAGGCGGCGGAGTAAGTGCAAAGCGCCTTGTGGATCTCTGCTACAGCGGCAAATACACATATAAGGAAGCAATGAAGCTCTTCCACGGCAAGGGAGGTCTGATCGCCCACCTAGGAACAGCTGATGCCCGTGATGTAGAGAAGATGATCGCTGACGGCGATGAGTACGCTGCTATCGTATATGAAGCAATGTGCCTCAACGTTGCCAAGGATATCGCCAAGCTCTCAGCTACAGTATGCGGCAAAGTTGACCGCATCATCCTGACAGGCGGCATCTCTTACTCAAAGTATGTAGCCGATTACATCACCGAGCACGTATCATTCATCGCACCTGTTGAAGTTATGGCAGGTGAATACGAAATGGAAGCCCTGGCAGCCGGCTGCCTGAGAGTTCTCAGAGGCGAGGAAGTACTGCAGGATTTCGACGAGATCGCAGCAACAGCCGAGGACAGAATCAGCATAGTACCGGGCGTCAAGCCGGGCACAGTACCTAAGAGATAACAGTGTGACAGGGGGACGGTTCCGATCGTCACCTTTCCCGGATTCTTAATATCACATATAGAAAAGCAGCATTTCCCGTTGCGCAATGCAATGAAAAATGCTGCTTTTTGTTTTGTGTTGCCGAATAGTGACAGCGAGAACCTCCCCTGTCACTTCAATTCTATTTTCTTGTTCCGAATTTTTCTCCGAGTTTCAGCCATGAATCTCTGGAGTTCATGATTGTTTCGTTCTTGCCGCAGAATGATGCTCTTACCCAGCCAGGTCCGTGGAAGGCACTTCCCGGTGTGATCAGGATCCTCTCTTCCTTGGCTGCATTGACGAATTCCATCTCATTCTCTACAGGTGACTTGATCCACATGTAGAATGCGCCCTGCGGATAGATGCATTCAAGGCCTGCTTCATTGTGTACAATCTGATACAGGTCTTTGGCGTTCTGCTTGTAGTAATCAAGGTCGGATCTGCACTTGAGGCATCTCTCGACGATCAGCTCCTGAATAGTAGGAGCGTTGGTGCCGCCCAGTACTCTGCAGGCAACGATGAGAGCTGCAGCCAGCTCTTCGTGTCCCTCTGCGCACTTAGGTACAGCTACGTATCCGATGCGGTCGCCAGGCATGGACAAGGATTTTGACCATGAATATGCGATCAGGGAATCTGCATAATAGTCTCCAGGGAAAGGTACATCCGATCCGTCGTATACGAGTTCTCTGTACGGCTCGTCACAGATGAGGTAGATCGTATGACCAAACTTTTTTTCTGCTTCTCTGAGAACATCAGCTACAGCATCAAGAGCTTCTCTTGAATAGATCTTGCCTGTAGGGTTGTTAGGATTGTTGAGCATTACTGCCTTGACCTCAGGAACGAGGAGCTCTCTGAG
>JAWRIG010000032.1:0-5155 GCA_040308005.1 Anaerovoracaceae bacterium | reverse complement strand
TGCATACAAGAAAATACAATAGTAAAATGATTTGCGGTTTTGCTTTTACATAATAAATTATTAAAGACTTAAAACGAAACTTTTTTCACTAACAAAGGAACGAGAGATTATGACTAATGATTATCTTGAAAAAATGAATCTGCCGGCTGATCTCAGGACTGCACTGGCAGGATGCCCTAACATTATCTTCCCGGACACCAAGGAAGAACTGTACGAACTCTGCTTCGGTTCTTCGGGAGGAAGTGTGCATATTGTAGGATATACAGTACCGGGTCACGGATATATTCAGGAAGCTGAAGTCGTAAGATGCAAGAACGGTTCTTCCGTCAACTTCAGTGAGGAGTACATGAGAAGAAGAGACCCTCACTGCATGTACATCGGCGACGATCTTCCTACTGACAAGCCGAGATTCTCTGAGGTATGGGGGATGAATTTCGGAGACCTCAGAGCAGCAACAATGAACTGGCTGTCTGAGCAGCCGCTGATCGTAATGCCTGTCAGCATCGGAGGCAAGTATCACGGATACACATGCCTCGTCGTATGCCCGGCTAATGCAGCATTCTTCGCATACGCGCTTGCCAACATCCAGGACTTTGTCAGCATCAATGACATCGAAGACGGATATACTCCGAGATCGATCATATATGTAGCACCGCCGTTCAGGCACACACATTTCGGAGGCAAGCAGGCAGTAGTTCACTGCAGATCCGAGGAGCTCCATGAAGTATTCTCATACAACCTCTATCCGGGACCAAGCGCCAAGAAGGGCGTTTTCTCGATCCTTCTCGATATAGGCGAGCATGAAGGCTGGATCACCAACCACGCTTCCGCTGCACTCCTGCAGACTCCGTATGAAAACGAAGTCGTCTTCATGCACGAGGGCGCATCCGGCGGCGGCAAGAGCGAGATGCTCGAGGAGATCAGAAGGGAAGGCGACAACAGAGTACATCTGGCAACGCACACGATCACAGGTGAGGAATTCTTCCTCAACCTCGGTGATACCTGCGACATTTTCCCTATCGCTGACGATATGGTAATGGCCCACACTGACATGCAGAATGACTCAGGCAAGCTCGTGATCACAGACGCTGAGAACGGCTGGTTCCTGAGAGTTGACGGAGACAACTACTACGGCAACATTCCTCTGTATGAGAGGATCAGCATTCACCCTGAAGAGCCGCTTGAATTCTTCAACATCGACGGAACTCCGGGCGCTACATGTCTCATATGGGAGCACACAATTGAAAAGGACGGAAAGCCTTGCTCCAACCCTAGAGTCATCATTCCTCGCAGCATGATCGACAACATCATCTCCGGCGACGAGGCTCTCGAGGTCGACATCAGATCCTTCGGCGTAAGAATGCCGCCTAGCTCAAGAGACAATCCTAACTACGGAATCATGGGCTTTGTACAGATCGTACCGCCGGCACTCGCATGGCTGTGGAGACTTATTTCTCCTCGCGGATTCAAGAATCCTTCGATCGCAGACAACTCCGCAGGCAGCGGACTCAAGGCAGAGGGCGTAGGCTCCTACTGGCCGTTCGCTACAGGCGAAAAGGTAAAGCAGGCCAACATGCTGCTTCACCAGATAGTAAGCACTCCGGATACGCTGAACATTCTCATTCCAAATCAGCATATCGGCGTATACAACATCGGATTCAAGGCTGAGTGGATCACACGTGAGTACCTCGCAAGAAGAACAGGAAAGATCAAAGCGTCCCACCTGGTTGAGGCAAGATGTCCGCTCTTTGGTTACTCTCTCGATGAGATGAAGATCGACGGCCAGTACATCAGACAGACATTCTTAAGACCTGAGATGATGTCAAGGGTCGGAGAAGACGGATATGATGAATGCGCCAAGATCCTGACTGATTTCTTCAAGCAGGAACTTCAGGAATTCCTCGTTCCTGAGCTCGATCCGCTGGGAAGACAGATCATCGAGCTGTGCATGAACGATGCGCCTCTCGAAGAGTATCTCAAGCTGACACCGATCAATGCGATCAGCGGAAGACATGAGAAGAACCACTGATATCACATAAGAACTGTATCAAATAACATGGTCACTATAGAGCCGGTCAGGACTGCTGTTCCGGCTCTTTAGTTTTTTCTGAAAGTACACAAGCCGGTGTTCCTATCTGCTATAATGTCAGACAGAAAGGGAAGACATGAGTAACAAGTGGAATGAAATATATCCGCGGCCTCAGCTTGCAAGAGAGGACTGGGCGGGCCTGAACGGCGAATGGCGTTTCATGACGGTAAGAAAGCCTGCCTCTCAGGATGATGCCGCGTGGGAAGCTATAAATGTACCGTTCTGCCCTGAGAGCAGACTCAGCGGGATATGCAGGCGGATAGCTCCCGGAGAGACAATGATATATGAAAGGGATTTTACGGTCCCTGAGGAGTGGGGTGACAGGCGTATCATCCTGCATTTCGGTGCCGTGGATCAGATCGCCGAAGTATTTGTTGACGGTAAGAAAGCCGGCTCGCATGAAGGCGGATATCTCCCGTTCAGCATGGATATAACGGACCTTATAAGACCTGCAGAAGACGGGGACGGCTCCGCGCCGGAAAGAGACTCTGACGGCATCATGCCGCAGCTTGACTGGTCGGAAGGAGCGGACGCTGAAGATACCCATGCCCGTCATGTGATAAGAGTGGAAGCGGCCGACAAACTTGACCACAGGTACCCTTGGGGCAAGCAGAAAAGAGACAACGGCGGCATGTGGTATACGCCTGTTTCAGGCATATGGCAGAGCGTATGGATGGAGCCTGTTCCGGAAGAGCATATAAGCCGCCTGAAGATAGACTGCGGAGAAGACTGGGTGGAGATAAGAGCTTACGGAATCAGCGGCGGCTCAATATCTCTTCTCGGAGAGGAGTACAGGCTGGCAGCTTCTGCAGATGCAGATGAAAAATGCGCGGCCATACATGTAGACATACAGCATCCGCATCCGTGGACGCCGGAGGACCCGCACCTTTACGACTTCACGATCAGCTCATCCTCGGGAGACAGCATCAGGTCGTATTTTGCCCTCCGCACACTGACCATAGAAGACTTCGAAGGATATAAGAGGCTTTGCCTGAACGGAAAGCCGTATTTCTTCAACGGGCTTCTCGACCAGGGGTACTGGCAGGACGGCATATATACGCCTGAGAGCCCTGAAAAGTACGCCGGAGATATTCTGGCTATGAAGAGCCTCGGGTTCAACACTCTGAGAAAGCACATCAAGGTCGAGGCAGACCGTTACTACTACGACTGCGACAGGCTCGGCATGGTTGTTTTCCAGGATATGGTCAATAACGGGAATTATTCATTCCTCCATGATACGGTGCTGCCGACCATCGGGATCCAGAAGCTTGACGACAGCAGGACCAACAGGGGGGAGTCGCGTGAGATATTCCTTAAGTCCATGGAGGAGACTGTCAGGCAGCTGTACAATCATCCGTCAATATGCTACTGGACCATCTTCAATGAAGGGTGGGGGCAGTTCGAAGCTGACTCGGCATATCTCAGGCTGAAGGAGCTTGACAGCAGCAGGTTTATCGACAGCACGTCCGGCTGGTTCAGGCAGAGCAGAAGTGATGTCGACAGCTATCATGTCTATTTCAAACCGGTAAGCCTGACCGCCGGAGACAGGCCGCTCGTCCTCTCGGAATTCGGAGGGTACGCGTGCAAGCTGCCGGATCACTGTTACAACAGAGACAAGACTTACGGATATAAAAAATGCGCCACTGAGGCTGAGCTCCTCGGCGATATGTGCAGACTGTATAAAAAGGAGGTACTGCCAATGATAGATAAAGGACTCTGCGCTGCAATATATACGCAGCTTTCAGATGTAGAGGAAGAGACCAACGGTATCCTCACATATGACAGGGAGATACTTAAATTCAGATCATACATAGGCACCGGAAGGATCGAGGTGCTGGGAAATCATACCGACCATCAGGGCGGCAAAGTAATGGTCGCGCCGACGCCTTATAAGATCAAGGCTTATGTGGCAGAGAACCACAGCGATGTCATAAGGATCATGTCTGAAGGGTATGAGCCGTTCGAGGTAAGCATTACTGACAGAAGCAATTTCAGGAGCGGCACCACCGCAGCACTGGTAACAGGAATACTCGAGGGCTTTGCCGATCTGTTCGGACAGTTCGAGGGAAGCGGAAACGGCTTTGATGCCTGGATCACAAGCGAGGTAGCCGTCGGAAGCGGTCTCAGCTCGTCTGCTGCATTCGAGATACTTCTCTGCCGTATAGTCAATGAGAGGTACTACGGAGGAAAGGCAGACGCTGTGCAGCTTGCCAAGATCGCGATGTTCGCGGAAAGAGAATTCTTCGGAAAGCCTTGCGGAATGATGGATCAGCTGGCGATAAGCCTCGGCAAGCTCGCTATGATAGACTTCAACGGAAAGGAGCCTGAAATAGAGCTTCTCGACTTCGACTTCTCAAAATCAGGCTACGAGATAGAGATAGTCACAACGGAGTCGGATCACGCAGGTCTCGATGCGGAATACGCGTCCGTCCCTGAAGACATGTTCAAGGTCGCTGCAGCACTTGGCGTCAGCAGACTCGGAGACATCAACGAAGAGCAGTTCAGAAGGGCGATGCCTATGCTCGAAGAGAAGGTCAGAAAGGGACGCCTGACACAGCTCCAGCTCGACCGCGCAAGACACTTCTTCGACGAGAACGAGAGGGTGCTTGCTGCATCAGTAGCTCTCAAGACCGGCAATATGGAGAGATTTCTCCAGTGCATCAATGAATCCGGCCTCAGCTCGGAAAATCTCCTCCGCAACGTAGTACCGCCGGGGGTAAGCGAGAACGGACTCTCGAGAGCTCTGAAGGAGTACAAGGCAAAACCGGATACGGCCGCTGTAAGACTCATAGGCGGAGGATTCGGCGGCAGCATACTCGTCTTCAGAAAGAAAGAAGAGAACTGATACTGACGGTGATCACCCAAGGAAATAATGCTGAAAGGCAGAAAAAAAGCAATGGCTCTTTTGAACCATTGCTTTTTGATGTATGACGGGCATGCCGTCAATCTGTGGTGAAAGTCCACAAGGGGCGTAGCCAACGACGAACCCCATAGCAACTCCCAAGGTTCAAATCGCGAGGTTTGGGCGAGAAGAAGGGATAGCGAAATCGTAGCCTGACGAACAGA
>JAWRIG010000031.1:0-30948 GCA_040308005.1 Anaerovoracaceae bacterium | reverse complement strand
GCGCATATGCGCAGCCGTTGACAGCCCCGCCCGCCTTTGCTGGTAGGCAATCAAGGGGCGACAGCAAGAAGTGCCACCGCCCCGCACTATTATTCAGAAAGGGGAATTTCCATGACCGACCAGATAGCCTATCAAGAATATGATTCCTATATACTCCTGATTAAAAAGACAGGTCTATTATAGCACGGATCACAAATTATATTGGCGTTTGTGCATTTTTTGTTTCGAAGTATTGCGCAGACATGCTTGTTTTCCTGTTTTAGGATCATGTAGAAATGATCCCTGTTGTTCGCAAAGAGCAAACATTTGGAATCATTTTGACTGCTTATTTGGCAATCACGATTAGCAAGGCAGCTTATCCAACATATCTTATCGCAACCTTGATCCGTGACTTGGTACCGGCTGAAAGGGTTTTTCCTGACTGGATATTGTCGCTTCTGCCACTTGTGCAGTCGGCATACAGTCCGTTACCCTCATAGAAGATGGTATGGTAGTAGCCGCTCCCGGAGTACAAAGCCACTATGTCTCCTGCTCTCAGCATGCTTAAAGGGATCGCTGCTCCGCCGTTTCGGATAACCTTGCATTTCAACCCTGTTCTTCCAGAAGCGATTCTGTCGGCTTCCGCATCAGAGCTGCAACTGAGAAGCCTGTTCCATGTCCCGTCATCGATGACACCGCAGCTGCATCTGCTGTTGATTCCCGCACCGTGCTTCCAGCAGGCGAACGCGAAGCCGATGCAGTTCCAACCACGGTATTCTCCTTTCGGATGCTTATTGCAGACAGGACATTCCTGTGTCTTGCTGTCTCCGCTTTTCCAGTGCACATAATGATAACTGTCATCATTGGCTACCAGATTTGCCCAGCCGATCGCTCTTTCGAAGATCGCTGACGAGGCATGAGCCGAAACGGATACAGACAGGCCATAGCCTGCTATCCGGCGGTCACCGACCCCGTATGAAGCTCGTTTGCACGCATTGCTGTAGTTGCCCTCGATAGTAGTGAGACTTTTTCCGTCGCAGGTCTCAACGATCCCGACATGATCTATCACCCCATCCCGCTCAAAGTCAAAAAAGATGATATCGCCGGGATGCGGCGTATAGCCTCCTCCTGCCCACCTGTGATGCGATTTGTACCAGCTGACTCCGGTATCACAGCCTGCGAACTTCGGCATTATTCCGGCATCGATATAGCCGCACTGATCCGCGCACCAGCTGACAAAGCAGGCGCACCAGTGCACATGTGTCTTGAATCCATACCATTTCCAGAACTTATCTCCGCCAACATTGCCAAGCTGTGCTCTGGCCACCTCAACTATCGCTGTATCACCAGTCCCGTCAATATAATATCCATCCTCAGTCATATTGGAAGCTGCTCCGAACATCACCATGATCACGATGATGCCTACAGCTACAGCACCGCTTATGGATAATGTGCTGAGGAGCGCCTTTGTGCCTTCAGCAATGCCTGCAAGCACTCTGCCTGTTCTGCGTGCTGTTTTGTCCGGGCGGGAATCTTTGACGATCGCAAATACACGCTGAAAACCACCTCTGTTCGCATTCTGCTCAGTTATGCGTTTTACCGCATATTCCTTCCTTCGCCTTTGAATAAGTTCCTCGCTTTTCAGCGGTTTCCGGCGGTTTTTGGCGACCCTGCCGGTTCTGTATCCGGCGAGCTCCCTGTTCCTGATTGCCGAGGCTCTTTTCACACGACCGGTCAGCCTGTCTTCCTCAGCATTTCGCAGGACTTCCTGATCTGCCATCTTCGTCCTGCTCTGCCGGTTGCGGATGGTCTTAATACCATGTTCCCTGAATGCCTGCTGAACCTGCTCCGCATTATCCGGTGATGCATTGGTGGTTTTTGGCGATTTATGGCTGTCAGGGATAATGACTGCATCTGCATCATCAGGCAGCGAATCAGGCAGCGATTCGGATCTGTATCCTGCCTTCTCTCTTGACTGGAGCATCATCTCCACTCCCGCCTTTGCAGCATATGCCGCACCGCCGCCTGCGTAATGCTCTGCAGTATCCTGCGCATATGAGTCCGAAGGCTCACTGTCATTTCTTCTTCCAATATCTGCAGCTTTGCTCCTGATGGTTTCTTCCTTCAGGTGATGCATGGAGCTTGCTGCCCTGTCCAGGGTCTTAATCGTGCCCCTGGTAACGTCTCTTGTCTTTATATCTGCCACTCCGGCTCCTCCCTTCTTTCAAAAAATAAAAAGAACTCCCAAACGGGAGCTGTCATGTAGCGGAGCGGACTCACCGCTCCTTATTGCCCGAAAAGTCACTTTCTTCAAAGCTGTTTTTTCACGAAATTACAGTTTCTTCAGGATTTCGCCTGATTCAGATACTTCCTGACCATCTCATCGAAATCAGCGTTGCTCGCAGCTACCTCGCGTATCTTCCTCAGGATCTCCTGCTCGTCAGAATTGCTGCGCGGCATGTTCGCCGGATCGCCGGGCATATTGGCTCCGCCAGCAAAATAGCCCTCGCCGAACTTCGATGTCATCAATGCATAGAGCTTTGTATCCTTAGGGAACTTGTTCTCGAACGGAACGAGACTCGATCCGACCTTCAGCAGCCCGTGTCCGGCATCAACGTTCGTAATATACGAAAGCTGCTCATTGGAAATGTTCAGCAGCTTCGCCAGCTCTATACGGTCTGTCGCTGCCTGGTTCAGCATCACGATGAACTCGGAGTTTGAAAGCATTGTCCTCGCCGTGTAAGACTGAAGCAGATCCGCGACGTTCTGGGTGATTCCGGTACAGAAGGCTCCGTACTTACGCACCCTCTTCCACAGCTTGTAGAGGAACTGCGCCGAATACTCGTGCATGAACAGCAGATATATCTCATCGATGAAGATATACGTGCGCTTGCCGGCCTGCCTGTTCTGTGTGATCCTGTTGAGGATGGAGTCCAGTATGACCAGCATGCCAATGGCTCTCAGCTGCTCGCCAAGTTCGAGAATGTCGTAGCAGATCAAGCGGTTACTTGTATCCACATTTGTCTGCTTCGCAAAGGTGTTGAGCGAACCTCTGGTGAAGAGCTCAAGCTCAAGCGCCAGTGAATGCGCCTCAGGCTCAGGCTGCTTCAGAAGCTCCTCTCTGAAGTCCGCCAGCGTAGGCGGTGTGCCCATATAGTTGCCCTGCTTGTAGTAGCGGTACACGTTCTCGGTGCAGCGGTCTATTATCGACTGCTGGCCTTTTTGGAACTTGTGCCCCGCTACAATCTGCTCACAGAGCGACTGCAGGAACTGGCTCTTCTCGATGATAGGATCCGTCTCGCCGTAGTCTCTCGACATGTCCATCGCATTGATGTGATTAGGCGAGTTGGCGGATATGTTGATCACGGATCCGCCAAGTGCTCTGACAAGAGGCCCGTACTCCGACTCAGGGTCGATGATAATGATGTCCGCATCACCAGAGAGCATCAGATTCACTATCTCGTTCTTCGCCGTGAAGGACTTGCCTCCGCCAGGCACGCCGAGGATGAACGAGTTGCCGTTCATCAGCCTCCTGCGGTCTGCGATGATCATGTTCTTGGATATAACATTGTTGCCATAGTAGATGCCGTGGCTGTCATAGACCTCCTGCACCCTGAACGGCATGAACACCGCAAGTGATTCAGTCGTCAGTGTCCTGAAGGCATCGATCCTGCGCACACCGAACGGCAGAGCAGTCTTCAGCCCGTCCAGCTGCTGATACTTCAACACTGACATCTGGCAGAGCCTCTTTCTGACGATTGTGAGTATCTCCTCGGTATCGTTGTCGAGCTGCTTCTTTGAGTCAGCCGTATGAACCAGCGTCAGAACCGCAAACATCATCCTCTGGTCTCTTGTAGTCAGGTCGTCCAGGAACTCCTTCGTCTCCTTTCTCTGCTGCTCCATGTCGTACGGGATCACAGCGGAGAAGTTATTGTTCATGTTCTGCTTGCGCTGCCAGTTGGTGATGTTGGTCTCAACGCCGAGCAGCCTCTGCTCGACCTCCTTTACCGCCTCGTCGGTCGGGATCGGCACTATATCGATCGATAGCATCAGGTTCCTGCTGAGGTCTGTGATCTCCGCCACCATATCATCGGATATATACGACGCATAGTCCCTGAGAAGCAAAACACGACCAAACCGATTTCCGACTTTGAAATAGTCAGCGTTATTCTCATATACATCCGGGCAGATATAGTCACGGAAGTCATGACCCTTTCTCATGTGATCCTTCAGGTCGAAGTGATATGAGGTTTCCTCGCCCGTCCTCATGAAGTCGTGGATGATGCGCAGCCTGTCATTTGCCGTCATCTCGATGCACTTTGAGCCGAGCCTTGAGAAGTGCGCGGTAAGATCCGCTCCTATCCTGGCGAAGTACAGTCTGGCATCCTCGATGCTCTTACGGTTTACCGAGATGGTAATATACTTGTCCTGAATGATCGCATTGCTGCCGGTCGCCTTATCGGTCAGCATGTCGTTATACTCCCTGCGGTAGACATCAAGCGGGTCGCCCACCATCTTCAGAAGTATCCGATCCTCGAAATCGAGCATGTTGAGCCTGCGGTTGTTGATGGTAATCTTGGCCGTGCAGCCGGAATCCAGCGAGTTCAGGAGTTCAGAGTAGCCGAGGAACATCCCGGCCTTGTCGTCCCTCGACGCAACAGCATAGTTGATGTCTGTGAACCGCCACATCTTGCTGAACTTGTTCTTCCCTGTCATGAAAACGCCGTCAGTCCAGATGGATCTGACGGGGATGATGTCCTGCACCTTCTTCGGCACAGCAAACTTCTCCTTGTCCTGCTTGAGGACGTTAGTAAGTGTTTTGATCAATTGCCATCAGCTCCTTTCCTTCGTTTCTTCTGTTTATTGCTCTTCACACCCTGTTTGCGGTTGGAATACCTTTTGTGCCTCGAACCACGTCTGTGAAACGTCTTCTTTTTCCCATGCTCTTCACTGTCGCCCGCCATCACTTCATAGTAGTAATTGGTATTTCCGAACAGCAGCACCTTAGGGATCATGAATGTCGATTTGATCCATGCCGCTATGAATTTCTCTGCGGTCATGCCGTTGTACTTCAGGAACCCCATTACCGCGAACGGGAACGCCGCCACTATGCACAGCCAGCTGGTGGTCTCAGTCCCGAGGATGGGATTGAGACCAAGGTAGATGCCGACTGCAACGCCGCATGCAAGGACAGAAAAAAAGAACTGCCTCAGCGACAGTCCGAAGAACATTGACTCTGTGTAGTCTCTTATTTCCCTGTTAATGCGGACCTCCATATGGGCTACCTCCCTTCAGCTACCATGTCACCGCGCTCACGGTCATGGTTCACCTTATCCAGTCCGCGGTCACCTCTGCTGTAGTGATAGACGTTGTCCGAGAGGATATCCTTCTCGTCCACAACAGTCCTGTTGGCCTGCTTCACCATATCGCAGAGTTCCTTTTCCGTGATTCCCGGAGCATCCGGCACAAGGATGACCTCATGCACACTCGAGGGGAGAATATAGTAGTCAGAGCCGAGAAGCTCTGCTGCCTTCTCCTTCACATCCGGGTAGAAGAGCGCTGCCGCTCCGAGCGAGCCGCTTGCATTGGTCAGCACATACATGCCGCCGATGTCCTCTGGTGCGATAGGCTCATCTCTGTCGAGCAGGTTGACTCTCTCCGGGCTGAAGAGAGCGTTGCTCATGTCTATGAGCATAGCCGGCTCCACGATCGCGGAGTTCTTCATCGCCTGCGCAAAGAGTGTCTCCTTGTCTACCCCCAGCGACTCAAGGACGTTGTTATTGATCGCGATCCTCCAGTCGCCGCCTTTGTCCTCTCCCATGTTGATGTCTGCGATAACGGCAAGCCCGTGACCCACACTCACATGAGGCGTGTTCATCAGGAACTCGCGGTTGCGCTTCTTCTCCAGGAGCCTGACAGTGAGATTGTCCTTTACCTTGTCATAGCTCAGGTCTATCTCCGGCGGCTTAACCGCATTTCTCGATGCCGTATACATATTCGCCATCTCAGTCGCGAGATACCCGATATCCGCTCCGTCCTTGTATGCCTGATACATCTCATCAACGTACAGTGTCGGTGCTGCATCGCTGCCCGGCATTCTGAAGGTCAGGCCGTGCAGCTTCTGGTCGTTCATTTTGACCACTTCCACATCATCGATGATGACCTCCTTATACACATCGTCCGGCAGGTAGTCCCTTACCTGTTCCTTCATCTTCTCAATGAACTCTTTTACTTCCAGCATTTCTTGCATTCCTCCATTTCATCTTCCACAGTTTGTAACGGTACTGATCGATCCTCTTTGCTCTTGCGTTATCTGCAGAGTCTGCCGGGATCATGGCAAAGTCTTTAGTGATAACTTCCAAAACTGCCTCCTTTCTTAAACTCCGACGATCTCTTTCACGAGATGGTCGCTCATCTTGACCATGCCCACGAGCACGAGCATGTTGAACGCAAGCTCTCCGACATACTTCCACACCATAGTCGCTGCTGCTGCATCCTTATCCACGACAGGCGGGCTGGCTGCGAACTTGCTGAATATGATGCAGGCAAGCACTATAATCGCACCTTCAAGACACACTCCCGCATAGCTCTTCAGAAAACTGACTCCTATGCTTTGGGTAGGCTGTCCGGCAAATGTCGAAAGCGGTATTGGCGCGATAGCCGTGTACATATACAGACGGAAGAACCTGCCGTAGACAGTGAGTATGATGATGAACGACATCACGGTGATGAACAGGCTCCCGATCAGCGTCACTGCCCAGAGCGGGATGCTCTCGAAGAAGCCGCAGTCCTCTATAGCCGTTACCATCTCGCTCGGTAAAGTCGTCTTGGTCGCCGAGCCTATGCCGGATGCATTCATAATGGTTCTCATCGCACCCTGTGCTATGTCGAAGAGCGCCATCATCAGATCGAGTCCGTATGTGACGACGCCCTTTGCGATAGCGAATCTGATAAACAGCTTAAGAGCATGCTCCGGTCTCTTCACATCAGTCAGGCTTCCGCAGGTCTTGACTACGCCCGTCAGGAAAAACAAAACGAGCAGTGCCAGGCCTATGCCCTTTACTGCTCCGTTGATCTGTACGATGACGTGCCATATGCCTCCGCCCTTGAAACTTTGTGGCGATGTGGTCAGCAGTGACCACACTTCCGCCATCTTCGTATTCCAGGTGTTGAGTGCATTTTCAAGATTCTGCACTACCCAGTTGTCGCTGTCCAAGCCCTGTCACCTCCCCTCCTGATTTGTCTTGTGTCAAACATAGGCTTCACCTCTCCTCTCTGTCGCGGTCAGCTTTTTTGCGGCGGGTTACACCGTGCTTGACCCTGTCATTCAATTCCGCTCTCTTCCCGTTATTGAATTTTTTGGTGTCTCCCACGAGGTATCCTGTGATTCGCCTTATGCGCTCAAATTCGACACCCTCGCCGACCATGCCGTCCACATTCTTTACTCTGTTGTTCGTCATGTGCTTTCCTCCTTTCCTGCGCATAATAAACAGCCGGCACTTTCGCGCCGGCCGCCAACAGCATTATTATCTTAGCGATTATTTCTTTCCTATGACCTTTACCGCAGTTCCATAAGCAAGCACTTCAGCTGCAGTGTCCATCACCTGCGATGAACCGTATCTGAGGCCTATGACCGCATCTGCTCCGAGCTCTTCTGCCTCATCGACCATACGCTTCGTAGCGATCTGCCTGGCCTCGATCAGCATCTCTGTGTACCCAACAATCTCTCCGCCTACAAGCGTCTTCATGCCCGCCATGAAATCCCTGCCAATGTTCTTGCTCTGCACTACTGTGCCCTTAACGACTCCCAGCACCTCTATGTCTGCGCCCGGGATATAGTCAATACTTAGAAGCTTCATCGATCTCTCCTCTCTTTACTTCGCCGAGTCTCTGCACCAGAGCCACGACTACTCCAACAATGATTCCGCCGAATATGATCACGAATACCGCGATTACTCCCCACGGTGCCGGATCCTCGCTGTTCGCCAGCATTATGGCGACCAACATAAGTGCCGCGATCATTATGACTGCGATGGCGGACAGGATCGCACCGGTCCTGCGCTTTTTAACATCAGACATCTTTACATTCACAAACCTGACGCCTCCTTTCTCCAGCTCCTTCATCCGGTCAAGATAAGCGGAAGCATCGATATCCGATACGTCGTCTACTTCGTCCGACAGCATACGGCAAAGCGTTGCCATGTGATTCAGATTCTCCTTTTCACGATCGAGCTTTTCCATGTGCCCGCTCATGCATGTGTCGAAATCCAGTTCGCCGTTCTGTAGCATCCGGATGTTCTCGCAGGATATCCCAAGCTGTCTCAGAAGCTTTATCCTCTCCAGCTGCTTTGCATCCTCAAGGGTATATTCCCTATACCCGTTCTGCGGATCGCGTCTGGGTTTAATCAGCCCCTGGTCCTCATAGAACCTGATATTCTTGCTCGTCATACCCGCCAGTTCGGCGACCTGATTGATCTTCATATCACGATATCTCCTGTCTGCTTCCTTATCCTGGTCAAACGATAAGCCTTCCATAAAGTGGAAGGTCAAGCAGTTTTTGAAAAAATCATTATTTATGTCTTCTCCAGATGAATCTGACTGTTTCTTCAGCCCGGCTTTCTACAGAAAAACCCAGATTCTTATATATCTGGAACGCATACCTCTCAGGCGGGATCTCGTAGCGGATGGTCTCGAAGCCTGACTGCTGCAGATCATCCATCAGAAGATTCAGCAACTCCGTCCCTATGCCGTATTCAGCATACTGGCTCTTGAGGTTCATCTTCATGACAGCCTCTGTGCTGTCAGCATTCACTTCAGCATATGACAGTCCGGCAAGCTCGTCGCCTATTCTGGCAACGAAACGATGGCCGCCCATATGATCGACATGGTATGAATCCTCATACGGCCAGCCCTGCCTTCTGGTATTCAGGTATTCTCTAAGAGCATCTTTGTCCATTCCTAAAAACCTGAATCCTTCTCACCCATCTCTTTCCAGCCAAAGCGTATGATCGAAATTATTATAGACATTAGAGTTATCGATTCGCTGAGCACTCCTCCCCAGGATCCGATCAGCACATCATATATCAGAACAGTTGGCGACCCTATTAGCTGTGACAATCTGATCTTCTGCGCATTGTTGGTCCAGTATCCTATGCTGGTCACCGCGACTGAGATAAACGGCAGCAGGCTGATCCATCCCGCCCAGGTATATACCGTAACAGCAACCAGTAGCAAAATGATCACCGACAGCGTCACCTTGCTCTTCACCCACTTCCAGTCATTCACCTTAAGAAGCAGGATGTTCCTGATGATATTGATTATCAGGCTCAGGGCTCCGGTGTAAGCACCCATTATAAAGAACTGGATGCAGAATATGATGCAACCCGTAAGCTGGCACGCGAACAGCGCTCTATTCGATTTGATCTGATACGAGGCTATAAAGAACGCTACTCCTACGAACCCTATAGCCTGGATCGCCAGTTCACTCATTTCTCAGTCCTTATTTCAGTACGAGCGGGCTGTCTGCCGCACCTTCCCTGATTTTGTTCACTTCCTCGTATACCGCCTGATAGTCCGCAGCCGCCTGTTCATCCGAAGGGTCGAACTGCACATCTGACGGATATTCAGCGATATACATCTTCCCGTTCTTCTCGCCTATGACGCTGTAGCTCGGAAGCATCTCGTAGTCCTTGTCATCTGGATCATACGCGATGATCGACACGAGTCTCCCGCCGCAGTTAGCTTCTCTGGCTGCGACATTATAGATCGTGATGGACGTCCTGCTGTCCACAGTGTAATCCCAGCTGCTGCCGTGAGTAAGCGAGATCGTGAAATAATCAGTATCTATCGCCTTCTCATCACCGCCGCCTGCAAGCTGCAGATTGGATGCGATGTCATAGTCGTCCGAATCCTCTGTGGTCTCCCGCCCGGTCTCTGTCTGAGGCTCCGCCTCAGGCTCAGTCTCAGCCTTTGAACCGCATGCTGTCAGAGCAAATACGAGCACAAGGCTCAAAAGCATTGCAATTACTGTCTTTGGTTTAGTCATATTGTCACCGTCCTTTCGTAATAGTATATATCGAACACAGGCCTGTGTCATGTATCGGCAGCATTTCTGCTGCCTTCTGACAGTGAGTATCACTACAGATTCTCATCTTCTTCGTCTTCATCCCAGTCGTACAGATGCAGATACCTTTCAATAGTCGGGGTATTATCTCTGTCAAACGTCAGGATCATTTCCGTGAAATCGTGAAGATCCTGGTTCTTCAGGAACGCCTTAACAAGAAGCGCGAAATCTTCAGTAGCCTTGTCTATGACATCTTCGTGGTCATCATTATCGCCATAGCTGTAGTAAATCCTTCGCACGTTATTCCCGCAAAATCCGTAAAGCATATAGCTCACTTCGGCAGAGCGGTTGATATAGATCTGCACCTTGTCCATGCCGTCCCCGATCTGCAGGCGAACAGTCCTGCCCTTAGATGTGAATCTTATACAAGGGAGGCTGTTGTCCTGCAGCACCTCTGCCAGTATAGCCTCCATAAGTGAATTCGTCAGTCTCTTCTGAAATTCCGTCTTCTTCATAGATGCCTCCTATCCTGTAATCATCGTGAGTATCTCACGGGTGAAAGTTATAATTATGCCGCCCGCTACTGTCAGAAACCCATTGGCTCTCTGGCTCGGATCGTGGGACTTCAGTGATAGTCCGACCTGCATGATGCCCAGGCCGAGCAGTATGAGTCCGATGGCCCGTATCAAACTGAATATGAAGTCGCTCAGCTTGTTTACAGTGCCGATCGGGTCACCCGCAGCGTATGCAACGCACGCACACAGTATGAACGCCACTACCATTACCGAGTAGAGCACGAAGCCCAGCTTCATCGTGCTGTTGGCTCCCTTGAGATCGATTATCTTGTTTTCCTTCTTGATCATTTGCTTCCTCCATTCTTCTTAGCCTCTTCGGCTATCATCTTCTCTACGTCTGCCTCGGACAGAAGCTCATAGTCTGTCTCAGGCAGTTCAATTACTTTAGCGTTTTCTACAGCTTCCTTGATTAGCTCCGGATCGCTGACAAGTTCTATGGATGAACCCGCATCCCACGGCACTCCGTGGATATACGGTTCCATGTCTCCGTCTGTCGTCATCCGCACGTCAGGATGCTTCAGGATGTCATATTTGAGATCCATGACCGGTCTTTCTCCGCGAATAAAAAGAAGTGCGTATCTGTTGTCCAGCATCCGCACCTCGTCAGGAGTCATTAACTCCCTTCCCGTATTCTGATAATTCGTGGAGTAGTTGCCGCTTCTACCTGTGCTCTTTCCGTAAGTATTGGTGTCTATGGTCTCCTTACCCAGCAGTTCGCTGACATACTTGTGAGTTGCTTGCTCGTTTCCCCCAAGGTATACGAATTCGTCCGTATTGCCTACGATGCTCTCCCACTGCTTCTCGAACAGAGCCTTCAGCTGTGCCAGGTTCTGCAGGATAATGCTGACCGACACGCCTCTGGATCTCATTACAGATAGGATCTTGTCGAAGTCATCCGGCAGTGAGACATTTGCAAACTCGTCCATGAGGAACTGCACATGCACCGGCAGGCTTCCGCCGTACTTCTTGTCGGCCACCTCGAACAGCTGCTGAAAGATCTGGGTATATAACAGCGACACAAGGAAATTGAAACTCGTGTCGTTGTCCGGGATGATAGCAAACAGCGCTGTCTTTTCCTCGCCCAGTTTCCACAGATCCAGTTCATCGGTTATAGTGAGCCCGGCAACGCTCTCCAGATTGAACTTTTCAAGCCTTGCCGCCAGTGTGATCTGTATAGACTTAAGAGTCTTGCCTGATCCCGAGTGATACGCATCATAGTATTTCAGCGCTATATGATCTGGGTCGGTCTTCCTGAGATCGTAGAAGAGTGTGTCAAGCGCACTTGGTGACTTGCTGTCCTCCTCGTCAACATCACCTGCCCTCAGCATCTCCATTACCATCGCAAAGTTCTGCTCTTCCTCCGGCGCCTCATATTTGAGGTAAAACATCAGAGCGAGCAGCAGCATCTGAGCGCTGGTGTCCCAAAACGGATCTGTCTGTGTTGCGCCCTTCGGTGTCGTTGCCTTGAACAGGTTGGTCACCAGTCTCTGAACGTCATTGTCGTCTCTGAGATAAACGAAAGGATTGTAGCAGTGGCTCCTCGGCATGTCTATCAGGTCGAGGATGCGAACCTTATATCCTTTCTTCCGGAGCAGCCAGCCGGTGTCTCGAATTATCTCACCTTTCGGATCCAGAATCACCATACTGCAGTTTGCCTGCATGACATTCGGTTTCACGTAAAAGCGGGTCTTGCCTGCACCACTTCCGCCTATGACAAGAACATTCAGATTTCTTCTGTGCTTATGAGCATCAAAGCCTATCCGCACGTTCTGTGTCAATATCTTGTTCATATTGTCAGGACGCTGTCTGTACTTGCGGTTCACGGCTGCGGCATCGCCCCACTTTGCCGAACCGTGTTCCTCGCCTCGCCGGTAGTTGCGGCGTGTGGATAACCATATACCGATGCCCATGAAATATATAAAGAGGCAAAATAAAACAGCCTTCAGGCTGCCAAATGTCCACTGTATATGCCAGGGCTCCGACATGATCTCATCCATGCGTGTGATCAGGTCAAATATGTTCCTGTCCCAGTATGGAGCGATCCTCAGGGCTATCCACACGACCGGCAATGCTCCGGCTGCAGCTATCAGGAGCTCGTCCCTGCGGCTACCTTGAGTACCCGTAGGCTGCTCCCTTCTCAGCTACCATCAGATTCCTCGGACCGTGCTCGATGATCTTCATGATAAGTTCATCGATCGGGTCTGTGGGGCGCTTCTCTCTGATCTGCTGATTGCGAAGGAGATTGAGAGCGTTGATCAGGATGCCCTGCTCATACTCATCTATCTCCAGCTTCCTCGTTCCTCTCACGGACATCACCTCGCATCTCTGTCCTCGTTAGTTCTGCTGCCGCGGCTGAGTTCGAGGGCTTCCTGCACCTTCGCGTCTACTCTGTCAACAGCGAACTTGATGCCGCCAAGCTGCGACCTGACATCCTTCTCTTCTTTTCCAGGGTACTTCTCTGTGAGCTTCCCGAAATCGATCTCAGGTGTGTCAAAGCCGTAGTGCTTTGTGAGGATATATGCAGCCATGTTGGCCTCATCCATCACATCCTCGTGCCAGACTTCATGGAAATCCGCAAGGTGATATGTTGCCTGCTCTCTTGCGATGACGAATACCTTTGTTGCAGGGTCAAGACCCGCCTTCACTCTGATGAGTCTGTCGTCCGGATCATAGTGTGCAAGCTCATCGCCTGGAAGCTCCTGCACCTCCACACTCGCAGGGTACACGTTCATAATGGCTTCAGGCACTTTGCTGTAGCTCGGTCTTCCGATATCGAAGTCCTTGATAGCTGTCTGCTTCACATCGAACATCTTCACTACCTTCGAAACCATGCCCATAGTGCCGTCTTCCTTCTGGAATCTGTAGGAGCTGAGTGTTCTGATGCCCTTTTCTCCTTTCAGCACTGTAACTCCGTCGGCCTTCCAGTCATCATACGAACGCACCCATGTTGCCTCAGGATTCTGCTCCATGATGAGAAGTACATTGGATACAGAGTGATTAAAGAACTGTGCCTGCTTGTCTGCATACTCCTTCAGCCTGTCCGGTGAGAGCAGCTTCTGCGTTGCATCCGACAGAAGGTCGAATACCTCTGCCTTCTCCTGCCTCTTGAGCTCGGAATACTCGTCCGGGCTCATCGTTCTGTTTACATCATTTCCTGTCATAGTTTACCTTTCCCTTCCCGGTACCTTGATCGGCACCGCCTTCGCAGCGTCCTTCGCTGCATCTATGCCTCTTGAGACCACATCCTTTGCAAGTTCCTTCGCCTTCTCAGCCTTCTCTCTGGCTATCTCCGCCTTGTACAGATTCAACTTTTCTCTTACTGATGGTCTTTCAGTTTTCCCAGGGAAGCCATTTGACAGGCTTGCTTGCGTTGAGCTTGGCTCTGACAGAGGGTCTCGGTCTGTCTTTGCCAAAGAGGGGTTTACCTGCGGCTCTTCCTTCTTAGGTCCGCCCATGATTCGCCGCCCCTCTCTCGGCTCCTCATCATAGGCAGGCGGAAGACCTCGCTCAGGGTCAGGTTGCAAGCTCTCATCGATGACTGGCATGCTCTCAGGCGCGGCCGCCCTGCTCTGATCGCCGGCCTGCCCGCCTCTCAGCGCCTCCTTCACCGATTTATCCTTCGGGAACAATTTCTCCTTGTCCTTTTGGATCTCCAGTGACACATCTGCGCGGTTGACCGTCGCCAGCTTGAAGCGCTCCGTGATCCTTTGGATCTTGCTTGCGTCTTCGGCTCTTGCGATGACATCCACCGCAGCATTCGGATCAGTGTTCTTCCTGTCCTTCAGCACACAATAGAGCACACCGTAGCGTTTCGCTTCCTGCGAGAACTTCGCCAGATCCTTGTTCGTTATCGTGTAGACCTTGAGCTCCTTGCCGGACTTCAGCATGGATGTCAGTCTCGCCTTTCCCTTCGTCTTCTGTTCCTGCTTGAGAGTCGCATACAAAAGAAGCGCTATGTTCTTAGCGCCTGCTCCTGATATCTTAGCCGCGACCTCCACTCCTTCAAGTGACAGCCTCACGACCTGTTCAGCTGCATCTCCTCCCGGATTCATTCAATCATCTCCCTTCATTACTCGCCTTTCGGCTTTTTCCTGTTTCTTTTGCCTATCTCACCGACACTGCTGCGCCGCTCCTCGCTGTAAGGTGCTGTGAGCCTGATCTGGAGCCTCGTCTTTTCAAGCTCATATGTCATGCTGCCGAAATCCCTGTCCTCTTTGCTCATGGTGCAGAGTTCAGGATGCTTCTTCGCAAACGCCTTCAGCCTCTTCTTCAGATCGGCGTTGAAAGTGTAGATGACTACAGGCCCGTCGGTTTCATCAAAACGGATAATCGTCTCTCTTTCTTCCTTCGATACTCTCTTAGCCAACTGGAACCTCCTTTCCTATGTCAGCACATTGTTTTTTGATACTTAATATGGCTGGTTGACCCGTATATCCATTTGTTCATTTCATCTGCAAAAACCAATGTCACGACATTCGATTCTGCGGAAATACGCCCCGAAAACGTACATTATTTGCAGGGCACTATCTCTCCTTCTCGCGCTGGCGGTCTCTGTCGATGATCTCGAGGTTCTCGCGCACATGAGCCGAGCGCTCCTGCACCTGACCGCACACCTTCAGTTCTCTTCTGAGCTCTCTGATCTCCGTCGTCAGCTCCATCGCTTTCTCACGTGCAGCAGCTTTCTCGCTCTCTGGCAGATCACGTCTCGCCCTGTTACGCATGTCGTTTCTGTCTGCCAGCAGTTCAGTCATCTTCGCTTCGATTTTTTCCATAAGCAGTGAAAGATCCTCGTCGGTGTTCACATGATACTTGCAGAGCAGCTTTGCCTGCTCGGAGTACTGATCGCACTTCAGAAGGTCTTCCTTCAGCAGTATATGGAGTTTTGTCGGGTTCTGCCGGTACTTCGGAAGATAGCCGAGTTCATAACAGTATCTCAGGTAAAGCTTCTCCAATCCGCTCCGTCCCATGATGCGGTCGATGCGTCTGCGGAGATTGTAGTGTGCAGGCATCCGGTAGTTCTGCCTGAGTCTCTCCTGTCTGACCGACGGATCATTCTCATAGATGCGCCGCTCGATAGCCTCGCGGGTGTAGTTCTCGCCAAGCTGATGGATTCGGATCGCCTTCTTCCAACCCGGTGGCGTGACAGTCCAGTACTTGCGCTGCGGATCGAACCTGTAATTGTAGCCGCGTTTCCTGAGTTCCGACTTGAATTCCTCGATGGTCAGACTGAGAGCGACGGATTCATCGATCGCCTGACGCGCAACGTTGTACCTTGTCGGCATGCCGGCCTTCTCCATCCTGTAAACATACTGGCTGACGCCTTTTCCTTTCGGGTTCTCCACGATGGACAGGCCTCTCTCCTGACAGATGCGGTCTGATGCCTCTCTGAGCTGCCTATAGGTATCCTTGCAGTCGTGGAATTTTCCTCCGTCCTTGAAGGATACCGAGTTGATCACAATGTGGTTATGAACGCACTTTGTGTTGACATGCGTTGCGACCACCATCTGGAACCGGTCTCCCCAGAGTTCCTTAGCAAGCTGCACTCCGATTGCGTGCGCCTCGTCAGGCGTGACCTCGCCTTCCCTGAAGCTCTGGTAAGCATGATACGCAACGTTGCCGTCATACTTGCCGAATCTCATCTTGACTGTATCGAACTGATCGCGGGCGAACTCCACGCTGCAGTTGATGCCGGATGTGTAATAGAATTTTTCCGTCTTGTCCTCATTGGTCGTATATGCGATCACGTCCTGAAGAGCCTGCTTCTCCGGCTCAGTGAACTCGCGCTCAGTTTTCTCCGGATTCGCTATATACTCAAGCGGGCTTCCAGCCTTGCCACGTATGTTCCATATCTTCGTGACAGCCATCAGTTATCACTCCCTTTCGGTCTCAGGAACGCTTTCTCGATAGCGTTCTCGAATGCTCTCCACTTTCTCGCCTCAGTCATGACAGCGATCATATCAACGGAGTTGTCTGTCTTCATGGCAACCTCGTCGATCTTGTCGGCAAATTCGCGGATGATCTCCATCGCGGCGTAGAATCTCTCGTCTACAACCACAGGAGCCTTGTTCATGATCAGCCTGCGTATATATGCCGAGTCAGACATGCACGCAGCTGCAGCTCTCTCCTGCAGCGTATTGAATTCCTCTTCGCTCAGTCTCAAATGTTTTTCTCTGCTCATCTTCATCTCATCTTGCTTCTCCTTTCCATCGTGATCCACATTGTGGCCACATCATCATTTCTTCGGTCAGTCGGGGGTTTGGGGGCTTGCCCACCAAGGTTGCCGGGGGGCGTTTGTGGACGCTTCGGCAGTGCTTGTTATTTCGATGCGACGACCCTTCTCCCCCTGTGTCGCCCATTTTGTCCACAACAGCTGGTCTTACCGTTCCTGTTCTCTGCCATCTTTTTCCGGCATATATCTGACAACCTGGATGCCGTCATCTGTGCGGTAAAACATCTCCGGCTTATCAAATTTCCGCCTCATTTCTTCTGCAAGATCGTCAGGCAACGACAAAAAAGTCTCGCTTTCAACAGGTGCGTAGCATATAAAAAACGGACCTGCAATTGCGTCCTGCACGCGTCCGTCTTCATCAAATATCGCCCTGCTCGGCGGCAACCTCATCAGCTTTCCTTCGTCATTTACGATCAGTGCCAGGTCGTCATACCTTGGATCATCTTCCGAATGGAATGGAAAATATTCCTGAATCAGACCTCCGACTACTGTCTGCATCGACCGCAGATTATCCTCGATCTCGGTCACCTCAGCACGCTCACCCGGCCTGCAGACGACCACCCTGATCATGTTCTGCCTCTCATTTTCTTCCTGAGTCATACGCTTTGTCCTCCCTTCTTTCGGTTTGTAAGCATACAAAAAAGACGCAACCGGTATTGGCTGCGCCTGTATGTAACACATCGTATTCTGAATCTATCTGAAATATTTGCCTATGTTATCCTTATACACAAAGTCTGTCGTGCCGCCGCATGATCTGCACTTGAATGAGCGATATCCGAACCCCTCTCCGCATCCACCGAAGCCAGACTGCAGATCATCAGAGCCGCAGAAAGCGCACTTTGCTTCAGCCTTTCCATCTCGATCATCGACCGGCCTGTGCTGCCCGTAATTCGGTAATCCTCTCATATCCGGCCTGCCGGAGCCGCTGAAAGTGAGATCCACTCTCTTCGAATCCGCTTCTGTCATAACCCATTTCCCATCTGCCATGCCAGACTCCTCTACTTCAGATGCCACATTTCTCCGTTAGGCATTTTTCTGACATCACCCGGATATACTTCGATGATCTCTCCTGTAAGATCGCGGACTACAGTCTCTTCCCAGTATCTGTAATCTGCATCATCGCCTTCTTCATACCATCTGCTGAAATACAATTTATCACCGTCTCTCAGATAGAAGCTGTCATGGTCACCCATCTCAAACTGTGTCTTCTCTGGCCAGATGATCTCGAATTCATTTGTGCCTACGCACTGTCTTGTGAGGGTGAGCGGCGCTGTATCCAGATGCAGATTATAGCAGTTCTTGACGCAGCTGAGCGGCAGTTCTTCAATTATATCGATCTCATGACTGTTGCAATCAAACCGAAGTATCTGTATCAGACTCTTCAGAAAATCCACACTCAGGATATAGATGCTGCCATCATGGTAGACCGGTTCGGCAGGATAGATACCCGGCTGCTTCGGCACTGGTCTGTATATTTCACCGTCAGGATAATGGATCAGGCAGAGATTCCTGCCCTCGACATCCTGCCCCTCTTTGAACACTTCCTCTGCCTCATACAGATCTCCGTGCTCGTAGCTGATCCCGTAATACCATTCATCTGTTCCGTAAGGTATCAGTTCTATATATGTTATTCCGCCGGTTTCTATCGTTTTCATATTATTCATCTTCAGTTCCATCGCCGGTCGCGATCATTGTAACTTCGTTATTAAACTCGACCCATGATTCTCCGCCGTCGAATGAGTGATTGTACATTGAGAACGCATCCCAAGTGCTCTCTTCCTTGTATACTGACATATCTTTCTTTACATACTCGCTGTATTCTTTCAGTACATTGTCATCAGGATACGCCAGATAGATATACACTACTCTGTTGTTGCTCTGATCGATAAGTGCATATTCATAAGTGTTGCCGAACCCGTCTATCGTGATATATGCGGGATAGTTATAGGACTCCTCATCGTAAAGGACATTGTTCGTATATTGCTCCTCATCATATTCGATAGTCTTGGAAAGCGCCTTTAGTCTGCCTATCTCATCAGAAAACTGTTCGTCTCCATAAGCACATGCAAGAATCATTCTTCCGTCAGTATCAAAGAGGTTCGGCTTGAAATCTGCTGAATATTCGGTCTTATCTGTAAGGATCTCATCAGGAAAAACGGAAAGATCGCTGTCCAGATCGCCGGCATACTTTTCGATTATAACATCCTTGTTATAGTTCTCAATGCCTTCAGCATGGTAAGAATCACTGCTGCCGGGATCAGAGCCGCATGAACACAGAAGCAGTGCGCATATAAATGTTGCTGTTATCGCAATTATTTTACTCTGTCTTCTTTCCTGCTCTCTCATTGCTTCTTTCTGCCATGTCATTGTACTTATTGATGCCTGTTACACTGCTCGGAAGGTCATTCATAACGCCAACCGTAGGCACGCTTATGGATTCTCCTTTAGAAGCTTTTAACAGCGTTCTTATAAGCGCGATAATAACAATGATGCCAAGTATGACACCCATAATGATTCCTATCTTATCGGAAATGAATTCTAATGCGTCTATCATGATTCGTCTGAGTAATCAATTATCACCTTTTTGCATGACCTGCATAAAAACGCCCTTACAGCACATCCCGTAATCATGTTTTTAATGTTAAGCGGAGATAATACAATCGCATCTTTATGTGCGGCTGCTATAGCGAAGGCGTGTTTTGTATCACCTTTTAACCAGGCTATCTCATGAGGGCTTTGAACTAAGCCTAATTCCATTTCTTTACCACAATATGGGCATTGCATAGTTATACCTCCACCTTCTCTCTATTTCTAATACCTAGTACGTTTATAACCGTAATGATTGTCAGCAGCACTATATATCCTTTGAAGAATGTAGGATATATGTCCAGAATGCCAGCCGTATCATCTTTGCCCGCGCGGGCGAGTATATCAAGCAAGTCCATGATCGGACTCAGCGCAAAACACACATAACTTATTGCCACTGTATATAGCGGTCGTTTTGTCCAGAATGAGAGCGCAGCAGCTCCAAGTGAAGCAGTGCATAGCACAAAATCAATTATCAGCATTTAGATTCCTCGTTATTTATATCTGTTTTTCGGATTTGTTCTGTTGTATACGAGCCATCCTATGATGGCACTGTTGGTTACCATATATGCCAGGAAGCCTTTGTTGATAGCGTCCTTCTCTAGGGATGTTTTGGCTTTGTAGTACTTGCTGAAGGTTCTGATAAATACTATCAGCAGTACCAGTATCACTGCCATAATGATGAGTAATATAAAACTGAATAGTCCTGAATCAGACATCATGCCGCCCTTTCTGCTCTCTTTTACCAATAGCCTTCCGTTATTAATCTTTCGATTATAGCAACGCCTGCTGTTGTTATCATGTTCGATATTATGATCGTCAGCTGCAGCTTCTTCTTATCCTGCACTTTGCTTTTCAGCACATTGTAAACAATCGGCATCTCTACAAGCAATGTAAGCAGCAGAAACACTCCGCTTACAATATAATGCGGACCGGAATCAAGAATGTGTTCGAACGTCCCATACCAGGAAAGATCTGCCTCCAGAAACGCATACGGAAGAAGAAATGATGCTGCATTTGCCACCATAACTATCCCTAATACTTTGAATGCATGACCGGTCCTGGGTATGAGCCAGATGCTCAGCCATTCTATCAGGATCGTTCCCATTGCGACCCACGGCAGTATATCAAAGGGTCTTTTCT
Source organism: Anaerovoracaceae bacterium (assembly GCA_040308005.1). GTDB lineage: Bacteria > Bacillota > Clostridia > Peptostreptococcales > Anaerovoracaceae > Crickella. Next base: position 10,373 of record JAWRIG010000031.1, on the reverse strand, counting down.
CGGATATCCATACCCATGATGAGTCTGCGAAAGCATTCACCGGAAATAGCACCATAAGTGCCATTATCATGATCGATATTCTCAATGCAGGTTTGCTCTTTTCCATTCCAAAGTCACCTTTTCAGTAAAACCAGCGGCTTGGTATCAGGTACAGATATGGAGCTGTGAAGAGCGTCAGCCTGAGTGCCGCACGTTTAGCCTGCTCCGGTTCCAGCTCAGTCTTTCCAAGAATTCCTTTTGTCCAGCTTGTAGATGCAGACAGCAGAAAGCGCGATACCGGCAGCTATGATCAGAAAAGACAGTACATTTGTGAAAGGATCGAACATGATCCCATCGCCTGCCTTTTCAATAAATGTTGCGCCATCATCGCCGAATCCGAGCAATAGCTCCGAAATGAAAAACAGTGCGATTGCTCCGACAAAATCTCCCAGGAACCCCGCAAGGCATATCTTCCATGTATTCTTTCTGCAAAACATGCCCTTATCAGGCATATCACCAAGGCTCCATCTCAGCACGATCCTGTCGATCATATAATTCGCCGGGATCAGTATCAGCCACAGGTATGACGGAAAGAATACCAGCAACCAGATCGGGAACAGGACGTTGTAGAGCACCTTTTCGTTATCTCTATCCATTCAGCGGTCCTCTCCAGACACGGTTCTTTGCCTTATGATCTGCCATCTTAATATCTAATTCAGCTTTGCTTTTGCTGCTGACAGCAGCGTCTCCCGCAAAGCATGACTTGATCCATTTTATCAGTCTTTTCCACATTATCACTTACCTGCCTTTTTCATATAAGTCTCAATAATGCTTACAAAATCATTCAGGAAGTTGTCTTCACTCCAGTGATTAATCTTCAGGAACATCGCCTGACTGCCGCCGGATGAGGTAGCAATGACCCTGACACCTTCGCTGATCTCAAGAAGAACTATATTGAGGCTCACCCTGTTTTCTCCCAGAACAGCATATCTTTCATATGTGCCTATCAAGTACTTAACGCCATCTGCGGTTCCGGATATCTCTTCTTCAAGAGATAAAGTCGCGCCGAGATTAGGTCCGTTATGATATATATATTTCCTCAGCTGTTCCAGACTGCCGGGTACAGTAGTTATATACTTTGCCATGTTCCGCTCCTCCAACAACTAGTTGCTAAGTTCTGATAAAAAGGTTTTCACCGTGTCTGCATACATTTCCGGCTCTGTCAGAATCGACATCGCGTGCCCTGCTCCCGGGATGATACATAACTTGCTGATCCCCTTTGTTCTATTTGACATGTCTTCAGAGTTCTTTGGCAGGATCAGATCATCATCAGCACCATGTATGAAAAGGATCGGGATCGTGTTTTCATCAAGCGAGTCTATCGGGCGCATGTCCTTGATGGCGTAATGGTATCGTATCCTGCTGCCGATATCTGCGAGGTCTATTAAGATATCCGGCGAGCCGTTTTTCAGCACACTTTCAATATCTGAGAAACCGCAGTCCGCGACCGCGAAATCCACTTCCGGTTTGTACTTCAGACAAGTGATCGTTGTAGCTGCGCCAAGTGACTCTCCGTGCAAACCCAGCACCTTGAGTTTCGGGTATCTTTCACGCGTATCCCTGATCAGACAGTCAAGATCCTCTCCCTCTCTGATGCCATATGTTGTGAATGTCGCCTCGTTTTCGCCATGACCTCTGAGATCATATATTATGCAGTTGAATCCGAGTTTCAGATACATCGGCACGTATTTCAGAGCGCCCATGCGGTTATCCGTGTAGCCGTGCGAGATGATGACATAATCATCAGTTGGCTCCGGATTCTCAAGCAGCTCTGCATGGATCACATATCCGTCGCTCGTCTCCATAGTGTAATCAGTCTTCTTAAGTTCTTCATAGAAAGAAGTATCATAGTGATCCGTCTGCCATGCAAAAGCTTCTTCTATAGTTTGCCTGTTTCCTGTCATAAGAAACGTTGGCAGCCAAACGATAAATAACGCCAGTATAACAAGTAGTATTATGATGATTATTATGATCAGTTTTCTCTTCATAGTTACTGTCTGCCGCCTATCTTTTCAGCTCACCGATCTGTTTATCATTCTCATAAACTGCAGGTGCCGGTTCGCCTTCTTCCACTGTGTAATCTGAGCGTTCTGAAAGCATCTCTATAAGATCTGCTTTATCATTGAGCTTTGTCACCTTGAACGGATCTCCAAAAGCCAGTTTTTCTATGAATACATACTTCGTATCTGCGTCAGCTATATCCTGACAGTCGATCAGGATACCGGTATGACCTACATATGCTTCATCCTTATCGTAAGTCTTAAAGACGATGCTGATAATCGAACACTTTTCGTTGTTGAAAACTATGCCATGTTTCTTCCAGTTGTCAGGCAGCGCATCAGCAAACCCGCCACCTGAATAAGGAGTCTCCCCGAACATTGTAGTAAAGAGTTTCTCCTTATCACGGAGCATGCTGTACTCCTCCTTGTTGTCGATCGCGTCTATGTCAAACATCAGATAGTCGCCATCGTACTTATCATTTACACTGTCATAGCTGATGGAATCGCCTGCAAGTAGCATGACAGTCATACGGCAGTCCGCGTCTGAAAAGCCGCTCTCTCCGGTGTTTTCATTGATGTTCGATGTATCTGTCACCCATTCTTCGAATACATCTGAATTGGAGAGACCCGCACTCTTCAGGATACCTTCGATCTCTGTAACATTGTCCGCCGTAATATCTTTGGTACTATAGTGGTCTGCGTTTTTCTCAGCGTAACTATTGATCAAATCGAACAATTCTTCAGTGGTAGTCCATCTTCCTCTGTATGGCTGCTCAACATAGTACTGATCATCCTGTCTATAGACATACAGACTCCTGTCCTCATCCTGATTCACTGTATGGAAGTTAACGATGACATATGGTACTTCCTGCGGATTGTCGTTGACTGATTCCCTCCATTTTTTACAGGTCGTCCTTATCAGCTCTGTGATCGTATCTTTATCTTCGCCATCAATACTTACGATCTTAGAAACAGTGCATGAGTCGTCAGAAAACTGCAATTCAATACTGTCTATCCTGTCTGTTTCAGGCAGATCGACCTTCTTATCACTGGAAGCAGTACAGCAGGCAAAAGCTAAAACAAGAGATATCAATAATACAAGGAAACCGGCTTTCTTCTGATTATCCATCGGTCAAACAACTATCCTTCCTTTATTTCTATTGTCATGTCGCCAAACCTCTCTTTGATATCTATTATACTACTTCATTCGTTTTTCAAAGCGGAAATCCAGCCCCGTTCCGCCGGTTCCTCCATCTTCAGGCCAGCCTTCCTCACGATCCTCACCGCTATAACGCTCCGGCTCCGGATGGAAAGGATTGAAGAACTCCACAATGTGAAATCCGCACTTATTGACATAGAAATGTATATTTCTGGTCTCGAAATATGGTGTAAGTGTTTCCCAGACTTCAACTTCCGGATGCAGTCTTTCTATCTCGCACCACGCGGCATAGCCGATTCCTTTGCTGTGTGCTTCAGGCAAAGTGAACAGCAGATCCAGTTCTCCCCGCGTACCATCTATATGGATCACCACGCCCCCTGCCTTTTCGCCTTCACAGATGATCCGGTATGCCTCGCCCTTATCTATACTGTCCTCTATAGTTCTGCGTGATATGATCTCGCCCTCTTCCTCAAACTGATCATTGCGCATGCCGAATTCCTCTACGGATCCATATTTGAATGCCCATTGATTGTCCCTGACGAACTGATCTCTGTCGTCTTCCTGCAAAGGGATCAGCTTCACTTGTGTTTTCTTCATTGCTCCACCTCCTGTCCGGTGCCGGAACAAAAAATCCCGGCGATGTTACACGTACATCTTACCGGGCTCACCCGACACCTTATCTGATAGGCGGCCTGCGGACTTCTGTCCACGATCCCCTGTGCTACGGCACACTATCCTCCGGTGACCAGCTTTATTCGTGATATGGATGCATTATACGTTTATTTCATATTTAATACAAGCTGCTTTTGAGGTGGGATATGTTAAATAGAGAGTTGGTAGTAGATTATTTAACAAAGTTCTATCTCCCAAAAGGCTTGCTTCTAAAACTTTTTCCGTCGAAACTCTTCCAAAACAAAACTAAGTTGGTAGCGCTCCTGTAAACTTCTCGTAGAGAAGTTTAGGAGGTAGCCCATGTCTTACAAGAAATACGTAACAAATTGCCGTAACCCACACGTGGGATTGAGGCGGAATACGTCGGCCCGAGCGTTGCACAGTTCACATCGTAGTTGCTTTGATCCGTTTATTCCACCGGAGAAACTGACTGAAAAACAACAGCTTCTTCTTGAGGGGAGGCATCCGCATCCGAGAAGAAACCAGGTAACGGCGCTGATAAGAAAGCTGAAATACCACAACCGCCTCGATGAAGCAGAAAGAGTTTTCGAGCAATATAAATACTTCTACCAGGAAGTCCACAAAGGTGATCCTTCTCCGGTAGAAGCTGTTTCAATTCTTGAGGGACTTACTCCGAGCGATCTGAAGTAGTATTCCCAAACTCTGTAGCAAGATCGTCGAGTTCTGTAACGCAGTCTTTGAGAGCCTTCCTGTTCTCTTCAAGGCACCACGCGATGAACTCCTTAACCTCGGCTTTCTCATAAAATGTGCGACCGTCTTTTGTGCAAAATGTGTGCAACTTCTTCAACTCTTCTTCCCGCTTTGCTATGACGTCCTCGGGAAGATTTTTGAGAGCCTTTATAATTACCTTGTCAAAAACTTCGTCGGTAGGGACTAACATTGTTGGGATTGATGAGCTCATCTTCAGGATGGCGGTTGCTACTGCAAGGCCGACACCAAAGGCTAAAATTGCGATAAGCGTTGTACTCATAATTCTCGTCTCCTTGTCTTTGTCTGATCAAATGTTATTCAAGAGTCTGATTTACAAGCTCCTCGCTTTCCTCGAGAGCTTGCTGCATAAGTGGCAATGCGTCTTCTGCTCGCACGTAGTCCTCTCCGTCCATATGAAGAGTGTAGAGATTGTTAATCACTTCTCGTCTTCTATCGATTATATCCGAGGGTACGTGTTCACTTGAGAGAAGCGTCTGCTCGAGCTTGGATTTTAGCATGTACCTGTTGTTGAAGTTTTGCTCTCTCGTTATTTCCGCGTTTTTATATGCGATAAACACTCCGAATGCGCCGAACCCAAGCAAGAGACCAAAAAGAATCTGTACTCCCATTTGCGCCTCCTTCCTCGTCAATGTCCACGGATTTTCAGATAAGCTATTGCTATAAGAAGTCCTGCGTATGTCGGTATAAGGGTTCCAAGCACCCATACCTTGAAGTTTGGATAGCCGTAAAATCCGCTTTCAGGGTTTTCCTTTGCCTTGTAGATATACATAGCAAAAGGAATGATTATGATTGGGATTATAATGGCTGCTACGACTAAATATCTCAAAATAATGTTCATGGTTGTTTCTCCTTATCTTTCTCAACGTCTGCTCTGATCAGACTCTTGATATAGCCCTGGATGCTATCCACGGACTCTAATTTCTCTATAAGCTCTTTGTCGGTTTTTCTGTTGAGCTTCAGGCCGAACTTGCGAGTATTGTTCGCATCATATTTATTCTGGCTCTTGTACTTATCATCCATAGCCTACTCCTTCGGGTTAAAGTCTTGGTCGTACAAGAAGTCTTCTCCAACCCTGTTTTCCGGACAGACCCAATTATCGGAGGATATCCATTCCCGCATCTCCTTGGCCGTCATTGAGTCTTGACCGCCTTGTGCAAGAAAGAGCGTTGTACTATTGATCTTCCACGTCCACAGAAACCTTGCCAGCTGGTCGTCAGTCATGTTTCTTATCTTATCTGCGTTACTCATGCGTAATCTCCTTTGCTTCTATGATGTTATAACATATCAAGGTTATCATCAACGAATTGTGAAATATCGTGGTAAATAACGCAGTTCACGCCGAAGAGATTGACCATTGAGGCAACGCTTATTAACAGCGCCTTGCTCTCATCGGTCTGAAAGGCTTCTTTTGGAAAAGAACTATCCTTTTTAATGGCGCCTTTGAGTGCTGCTACGCAGCTCACAACCTTTTTGGTAGGGCTATTCTCGTCTTCCTCATAATTGACGGATGATAATGTGCTTATGTTCGACACAAGCGAGTTCCAAGCGTCTGCATAAGTTTCATCAGAGGCAGTGCTTAAAACTTCACGAATTTCTCGATCCGTCGCGTCCCTGAAGATAGTTTTAACAGACGAATGTGCCTTCAGAGAGGATTCCAATTCTTTTAATGCTGTGATTGCATCCATATTGCTCATTCTTTTACCTCGCTCTCATCTTCAAGGGGGTCGCTGTAAAATCTAACCATTGAGCCACATTCATAACATCTTGGCTTGCCAAATTTAAAACCAACATCTTCGGTTGTTTCATAGCACTCACCATTTTCGTAGAACAGTCCTGTTCTATGCACATATTCTTTTATGCTGTATATTTCTACTTTTCCGCATTTAGGACAAATTATCATTCCACACCTCTCTGTTCAAACTGTTCGCAAGTATCTTCATTTCCGCACCTCTTTTTCATGGTGTTCCCGGCGAGAGTCGAACTCGCACTGTTGCGGGTTTAAGCCGCATGCCTCTGCCAGTTGGGCTACGAGAACAAGTTGGTGCTCCACACAGGACTCGAACCTGCACTGATCTGGGCCTAAACCAGACGCCTCTGCCAAATTGGGCTAATGGAGCATTATGGTCGGCAGGGTTGGACTCGAACCAACGGTGTTTCTGTGTCAGAGGGTTACAGCCTCCTGCGCTCGCCGCTACGCTACCTACCGATATTATGGTGGACCATTCAGGACTTGAACCTGAGACCTTGGAGTTATGAGCTCCCTGCTCTAACCAACTGAGCTAATGGTCCTTGTGGCAGCCCCTGCTGGATTCGAACCAACACCGACGGGATCAAAACCCGTTGTCCTACCTTTAGACGAAAGGGCTATATGGTTGCGGAGGCGGGATTCGAACCCGCGACCTTCGGCTTATGAGGCCGATGAGCTAACCACTGCTACTACTCCGCTATATGTGGGGCATCATCTATGATTCAACCCCGGAATTATCTGCTTGAAATGCCCTATATGAGCCTCGTCTCTGGTGACTTAACTTCGTATTCATCTTTGTTTTGAATGCCGAAAGCTGCTTCGATTTCCAGATCCTTGCGAGCCGGTATTTCGATTAGAGGGCAGTCCTTTGACCTTGTGCGCTCTTCCGTTTTACGCTTGCAATTCTCATTGTCGCCACACCAGTAGCAGTTTGGCGGCATTTTCCTTTCTTTGTTATATACTCCCATATCTATTCCTCTCTTTCTGCATTGCCTGTAGTTATCTTCAATCCGTGGTAAGGGATGTCCTCGATGAGAACGAGGTCTTTAAGTTTATTGCTAATTTTTGCTGCGCACTTTTGGCATACCTCTATTTCGTGATTTGCACATCTCCCTGATGGTTTCCATGAAACGAGAGAGATGGTTGTGTCAATATAGGTTTCGTAGGGGAGAACCACTGACAGCAAATCCTTGCTTTCCGAAACTTCGGCCTTGCATATGTCGCATACATACTTTGTTTCCGTTACAGTCATTTGCGGTCTCCTTTCTTTTGCCTCTCTTGCTGTTATCTTCTGTAGAATTGAGGGGCGGCTTTCGCCGATCCAGGCCTTCTCACCCCTCACGCTCCTGGATTGAGAGTTAACTACACTCTGGGCGGCACATCCGACACATCAGCCCGCCGGCCTTCGGGTCTTATTGGCATTGCCCTAAGCGTGCGGGGGTGGAGCGGCCGTTAATTTGCTCTACACTCCTTGGTGAACTGTCCGAGCTTCGAACTCGGATCTCTCTGGCTAAGAGCCAGGCGCTCTTCCTGTTGAGCTAACAGATCATAATGACCGAGCGCTCGGTCATTAGTTCGGACGGGAGGCCTCGAACTCTCCATCAACCACGTGGTATACCTCCTTTGTGGTTTGTCGTGGTGCATACCCACTAAGCATTCCGCCAATTATGCTACGTCCGCATATTATTCTTCGCGTTCATATTTCTTACAAGTATCGTCATAGTCTACTAATGACAACCATTCGTCACAGTACCAACCGCTTATGTATGTATCGCCATAAGGCTCGTCTTGCAGATAACGGCTATGTGCACAATTACCGCAAATGTCGAATAAGTTACTTTCGTTGTAGAAGTCCAGATCATTCTTGCAATCTTCCATTTCGGTCCTTCCTTTCCATGCGGCAGCTCCCACCTGCAAACCGATGTGACAGCCCTTGACTGCCTGCGCGGTACTCCGTTCCTGCTATGCCTTCATAGCTCCGCACACCCTGTTAAACCTTATAGGTCTAACCTACTGTAATTATAACATAGGTCTAACCTATGTCAAGTACAAATTTGAATTATGTTATAATTTTTTCCAAACAGTTACGGTAGCGTGGAAGGGAGCGTATATGCAAGAGAAGATACACATTGATGTTCCGAGCCTCAATATCGGCGAAATAGTCGAGACGGAGGCTTTTTATTATGAAGATGATCCGAATGTCTGGTACGTCGTCTGCGAGCCAAGGGAAGAGTGGTCTCGCTGCACAGAATGTTATAGCAGCAATATCATTTCTTACGGCACCGGGGCAGAACGGCGAATACACGACATTTCTATAGGCATAAAGAGCGTAGACATAATTCTCCGGACTCAAAGGTACCACTGTAAATCCTGTGGCAAGACATTCCGAAGGCCATATAATTTCGTTGACGAGAATAAATGGATCACGAAACGCCTCAAGGACAGCATTCGCCTAAAGACGCTTAGTCAGCCATTTAAGCAAGTAGCGGAAGAGTTTGGCATGACCATTCCGACCATATCCGACATATTCAAAGGCTACGGCGAAGAGCTCGACAAGAAGCGAAAACTCGTTGCGCCAAGGGTTCTTGGCATTGACGAAAACCATATAGGCCATAAGATGCGAGGAGTGTTCACCGACATCGAAGGCGGTGTTCTTCTTGAGCTCACCGAGGATAATAAGTCCGAAACAATGCAGAAGGCTATCGAGTCTATGGAGGGCTACGACGAGAATGTTGAGTTCGTGTGTATGGATATGACCAGAGGTTACAAGTCTGTCATAATGCTCTGTATGCCTAAGGCTAAGATCATCGTAGATAAGTTTCATGTCGTCAGGTACATATACACCGCCACCGAGAAGGCGAGAAAGCAGATATTTGCCAAACTAAAGAAACAGGTCTCAGACTTACCGGAAGGACCGGAGAAAGACGATAAGCAGTCTCTCCTTAAAAGGCTCGGCAAGGACTCGTATCTGTTTAAGTTCAGTTCGAAGAGAGTGATAGAGGACGCTTCAAGGACTTCGCTTCTTGCGAGGCTGTGCCAGACTTTCCCGGAACTGAACGAGCTTCGCATAGTCAAGATGCGTGCAGAGAAGATATATAACGATTCTGCGGATCAGTACGAGGCGGCTGAGAATATCAACGACTTCATAAGAAACATACCGCCAGGCGAAGAATATGACGATTTCAGAGCATTTGCTCGCACACTTAACAACTGGATGCCTGAGATACTAAACTACTTCAAATACGGCAAGCAGTACACCAATGCCGCGACCGAAGGAGTCAATGCTCTTATTAAACAGCTCAATGGCGTAGGGCGTGGCTATTCCTTTGAAATCCTCCGCGCTAAGGCTCTTTATTGGTCAGAGGCTCACAACAGACCGGTCAGGGCAAGGAAGAAGCCTCAGGTCAGGCCGCAGCCTAAGGACCCGCAGATGATTAACAAGATAGACTTCTTTAATCCAATGAAACTTGGAGAGAAGCTCGACGATTGGGAGTACGAATCCGGGGACAGTTCGAGCATAGCAACTCTGCTCAGACGCTTCGACGAGATATTTTAGGCACAAGAAAAGGCCGTCTCATTACGAGGCGACCTTATTTCTTTGAGTTACCAACTCTCCATCTAATTGTGAAGCGTTTCCGCAACAGTGATTTCGGGTGGTTTTACCAACTCTCGATCTTACAGTTTTCATTTTCCGCAATTTCGGAATTTTCGGGAAAACAACCCTCTATTTTAGATAGTCAGTGTCTACCACCATCTACATTATCGCTCCGCTGGGGCGATAATGCAAGGATGTCCACGGGCCTCGCTTTAGAAGCGTTGTTCGCAAAAGATGAAAGCAGGATCTGTTTCACTTGACTCAGGGCTGCCTGGTTTCGCTTTTCGGCAAAGGTGGCCGACACTTCATAGCCGTCAATTGCAAAGACGGCATCAGCTTTTGGCATATAGTACCTCCTCACAAGTCACAATCGTTTGTACCATCAGTCTCCCGTTGTCCTGTGGGGAAACGCTGAAAGGCGGCGCGGAG
>JAWRIG010000030.1:0-20422 GCA_040308005.1 Anaerovoracaceae bacterium | reverse complement strand
TGCACCTCATCAGCAAAGAAATCCTCGCAAGGCGAGGACTTCTCAGCTGTGTAGATTACTACTTATTGGGTTGAACCGCCGTATGCCGAACGGCACGTACGGTGGTGTGAGAGGGGCTACAAGTTAGCCCCTACTCGATTGAAGGTATAGAAAATGAAAGACTTATAAAGATACTGAAGGGTGAGAGGGTATCACAACGACCCTGAGAATACAGCACCTCCTATAGAGAGAAGAAGTAACTGCAGCGGATTAATAGACGTATTTAATTATTGCTAAAGCTGATATAGAAATTAATTATAGCTGAGGCTGAATTGAGTTGCTAAAACAATTGGAAGTATCAATACGCTGAGAATAGAATAGATAGCGCAAATAACAAAAAAGCAATTTGCTGACCAGAGAACCTGGAAGCATTGCCGGTGGTATGACCCAGCCGGCACTGTCTCCTTTTTTACGCAAAGAGAGGAGATAGTCTACATAGACAGGACTGAGAAGATCAAAGTGAAAGGATAGCGGGGTACAGAGAGTTGATTGAAATCAAGAATCTTAAAAAAGTATGGGAAGATAACGGACATCCGGTACTTGAAGACATAAACCTCACCATAGAAGACGGTGAGATCTATGCCCTGGTAGGACGGAGCGGAGCAGGCAAGTCTACGCTGCTCAGATGCATCAACGGCCTCACTTCATATCAGGAGGGAAGCTTAAAGGTAGACGGCCACGAGATCAAGGACTTTTCAGACAGGGAGCTCCGCGAATTCAGGCGCCATGTAGGCATGATATTCCAGCAGTTCTCTCTTCTTGAGAGAGAGACAGTATACAGGAATGTAGCTCTGCCAATGACATGCTGGAAATATCCTAAGGAAGAGATAGATGCCAAAGTCAGGAGCCTTCTCGAACTCGTAGGTCTTGCAGACAAGATGAATGCAAAGCCTCGCAACCTCTCGGGCGGACAGAAGCAGCGTGTCGCTATCGCGCGTGCTCTGACCATGGATCCGAAATTCATCCTGTGCGATGAGGCAACATCAGCGCTTGACCCTAAGACTACCAACTCCATCCTCGATCTTCTTCTCGAGATCAACGAGAAGCTCGGAATCACGGTTATCGTGGTCACCCACCAGATGGAAGTAGTACGTAAGATATGCCAGAAGGCGTGCATTCTTGAAAACGGCGTCATCAAGGCAGAGGGATCAGTAAGAGATATCTTCTTCGATCAGCCGCAGGCACTTCTCAATCTGCTCGGCGAAGAGAATATCAACCTTCCTGAAACAGGACATAATATTCAGATCTCACATCTTCTCAACAATGTGTCGGACGGAGAGCTGTTCGGCAGGATGTATGCGGATATGGGCATCATGTTCCCGATCATAAACGGAACTATTCAGGAATATGAGAAGGACCGCATGGGAATATTCGCGATCAATGTCAAGGATGAGGATTTCGCTACTGTCTCTGAATACCTCAACAAGCGCGGAATCCGCTGGAAAGAACTCGGCAGAAAAGCATAACAGAAGGGAGGGACAGATTTTATGACACTTAAGAATTATACATTTGCACAGATATTTCAGATGCTGATCGTCCCTGCGTTCATCGCTACGCTCAAGATGCTTGCCATCGCGGGCGTTCTGTCAACGCTGCTGGGATTCGTTTTCGGAGTGATTCTCGTCGTCACTGAGAAGGGCGGACTTTACGAGAACATGTTCATTAACAGGATACTCGACTTCATAGTCAACATGATCAGGTCGTTCCCGTTCATAATCCTGATGATCTCGATCATCCCGTTCACAAGACTTATCGCCGGAACATCGATAGGAGAGACCGCCGCACTGGTGCCGCTCACTGTAGCATGCACACCGTTTATGGCAAGAATCTTCCAGAACAGCTTCAAGGAAGTTGACCCTGCTCTGATCGAGGCAGCTCAGTCCTTCGGAGCATCGAAGTGGCAGATAGTCTTCAAGGTAATGCTCAAGGAGTCGGTACCGTCGATCATATCCGGACTGTGCCTTGCAATAATCAACCTGCTCGGCTGCACAGCCATGGCTGGCGCTATCGGAGCAGGCGGACTCGGAGCAGTAGCTCTGCAGTACGGCTATCAGAGTTTTAACCTGAAGATCATGTATTCAATCGTTGTAATACTGATCATTCTTGTAGCACTCATTCAGTACTTCGGCGACTGGATCTACAAGAAGCTGAAATAATACCGGTTATAACGCATCAGCGTTTAACATATTTACCTTATTCAATTATCAAGGAGGCAAAAAACATGAAGTTAAAGAAGTTTCTGGCAATGATCCTTGCCGCAGCTATGGTATGCTGCTTTGCAACTGCATGCGGCGGCAGCTCAGACAGCGCAGAAAGCAGTGAAGAAGCTGCAACAGAAGAGGCTGCTGTAGAGAAGACAGACATCAAGATCGGCGTTCGTTCCGACCTGATCGACTACTACAACGCTATAGCACCTGTTCTCGAAGCTAAGGGCTACAAGCCTGAGATGGTATCCTTCGACGACAGCATCCAGCCTAACGTAGCACTTGCTGAAGGAAGCATCGACATCAACTGGTTCCAGCACGAGCCTTATCTGACAGCTTACAATGCAGAGAACGGCACAGATTTCGTAATGGTACAGCCTAAGACATACGCTCCTCTCTTCGCTATGTACTCAACAAAGCATAAGACAATCGAGGATCTTCCTGACGGCGCTGTTATCGGAGTATGCAACGATGCTACTAACCAGGACAGAGGTCTCAAGATGCTTGCTGACAACGGCCTGATCACTCTCGATGAGTCTGTTGAAGTAGCTACAGTACATGACATCAAGGAAAATCCGCACAACTTCACATTCCAGGAAGCTGAGATGCAGATGCTGCCACAGTCAATCGATGACCTCGATGCTATCTGCCTTGCAGGACAGCACATGGTAAATGCAGGAAACGATCCTTCTGCATATGTTATCAAGTCAAACGACGAGGAAGAGTACGCTGTAGGTTTCGTAGTAAACGCTGCTGATGCAGACTCTGCATGGGCAAAGGATATCGCTGAAACTGCTCAGTGCGACGAGCTTGCTAAGGCTCTTCAGGAAGTTTCCGGCGGAGCTCTGCTTCCGACCTGGAAATAATCTTCTTCATTAATCCAGAAGGTGCGGCGTGAACGCACACCATAAACAACAGGGAGATAAACAGGGAATGAAACTGATTGAACCTGAAATGACACCTAAAGAACGCGCTATGGCATATGCCAGAGGCGAAGAAGTAGATCGCATTCCGACATCTCTGAGCGCGGGGGAGACAGCTCCCCCGCTTTATGGTTATACAATCAGAGATTATTACTTTTCCGCAGATGCGATGGTAGCTGTGGAAAGCGGTCTGGCCGAGGATTTCAAGGCTGACAACATGGGTATAGGACTCGGACTGAGGACTGTTATAGAGGCGCTCGGAACAGAACTGAGCTATCCTGAAGACAGTGTGTCATATATCGTCAGACCGAGACTTGAATCATTCGATCAGGTCTCAGAGCTGGGCATGCTTAATATCGACAAGGACGGGAGACTGCCTCTTATAGTCGAAGCCTTTGAGAGACTGATGGATAAATACGGGAACGTAAGGAATTTCGGAAGCGGCCTTGCAGGTCCGTTCACTACGGCTGCAAGCCTCATCGGTACAGAGAAATTCCTCGTCTCAACCGTAAAGAACAAGGAAGGGGTGCACAGACTCCTTCAGTACTCAACAGACTGCATAGTGGAGCTTTGCAGAGACCTGAACAGGAGGCTGGGGATAAAGTTCATGCTCTCCGAGCCTATGGGGGCTAAGAACCTCATCAGCAAAAGACAGTTCAGAGAATTCTTCGTACCGTATCTTAATCAGGCTGTCGAGCGTATGAACGAATACCAGGGCAGCACATCTATTCACATGTGCGGAAATACCCGCGACAGGTGGCAGGAAATAATAGACTCAGGAGTATCTAACTTCTGGGTGGACAACTGCGAGAGCCTGAGAGAACTCAAAGAAAACTACGGAGACCGCATCGGAATAACAGGAAACGTGCCGCCTGTTGACATACTCCGGAACGGTACTCAGGAGCAGATAGAGGAATGCATCAGACAGTGCATCCTTGATGCCGGCGACAATCCGAAGGGCTATACCATATGCCCGGGATGCACGACGCCGGTGGGCACGACCAAAGAACAGATGATAATGTTCATGAACGCGGCAACTACACTCAGCAGAGGCGCCCGCAAGGGGCAGCTGCCTGAGGCAATGAGATAAAAAAGACAGGGGACTGAAATGAACAGAACAATCGATGAACTGCTGGATATTGCATACAATGTCCGCAAGAACGTACTCCGCATGGGATATGTTGACCGCAGGGGATTCATTGCACAGGGAATAGATGCATCAGACTTTCTGACAGGTCTTTTCTTCCATGCAATGCGCTATGACCCTGAGAATCATGACTGGGAAGGCAGGGACAGATTCCTCCTTTCTGCAGGGCATAATGCTATCGCTGTCTACGCTGCGATGGCGGAGGCGGGAATGATCCCGGAGGAATGGCTTGACACATACGGACTTGACGGCAGCCATCTTCCGATGGCCAGCATGCCGAGATATACACCGGGAATAGAGATCTCCGGCGGATCGATCGGACTCGGACTTCCTATAGGGGTAGGCGTAGCTATGGGACTCAAGAGAAAGAACTCCGACTCCAAGGTATACATAATGATGGGAGACGGAGAGATGGCTGAAGGCCCGACATGGGAAGCGGCTACTTCGGCATGCCATTACGGACTGGACAACATAATCGGCATAGTGGATATGAACGGGATCCAGGCGGACGGTCTTACCAGCAGTGTTGTAAGCACTGAGCCTCTGGACGAGAAGTTCCGCGCATTCGGATTTGATGTACAGAGAATCAACGGAAACAACATGGGAGAGGTCGTAAAAGCACTCGATCACGCAAGGAACACTACAGAGAACAAGCCTCACATGATCGTATGCGATACAACTCCGGGATTCGGACTTGACTTCCTCATCGGCAATCCTAAGGCCCACTTCATCAGTCTTGATGATGAAGGCTGGGAGAGAGCATTCAAAGAACTGGAAAGGGGCAGAGAATAATGAGCAAGGGTGTACAGAGCGTAATAAGCGATTCCAATGTTATTTCTGCTCATCCTACGATGGCAGAGCCGTTCGGCAATGCTCTTATTGAGATTGCTGAAAAGAACGACAGAATATTAGGCCTCAGCGCCGACCTGGCAAAATATACCGACATCCACATCTTCAGGGATGCTTTTCCTGACAGATTCTATAACGTCGGAATGTCCGAGCAGCTGATGATGTGTGCTGCTGCAGGTCTGGCCAAGGAAGGCTTCATTCCGTATGCAACGACATATGCGACATTTGTTGCCAGGAGATGCTATGACTTCATCTCACAGGCTATCTGCGAGCACAGACTCAATGTCAAGATCATAGGCGGACTTCCGGGACTTCAGTCAGGATACGGTCCGAGCCACCAGGCAACAGATGACCTTGCCATCCTCGGTGCGATGCCTGACCTCACCATAATTGATCCGTGCGATGCAGTGGAGACCATGCAGGCAACCAAAGCTATAGCGGAATATGAGGCACCTGTCTACATGAGACTTCTCAGAGGAAACAGGGTCCCGGTTGTTCTGGACAAATATGATTATAAATTTGAAATAGGCAAAGCGAAGCTCTTAAGAGACGGTTCTGATGCGCTCATTATCTCATGCGGCGAGATGACAATGCGCTGCCTTGATGCTGCTGATGAACTTGAAAAGGAGGGCATCCACATCGCAGTGCTGCACAATCCGACCATCAAGCCTCTTGACAGAGAGACGATCCTCAGCGAAATAAGCAGGGGCAGCAGACCTGTATTTACTGCCGAGAATCACACCGTATACGGCGGACTCGGAAGCCTTGTCGCGAATGCTGTAGCTGAAGAAAAACTCACGGCAGACATTCACAAGATTGCTTTGCCTGATATGTACCTCGAGGCAGGAACACTTGGCAAGCTCCAGGATATGTACGGAGTATCGCAGAGTGCAGTAACCGAAACTCTGAGAAATGCACTCAGATAGGAGGACAGGCGTGACTGATTCTATGCAGCCCGTGATACCGGAGACAATGACCGCACTGGTCAAGGAAAGGGCGGAAGCGGGAGATTTTGTGCTGAAGACCGGTCTTCCGCTGCCTGAGCCCGGGGATGACGAGGTCCTTATCAAAGTGCACTGCACGGCTATATGCGGGACTGACATGCATATCATGGAATGGGACAGATGGAGCCAGCTAAGAGTAAAGACTCCTTTTATTCCCGGCCATGAGACTGCCGGCGTTATAGTGAAAACCGGAAAGAATGTCACAGACCGCAAAGTAGGAGACAGAGTGTCGTGCGAGACTCATATCCCGTGCGGTGACTGCTGGTTCTGCAGGAACGGAATGCCGCACATCTGCAGCAATGTCAGACTGTTCGGAGCAACAGAAGACGGGGCTTTTGCAGAGTACGCGAAGATCCGCTCAGACAGCACCTTTGTGATAGGCGACAGCATCTCATATGAGATGGCATGTATGTTTGAGCCTCTCGGAGCCGGTGTGCACGGTGTTGAAGCGGCTGAGGTGCAGGGGAAGACGGTCCTCGTCAGCGGATGCGGCCCGATAGGAATTACTGCAGTCAGCGCGTGCAAAACTTTCGGTGCTGAGATGGTCATCGCGTGCGACCTTGCAGATGACAGGCTTGAGATGGCTCTGGATATGGGTGCAGACCATGTGATCAACAGCGGCAGGCAGGATCTCCGCGCGGAAGTGCTCAGACTTACCGGAGGCATCGGAGCAGATGCCGCTATAGATATCACGGGATCAGGAGCTGCGATAAGGGCGGGCCTCAACTGCGTCCGAGCTGCAGGTAAGATGGTATGCGTGGGGCTCCCTGTGAAGAATGTGGAGCTCGATCTTACCAATGAGCTTATATACAGAGAGGTAAGTCTTACAGGCATCTCCGGAAGACTTATCTGGAAGACCTGGGAGGACTTTGCACAGGTGATGCAGGGACCGTACTTCAGGATGGACCACATCATGGGACAGAAATTCGCTCTGCGGGATTATCAGAAGGCCTTTGAGCTGATCAGGTCCGGCGTTCCGGGTAAGATGATCCTGTATCCGGATGAGAGAAATATAAAGTAAGGCAGGTGCAGAAATGAAACACGCAGCCGGAGAAATAGGAAAAATACATGTGCTCAGGCTGGAGCCGGGAGAAGATGTTCTGTGCAGCATACAGAAGTACTGCGAAGAGAACTCTCTCAACAGCGGGGCGGTGATCTCGGGGATAGGCAGTCTCGACGGGTGCACATATTTTGACCCGATGGAGATCCCGGGAAAGCCGGGATGCTACGGGTATGTGACCCCGATCGACCTTCCGTCGCCGATCGAACTTACAGGTCTCAGCGGGATAATATGCGAAGACAGCGACGGCAAGCCTGTTTTGCATATCCACGCTTCATTTGCAGATGAAAAGGGAAATGAATACGGCGGCCATCTTAAAGAGGGCAACCGCGTTCTTGTTACTGTTGAGCTGGTCATCGGCGAATTCAGGGGAATCAGAATGAACAGAGAGCTGGATCCTTCCAAAGGCGTGCCGGTGCTTAAGCCGGAGGAGATCTGATGAAAGATACCGGAAGCAGCAGAATTAAAAAAGCGGGCTTTATCGGCCTCGGTGTCATGGGATTTCACATGGCGCTCAACCTGACACGCAAAAGCGGGATACCTGTCATCGGATATGATATAAGTGAAGAGAGGGTTAAGCAGTTCGTGCAGGAAGGCGGGCAGGCTGCATCGGGCACTGATGAGATATACAGCACCTGTGATGTGACCTTTCAGATGCTGCCTACTCACGAGACGATCTCATCTTCTGTGATGCGTGCAGCAGAGACAGGAAAGCAGGGGAATATAATAGTAGACCTTTCATCGGCCGATCCTTCTATAATCCGGGACCTGGATGCAAGGGTAAGAGAAGCCGGGATGCATCTTCTTGACTCTCCTGTAAGCGGAGGCAATCCGATGGCCAGGGCAGGAACTCTGTCCATAATGACCGGAGGAGAGGAAGAAATATTCAATGAAGTGAAGCCGCTTCTCGAGTGCATGGGTAATCCGGTATATACCGGTCCTTCAGGAAGCGGAGACACCATCAAGCTGATCAACAATATGATCGGCGGGGCTATGCTTGCGATAATGGCAGAAGGCTATGCGCTGGCTGAGAAGGCGGGGATAGATCCCAATCTTCTCTATGAGGCTACACGCGGAGGCTTTGCAGGAAGCCCCCTGTATGATAATAAAGTCCCTAAGATCATAGCCAGGGATTTCGAACCGGGAGCAAGGATCGCAGTGCATCACAAGGATATAGTAAATGCACTTTCATTTGCTGAAAAAACCGGCATGAAGCTGCCGGTAACAGAGCAGGTGTACAGGATCATGCACTGGATGGTAGAGAACGGCTATGCTGATGAAGATCAGGCCGCTATGATACGTTACTATGAGGAGGCAGGGGTTTAAGGCTTTATTAAAATACGGATTAAAAAAATTCAAGTCTTGCAATTACTGCGTTTCGGGCGTTTTTTGTTGAATCGCCCGATTTTATTTTGCTTTGTGTGGAGGAAAAACACAATTATTGACCAACGGGCATTTTCCGCAACGTATTATTGATTTAACTTATTTAACACCGGCTATCTGCCGCGTTAAAATATGTAAGTCGTGTCTTCAGAGGACGCGGTTTTTGGTTTTAAGGAGATTTATATTTTAAAGGAGTTTTTCAGAATGGAAGAGAAAAGAAGAAGCAGCGGACTGGCTCTTATACCATTCGCGGTATTCATCATCATCTACCTCGGCGCAGGAATCATTCTGCAGTCCAAGGGCGTAGAGATGGCATTTTACCAGTTCCCTGCAGTAGTAGCAATGTTTATCGCAGTACTTGTAGCTTTCGCTATGAACTACAAGGCAGGAATCAATGAGAATTTCTCGATCTTCGCAAGAGGCGCAGCCAACGAAGACGTTATGGCAATGCTCATGATCTACCTGCTCGCAGGCGCTTTCTCAGCTGTAGCAGGCGCTATGGGCGGAGTTGATGCAACAGTAAACATGGGTGTTTCGATCATCCCTGCATCACTTCTGACAGCAGGTCTGTTCGTTATCGCAGCATTCCTTGCAACAGCAACAGGTACATCAATGGGTACAATCGGAGCTCTCGTTCCTATCGCTCTGGGCGTTGTTGACAAGGCAGGACTCAGCCTTCCGCTCGTAATGGCAGCAGTAGTTTCCGGCGCTATGTTCGGAGACAACCTGTCCATTATCTCGGATACAACAATCGCAGCAACAAGAACTCAGAAGGTTGAACTCAAGGACAAGTTCAGAACCAACTTCTGGATCTCACTGCCTGCAGCAGTAGTTACCATCGTTCTGCTCATCATCTTCGGAAGACCTGAGACAGCACAGGCTCTCGAGGTTGGCGGATTCGATATCGTAAAGGTCATCCCTTACATCCTCGTACTCGTTCTTGCTCTTATCGGAATGAACGTATTCCTGGTACTGACAATCGGTATCTTCGCAGCAGGAGTCATCGGAATGGCTTACGGAGACATCACATTCATGGACTTCGCAGGACAGATCTGGGCAGGATTCCAGGGAATGATCGAAGTATTCCTCCTGTCAATGCTCTGCGGCGGTATCGCTGAGATGGCAAAGCACTACGGCGGACTCAACTGGCTCATCGACAAGCTGTCCAAGACATTCAAGGGCAAGAAGTCAGCTCAGGTCGGACTCTCCGTACTTGCAGCTCTGACAGATATGGCTACAGCAAACAACACTGTTGCTATCATCGTTGACGGACCTATGGCAAGAGAGATCAGCGAGAAGTATGACATCGACCCTAGAAAGACAGCTTCCATCCTCGACATGTTCACATGCATCATGCAGGGACTCATCCCTTACGGAGCTCAGTTCCTGGTAGTAGCAAGCATGTGCGAGGGAAGAGTAAGCCCTCTGGACATCATCCCGAAGAACTGGTACCTCTTCCTGCTCGCAGGATTCGCTCTCCTTTCGTACTTCGTTCCTTGGTATGAGAAGCTCACACTCAAGGGCAAGTGGGACTGGAAGCAGAACAAGGTAGTAAACGACTAACATTACCTCCTCATAGATAATAATTATAGTGGTGCCGGGCTTATAGCGTCCGGCATCACTCAGTTGTATAATCAATAGGTTGATTATGCAGGGATACGGGTTCTCTGCAGCAGAATAAGAACATAATCAAGAGGTAGAAGGTAAGTATGAATATTATTGAACAGTATGGCCACGGACTTGAGATACCTAAGGACGAGCTGACAGCCATAGAAAGAGACAGACTCCTGAGCGAAGGTAAGGAAGTCGATCGCATCATGTGCTGCATCGATACAGGTGAGACACTTGCACCGATGATCGGGCTCAAGGTAAAGGACTATTATTTCTCATCAGAGAAGATGCTCGAGCTCGAGCAGTACATATATGACACATTCCATTCAGACGGAGCAGGTCTTTCGACGACTCTCCGCGGAATGGCTGAGGCTATGGGATCCAAGATCAAGTATTACGATCACAACATCGCACAGCTCGAGACACCGGCTCTTGCAAGCCTCGATGACGTTGACCAGGCTAAGCTCGTAGACGTTGATAAGGACGGAAGACTCCCTATCATCCTCAAGGGTCTCAAGATGGTCAAGGAGAATCTCGGCGACAAGGTTCCTGTCAGCGGAACAGTTACCGGACCGTTCACCATCGCTGCAATGGTTGTCGGAACAGAGAACCTTCTGATCGGAATGATCAAGAAGCCTGACAAGGTCAAGCAGCTGATGGAGGTCATCACAGAGAACAACGAGAGATACATAGCAAGGATGCTCGAGATGGGAGTAGGCGTAGGTTTTGCTGATCCTGTCAGCACAACTTCACTTCTGAGAGTCAAGCAGTACCGCGAGTTCTCGCTTCCGTATTTCCAGCACAATGTCGACTTCATCAAGAAGAACGGCGGCGGATGCGGACTTCACATCTGCGGCGGATCACGCAAGCTGTGGGAAGACCTCAACAAGACAGGCATCGGTTGCTTCGGACTCGACAACATCGAGGACCTCGAAGAAGCCAAGGAAGTGCTCGGGCCTCACATGGCCATCCAGGGCAACGTGCCTCCTGTAGATGTAATCAGACTCGGCACACCTCAGGATGTACTGAGGGCCAGCAAGGAGTGCATCCGCAAGGCATGGGATTCGCCTAACGGCTTCACACTTACATCAGGCTGCCAGACACCGATGGATACACCTGCTGAGAACCTGCAGGCAATGATGGACGCAGCAAGGATCTTCGGAAGATATCCGATCGATACAGACCTTCTGAACGCAGACCTGTAAGATCTGCCGGACAAATTTCAGATAACGCATAATAAAAGGCTCCCGAGTTCACAGACGTTGAACACGGGAGCCTGATTTGTTTTGCAATATGTCAGATCTGAACGCCGGTAGTGTCTAGTCCTCTTCACGGGTCAGGCTGCACTGAACTCTGCTGATCTCGCTTTTCTGTGTATTTTTCTGACCATGTGGCAAACATCAATTGGAAAGGCATGTGCAAAGTGATAATATATAAACAATAATGCGGGGGAGGGGGATATTCCGCGCTTCACCCGTTTTGTAGAGGATGAATTGTATAAGAGAGGGAGAATATTATGGTACCTGAAAGATTTCAGCATTATTTCTTCAATGACAACGATTATCTGCCGGAAACATATGAAGTGGCAGACAAGGAACGTGAAGAGATGGTCAGAAAGCTTGCTGCTATGATCACCGATGATCTCGGAATGAACGGCAAGCCGGATAAGATCTCAAACGATGAGCCGGACTTCTGGCTGCTCGACAGAGTTCTGACCACAGATGAGATCAGATTTATGCTCAGCTTCAAGAAGAAGAGAACTGTCAAGCTGACAGTTGCAGAGCTGGCAAAGAGGAACAACATGTCCGTAACAGAGGCGCTCAATATGGCTGAGGGCATCTGCGCAAAGGGTCTTCTTGAGTTTGACCGTGAGAATGAAAAGCATGAAAAGCAGTACTTTGTACCGAAGTGGGTAGTAGGTTCCGGCGAGTACATGCTGATGACAGGCAAGCTCATGGAAGAGCATCCTGAGATCGCTACATTCTTCCACTACGCTTCGATGGTCCCTGTAGGCAAGGTAGCCCACATGGTACCTGAAGGCGGCGGCGGACTCGGAATGCATGTAGTCCCTGTTGAAAAGGCAATCGAGGCCAACAATGAGGCAATTTCAATCGAAAAGCTCTCATACTGGCTGAAGAAATACGAAGGCAAGCTCGCTCTTATGGTATGCTCCTGCAGAAGACAGCAGAGGATAAGAGGAGAGGGTGCCGGTGAGATCGAAGATTACTGGTGCATCGCTGTCGGCGACATGGCTGAGTACATAGTCGAGACGGGCAAGGATGCATACTATGCTACATATGATCAGGTAATGGATGTTCTGATGAAGGCTGAAAAGGCAGGCTATGTACATCAGATCACCAACCTCGACGGCGAGGGCAAGATCGTAGGTATCTGCAACTGCTCGGCTACAGTCTGCAACGCTATCAAGACATCACAGCTCTTCAACACACCTAACATGTCCGCTTCTTCATACAGAGCGCATGTTGACCAGAGCAAGTGCGTTGCCTGCGGCAAGTGCGTAGAGGTCTGCCCGGTAGGCGCTGCAAAGCTCGGACAGAAGCTGTGCAGAAAGAACGGCCAGGCTGTAGAGTATCCGCTGACAGAGCTTCCTAACGAAGTCAAGTGGGGACCTGAAAAGTGGAACAAGAACTACAGAGAAGATGCCAAGATCAACTGCTATGAGACAGGTACATCGCCATGCAAGGCTGCATGTCCTGCCAACCTGTCAGTACAGGGATACATCAACATGGCAGATCAGGGCAGATACAGAGAAGCTCTCGAGCTCATCAAGCAGGACAACCCGCTGCCTGCAGTATGCGGTGCTGTCTGCAACAGAAGATGCGAGGACAGATGTACAAGAGGCACCATTGACCAGCCTGTAGCTATCGATGAGATCAAGAAGTTCATCGCAGCACAGGAACTCAAGTCAGAGGGCAGATTCATCCCTGAATGCGGCAAGGAATACGGCGGATTCTGGGGCGATGAGTACAAGATGGCTATCATCGGAGCAGGCCCGGGCGGACTTTCCGCAGCATACTACCTCCGCAAGAGAGGCTATCCTGTAACAGTATTTGAAAAGCAGAAGGCACTCGGCGGAATGCTGAGATACGGCATCCCTTCATTCAGACTCGAGAAGGACGTAGTAGATGCCGAGATCGAAGTAATGAAGGAGATGGGCGTTGAGTTCGTAACAGGATGCGAAGTAGGTAAGGATGTCACCATCCAGCAGCTGAGAGATCAGGGCTACGCAGCATTCTACATCGCAGCAGGTCTCCAGAGCGGCGGCAAGCTCGACGTTCCTGGCGCAGATGCCAAGGGCGTAATGAGCGGTATCGACTTCATGAGAATTATTAATGAGGACGAAGTTGCACTCATGAACGGCAAGCTGCCTAAGGCAGGCAAGCTCAGCGGCAATGTAGTAGTAATCGGCGGCGGTAACATCGGTGCCGACGTTGCAAGATCAGCAGTAAGAGCCGGTGCAGACACAGTCTTCATGTATGCGCTTGAATCCTATGACGAGCTTCCTATGGGAGTTGAAGATAGGACAGAGTGCGAAGAGGAAGGCATCAGCGTTAACGGCGGCTGGGGCCCTGTAGAGATTAAGACAAAGAGCGGCAAGGTAACAGGAATCAAGTTCCACAAGTGCGTAAGCGTCAAGAATGCAGAGGGAAGATTCGACCCTAAGTTCGACGACTCAGAGACTACTGAGATCGAGTGCCAGACAGTTCTCTACTGCACAGGCCAGAAGCCTGACCTCGGAAAGATGCTCGAAGGCACCAAGGTCGAGATCAGCCCGAGAGGCATGATCGTTGCAGATCCTGTAACACTGCAGACAGCAGAAGAAGACATCTTCGCAGGTGGCGACATCGTAACAGGTCAGAAGTTCGCTATCGATGCGATCGCATGCGGCAGACCTATCGCTGACTCGCTTCACAGATATGTACACAAGGACCAGGGAGCCAACAGACTGACTGTAGGCCGTGACTTAAGAGAGATCATCGAGCTTGACAGAGATGACATCCTCGTTGAGAGCTACGACAACATGCCGAGACAGAAGCCTGGCCACAGAGACGGCGACCCTGTCAAGACATGGCACGACCTGAGAGAGCCTCTGACAGAGGCACAGATCAGAGCAGAGGCCAACAGATGCCTCAAGTGCGGAGCTACAACAGTAGACGTCAACAGATGTATCGGCTGCGGACTCTGCACAACAAGATGCGAATTCGACGCTATCAGGCTCGAAAGAGATCATCCTAAGGCATCGAGAATGTTCTCGGCAGAGGACGGCAAGCTCAAGGCTATCCTGCCGTATGCACTTCCGAGAGAGATCAAGATCAGAGCAAAGGGCAGCAAAGTCCTCAGCAAACTGGTGAAATAGTACAGATGGTAAAATACGTAGAGAGAAAAAACACGGGCTGCAATAAGTGGGACTCGCTTGAAGCCACTTTCGGCGCAGACGGACTGCTGCCTCTGTGGGTCGCAGACATGGATTTCCGCATTGATGAACACATCATCCGTGCGATGCATGATTATATTGATATGGGCATCCCGGGATATTACAAGGTGCCTGACAGCTACTATCAGGCGTTCATTGACTGGGAGAGAGAAGAGCACGGCTTTGAGGTCAGCAGGGAGTGGATAAGGTTTTCACCGGGCATTGTGACGGGCTTTCACTTTGCGCTGCATGTCCTGACTGATCCGGGAGACAAGGTGCTCATACAGACACCTGTATACTACCCGTTCAGCAATGCTATAAGGAACAACGACAGAGTGATAATCGAGTCGGAACTTGTCAACACGGACGGTAGATATCATATCGACTTTGACGACTTCGAGGCGAAGATCCGTGATAATGACGTCCGTGCATTCATACTCTGCTCGCCGCATAACCCTGTTTCAAGAGTATGGACCGGGGAAGAGCTTGCCCGCATGCTTGAGATATGCAGGCGGCACAAGGTCGCGGTGATTGCGGATGAGATCCATCATGACCTTGTATTCGGCAGCAGCTGCCATGTTCCTGCGCTCAGCCTGTCTGAGAAGGACGACAGGATAATCATGTTCGCTGCAGCTTCCAAGACCTTCAACATCGCGGGGCTTCAGAATTCATTCGTCGTGATTCCTGATGAAGACCTCAGAAAAGAGTGGGACAGATTTGTGACCGGACTCAGGGTAAGCCAAGGCAATGCCATGGGATATGTGGCAACAGAAGCGGCATTAAGATACGGCAAGCCATGGCTTGAGGAGGTCAGAGAGATCATCTGCGGAAACTATGAATACATCCGCGATGAGTTTAAGAAGCGTGCGCCGGGTGTTGTCATGACACCTCTTGAGGGCACATACCTCGCATGGGCGGACTTCGGAGCTTACCTGACACCGGATGAAATACAGCCGTTCATGCAGGATAAGTGCGGACTGGCATTTGACTACGGCTCATGGTTCGGAGGGCAGAAGAGCGGATCGTTCATACGTATCAATCTGGCGACATCGAGAGAGAACATAGAGGAAATGGTCAGAAGGATAGCAGAGGCCATCAAATAAAACGCAAGAGGCAGCCGCGGCTGCCTCTTTCTTTCTGATATATAACGGTTTTCTACAGATAACGGTCCATGAATTCCCACAGTCCGTCTTTCAGATTAGATATCTCGCCCTTGACGTCATCTTTGAATGTTGAAATGCCGCTCAAGGCTTCATCTCTGGCTGCTTCAAGAGACTGCCGGGTCTCATAGCCTGCGGTAATGAGATCGGTGAGCGCACGGTTCTTCCTGCTGCGAAGGCTGCGGTCGAATTCATCTCTGAATTCCTCAGCGTCTTTCACGATGGTCTTCCGTGCAGCGTCTATATTTCCGAGCACCTCCATGAGTTCGCCCTGGGCCCTGAAGAAGTCATAATCATACGGAAGCTTCTTAGGATAGTATCCGCTTCTGTGTCGGTCTATAACGACTTTGTAGCGTTCGTAAGCATTCGCCACTGCATCTTCCCAGGAAACGTACAGCTCGCTTCCGGCTCTGATTCCCACCTCGCGCATCTTTTCAGGATGTCTGTCAAGCCAGGCGAGCTTTGCTGCGAGTGACTCTGCATTCTCTTCTATAAGGAAGCCGTTCCGGCCGTCTTCAACGCCTTCCGATGCACAGCTGCCGAAGATTATGACAGATGCTGTGTCGCTTGCCGCTGCTTCTCTTACAACAAGACCGTTGGTATCGAAGGTGGAAGGGAAGAGGAAGAGATCGGCACGGGAATACCACGCCCTCAGCATATCGCGGTTTGAAATGGCTCCTGTGAAGAAGACTCTGTCCCCGAGTCCGAGCGACTTCGCATATTTCTTTACCTCCGCTTCATCGCCGCCGCCTCCGACGAAGACCATCCTGAAGTCAATATCATCATGTCTGAGCATGGACAGGGCATCGAGTATGATACGGAGGCCCTTGTACCACATCAGCCTTCCTATAAAGAGATAACACGGCACATCATGCGGCAGATCATATGATCCGGTAACGATCTTTATCAGTTCTTCGGATACCGGCTCATGCGGCAGATCCACGCCGTTAGGCATCACGATATATTCGCCTTCATATCCGATCGACCTGAGGTTTTCCCCGGCGCCGCGGCTTACAGTCCACACTTCATCGCACGCATTCACATTTTTCAGAAGGGCCTGAAGAGCACCCGCCTGAAGCACTTTGCTGCTGACGGCGTTGGCTATGTCTATGTCATACTTGGTGTGCCAGGTCATGACAAGAGGAATGTTCATCGATTCGTGCAGCTGCCTTGCCAGCAGAGCTGACATCATAGGGCAGTGGACGTGAAGGAGTTCTGTCTTTTCTTCCTTCAGACGGTAGGCTGCTTCCGGCGAGAACGGATAGCCGGTGACATATCCCATGAGTTTTCTTGTGTCTATGCTCGGATATCTGATGACCGGATAATCATAAACAGAATCATCAGATCCAGGGACCTCAGGCGTCACTACGATGGCGTGACCGTGGTCCTGCTCGATAAAGCGCCCGTAATTCATGACCGCGTTGGCAACTCCGTCGATTACCGGCGGGAATGAGTCATTAAGGAGCGCGATAGTATGTCTTTCTTCTGATGCCATTTTCGAATTACCTCACTTGTTTCTAAGTCTGATTATATGAGCCCGGCGGGCACAATGCAAACCTGTAAGGGCAGCAGCAGGTAAGGCGGATATTACTTGATGAATAAGGGCAAATGAAGTACTATTTATGCGTACGATCAGAGGGAAGGAAGTTATTTATGGATAATACAAACAGAGAGAAAATAATAGTAAGAACCAGCATCGTGGGCATAATTGTCAACGTGCTGCTAGCAGCATTCAAGGCGATAGTCGGCCTTGCATCACATTCCATCGCTGTAGTTCTCGATGCGGTAAATAACCTGTCTGATGCTCTTTCGTCAGTCATCACCATACTCGGTGCCAAACTGGCAGGAAAGAAGCCTGACAAAAAGCATCCGCTGGGACATGGAAGGATAGAGTACATAAGCGCAATGATCGTATCCGCGATCGTTCTCTATGCCGGAATCACTTCGCTTGTTGAGTCGGTCAAGAAGATAATCCACCCTGATGAGGTTTCCTACTCAACTGTATCGCTTGTGATCATAGCTGTGGCTGTAGTCGCCAAGATATTCCTCGGAAGATATGTCAAGGCCAAGGGAGAGGCTGTCGGATCAGGCGCTCTTGTGGCATCGGGAACGGACGCCATGTCTGATGCCATACTGTCATTTGCAGTACTTGTAACAGCACTCATATTCACCTTCACAGGAGTTTCGCTGGAGGCATATGTAGGTGTCGTCATCTCGATATTCATCATCAAGGCAGGTATCGAAATGATCAGCGATACGGTCAGCGACATACTGGGAAGAAGAGCGGACGAAGAGCTGAGCAGGACCATCAAGAAGATGCTCGTTGCGGAGCCTGAGATCCTCGGAGCATACGACCTCTTCCTCCACAACTACGGCCCGGACAAGTTCTACGGATCAGTACATATCGAGCTGCCTGACACCATGACAGTAAAGGAAGTCGATGTCCTCACAAGAAGAGTACAGGCCAAGATATACAAGGAGACCGGTGTCATCATGACGGGAGTAGGGGTGTATTCGCACAACACATCTGACAATGAGGCATCTGAGATCAGAAATAAAGTTCAGAAGATAGTCATGAGCCACGACTGGGCTCTTCAGATGCACGGCTTCTATCTCGACCTCGAGGAGAAGGACATGAGATTCGATGTCGTCATGAGTTTTGACATAGACCACCATGAAGGGCTTGAGACCCTGTATAAGGAAGTGTGCGAAGCCTTCCCTGGATACAAGATCACGATCGCGCCGGATATAGACATTACGGACTAACGACTGTTTCAGGTCAGAAGCCGGCTGCAGCAATTAAATGATGAAACACGAAAAAAGGCACTGCTTTACATCTGAAAGCAGTGCCTTTGTTATACCCTGTGAGATCAATAAAGGGTGATCCTGTTCCTTTTGAACACGCTCCGTACCTCGCGGTTGACGATGAGCTGCACGCGGTCGTAATCCCTCTCATGGCATTCTGTGAGAATGAGGATAGTGATTTTTTCACCGTTGATCGAATCGATTCCGCGATAGTCAGGTCCGCTGACGATCTCAGGATGCTTTGCGGCGATCTTCGGGAGCTCTTCTTTCAGCATATCCTCGACCTGTCCGAGTGACTGAGTGCTGTCAATTATCAGCAGGAGAGGGTACCAGGAGTTCAGCCTGGAGTAGTTGATGACATCACCGACCGTGCTGTTTCTGATGGTCTTGATATTGTCACCGCGCCCGATGATCCTGGTGCTTCTGATGCCTATCTCAGCAACTTCGCCGCGGAAATCGCCTATTTGCACTATGTCGCCGACATTATAAGTGTTGTCGACAAGTATCATTACACCTGAGATGATATCTGCGATAAGATCTCTTGCTCCGAGGGAGATCGCCAGACCTGCGATTCCCGCTGAAGCGACGAGAGCGCGCGCGTTCACACCGAGATATCCGAGTGCCATGAATATGCATACTATAACTACAGAATAGAAGAGCAGATTGCTCACGAGCATGAACGTGGACCGGCCTTTCGATCTTACAAAGCCGTAGACCAGGGATTCTGCAGCTCTGAGGGCATACAGCCAGACAACAACAATGCATATGAGGAACAGTATTGCTGTAACAGAGAACAGATTGAACCCTCTTTCCCAGTTGCCGTGAATTATATACTCTACAACATTGCTTCCGGCAGCACCGCGTGCATCCAGTTTGTCAAGGAATACGAAGAATGAGCCGAGAGCAGAGAATATCAGGATCAGGATCTGGATCACCTTGATGACTCTTTCTCCCGGAGTCAGATCGTGGTTCAGGAATGAAGAGTATCTCCGCTCAAGGAATGCCGACTGCTTTCTTGATAAGCCGCTCTCGGAAGCAGCTGCAACTGTAGACCTGAGTTTATCCAGTCTGGTTCCCGGAACCTCACGAGGGACGTCTTTTGCAGCATATTCATCAAATGTCTTCTGATCATATCCGCTGAGCAGCATGAGAGCCAGTATTATAGCGAGTGCGGCGAACCTGAACACTGAATCCATAGAGTTGGATACGACATTTCCGAACATCGAAGACTCCGGCTCAGCACAGTAGTAAATCAGCCCGTCGTGCTTGGCAGAACTCATGTAGTAATCCGCTCCGTTAATATCTGCAAAACCCATGAATCCGCCTTCGTATGTTTTGAGATTCGTGCAGATATCCTTCAAATGTGCTCCCTTGAAGGACGATTCGCTGCTGTACTTTATGATGTCGCTTTCCGGATCCACTCCGATAATAAAGCCTCCTTCAGGCGCCATTGTGGATGCCGTCTCATCTATATCGGTAATAATCGTGTATGGCTGATCTGAACTGTCAACTGCCATAATAAGAGCGCCGTATGATGTCTCATTTCCGAGATACCTGAGAGATATGCCATACATATCCCGGGTCAGGCCGGTTACTTCATCGGTGACTCCGGCATGCGATATGGAATGTACTCCTCTCAGAAGCCGCCTGAAATCATAAGTCGCTGATTTATTATCCTTACCGAGCCACAGTCCTCTGTAGCGGGAGCCTGATACCACTTCATCACCGTTGGTGTCATAGATCGTTATATAGTCTGCACCGAGTGTTCTTGCAGCGGCTCTCAGCCACGCAGTAGTCTGAAG
>JAWRIG010000029.1:0-40694 GCA_040308005.1 Anaerovoracaceae bacterium | reverse complement strand
CTTTACGCGCTTTCCACACGCCTTCACTCTTAAATTCGGCCTCTATTTCTGTGTTTCAAAGTTCAATATTTGTTGTTTTCAAGGTTCTCTTGCGACTGGCGAATGCCTGTCGCTGTTTTCATAGTTCAGTTGACACTATCTCTTCTTTCCCGCTACAGTGTTATCTCTATATTCCACTCACCGCTGTGAGGTCTCTTCATCGTGCCGTCAAAACTTCCGGTCGTATCTCCGGATGATGCAGTGAACTTTGCACCGTCTGCTGCGCGGAAGCTGCCGTCTTTTCCCGCGACGCTGACATGCAGCACAGCATCACCAAGGTCGACCGTGTACTTCAGAGAATCCTGCCCCGGTCTCAGAAGCGGCCTGAATTCTATCTCATCCTTCCTTACATCGAGTCCGAAGTGCTCATACACTCCGAGAGTCAGCCACGAAGCAGTTCCCGACAGCATCGGCCCTATATTCTCACCTGTCTCGCTGTTGTTGTACTGAGTGCAGAATCTCGGATTGCCCTTCAGCACGAACGGATCATCGAGAGTCCTGTAAGGCATTGTCTTGTCCATCATGAAGAAGGCGAGCTCTCTTAAGTCTTCAGCAAGCCTGACGTCTCTGACAGTCTTGGCAGCCTGCATCGAAGCCACCGCCGCCATCATTGCCGCGTGCTTGAACACGCCGCAGTTCTCCCTGTCTCCCGGGAAGTAGAAAGCAGTGCCGGTGTTGACTCCGAGCTTCTCATAAGCGATCAGAGTGCAGAGCTTGAGCCCCGCATCTGTTCTGAGATATCTGTTGACCTGCTCAAGCATGGTCCTTATCTGATCCTCAGTCGCAACGCCTGCGAGCACAGCCCAGCTGTATGAATTGAGGAAGTAGCTTCCGTCAACATCAGGGTCTGCGGACAGCCCGTCACCTGCTGCGCCGAGGTACTTATACTCTCTTCCGTCATTGATGAGACATCTCGCATAGTAGTCGCCCATCCATGCGTTCTCCCTGCAGCTTGCGGTCACATCGTCAGAAATGGAGCGGGCAAAGCGTTCCATCTCTCCGTCGCCGAGCATCACTGCGAGCTCAGCTGTTTCGTCTGCGGCTATCCTGAGAAGGAATGCGTTCATGATGCTCTCGCTCTGCTCGTTATCGAGCGGTGCTCCGTATTCCTGTCCCTTCTCTGCGATCTGCCTGAGATACAGTTCTTCCTTGGCAGGCCCCTGCATGACGCCGTGGTCAAGTCTCAGTGTATCGTTCCAGTCAGCTTTGTCGAGGAGCGGCAGACCGTGCTTTCCCACGGATATCTTTCCGCTGTATGTGAGGATGGCCCTGATGGTCTCCCACAGGGAGCGTTTTGCCTGCGTCCCGTCTGATTCTGTTTTGCCCGCTACAGAGAACTCATGTCTCAGGAACTCAGTATCTCCGGTCAGATGAACGTATCTGTACACCGCCTGAAGCAGCCACAGCTGGTCATCCGAGCAGTCGCCCGGCTCCTTGCCGCGGAATGTGAAGTTGTGATACGCATATCCCATCTCCCACACGTTCTCTATCCAGCTCGCTATGAGCTTTCTGACGAGATCCTGCTGGCCGTTTGCACACATGTAATACATGGATGCGAATATGTCCTGTATCTCGCGGAATCCCGTCTCACGGTATGCCTTCTGCGTCCATGCGAAGGCTCTTGAAACATATGTCTGGTAGAGGACCTGGAAAGGCAGGTCATTTCTCACATATGAATTGAACTGCTCATCATCAGTCTCAGGAATTAGATACGAGCTGTATTCATCCCAGGACTTCTCCATGTTATCAAGGACAGCGCTGAGATTAGCAGGATCGCTGTATTTCCTGTAGAGATTAAATACTCTCTCTTCTGCCGCCTGCTCTTCAGCCCTTACCTTCACAGGATCGGCTTTGAAAGCCTCTTCCATTGCCTTAGGGTCTGATGCCTTTGAGATATCTCCTGCATAGCACATGCCTGCGAACACGTCTGCTGTGACCTTTCCTCCTGCAGGCACCTTAAGAGTCTCAGCCATTGCGAAGAACGGCGCCATCTTGCGGTGCAGTGTGCAGGAGAGCCACCCTGCGTGTTCAGGCCTCTCAAGGCTTCCGCTGCCTATGAACTCGGACTGGCTGGTGCAGTACTCTTCGATGGTCCTGCCCTCAGAGAGCATCATTGCGAATCTCTTCTTGGTCCTGTCAGCTGCCGGCTTGGAGTTAAGAGTCAGTGCGAAAGGCACGCCCTCATCATACAGGACTGCACCCTCTGCAACGAGGTTGGCATATACGATGTCCTGCGCGATGGTGTCAGGGCCCTGGATGCCGAATACACCGGTAGCCACGAGCCTGATGCTGCGGCTTTCCCCGGTCAGGTTCTCTATAGTTATTCTCTGTGCCTCGACAGCTTCAGGCATGCCCTCTTCCTGAGGCAGTATGAATATGGTCCTTGTTATCTCAAGGCCGTCACCTGTCGTATATGTGATGACCGTCCTGTTCTGCGAATGGCAGCAGACGGCGCTCTCTACGTTATTTCTTACATCGGCAGACCAGAATATCTGCTTTCCGCCTTCAAACAGGTAGAACTGCCTGTTGGCAGGTTCGCCGTTCTCTTCAGGCTCGAGGACGTATCTCGTAGCCAGCACCTGGTCTCCTCCCGCCGCTCTGAACGAGCCCCTTCCGAGCGCGTCAACAGAACTCTTAGGAGTTGTTATGAGAGGATAGCTGAAGCTGCTCCTGTCTCCGAGCAGAAGGTTGATAGGATAGTGAAGCCCCACCTTCTGGGCCTTGAGGTCCAGGATGAGCTCTCCCTTTTCGTTGAACTCTCCCGGGCTGATGCTCAGCCTGCGGATTGCAGACCTTACAGCACTGCTGATCTCCTCACCGGCTGCTGCAGCTGTTACCGCAGACTCTGCCCCTTCTGAGCCGGCCTCTGCGCTGAATATTTTCAGCTCATCAGAAGAGACATCAATGAGGATGCTTCCGTCTGTGTACCCGAGCAGCTTCTGAACACTTCTCTCGCTCAGAAGCTCAGTGCATACCGGCATGTACATATCCATCCCGCACACTCCGAGCACGCGGCTTTTGCCTGCATCGAGGAACAGTGCGTCCATGCAGCCGCACTCAGCTTTTTCCCCGAAAATCTTCACTATTTTGTCCTCAGCCCTGACGTCCTGTCTTCTGGCTGTTTCACATGTAATTCTGTTCATGATCTGTACCCATCCTGTGTATTATCTATTGCCGAGGTTTAGTTTACCGCATAAACCTCAGCCAGCACAATACGGAGCAGGATATTTGGATCATAAACGCATTCCGGCAAGCAAAACGGGCCCCCGGATACTCCGGATGCCCGCTCTTCTTTAGTTGCTCCAGGCCCTGACTGCCCTGCCTGTTCTTTCAAGAAGTTCCTTCGCACGGCTGAATCTCTGCCAGTAGAGCATGAAGCCGTGCATCATTCCTTCTGCCCTTATAGAGCAGACTCTGTTTCCCGCAGCCTCAAGTCTTCGCGCGAACTCCTCCCCGTCATCACGAAGAGGATCAAGCCCGCCGCTTATCAGGACCGAAGGCGGCATGCTGCTGAGATCCTCCGCCCTGCCCGGTTTAAGTCTGTAATCATCAGGATCAGTCCCTTCAGGTATATACAGTTCCATCATCTTGTCTATCACATTTACAGGAAGTACATAGTCGCCATGTCCGTAGAGCTTAGCGGATCGCGACTCACTGAGCCCGATGCAGCCGTATGTTCCGTAGAACAGTATGAGTCCTGAGATCGCAGGAGCTTTGCCGTCCCTTCCGAGCAAAGCGAGCGCTGCTGATATGTTTGCACCCGAGCTGTCCCCGCCGGCAAGTATACGCTCCGGATCTCCTCCGAATTCTGCTGCGTGATCAATCGCCCATTCTGCTGTGAACACCGCATCCTCTATGCATGCAGGAAATGGATGTTCAGGTGCCAGCCTGTACTCAGCTGCGATGACTATCGCCCTGCACTCATCTGCAAGCTTGCCGCACAGAGGGTCATGGTCCTCAATGCTGCCCATGATGAATCCGCCTCCGTGAAAATACAGGATCACAGGCAGTTTTCCGCTATCTTCTCTGACCGCTTCAGGCACATACACCCTCAGCCAGAGGTCCTCTGCATCTTCCCGGCTGACCGTGATGTCTTTCTTTTCATAGACTTCATACGGATCAAGGTGCCTGGCATGGCCCTTTATCTCGTTTTCCCTGAGCAGCTCTATATCCAGATTATCCAGGTTCGCCCTGAACCCGTTTCCCTCCAGTGCTGCTTTATAGAACTCATATACTTCAGAATCAAATTCTTCTTTTCGCATGTCCATCTCCATTTTTAGGAAAAAGACGGCCCTATCTTATACAGATACAGGCCGTCTCTGATTCATTCATTAATTAGAAGCACTTATCCAGCACGTCCTGGTCAGGCTCCCTGTTTGCGATCATTCCGGCAACGAAATATGCGATTCCGCCTGCGAGAAGTCCGAGGACGATCTCGTGGATGCCGAACGGAGCGATCTTGTTCAGGTTGAAGAATACGAATGTGCCTACTCCGCAGATAATAGATGCGATGCATGATGCGGAGCATCCCTTCTTCCAGTAGAGTCCGCCGATAAGAGGCCAGAAGAATGTCGCCTCGAGTCCGCCCATAGCGAACAGGTTGATCCATACGAGGATTGAAGGTGGATTCATTGCCAGCAGGAATACGATGACTCCGATTACGATAGTAAGAGCAAAGCTTCCGTACTTCATCTTCTTCTCGGTGCCTGCGTCCACTTCTGCGTCAACATTCTGGTCAGCTCTGACAGCATCCCTTACATCGCTCTTGGCAATGTATGTTACATACAGGTTCTTCAGAATAGTAGCTGATGCCAGGATCAGAAGCGAGTCTACAGTCGACATTACGGCTGCGAGAGGTGCTGCGAGGAAGAGACCTGCAGCCCATACAGGCATGTACTTGTTGACAACGAACGGAATGAGAGAGTCAGTATTCTCGATCTGCGCCTGACCTGCCAGAGGCAGTGCAAGAGTTCCGGCAAAATGCATGCCGATCATCAGGATTCCGACTACGACAGTTCCCCAGATCATTGCCTTGTGCAGGGACTCAGTGTCCTTGAAGCCCATGCTTCTTACAGCAGTCTGCGGAAGTCCGAGGACTCCGACACCTACGAGCACCCAGAATGAGATAAGGTATCCCGGTCTCAGAGCTGCTATGTCTGCTCCGTACTCGCCCTTGCCGAGGAGATCCCAGCCCGGGTTATTTGCAGCGTTGAACTCGAGGATGTTCTCCATGCCGCCGCCTGCTCTTATTACGAAGAAAAGGAGCAGGAAGGTTCCACAAGCCATGATGAATCCCTGGATAGTATCAGTGATTACAACAGCCTTGAATCCGCCGAAAGCTGTGTAGATGATAACTATCGCCGAGAACAGCAAGAGAGCGCTTACATATGAAAGACCTGTAACAGTCTGCAGGAGTGTAGCTCCGCCCTTGAACTGTGCGATCATCTGAGTGATGAAGAACACTACGAGCATGATGCTGCAGATGATGTCTACTGCAGGCGACTTATATCTCGCTCTCAGGTAGTCCGAGATCGTTACAGCCTTGATGCGGCGCGAGATGATGCCGAGCTTCTTTCCTATTACTCCGAGAGTAAGGAAAGCTGTTCCAATTTGGATGGCAGCGACCCATGACTGAGTCAGGCCCCATGTTGCAGCAAGTCCCGGTCCTCCGAGGAAGGAGCTTGCACTTGTGTATGTTGCTATGAGTGTCATGGCGAGAACGACACCGCCCATGGTACGTCCGCCGACAAAATAGTTCTGGATGAATCCGTTTTCAGCATTCTTCTTAGCGGACTGGTGGCTCATCCATACGCCTATTACAGCGTTGAGAGCCATGTATGCGAGGAGTATTCCCAGTATAGCTGTCTGTCTTCCGGTCATCTTATGCCTCCTCTCCCGCGTCTTCTTCCTCATCCTCGAGGTTGAAGTTCACGAACACCTTCTTGAGCAGGTATACAACACCGACTACAGCGACAACGAATACTCCCGGTGTGCTGAGGATCCACCACAGAGGCAGACCTGCCACTGTGATACCGGAGCCTGAAAGCAGGTAACCGAATCCCACATGCCACAGGAAGCAGATCACAAAGAGGATGAACGTCGCGCGCGCCTCTTTTCTGATCTGAATGTCTTTTTCTTCTCTCGTCATTTTTATTTTCTCCTTTCGATTCTATGGAAGAAAAAATACCGCATAGGCCCGGGACTCTGCGGTATAAAAATATCCGCTCAGCCTTCGCGGCCCGCGGATGGACGATTCAATATAATACGGATGCGCCAGAACAGTTATCTTTTCTGATCTCAACGGTCACGTTCATTCTGATACGCGCCTTCAGACATTCAACTGCTCGTCTATATCCTTTTTATACGTGGTATAGTTCCCAGAGGGATACCGTCCATCAAGCGCAATATATCATGTTTCGATTGCGTTGTAAATAAGTTTTTTCAAAGGAAAAAGGAGCCTCGCGGCTCCTGATCTGATCCATATTTCTAGAGGTTGATCTTACCCTCTGCGATCTCGATTCCCTTGGTGAAAATATCCCAGAAATCAAACGGCATCTTGACCGGAATGTGCATTGTCAGGTTTCCGAGAATAGGCAGACCGTATTTGTTCAGGTAGGAAACTATCCCGATAATTCCGCCGAAAATAGCTAAACATGAAAAAAGCTTCTTCATTACTCCATTTCCTCCGTTCAGAAAAGTGTTACTATTGTTAATCAATTTATAACACGCGCGGCGGAATTTCTCAAATAATAGTTCTCCGATACGGTTACTGACGGGTTCAGCATGTTGAGAGTTTCTTCCCTGAACGCGTTCGCCCTGGCGTTGCTCTCATACATTGCATAGGAGATGGTCTCTATTCCGCTGTGCGCGAAAGCCTTTTCCATTGCTGCCGCGTACGGCAGCAGTATCAGACCTGTCCCCTGCTCTGCACTGCTTTCTGAAATGTGCTCGAATACTGCCTTGGTCGGGCTGTTCTGAGTCACCAGCACATATCCGGCAAGGCGGCCGTCCTTCACGGCTGCATAACTCATTTCCCATGACAGGCAGTTCTCCGGTATGTCAAGGAATACCGCTGGGTTCAGCATGTTCTTATACTCCGATACCGGGGAGTTGCGAAGCTGATCGATGATCTCCTCCGGCGCCTCTGCAAAACTCACTACCTGATATCCCCTTCTTCCGAGATATGCCGCAAGGCGGTCACCCTTTTCTTTCATGAAGCGTTCCCATACAGGATACATATCCTTATGGCAGGTGAAGATGCGTACGCTTTCAGACTGCTCATATCCGAGCTTCAGGCACACATCTCTGACAACATCATGAAACTCCTGGTTCTCCGTAATATTGACGCGGACAGGTACGTTGGCCTTTTCCGCCACAAACCTCATAAGTTCAGTGAAAACTCCCTGTTTTCTGAGCTCAGGCAGCGTATACGCATATAATATGCGTATGGACCCGGATTCAGCAGCAACACACAGATATCCGGCGTATTTGCCGTCTATTCTGGCAGAAAAAAGCATCCCGCATGCAGCGCTTCTGTTAACGCACTGCAGCGAGAATGCCGTATGATGTCCCGCAAAGGCGATGCTGTTCTCAAGAACAGACATATTGGAAATAGTTATCATTTTCTTTTATCCCGTATGATCTTCATGCTTGCGCTTCTGGCAAAATCCTCGCGGCGGATCACGGTCTTAGCAGGGCGCATCGCAGGCGGAAGCTTGCCCGTAAGTGCGGCAAGTTCCTCAAGTACATCTTTCTCATCTGTTCCCGGAGCCGGAAGCACCTCCAGCAGGATCGCAGCCTTCCCGTCTATATCTGTCTCCGAGACAAGGCAGTCCTTCACAGCGCTGCTCCGGTAGTAATAGTTTTCCACCTCTTCAGGAGAAACGTTCTCTCCGTTATCAAGGATGATGAGATTCTTGATCCTTCCTGTGATATACAGAAATCCTTCTTCATCAACCCTTGCAAGGTCTCCCGTCCTGAACCATCCGTCAGATGTGAATGCAGCCTCTGTGGCCGCTTCATCCTTCCAGTATCCGTCGAACAGCATATCTCCCTTGAGCTGCAGCTCGCCGTCCACTAGCCTCATGGACTGCTCAGGGTACTGTTTGCCGACGGAATCAGGGTGTATATGCATGTCAAGATTGCCGCTGACAAGATTAGCTGTTTCAGTCAGGCCGTATCCTGCCAGCACATCGATCCCGTAGGCCTGGAAGCTGTGATACAGCCTCTCAGGTACAGGTGCCGCGCCGCAGATGATCAGGTTAAGGCGGTTTCCGAGGATGCCTGCGCCCTGGCTGTTCGCAAGGTTAAGCATCATCTCAGCGAGTCCCGGAACAGCGATCATCGTTGTAGGGTTGACGCGCCGCATCTCACGGAAGAGATATTTCATGCTGCTGCACACTCCGACATGCGCACCTGAATAAAGGC
This sequence comes from Anaerovoracaceae bacterium, assembly GCA_040308005.1. Lineage (GTDB taxonomy): Bacteria > Bacillota > Clostridia > Peptostreptococcales > Anaerovoracaceae > Crickella. Next base: position 32,228 of record JAWRIG010000029.1, on the reverse strand, counting down.
CGCTTAGCAGGCCGTATACAAGGCCGAAGACGTGTGTGAAAGGAAGGGCCGCGACCATCGACTGCCCGTAGACGGTCCCCCTCCGGTATGCACCGTTAAGTGACCCTCTCATAAGCGCTCCGTGGCTCAGCATGACACCTTTCGGCTTTCCCGTCGTTCCGCCGGTCATGAATATCGCTGCGCGGTCTTCCTTGGCAATATCTGCAGGCGGCTCTCTGTGAGTGCCGCTTTCTTCCGCAGGTATTACCGGAATGTCTCCGGCAGCTGCTTCTGCTGCTGACACATCTTCGCATATAAGGAGTGCGATCTCATAATGATGCAGCGCTCCTGCCAGCACTTCAGGCTGCATTCCCGCAGGAAGCATGACAGCTGTGCAGCCATAGCTTGCTGCAGCAAGAAACCACAGAACAGCATCGATGCTGTTAGCTGACAGGACCCCTATATTGCAGCCTTTTCGCACATTAAGACCGGCAAGGAGCCCGCGCCTGTATGCTGTCTCATCAGGGATCTCCTCATACCGCACTTCACGCCCCTCTTCAGACAGAGCGGTATCCGGGCCGTAGCTTGCCGCTATAAAATCTATGAACTCCGGAATGGTCGGCTGATAGCGGAGTGCTTCTCTGACCTCCGGAAGCAGGTTTTCCAGGAAATAATTCATGCCTGTCCTCCTGCCTCATCAGGCTGGACAACAACACCGGCATCCTCAAGATAGGATGCGACAGCGTTGACAGAGACCAGTTTGCGTATATCCTCCATCGGCACATCTATGTGCCACATTTCATATATGACAACGACGAGCTCCAGCGCATTTATGGAGCTAAGCGCCAGATGCGGCCTTCCGTCGAACTGATCGAACAGAGGATAGTCATAATCGAAATCCTCCGGCAGTTCTGTCATGATGCGAAGCACCTCACATATCTTTTCACAAAGCAATTGATGATTCTGCATATATATAATCCTTCTGTTATGAATCCTTTTCTCCGGTTTTTACGCCCACGCGTTCTTCCAGGAACGCGAGGACCTTATCAAACCAGCCGCCCAGGAAGAGTTCGCAGTCTCTTTCGTCCTTTCCGAGCAGATCTCCGCTGCTCGCAGCGGTTCCGCGGCATCCGCCGGCGCACCTGTTCCTGTATTCACATACAGCGCACTCAGGGTTATGCTCAAAATACGTCGAAAGTCTGGTGTTGATAAACTCCATGTAAGAAGAATCGTGAAGCGCTTCACCGATTGTTGTATCGTGGATGTTCGGGAAGTGATTCCTTCCGTTTTCAACGCTTCCGATAGGAATGCACGGCACGATATATCCGTCCGCAGTGATATGCATGACGTTCCTTGCATGTCCGCAGAGGCAGTAGTCGCTGCAGTCCTTATCCTCAGGCAGTTTTGCCGCAGGTATGATGTACTCGCCTTTCTGAGTCTTCATGAACATGCCTGACAGCATCAGGTCCACAGGCTCTCCGTCCTCAAAGTAATGCGGCAGATAGTCCATATAGAACTGATACTCCTCTTTCAGCGGGATCGTGTATTCAACGATGCCGGTGCCTTCGCCTTCAGCCTTTAAAGTATTGACTTTAAGAGACCTGCATCCGAGCTCGCCGAGGAGCTTTACGCTCTCGCGGAAAACATCCATGTTGCCCCTGTGAAGGCAGTACTCAGCACCAGTCGGGAAGCCTCTGTCCCTGCAGAGCTTGAATGCGCGTATGACTGCTTCCTCGACGCCGTCAACACCTCTGAGCCAGTCATGGCGGCCTATTCCGTCAAAACTCATGTTGAATTCAGGCTTCTGTCCCAGTTCATCGAGCGCATCAAGGAGCTCCTCGTTTACGAGGATCCCGTTGCTCATGATGGTGTTTATTTTGATCCCCGCTTCTGTTAACCGCGTGATCAGCTTGATAAAATCGCGCCTTACCAGAGCCTCTCCGCCCGTAAGGCTGACCATCTGAACGCCGGCCGCCTCCATCTGGTCGATGATCTCCATGCATTTCTCAGTTGAATATTCAGGGATCTTTCCTGTAGGCGCTGACATATAGCAGTGACGGCATCTGCAGTTGCAGTGCCCTGTAATGGCCCAGTGGATCATCCTGAGATATCTGTTAGGATACAGCCTGTATTCCTGTTCAGAGGTGTATGGCACCGCCGTCTCGCTGAGGTATACAATGCCCTCCTTTACAAGCTGCGACATATATTCATGTTCTTCCGGAGTCAGGAACGGACTGCCCTCAAACATCAGCCCTCTCATAGTCCTGATCTTGGAATAGAAAGACGGCTGCAGGAAGAAAGTCTGTCCTGTTCCCTTGCGGACGATACCCGTCTGCAGTTTTTCCCATCCTCTCAGAAGATATTCTTCATTCAGACAATAATACATATTTGTCTCCTATGCTTTTTATGATGATTCATACTGCATTATTATACCAAACCGGACAGTATATGTCCCCCGCTGTGTGTTAGAATATTATAATGAGTCATGAATGCATGGCGGACGGAATATCCAGTTCCGCAATTCTTATTTCAGGATAAACGTATGGATCAGGAAAGAACAACTCAGGAAATAATCAATCAGTGGTGCACGATGGATGAGCATGCGGACGTCGCTTTTCTTTCGGCTCCGGTAACATATCCTCCGATCCCTTCTATGGCACTGTCGATATTCCAGGCAACGCTTGATGCAGAGGGAATATCTTCGAAGGTCATATACACCATGTTTCTCGCCATGCATCTTATGGGTACCGGCACGATACATGAACTTAACAATCTGATGGACCTGTTTGCCAACGGGGATCTTCTTTTTGCGCACCTCACAGATGTGCCGACTCCATGTACGACTGAAAACTATCTTTCAATAATGCCTTCCGACTATAGAGATAAGTACAGGGACAGGATTCTTGAGATACTCGAGCACGCCCTTTCAGCTGCAGAGCAGATCGTAGATGCCTCCGCAAGGAAAGTCATCAATATGGGAGCCAGGATCCTTGCAATCAGCTCAATCTATTCACAGCAAAATGCATCTCTTGCTGTCATGAAGCGTGTCAAGGAGCTGGATCCTTCAATAACCACGATCATAGGCGGATTCAACATTTCCGGAGAGGCCGGCCTCGCTGTCCTCAGGAATTTCCCGAGCGTGGACTATGTATCCTTCGGCGAAGGCGATGAAACTATAGCAGAAGTATGCAGGAACATCCTTGAAAAAGGCGATGCACCTATGCCTTACGGCATCGTCGGCCGTAATGACCCCGTTCCTGATCCGATCCCTTACCGCCTGACAAAGGATCTTGATACCGTTAAGACGCCGGAATACCGCGACTTTTTCCGTGAAAAAGAAATGGCCATGAACGGATTCTACGGCGATATATACACGGGAACAGGCATCGATCTCAGCACTGTTATTTTCCTTGAAGGTTCACGCGGATGCTGGTGGGGCCAGCACAGGTCCTGCGCTTTCTGCGGCCTGAACGGACTTACGAGGGTATACAGAGAGAAATCCGTGCAGCACTTCCACGAGGAGCTGCAGGAAACCATGCGCCGTTATCCTGATGCCACCATTCAGCTGAGCGACAATGTTCTCAGCAAGAAAATGATAGATGAGCTGCTGCCTATGCTCGCTGCGGACAAGGAAAAATATCATATGCTTGGAGAGGTCAAGACCAACCTTGACTTCAGGAAGGTCAAAGCGCTTGTCGATGCGGGATTTTACGCTGTGCAGCCGGGAATCGAAGGTATCAATGACCACCTGCTTACTCTGATGGGCAAAGGAAGCAGCGCTGCTCAGAATATCGCACTTCTTAAGTACTCCGCCTCCTGCGGGATCTATCCGATATGGAATCTTCTCTTCGGCATGCCGGGAGAGGAAAGGACAGACTATGAAGAAACGCTGGAACTGATGCCGCTGATACAGCATCTGCAGCCGCCTTCACTGGCAAGCCGCATCCGGTTCAGCCGTTTTGCCAGGTACGGCATCTCGCCTGAGGAATTCGGTCTGAAGCTCGGACCGTCAGATGCAGTACTCCTTTCCTACAGGGGAAATGACGATCTCATCCGGAATATGGGTCCTGATCTGCAGCTTACCGGCGGCCCGTTCCTGGAAGTAAGCCGGCAGAACTATGACCTGTACATCAGGCTGCATAAAGCAGTAACCGAATGGCGCAAAGCTTTTTACTCCGGTTCACGCCCGCAGCTTGTCATGAGTGACAGCATGCTCGGTCTGATGATCTTCGATTCAAGAACCATCGCACCGTCGCCGCGTATCATTCTTCTCGGTCTGAAGGCCAGACTCTACCGTCTTGCATCAGATCCGATCGCGTTTAACAAGATAATAGCTGCCCTTCCTGACGATTCAGAGGAAGACATCAGAAGATGCCTGGATGATCTCGTCAGTCAGAAGCTGATGCTGTGCATCAGCAACAGATACCTTGCTCTCGCAACAGAAGTCAGCTGACTGTTTTCGCACACACCGGTGTCCATGAAGGCCGGAGCACAAACAGCAGCGGACAGAGTCTTCAGAATGCCGCCGCCACTACTAATATCCTTTCAAGACTTATAAGGAAACTCCTGCAGTTCGCCGGCGGAAGCCATGCAGAAGGCTCTCCTGTTAATTACAATCTGTATGTGATCTCAGTATGCATTTCAGGTTGTGCATTTTTCCTGTGTCTGGCGCTCGTCAGACTGATCCACCTCAAGGACGGAAGCAAATAGCTCCATTTTTCGCAATAACAAGTAATACAGTCTGCAAAGATATCAGAGGGCATATTTCCTCTCTGATTCATAAAAAAAGAGCCGTTCACTGAACGGCTCTCAGACCGTAGACAAAGCCCAAGTTTCAAAACACTGAAGCTTGGGCTTTTCTCATGCGTATGAAAATTGGGATCTGAAGAAAAATGAGGAAATAAAGCTCAAAAGATCATCAAAAAGACCCCCGTCAGGACCTTTCTTAGGCCGTTTGCTTAGTATGTTTGCCAGCTTTTTCATGTTCATGCACGCGAAGGTCAGGCCAACTTTCATGGCCATCTTCTCCTTCCCGACCTGCTGGGTATATCTCATAGCGTGGTGCTCTTTGGCAGTTCCGAAGACTCTTTCTATTGTCTCCTTGCGTTGATCATAGATCTCCTTCGTGCCTAAGGTACATCGGATATCTTCAGCCATTTCCATGTAGTCCTGCCAGATATGTCTGTTAACGACTTTCTGATGTTTTTTGCTTTCTGTGCATTGAGCTAGATGAGGACAGTTCTCACAAATATGAGGGTCACTCTTGTATTCACGGTAGCCATCTCTGTTAGTAGTCGAATATTTCAGGATCTGGTTGTCAGGGCAGATGTAGCAGTCATAGTATTCATCATACACGTACTCATATTTCCTGAAGAATCCATTCTTCGTCATCGGCCTTGAGTAAGGGAAGATCGGAGTTATTCCATCATCTATGAGCATCTTTGCAATCGTAGGATTCTTGTAGCCTGCATCAACTACGATCTCATCAGGATCATACTTCTTAAGCTTCTCGTAAAGGTAAGGAAACGTCGTGCTGTCATGCTCATTTCCGGGATGGACCGTATACCCCAGGACCCAGCCGTGACTGTCACATGCGGTCTCTATCCCGTATGCGAACACTTCCTTGTGCTCGCCTTTATGAAACCATCCACTCTCAGGATCCACAGTGCTCTGTTTCTGCTCCTTCATCGGAGTCTCAGGTGCTGATCCGCCTCCGCTTGGATCATCGTCATCATCTTTATCTTTAAGAGGCTTCTTGCCGTGAGCCTCTCTGTCTGCATTGATCTCTTCTCTGAGCTGCTTGTCGTATGCTCTGGCATTCTTCTTTGCGACCAGTATCTTCTTGGCCTTCTTCCGGTTGGCTGCCGCCTTGACATGCGTCGCATCAACGAAGATCGTATTAGTATCTACCAGGCCTTCCTTCATGCACTGGTACAGTATCTTCTCGAATATCTGCTCGAACAGATCGGTTCCTTCAAATCGCCTCTTGTAATTCTTACCGAATGTGCTGAAGTGAGGGACAGGATCATGGAATCCAAGTCCGAGGAACCAACGGTATGCCACGTTGACCTCGATCTCTTTGATCGTCTGTCTCATGCTCTTGATGCCGAACATATACTGTATGATCGGTATCTTGATCAGAGTCACAGGATCGATGCTCGGTCGTCCGTTGTCCAGTGAATACTTCTCTTCAACAAGATCGTAAATGAACGAGAAGTCTATGTGCTCATCTATCTTCCGGAGAAGATGATCTTCAGGAACCAGCATATCCAGAGATACTATCTCTACCTGCGATCCTTTCTTTGCGGTCTTGGTGATCATGAAAAGCTCCTTTCTGCTGCTACTTAATTATACCATACAAGGAGCCTCAATCCCTTGATTTTACTGCACTTCACGCAGTTTTCAGATTCAGCTTTTTGTATCCCGAAGGGCCGTCAAGCGTGCACGGGAGCACGACACTTTCCGACTGCCAATATCCCGTGCGCGCTCACATTCGCACATGCCATTACCTTGCGCAAGCCATTAACAAAAGGTGTCTCAGTGCTGCGCACAGAGACGGATCGTAGCTCTTTCCCTCGCCGGGAGGGCAGGTCAGCAGCGTGTTTCCCGCTGCTGACGCAGTCAAGGGTATTCCGTGTCGCGGCGTCAAGAGTTGCCCGACCGCTCTTTGTTCCCTGCTCCGCGGTCAGCGTACTGCCTCTTGACTCTGCTCCCGCTCAGTTCTCGTGCGGAAGATTGCGGCTGATCCGAGAAACTGCGGCACGAGAAAAGCCTCGACCTTTCGATCGAGACTTTGTCTACAGTCTGAGAGCCGTTCACTGAACGGCTCTGTGTACATTGCTTATGCTGATATGCTAAGCCTTCTTAGCCTTTTTATTAGCTGCTTCCTCCTTCATTTCTTCAGCAAGCAGAGGCTCCTTGATGCTTTTTCCTGAAGCGAGTACAGCTGCATCGGTCTTGGCTACGTGCTGTACCAGATCTATAACTTTGTTGGAATAGCCCCACTCGTTGTCGTACCATGCGATGAGTTTTACAAAGCTTTCGTCAAGCATGATGCCTGCCTTCTCATCAAAGATGCACGTGTTGAAGTTTCCGCGAAGGTCGGAAGATACCAGTTCATCGTTGTTATACTCGATGATACCTTTCATCGGACCATCAGCAGCTTTCTTGATTGCAGCGCAGATCTCTTCGTATGTAGTCTTTGTTTTAAGCTCAGCGGTCATGTCTACAACTGATACGTCATTGCAAGGAACACGGAAGCTCATTCCGGTCATCTTGCCGTTCAGCTCAGGGATAACTTTGCCAACAGCCTTAGCAGCGCCGGTCGTAGACGGGATGATATTATTGAATACGGAACGTCCGGTTCTCCAGTCACGTCCGCCGTTGGAGTCAACAGGCTTCTGCTTGGATGTTGAAGCATGGATCGTGGACATGAGAGCTTTTTCAATTCCGAATGCCTCATGGATTACCTTAGTCAGAGGAGCCAGGCAGTTAGTGGTACAGCTGGCGTTTGATACTACAGTCATTGTGGCAGGATCATATTTATCTTCATTGACGCCCATTACGAATGTCGGAACGTCATCGGATTTTGCAGGTGCAGTCAGAATGACTCTCTTAGCTCCGCCAAGGAAGTGACGGGAAGCGGCCATCCTTGTAAGGAACTTGCCGGTAGATTCGATTACATACTCTGCTCCGTATTTGGACCAGTTGATGTCAGCCGGATCGTCCTCAGAGAATACGTGGATGTCCTTGCCATTGATGCGGATGCCGTCGTCTGTTGCCTCAACGTCTCCTGTAAAACGGCCAAATACCGAGTCATACTCCAGCTGATAAGCCATTCTCTTGGTGTCGGCGTGGTGCAGATTGACAGCGACTACCTCGATATCGGTGTCGCGCAGCTCCAGACTGCGGATGATAATACGTGCAATTCGACCAAAACCATTGATGCCTACTTTGATTTTTTCGCTCATTTGCGGCTCCTCTCTTTCTGTCTGAAATTATATTATTCACCCTTTTTAATAACTCTCTATAATCTCCCTACTCTGTATTGTACGCCTTATTTCTGTTCAGCGCTACTGCTACATCTGAAGTTTTTCGGATCATAACCGTGCTGTCACAATTCAGCATCGCTGCACGCCATAACTGATGCGCAGAGAACCGGCACAGCAGTCTTCATATATGCAGGATCCATTCTGAATCCAGGATCATGCCACGGAGGATTGTACTCGCCCGGTTTTCCGCTTCCTGCCCAGTAAAAGAATTCAGGTATTTCTTTGCCGTATACAGCAAAGTCTTCTGACGCCAGGCTCGGAGCAGAATCTTTTATATGCTCTCTGCCGATCGCCATCTCAACAGCTTTGCAGGCTTTATCATACATGGCATCTGTATTGTTCACCGCCGGCACCATAGGTGTGATCGTACAATCGCAGCTGCATTCATATGCTTTTGCAATATTCTCAGCCAGCGCAGCAACTCTTTCCTCCATTCTGGCGTGTGTATCATGGTCAAGAGACCTTATATAACCTGTTATCTCCGCCGTCTCAGGAGGAGCAGAATGACTAAGCTGTCCTGCTCTGATGCTGCTTACCGCACATATGACCGGCCGGAACGGATCGGTATTCCTGCTGACTACGGTCTGCATGCTGCACACGAAATTGCATCCTGCAACGACAGGATCTACGCACCTATGCGGCAGTGATCCGTGCCCTGCACGTCCGGTATATGTGATACTGAATACACTTTTTTCGGACATCAGCGGTCCCCTGTGGACCACGACATCCCCGCATATCACCTCCGGCCGGTTATGTATGCCGAAAATGCATTCCGGTCTTTGCGGTGACTTTTCAAAAAGGCCATGCTCAATGAGGGCTCTTGCTCCTCTTGTGCCCTCTTCAGCAGGCTGGAATATGAACAGAACATTGCATGGGAGTCCGGATACTCCTGACAGATAGTGGATCGCCCCGAGCAGAGTCGCAGCATGTGCATCGTGTCCGCACAGATGCTTTGCTCCGTTTTCCGCCGGCAATGCATCTATGTCTGCTCTCAGAGCTACAGTTCTGTCAGCGCCTGCATCAAGAAAGCAGACGAAGCCTGTATCCATCCCGAGATCTATTTCCTGAACGGGATACTGTGCGGCTGCATTTCTGATATACTCCGTTGTATTATATTCGTTGAAAGCAATCTCCGGCATATCGTGCAGACAGCTCCAGTGCTTTTCTGCTTCCGCCACCGCGTCCTTCATAAGATCAGTCTCTAATCCAAATTCTCTGTTCATCACGCTCCCTCGTTTTATAAGGATGTAATACCTGCAAACAGTCTGTTCTGTTTCCAATTGTACCCCAGCACATCATCTAAAAGGAATACAGAATTTCTCCATGCTTTCAGGAATTAATATGAAATATATATACCCCACAAAAGTGGTTCCCATTGCTCATTAGCAGAAGGACTTTTTGTTCTTTCTTCAAAACAGAGGGGTGTCAAATGTGATTATGATTGCTCATTAGTAGAAGGAGATAAATCACAACACATATCTCACAAGGAAGAAAAAGCTGGCATTCAAATACAATGGAAAAGATTTCAAAGTGAGGATCGTTGGATGCACAGTACTCCCTCAGGGCTACCCCGCTATCGCTCAGTCAGTCGGGAGATATCAGGGTACTCATATGGTTGCAGATATCGGAAACGGAACAATGAATGTCATGTACATCATCGACAAGAAATCTATCGAAGAATAGTGCTGGACAGAAAAACTCGGCACCAACGAGTGCATGATCAAGGCCGTGAATGCAGTGATGGAAGAGACGGGATCGAGAATCGAGCCCGCTACTGTTGAAAGAGTGCTGAGATTCAATGCAACAGATTCTCATCACAAAGCCAGACTGTAATACAGGCCTGCAGACGAATAACAAGCAAATCCAGGCCTGGTTTTTAATATCAGGGCTTGCAAATTCACCTGAAAAGAGGTTGTCACATTTTGGTTAAATGCGGCAGCCTCTTATTCTTTACTATTTACACCTTCTGCAGGCTTTCATCTCGTCTGCCAGCTTAGACGCCAGCTCTTCATTGAAGCTTCCCGGCAGTGATCTCCATTGCCAGTTGCCCACAGGTACAGATGGTGTATTCATTCTCGCCTCTGTTCCCAGCCCAAGAATATCCTGTGCCTGCACTACTGTGAGTCCGGCAGCAGACCTCCAGATGGACCTCATCATGTCCCAGTTGTAATCAGAAGGGTCATTGAGGCTGAGATATCTGATGGCTTCCGCAGTGTCTTCACTATCTGCAGTCATTATCCATCCGATCGCGGGCTCATTATCATGAGTTCCGATATAGGCAACACAGTTTTCCGGATAATTCTCCGGCAGATACGCATTGCCTTGCGGATCCCTGTTATCAAATGCCATCTCAAGCACTTTCATACCGGGATAGCCTGTTTCCTTCAGCATCTCAGCTACGTCAGGCGTGACAAAACCAAGGTCCTCAGCAATGATGTCTTTCTTTCCGATTTTCGATTCGACCGCCCTGAAGAAATCCATCCCCGGTCCTTTGCGCCAGCAGCCATTGCTCGCATCTTCAGCACCAGACGGGATAGCATAATAGGACTCGAAGCCTCTGAAATGGTCTATCCTCAGCACATGGTAGATTCTGGTCAGATAACCTATCCTTCGGATCCACCAGGCATAACCGTCTTTTTTCATGCCTTCCCAGTCAAAGAGAGGATTGCCCCACATCTGGCCTTTATCCGAGAAACCATCCGGCGGGCAGCCTGAGACCTCGACAGGCCTCCGCTCTCCGTCCAGTTGGAACATATCAGGGTGCGCCCAGACATCAGCGCTGTCCATGGATACATAAATAGGCATGTCACCTATAATTCTTATACCCTTCTGCTCAGCATAAGTTCTCAGAGTCTTCCACTGTCTGAAGAACATGTACTGTATGGCCTTCCATTCACTGATCTCCGCATAGTGCTCCTGCGCAAATCGTGCGAGAATCTGTTCATCATGGTTCCTGTACAGGTCATCCCAGTCAATCCACGATATGCCGCCGAAGCTCTGCTTGACTGACATGAAGAGGGCATACTCGTCAAGCCAGAAAGCATTTTCTGAGCAGAACCTGCCAAATGCATCAGGCTCATCGTCAAGCAGCCTTCTTGCAGCAAGCCGCAGAACACCATATCTGTTCTCGTTCAGTTTGCCGTAGTCTACCCTGGCAGGGTCGCTTCCCCAGTCGAGAGCTTCATATTCCCCGGGTTCAAGCAGTCCTTCTGCCGCCAGCTCGTCAAGGTCGATAAAGTAAGGATTACCGGCAAATGATGAGAAGGACTGATACGGTGAGTCTCCGTACCCAGTAGGACATACAGGAAGTATCTGCCAGTAGCTCTGACCTGCAGCAGCAAGAAAGTCAATGAACTCTCTTGCTGCTCTTCCCAGAGTCCCTATCCCATGCGGGGATGCCAGTGATGATATGTGTAAAAGAACTCCGCTTTTTCTCAAATCATCTACCTTCTTTCGATTATATTAGTGGCAGACAGCCAGCTCTGTCTCTTTGTCGAAGACATGTACTTTGTCCGGATCGACCGCAAGGCTGATGGTCTCATCCGCCTTCTTCGCATATCTTGCAGGAACTCTCGTGATCATCTTCTGACCTGCATAGTTAATGTACAGATATGACTCTGAACCCATCATCTCATCGAGATCAATGTACGCCTCAAGAACATTTCCTGCAGAGAAGAACTGTTTCTCCGCATGGAAGTCTTCAGGCCTGACACCAACTACAACTGTCTTGCCGACATATGGCTCAAGTTCCTTCTTGTCTGAGTGGATCCTTGCTTCGCCGAAGCAGAGTGAGAAGCCATCTCCTGCCTTCTCGACTGTTGCATCGATGAAGTTCATCTGAGGCGATCCAATAAATCCTGCCACGAAGAGATTGTCAGGATAATCATACAGATTCTGCGGTGTGTCATACTGCTGTATAATACCGTCCTTCATGACACATATCCTGTCTCCCATTGTCATGGCTTCAGTCTGGTCATGAGTTACATATACAAATGTAGTTCCCAGCTGCTTGTGCAGTTTGCTGATCTGGCTCCTCATCTCTGTTCTGAGCTTGGCATCCAGGTTCGAGAGCGGTTCGTCGAGGAGGAACACCTCAGGATTTCTTACCATAGCTCTTCCGAGCGCTACTCTCTGACGCTGTCCGCCGGAGAGAGCCTTAGGCTTTCTGTCCAGGTAAGGCTCCAACCCGAGAATTAATGCAGCCTCTCTGACCTTGCGGTCGATCTCATCCTTAGGTGTCTTGGCAAGTTCCAGAGCAAAAGCCATATTCTTGTATACACTCATATGCGGATAGAGCGCATAACTCTGGAATACCATTGCAATATTTCTTGATTTAGGCGGGACTTTGTTCATCAGCTTGTCACCGATGTACAGCTCACCATCCGATACTGATTCAAGGCCTGCGATCATACGAAGCGTCGTTGATTTACCGCAGCCTGACGGTCCGACAAGTACTACGAATTCCTTGTCTTTGATCTCGAGGTTGAGATCCGGAACAACCGTAACTCCGTTATCATATGTCTTAACAACATGCCTGAAGCTTATTCCAGCCATATCGATCTTACTCCTTCCGTTTATTACCTGATAGCTGTATTACCATCATGGATATCTCATATCTGCCGGATACTGTTTCCCGGGATCAGGATGAACGGGATCACCTCGTGCACAGCGCTTCCTCCTCTTATCATATCGATCAGTATTTCGATACTTCTGGCAGCAATTGCCTCTCTGTTCTGTCTGATCGTTGTCAGCCTCGGAGTTACATAATCTGCAAGATCTATCCCGTCAAATCCTACTATCGACAGGTCTTCAGGAATACGGATTCCTCTGTCAGCGGCAGCTCTTATGGCTCCTATGGCTGTTACATCACTCATACCATATATTGCAGTGACATCCGGCATCTTGCGAAACAGCTTACCTGCAGCGCTGTATCCTCCTTCAAGACTGAAGTTGCTCTTCTCATACTGCCTGAACTCATCGAATTCAATGCCATTTCTGGCGAATGCTCTCCTGCAGCCGAAAAGCCGCTCCTTGGATGCTGTTGATGTCTCCGGATTGCCGCCGATAACGCCGATTTTGGTATGTCCGTGTTCAACAAGCATGTCGATGATGTGTTCTGCGGCGCGCCGGTCATCAGTCGTGACACTAGACAGATTTTCAAAGCCCAACTCCGATCCATCGATTGTGACAAGTACGCATGGAACATTAATTCCCGCAAAGCCGTTCCTGAAAAACTTCAGATTCGCACCAAGGAAGAGAATTCCCTCAGGCTTCCTTTCCCTGCAGATACGCTGTGCAAAGTCTACCTCATTATCGTCCTCATTGAGATAGAATACATCGCATTCGTATTCGAACTCATCCAGTTTTCTCTGGAAGAGTTCTGTCAAAGCGTTGAACAGCATATTCTGAGTTCCTTTGAGTAGAACCGCTATGCCTCTTGTCCCACGCTGCTTGAGCAGCTTCGCATTGCCGTTCAGCTGGAAATTGTATTTATCAACCACGGCCATGATCTGCGTTCTTGCTTTGTCAGATACATTCTTGTGTCCGTTCAGCACCCTCGATACTGTACCGACCGAATACCCGGATTCTCTCGCTATATCCTTGATAGTAATCATTTCTCTACCTGCCTAAAGTCCTATCCCTTGACAGCTCCGGCCGCAACTCCCTTGATGATCTGCTTCTGCCCGAGCAAATATACTATGATAATAGGAATTATTGTCATCATGATGCTCGCCATCATTGGTCCCATCTCAACTTTACCATAGCTGCCTCTGAAATACTGTATCAGCATAGGAATTGTCTTATATTTCTTGATGTCAAGAACGAGTACAGGCAGGAGGTAGTCATTCCATACCCACATTGCTTCGAGAATGCCTACCGATACCAGTGTCGGCTTGAGGATCGGGAATACAACGAGGAAGAACGTCTGTATAGGATTGCAGCCGTCTATCATCGAGGCTTCTTCTATCTCCAGCGGGATAGATTTCATGAAGCCCGCGAACATGAATACCGCAAGTCCCGCACCAAAGCCGAGATAAATAATCCAGATGTTCCATGGTTTATTCAGGTCAAGGCTGTCAGCAGTCTGGGAAAGTGTGAACATTACCATCTGGAACGGTACTACCATCGAGAATACGAACAGATAGTAAAGTGCACTTGTGAACTTGTTCTTAACTCTTGTGATATACCATGCACACATCGAGCAGCAGACCAGGATAGCAGCCACTGATGTCAGCGTGATCAGTACGCTGTATCCGAGACTTCTTGCAAAGCCCTGTGCACCGAGTGCATTGATGTAGTTAGTGAATCCTGCAAAAGACTCTGATGTCGGAAGATTGAATATATCCGATGTTCCGATGGCGCGCTCCTCCTTGAGAGAGTTGATCAGTATCATGAATATCGGATACAGATACGCTACAGCCAGGATAGAGAGCAGGATGACCCATATATGGTCTGATAATCTGGTTTTCTTTTCCATTATGCCTGTACCTCCCTCGAACGTGTAGCTCTAAGCTGTATCATAGAAATTACTATTACCAGAATGCAGAACAGAACTGCCTTACTCTGTCCATATCCCTTCCACTGCATGCCTGCACGGGCGTAGAAGGTATTGTAGATATTGAGAGCCAGCATTTCTGTTGAATGTTTAGGAGCACCTGCTGTCAATGCTAAGTTCTGGTCGAACAGCTTGAAAGAATTAGTCAGTGTAAGGAATACACAGATAGTGATCGAAGGCATGATCATCGGCAGTTTGACCCTGAAGAAGGTCTTAGCCGGGGATGCGCCATCAATCGCTGCAGCTTCCAGTATATCGTCTGGAACGTTCTGAAGTCCCGCAATATATATGATCATCATGTAGCCTATCTGCTGCCAGCACATGAGGATGATCAGCCCCCAGTAGCCCGCTGTCGAGTTGAGAGCCAGCAGTGGCTTTCCTACATTTGACAGTATACAGTTGATGAGTATCTGCCAGATGTAGCCGAGTACGATACCGCCGATCAGATTCGGCATGAAGAATATCGTACGGAAAACATTCGTCCCCCTCAGTTTTCGTGTCAGCAGCAGGGCAAGCCCAAGTCCGCCGACATTGATAAGAATGATTGAGACAACCGCAAAGCTTACAGTAAATACGAATGAGTGCCTGAAGGCTTCATCTGTAAGCGCATATTTGAAGTTGTCTAGACCTGTCCATTTGGCATTACTGACTGTTGTGAACCTGCAGAAAGACAGATACAGTCCTTCAATGAACGGGATCACAAAGCCTATGACAAATGCTGCGGTTGTCGGGATGACGAATATCGGAGCATACTTTCTAAGTGCTTTGTCCATTGTTCACCTCATCCTGTTATGTGAAGAGGCAAGCAGATTAACTGCCTGCCTCTTCTGATACTTAGGGTTATTTAGGAGAATTAGTTGTATATGCTTTTCTTATGAAGAAGATTAGCCCTCGTTAGCAAGTGCATACTCTGTAGCCCATCCGTCTACAAATGCAGCCTTGACAGCATCCCAGTTAGCATCTGTCTGATCTGCTGCATATGCTGTCAGTGCTTCACCGACGCCGTTCTTCCACTCTTCTGAAGGCATTGTTGTGAAGTTCCAGGATACTGGTGTCAAACCGGCCTCTGTGTTGGCAACATCCTGCTTAACAAATCCATTGCTGGACTCAACAGCAGCCTTGAAAGGAATTGTGAATCCCATCTCGTTAGCCATTGCTTCTGTTCCTCTCTCGGAAGTTACGCACCAGTTCATGAAATCAAGAGTAGCCTGAATGTCTGCTTCGCTTGCATTTGAGTTTACGCACCAGAAGTTCTCTGTACCTGTGCAGAGACCCTGATTTGCCTCATCTCCTGCTCCGATGTAGATAGGGATCATTGTAACGTCGTCCTCAGCAAGGAGTCCGTCGCCTACAACTCCGCTCCACTCCCAGGAACCATTCTGATAGAATACAGCTTCTCCGGAAGTGAATTCATTTCTGGCGTCATCGCCGGTCTTATTAGCAAGTTCCTTAGGATCGCATGTGCTGTTGTTAATGTAGAGATCCCAGATTGCCTTGTAATTATCAAGATAAGTTCCCTTGATAGCATCAGTGGACTCAATTCCGTCATCCTGATACTCGAAGTAGATCGGGAGGTTAGCAAGGTGGGTCTTGAATCTCCAGTCTGAAGATCCATCCATGCCTGCTGATGTGAATGCGGAGAATCCGAGTTCATCGCTTCTTGCTGTGATGTCCTCTGCAACTTTCTTGAGGTCGTCGAAAGACTTGATATCATCTACAGTGTAGCCCGCCTTCTCAAGAAGAGCCTTGTTTGTGATAATTCCGTATGACTCGATTACATATGCAATTCCGTCAACCTTGTCACCGTCCTTGAGCGCATATGCATCGCTTGTCAGCTGTCCGTATACATCCGTACCTGAGAGGTCATAGCAGCTGTCTTTCCAATTTGCAAGACCAACAGGTCCGTTTACCTGGAACAGTGTAGGAGCATCGTCCTTGCCCATTTCAGACATGAGTGTTGTCTCATACTCACCGGATGCTGCTGTAACTACTGTTACAGGAACGCCAGTCTCTTCTGTATACTCTGCAGCAAGAGTCTGCCACTGCTCATCCTGCTCAGGCTTGAAGTTCAGGTAATAAACCTTGCCGGTCTCATCTGAAGCTTCCTCACCGCTGCCGCCTCCGCAGGATGCGAACATCATGCATGTCATTGCAGCAATAAGAGCCAAAACAAATAACTTTTTCTTCATGATTATTCCTCCTAGAATAAATCCAACAAGTAATTAATTTGCGGGATAATTAAATCGTTTCCAAATTAAGGTTATCCCTTCTGTGTTTAAATTTAATAAAAACAGTCCGGAAATGCAAGCGTTTTTTGCAATTTATTTTTGGATTTATTGTCCTAATCCAGAGATGATCGATATTTTGAGAATGTAAGTCATTGCTGTTTTGGAAACGATTACACAGTGTTGTTTCATCTAATATCCTTCCGGCAGTCTGCCAAAGATAATCCTGGACACTAAAAAAGAGAGCCGTTCATTGAACGACTCTCGGAAACGGCTCGTGTGCAACTGCTCTGTCTGCGCTGACGCTTGCCAGTCGCAGGCACACTGCGTATATGACTTTCCATGACTCTGCCGGGTTTACACCCGGCAATCGTCAGGACAAGTCATCATGGCGGAGAGAGGGGGATTTGAACCCCCGCGCCGGTACTACCGACCTACTGGTATTCGAAGCCAGACCCTTCAGCCACTTGGGTACCTCTCCACAGCGAATGTGATTATAGCACATCGCTTTGCCTTATTTCAACAATTTCTGCGCGGGCCGCACGAGCCTCTAATGCTTGTCTCTGTATTTCTCGCGCAGCCTTTTTCTGGCTTCTTTTTTATCCTTTCTGCTGGTTCCTGCAGTCCTTCTTGAATCAGTGTCTCTTACTACACGGCGCTCGGCTGTGCTGCGGGAAGACGGCCTTGGCTGTGCGAAACTTTCCGTCCTTCTGCGTTTGCGTTTACGCCTGCCTGCGTTGAGTCTTCTTCCGATCAGATTTACAAGCACCAGAAGTACAACGAACACTCCTATTACTCTGAGTGCGTTAAGTGTTGCCTTGTTGGAAATGTAGAAATATGATGGCAGCCAGCCTGTATCTATGCTCTCAGCTGCTACCAGCTTATGCTTTTCGATCAGCACGTCGTCAACATACACAAGGAGCTCGCCGGCAGTATCGCCTGCCTTTACAGGTGCCTCGAGTCTGCTCGTTTTTACTTCTGTCCTTATCTCATTAAGGTCGTTTGCTGCAGGGTAGACATATGTATATCCGTCTGCTACGACTTCGGTCTTGGTCTTTTCACCGTGCTTTACACGCACGGTCGCTACCGGTGTGCCTTTGGCCGGCACGATATATCCCGGAGTCACTTCATGAGAGAATGACATGAGTTTGCGGACATCCTGCGGACGGCCGTCCTCGGTATCTCCGAGCAGGACTATAACGTCGGTCAGGCCTCCTTCGCTGAACGAAGCGACTACAGCGCAGTCATCATCATCCCAGGTCCCTGTCTTTCCGCCTGTCAGGCCTTCAGGATTGCCTGTTACATGCAGAAGATAGTTCTTCATCTCCCTTTCGCCCGACAGATTGGTGGCTGCCGAGGTATAGGTCTTTGTCATCGCTATTTCTCTCAGCTCGCTGCTTTCAAGGCACTTTGCTGTGATCACTGCCATGTCGCGGGCGGTGGTGTAATGCTCTTTATTCTTCCAGCCGTTGGCATTTACGAAATGAGTATCATTGCAGCCCCAGTCCTTAACGGTCTTATTCATGAGATCGGCAAAAGCAGCCTCGCTTCCCGCTACCGCTTCGCCGAGTGCATATGCAGCGTCATTGCCGGACTCAAGCATTGCTCCGTACAGAAGATCTCTTACAGTGATCTCCTCTCCTTCCTTGAGCCATATTGTGGTCCCGTTTTCATACGCCTGCGAGGCCTTGGCGGATACCGTGACAGTTTCGTCAGGGCTGAGATTCTTGAGAGCCAGCCAGCATGTCAGAAGCTTGGTCGTGCTGTACGGCTCCATTCTTGTATTTTCATTCTTGCCGAACACAATATCGCCGGCACTGTATGAATACAGTGCTGCTCCTTTTGCGGCTATTTCCGGCGCCTTTGCCTCCGCATCACCTGCAGGAGATATGTATACTCCGTCTGTGCTCTCTACAGGGTCACCGGACGGAAGTGTCCTCCATACTCTGCCGCCCTTTGAAGCCGCTGCATTATAGGATGCATCGAAACCCGCATCTGAAACCGCAGCACCGGTGTCAGCGATCCCCGGAGCTTCTGCTGCCGGAGCCTCTGCTGCCTCTACCGGCTGCACTGCTGTCAGCATCACAAGAAGAGCGAACAGCACTGACAATGCTGCCGCCCGCCTGTTATTGAATATTGTATTTGTTATGTTGTTATTTCTCTTCATCAGTTATCAGCTCAGCACCATTACACGTATAGCCTTCGGAACGACTTCTATCCTCAGGGCTCCGGTCTCGAAGATCTCTCCGTCGCCCACGAATTTCATGGTCGGCCCGAGCATAGGCTCTATCAGGATGTTTTTCGCCTGTGTGTATGATGCGATATCCTCAATTCCCTTTATTGAAAATAGTTTGCCCGATTTGTATTTCGGGAAAAGCGTTACGAATCTGCGTCTCGGCAGGTCCTTGATAGCAAGCAGCTCGATCAGGCCGTCGTACAGGTCGGCATTGGGGCAGCTCTGCACACCGCCTCCGCAGAATCCTCCGTTTGCGGCAGTTGCCAGCAGCAGCTTTCCTGTATGGAAATTCTTCCCGTCTGCGGTGATCCTTAATTTCTGTCCCTTCTTGGCTGCAAGGTTGGCAGCAACGGCCAGGAGATATGATCCCGTGCCCGATACCAGCGGGAGCCTCTTGAGATTGTGTGCGAGGATGGCTGTGTTCCCGTCAAATCCTATATTGATACCGTTGGTAATATAGTGGGACTGCTCTTCCCCATCTTCGATCCATGACATTCTGATGAGGTCCATCCATGCTGTCATGCCGTCCAGCTGCTCAGGCAGATTGAGATACCTGCGGCTGTTTCCGTGATTCTTCCCAAGCTGGCGGACAAAATCATTTCCGCTTCCAACAGGTACGACGCCGAGGATGGCATTATCGTGTCCGTAGATGCCGTTTGCGACCTCCTGGACAGTCCCGTCTCCGCCGCATGCGAATATCGCGATTTCCTCGCCGCCTATCCTCGCCTCTTCTGCAAGCAGACCGGAAAGATATTCTGCATCACCCTCATTTCTCGTGTAATACAGTTTGATGTCCCTGTTAGGGTTGCCCTTGATGAGGTCCTCTATTTCTGCGGCTATTCCTTTGTCATGTCTGCCCTGTCCGGATGCAGGATTGAGTATGAAAGCGTATCTCATTTATCGTTCTCCGTGTCGTATATAAGTTTTGGCTGCGCGCCGAGGTAGTCGAGCGCCACCAGCTGGTACTGCACCCCTCTTAATTCTCCTTTGATGCCTCTTCCGAAAGCAGGATAGCCGTGAAGATGTCCGTATATGCATTTCCAGACACCGTACTCTTCAAGCAGCTCGGTGAATCCCGTCTCCCTTCCGCTAGGGTCTGTCGGCGGGTAGTGGAGGCATGCTATTATCCTGCATCCCGGAGCTCTTGATTTTGCCGACTCAAGTCCGAGCCTGAGCCTCTGTATCTCGCGGGCATATATCTTCTCATCGTGCTCCGTATATTCTTCCGATCCCGGATAAGGCCAGCCTCTTGATGCGACTATTACTATGCCGCCGCATTCCGGAACATAGCAGTCATTCTGAAGAAATACTATGTCATCGTACAGGGAATTCAGGTAATTGATCCTTCCCCACCACAGGTCATGATTGCCCTTGGAGATGATCTTGATGCCCGTGAGCCCGTGCAGCCAGTCAAAATCCGCCTGCGCCTCTTCAAGCTTGAGCCCCCAGGAGATATCTCCCGGAATCAGCACAATATCGCCGTCTGAGATTCTTTCCTCCCAGGCGGCTCTGAGACGCTCGGCGTGATTCTCCCAACCTTCGCCGAACTTATCCATCGGCTTGTCGATATTCTCATTGAATGACAGGTGTAGATCAGATATAGCGAATATCTTCATCTGTTATCTCCGTTGTCCCCGTGAACAGGTTATATGTTCTGCTGCTCCCCGAAAGCGATGTTTTTTATCACATATCCGGCCATTGTGAGCCCCGCGGATCCCGGGACATAGCTGAGAGTCCCGAGGTCTCCGTCTCTCGGAGCAGGCTTTTCTTCTGAATAAACGACCGGCAGATGCTCGATCCCCTTGTCTCTCAGGCGCCTTCTCATAACTCTCGCCAGCGGGCACACACTGGTCTTTGAAATATCAGCGACTTTAAAGTCCGTTCCCGTCTTTCCGGCAGCGCCCATCGCGGATATGATATTGACGCCAAGCTCCTTCGCTCTGCATATGAGAGCGGTCTTGGCATCCACATCATCTATCGCATCGATAATCCAGTCGTACTGGGTCAGGTCGAGATCGTCATCCTCACGGTAGAATCTCGGAATCGCAGTGACCTCGATGTCCGGGTCTATGTCCGCTGCTCTTTCGGCCATTATCTCGGCCTTGTTCCTCCCGAGCGTAGAAGTCAGCGCCACCAGCTGCCTGTTGAGGTTGCTCGGTGCTGCGGCATCTCCGTCCATGAATGTTACATGACCGATGCCGGCACGGACGACAGCCTCCGCTGCGTATGAGCCCACGCCGCCGTTTCCGATAACTATTACACTTGCGGCCCTGAGCCTGGCAAGCCCGTCCTCGCCTGTAAGTTTTACTGTTCTTGCGTGTCTCTCATTTATCATGCGTCCCTACCGTATCTGCGCCTGAGTTCTTCAAGCACTTTAAATATATCACCGCGGTCAAATCCCTTGCCGTCAAGTTTTCTCATGATTTTGGCCGCTAGCTTATCGTCTATGTCGATGTACGGCGTGCTTTCGTCTTCTGCCTGTCCGGGCAAAGTCTTCTGAGTTTTCAGCAGAAGCTCCTTCTCCGCGACAGCCAGGGCGTCAGCGTATTCATCCACCTTCTCGGCATACAGGAAGTCCTCGCGCGCATTCCTGACAGTCGCAGCATCTACGCCTTTTTCAGCCAGCTCTCTCGCTGCGCGTCCCGAGCCGCGCCTTTTCTCCCTGTTGTATTCATAATATCTGAGGGCGTACTGGTAGTCATCAAGATACTTCATTTCTGTCAGTTCGCTGACGGCTTCCTGTATCTCCTCTTCACTGTAGCCCTTTTCGCGCAGCTTTTTTACTGTCTCTACCCTTGTCCGCATCCTTGTGTCAAGGAGCGTATAGGCTGCTTCGAGGGCAGACTTTTTATTCTTTTCACTCATAATTCAGTCACTTCCGGCATGGTCAGCTCTTCCTCGGCGCATACCGCTGCGAAGAGGTCTTCCCCCGGTATATCTATATCCAGGATCCTGTATGTCCTGCCCTTATACTCTGCTTCATCGCCGCTGACAGCCGGGGCCCCTGTATCTGCAACCGATGTCCCTGCCGCTTTGACAAGAGCTTCTCTCCTGGTCCACAGCCGGAAGAACTCTCTCTTCCTGTCTTCTTCATCAGGCATGTCCGCCACCCTGGCGGCGTCCTCTTCAGCATAGAACCTTTCAGCAACCGAGGCAGTTCTCGCCTTGCGGCCGTACTGTATGTCAAGGCCGCACTCTCTGTCTTCTCCTATGAGAACAGCCCAGGTATTCAGGCTGTGAGATATGGAAAAAGGCGCAAAGCCGGGGATGTACGGCTTGCCGTATTCTCCTGCCCTCTGCATCGACGAGACAAGCTCTGCGGCCTTCGCTTCAGGATCACACGCTCCCCCGCTGCTGCAACGAACCAGATACCTTGCGATCGCTTCCTCAAGAATGCGGTGGCTTTCGCCCTTATTATTACCGAAGCTGTGTGTATAATAGACGATCATCATTCTCCCAGTGCTTCAAGAGCTTTATCAAGAATGTCTTCATCTGTTGCTTCTATATCCGGCTCAATGCCCTGATCCTGCACGTGATTGCCGTCAGGAGTCAGATATTCCGTAACTGTCATTTTGACAGCGGTTCCGTCATTGAACTGGCGGGATATCTGAGTTACGCCCTTACCGAATGTCTTTGAGCCGAGCACAGTGCCGGCATCGTTTTCCTTGATAGCCGCGGTAAGTATCTCTGAAGCGCTTGCTGTATTCTCATTGACCAGGACGACCATATCAAGGTCTGCCGAGTCAGCCTTTGACTTGTATTCCTTTTCTGTTCCGTCCTTGCTGACCTCTGTCATGATAACGCATTCAGGAAGCAGGTAGTCCGCGATGTTTATGCTTACATTCGTCAGGCCGCCTCCGTTGTCCCTGAGGTCAAGTATGAATTTGCTGCAGCCCTTTTTCTGGAGTTCCTTGACTGCGTTTTCAAACTCTTCATCGCTGTCCTCTGAGAAAATAGCGAGCCTTATGTATCCGACATCAGGGTCGTCTTCGCTGACTGCATATCCGACCGAGTCAAGGTTGATGGACTTTCTCTTCATGTCGAGGTCTATCTCTTTTCCGTTCCGGCCGACCGTGACAGTTACATCAGTACCCTCTTCACCTGTCATCCTGCTGACAGCATCATCGAGATCCTTCGGAAAGACGCCGTCGACTCTGAGGATATAGTCCCCTTCCTTCATTCCCGCGCCATACGCAGGTCCGTCTTCATATACCTGCTCTACCAGTATGCCGTCATCCGTCTGGCCGACGAGGATGCCTATACCGACATATCCTCCCTCGAACGGCTTGGAGAATTCCTTGAATTCCTCTGCTGTATAGTACTCGGCATAAGGGTCACCGATACCGCTGATCATGTCCTTGACGTGCTTATCGGTGATAAGCTTAGGAGTCTTTCTGACAAGCGGATCATTATCGATCATCTTCATGATCACATAGTACTTGCCGTACTGGTCGTTCAGCTTCTCATAATAGTCATAATCCGCCTTGGATATTACGCGTCCGAGGCCTGCTCCGTACATTACCGCAGCAAATACAGCAAGGCATGCGGCAAATCCGAGAGCGAAGGCTCCGACGAACTTCACGCGTCCCGATCGAAGCAGCCTGCCTCTTTTTGATTCAGGTTCTGCTTTTTCCGCTTCCTGCGGTTCTGTTTTCTCAGACTCCTGCAGTTCTGTTTTTTCAGACTCCTGCGGTTCTGTTATTTCCGGCTCCTGCAGTTCTGTCTCCTCGGCTGCAGTGTTTTCCTTTAGTTCTTCCATCAAAATATATCCTTTTCCTTAATTAAGTGTTCCCGCCGGGAGCACGTATTTTGCTATTATCTGAACCTGCTGCATATCTCTCCAGCGGTTGATCTCCACGGTGCCGAGTATGTCTGCTCTGCAGCTTCCATACGTCTGTGCGCCTGAGTTTCCGGATATCTCCGAATATGCCTCGCCCGCATCATGGAAGAGCAGGCATTCAACGCCCGGCTGTCCGTCTGTGGCGATGCTGAATTTTGCCATTTTGTCCTCACCCTTGAGATATCTCCAGCCTCTGACCTGAGCGTTCTTGATCGCAAAGACAGGAAGCTCGTTGTCGCGGCCGCACGGCTCTAGCCAGGTGACTGCCTGCGCCAGCTCAAGGTCGATATCTCCGGTGCTCACCTCTGCATCATAGTCATAATCAAGGTCGAACAGAGTGCTGTCATCCGCGAGCAGCTCAGCTATGTCACGGTTGAGACCATCTCTAAGCGCGTCGGCCTTGTCTGCCGCTATGGTGAAGCCGCATGCTGCGCTGTGTCCGCCGAAACTTATAAAGCTGTCACGGTACTTATCAAGCATGCCGAACAGGTCAACAGTACCGATAGACCGCCCCGTGCCCTTATAGATGTCGTTGGTCCGGGATATGACGACTACAGGCCTGTTGATCCTTTCTCTCAGCTTGCCTGCCACTATTCCGAGCACGCCCTCGTGCGAGTCGTTTATCTCTACAGTGACAAAGTCTCCCTTGGCAAGCTCGCTGTCTAGCTTATCCATGCCTTTATCGAAAGCGTCATCCTGGAGTCTTCGCCTCTCCTGATTGGCTTCTATCAGGATGCGGCAGCACTCGTCTGCCTCTTCATCGGTCTCAGCCAGAAACAGCCTGACTCCGACCGATGCGTCCCCGAGCCTTCCGGAGGCATTGATCTTAGGCGCTATCCCGAATGATATATCGCTGGCCCTGAGAGTCCTGTAGTCAAGGCCTGACATGTCGATGAGCCTTCTGAGGCCTCTGTTCCTGCAGCCGAGATTTATCGATCTCAGTCCGCATTTTACTATGGTCCTGTTCTCATCGAGCATAGGCATTATATCCGCTATCGTGCCGACAGCGACAAACTCAAGCACCTCAGCCATAACATCCTTCGGCACTTCTCTTGTCCTCGCTATCGCAAGCGCCAGCTTGTATGCAACACCTACACCTGCAAGGCCCTTGAACGGATAGGTGTCTTCTGCCAGTTTCGGATTGATGATAGTGCCTTCGGCTCTCACATCAGACACATTGTGGTGGTCTGTAACGAGCGTGCCTATCCCGAGTGAATGGGCATATGCGGTCTCTTCCTTTGAGACTGAGCCGCAGTCCACTGTTACTATGAATTCTCCCCCGTCCTCGCGTATGCGGTCTATGGACTCCCGGTGAAGGCCGTAGCCCTCATCGAGCCTTGAAGGGATATAGTATGTCACATTGGATGTCAGGGTCCCGATGACCTTCATCATGAGCGATGTGGACGTGATCCCGTCGACATCGTAGTCACCGTATATCACTATACGCTTGCCGGAATCTATCGCATCTAACAACAAATCCACCCCTGCCTTCATATCAGAAAGCAGGAATGGATCATATGCAAGCTGCGGCCTGGATGAGAAGAACTCCTCTATCATCTCATCGCCGATGCCTCTTGATTTTATTATCTGAAGTATTATTTCCGGTATATGTACGGATTCATGCATTTTTCATGTTCCCCTGTGCTTAATTATACCCATATAGTATAGCACGACAGGGGACCAATTAATACAGTCCGAGCGGATTGGTTATTGAGCCGTCCTTGAATACCGTGAAGTGCAGGTGAGGTCCTGTGGAGTTGCCGGTGCTGCCGATATATCCGATGACCTGACCCTTGGTGACGTACTGTCCGTTGCTGCAGTTGTAGCCGCTTAGATGTCCGTAGAGCGAGCTGTAACCGCCTCCGTGAGCGACCTGTATGCAGTTGCCGTATCCGCCGTAGCGGGAAGCTCTCGTTACTACGCCGTCTGCGATCGCATATACCGGTGAACCGTTGGTTCCGCTTGTCAGAACGATGTCAACACCATTGTGGAACTCTCTTCCGTGGAACGGGCAAATTCTCCATCCGTAATTTGATGTGATCTGCCAGTTGCTCTTGGTCGGCCATGCGTACGCTCCAGGAGTTGCCTCTACGGTTCCTCCCTGCTCGACGATCATCGCCTCCGCTGCAGCCTGCTTGGCAGCTGCCTCAGCAGCCAGCTGCTGTCCCTCGGCTTCGAGCTGATCTTCCATAGCCTTGTACTTATCAGCCTCTGCCTGGTATTTCTTCTTGAGTTCTTCGGTTTCCGCTTCTTCTCCTTCGAGGTCTATCTGCTTCTGTTCAAGAGCTGCCTGCTTCTGAACGAGCACTGCCTCCTGCTCTTCAAGATGCGTCTTCATCTCTTCGAGTTCTGCATAGTCCTTCTGGAGTTTCTTGAGCAGTTCCTGATCGCTTTCGAGTATCTTGTGGACCATGCCGACATTCGAAAGAAGGTCTTCCACGCTTTCAGAACTCAGCACAACGTCCACGAATCCGACGGTACCGGTCTTGTACATTGCTGTCAGGCGGTTGTTAAGAGCATCGTTCTGTTCTTTGATTTCCGTCTCTTTTTCCTTCATCCTGACCTTGGTCGCAGCGATCTCGTTCTCTGTCGCAGCAATGTCAGCCTCTGTTGCGGAAATGCTCGCCTTGGTCTGCTCCATCTGTCCCTGCAGCTCTTCGAGTCTCTTTTCCGCATCGTCAAAGCTCTTTGTGGCATCAGCCGCCTTTTTGGCAGCCTCTTTTGCCTCCGCCCTCTTTGCATCAGCTGCAGCCTTGGCAGCATCAGCATCCTTCTGTGCCGCTGCCTTTTCTTCTTCGGTCACGGCATAAGAACTGAGCCGGGCGGCATCATATGAGATGTGCCACGAACCTGCGCAAAGCGTCAGTGCCAGCAGGACAACCAGTATTGCTCTAGTTTTTCTGTTTCCGGTTTGCTTCATTGCTTTTCCTATCTGTCAAGGAATCTTCTGATCGAGATGATGCTGCCGCACATGCCTATGCTTACACCGAGGCAGAGGAATATGATCAGCAGATTGGTCGTGAGATACTCCGCAGGAACTACTGTAACTGAGAGTATTCTCTGTATATCCGGTCCGATCATGGCTACTACCTTACGGTATATGATATGTGTCAGGCCTGTAGCTATCATGGCGGATACAACGCCTACGATTATGCCTCCCCAGATGAACGGCGCCCTTACGAACCAGTCCGTAGCACCCAGGTATTTCATGATGCTTATTTCTTTCTCTCTGTTGAACACTGTGAGCTTGATAGTGTTCGCTACGATTATTATCGATACGATAATCAGGAATCCCATGGTTATGACG
This sequence comes from Anaerovoracaceae bacterium, assembly GCA_040308005.1. Lineage (GTDB taxonomy): Bacteria > Bacillota > Clostridia > Peptostreptococcales > Anaerovoracaceae > Crickella. Next base: position 5,034 of record JAWRIG010000029.1, on the reverse strand, counting down.
GATCCCATCTCTGTGAATCTGGATACCTGTGCGAGTTTTTCGATAGTATCCTGATAGTAGACAACGTCATCCACTCCGGTTATCTTTGCCGCATCGGCAGCGACTCTATTGGCCGCATCCTTGTTCTCTACATATACGTTGTATGAGTCAGGAAGAGGATTCTTCGGAAGATTCTCAAGAAGGTATCCGTTCTCACCCCATCTTGACTTAAGTGTTGTCAGTGCCTCATCCTTGGTCACATATGTGATGTGATCCACGCCGTCCATTGCTTCAAGGCTTGCTCCGGCCGCCTGTGTCACCTCCTCGGTGTTGTCAGCAGCGAGGTATACCTGGATCACGTTGTAGTCCTTCTCTATGGAAGCGGCAAAGAGATTGATGTTGACGAACGCTACGAAGAAGAGTCCGAGTATCAGCATCATGGCAGTGATAGCCATAGTCGATGTGAAATACATTCCCTTGTTTCTGTTCATCTGGGAGAAGGACTGTTTGAGATTGTAGCCTACTCTACTCATATATGTCCTCACCTCCGTTAAGATATGCGCTTACCATGTCATCTACGCTCGAACCTGCTGATGAAGACCTGTTGGCTCCGTTCAGTATGGCTGCCTCTGTCTCAGGGTCGAGGTATATAGTCTTTCTGCGTTCCGCTTCGATTGCTTCCTCAGGATCAAGCTGCTTAGGAGTATAGAAAGGCTCAGACGACTCGTTCTTTTCCTGTTTTCTGTAGCCGTAGCTGCCCTCTTCATCACGAACGATGCGTCCGTGCTCAATGGCCACTACTCTCTTGTTCATCTTGTCCACTATATCCTTGGCATGTGTAACCATGAGTACGGTAGTTCCTCTTATGTTGATCTGCTCGAGGAGCTCCATGATCTCCATTGCCGTGTTAGGGTCGAGATTTCCTGTCGGCTCATCGCATATAAGCACTCTCGGCTTGTTTACAAGAGCCCTTGCGATACCGACTCTCTGCTGCTCTCCTGCCGAGAGTTCAGCCGGATAGCGGTTGGCCTTGTCCTTGATATCCACAAGATCGAGCACGTAAGGCACTCTCTCCCTTATCTCACGCTTGCTCTTGTGCAGCACCTCCATCGCGAAAGCGACATTCTCATATACAGTCTTCTTCTCCAGCAGTCTGAAGTCCTGGAAGACCATGCCGACCTTCTGTCTGATCGAAGGCACCTCTCTTCTTCCGATATGCGTGATATCCTTTCCGGCAAGCAGTATCTTACCCTTATCAGGCTCGACCTCCTTGAGGATCAGCCTGATGAATGTAGTCTTGCCGGCACCGCTCGGACCTACCAGAAATACAAAATCGCCTCTGTTGATATGAACAGAAGCGTCAATAAGTCCGACGTTTTCACCGTATTTCTTAGTTACATTCCTGAATTCTATCATTTCTGAAAGCTCTCTCTTCCAGGGGACCTCTGCCGGCCTATTCCGGAATGATGTAAAGTCCCCTTGACATTCCACATTATACACAAGGTACTCTGTTAAATCGCCGAAACTTAATGAACATTCAGACTTATCAATAAAAAAGCCTGTAAAAACCTCCGATCTGCGGTTTTTACAGACTTTAACCTGCTTTTTATGCCAATAATCGCCAGCAAAAGGCTCCTATTTTACGATGCTTTTCGCTGCATCGACTATATCGTCAGCTGTCATGCCGTACTTCTTGAGCAGCTCTGCAGGCTTTCCTGACTCGCCGAAGCAGTCATGCTGTCCTACCATAGCTACTCTGCATGGGCACTTCTGTGCTGTTACCTCAGCAACGGCGCCGCCGAGGCCGCCTATAACAGAATGCTCTTCTGCAGTTACGATACCCTTGCACTCAGATGCAGCCTTTACGATGATGTCTTCATCAAGAGGCTTGATAGTGTGCATGTCGATGACTCTCGCGCTGATTCCTTCTGCAGCGAGCTTATCTGCTGCGCTGAGGGCGTCAGCTACGAGGATGCCTGTCGCGATGATCGCAACGTCGCTTCCTTCTCTTAAGAGTACGCCCTTTCCGATTTCAAGAGGAGCATCCTCATCATATATCACAGGAACGCCGGCTCTTCCGAGTCTTATATATGCAGGGCGGTTCTCTTCGAATTCCTTTCTCATGAGGATCTTGGTGCTTACTGCATCTGCAGGATTGAGAACGACCATGTCAGGGAGAACTCTCATAAGAGCGATGTCTTCGAATGTCTGATGCGAAGCTCCGTCCTCTCCTACTGTGATGCCGCCGTGTGTAGCACAGATCTTTACGTTGGCATGAGTGTGAGCGATCGAGTTACGGATGATCTCATATGCTCTTCCTGCAGCGAACATTGCGAATGTGCTTGCAGCAACAACATGTCCTGAATGAGCGATGCCTGCTGCCTCTGCATACATGTCCTGCTCAGAGATACCTGTCTCGACGAATCTCTCAGGGAATGCTTTTTCAAATATATCTGTCTTGTTGGAGCCTGAAAGGTCAGCACTCATGGCGATGAGATCTTTTCTCTCAGCACCGTACTCGGCAAGGAACTCACCATATGCCTGTCTTGTTGCTATCTTCTTAACATCAGCCATTACCTGTCACCTCCGAGTTCCTCTATTGCAGCAGCGAGCTGCTCATCGCTTGGCGCTTTGCCGTGCCATCCTGCCTGGTTCTCCATGAAGGATACGCCCTTGCCCTTAACTGTCTTGGCTACGATGCATACCGGCTTGTCTTTTACAGCTGCAGCCTTGTCATACGCATCGAGAAGAGCCTGCATGTCGTGTCCGTCAACTACGAATGTCTCCCATCCGAATGCAGCGAACTTGTCGTCGATAGGAGCGACCTTCTTGACAACGTCGACGCATCCGTCGATCTGGAGGTTGTTCCAGTCAACTACTGCGACGAGGTTGCCGAGCTTGTGCTTGGCAGCTGAAAGGGCTGCTTCCCATATAATGCCTTCCTGCAGCTCTCCGTCGCCTGTTACGACGAAGGTCTTGCGGTCTTTGCCGTCGATCTTGTCTGCGATGGCCATGCCTACAGCAACAGAGAATCCCTGTCCGAGAGAGCCTGTCGACATCTCAACTCCCGGGAGGAGCTCCATGCTAGGATGTCCCTGAAGTCTTGATCCGAGTTTTCTCAGAGTCAGCATCTCAGCAGGATCGAAATATCCCCTGTGTGCAAGAGTCGAGTAAAGCGCAGGAGCTGCATGGCCCTTGGAGAGGACGAGTCTGTCCCTTCCTTCCATCTGAGGCTGTGCAGGGTCAACATTCATAACGTTGAAATAAAGTGATACGAGTATGTCGGTCACGGAAAGTGAACCGCCCGGATGCCCTGCTCCGGCAGCGTGGATACCCTTAAGAGCATCGATTCTTACTTTGCGAGCTATTTCATTCAGCTCCTGTACAGTTTTCAAAGTGTTTTCCTCCAGTCTTGATAGTTGGGAATTGTTATTACTGATCTGATTTACTACTTCCGGAAAACCGCGCAGCTGTTGAAATATGCGCTCTCCGGATGTCAGCATCTCATTTTTACATACGAACACTCAGTAGTCAATGAAATTTGTCGGACATATTGGTAATTATTTTTTGCAATTCATCATTCTGCAGCTTTGCGCGTCCGATGCAGCACATTACGGGCAAAAAAACTGACACAGCCCCTGCTTAAGAGCTGCGTCAGAATTGTCTCCTTGTCAGATGTGCAGGAAGAATCCCGCCATTATGAAGTAAGTGCAAAGCGATATCATATCCGTGATCGATGCCATCATCGGTCCCGCCATCAGCGCAGGGTCGATACCTATGCGTTTTGCCAGCATCGGAAGCATCGAGCCGATAAGCTTGGCGATGATAACTATGAGGATCATCGAGCAGCATACGGTCAGAGCCACCAGCGGCGGATTGTGGTCGAGGTGAACTATTCTGAAGTAGTTCAGTATGCTGAGGCACACTCCCACGATGATGCCGACGCGGATCTCCTTCCATGCGACCTTGATGAAGTCTCTCAGCTCGATCTCGCCTGTCGCCATACCACGGATTATGAGGGTCGATGACTGCGAGCCCGAGTTACCGCCCGTGCCCATCAGCATAGGCATGTAGATTACAAGGGCTATAACCTTGGACATCGCATCCTCAAAGGTTGCGAGGATGCCTCCGGTGATGAAGTATGAACACATGAGCAGGAAGAGCCACGGCAGTCTCGCCTTCACGTGCTGGAAGACTGACTGGTCGAGGTATTCTCTGTCCGATGTATCGATGATACCGCCCATACGCTCGATATCCTCGGTCGTCTCTTCTTCGATGACGTCGAGGATGTCGTCTACGGTTACGATACCTACGAGCCTGAACTCATTGTCCACGACCGGAATTGCCAGATAACCGAACCTTGTGAACAGGTCTGATACTTCCTCCTGGTCATCATCAACATGAGCGACGACCGGGTCGTCATGCATGATATCCGAAACCAGCAGATTGTCATCTGAAATTACCAGTGACTTGAGCGATACTACTCCGATCAGCTTGCGGCCTCTGTCGAGGACGTAGCAGGTGTATATCGTTTCTGAATCGAGTCCGACCTCCTTGATATGATCAAGGGCCTGTCTTACTGTGCTGTTCTTGTTGAGGTTTATGTAGTACGGGGTCATCAGTGATCCCGCACTGTCTTCCTTGTATTTAAGGAATGTGTTGATCAGCTTTCTCTCGGTCTTAGGTGTCTTGTCGAGTATCTTGTCTACGATATTCGACGGGAGCTCTTCAAGGACGTCGATCATATCATCGAAGTCGAGCTCGTCAAGTATGTATTTGAGCTCGGGGTCGGTGATGATATCTATGATATCGAGCCTGTCATCAGTGCTGAGTTCTGCGAAAACGTCAACGCTGACATCCTTAGGCAGTGCGCGGAAGAGAACGACCATGCGCTGGAGATCGAATTTTCGTCGGATATCTACCAGCATTTCGGCGATCTCAACTTCGTTATGTTTGAGCAGCTCGTCCCTGCACCTGAAGTATTTCTTCTCTTCGAGCAGTTCGAATATCTTCTCGAGCGACTCATCATAAGCCTGATCCATATCGAGTATGATA
>JAWRIG010000028.1:0-11736 GCA_040308005.1 Anaerovoracaceae bacterium | reverse complement strand
CTTTACGCGCTTTCCACACGCCTTCACTCTTAAATTCGGCCTCTATTTCTGTGTTTCAAAGTTCAATATTTGTTGTTTTCAAGGTTCTCTTGCGACTGGCGAATGCCTGTCGCTGTTTTCATAGTTCAGTTGACACTATCTTTTCCTTTCATTAATATAGCGATTACATTATACCACCCGGGTGGATGCTTTTGTACTTTTGCTCATAACGCAGTGTAATTTTGTGTTTTTTAACAAACCCGCCTTGACTTAAGGGCTTTGGCGCTTTATTATGTGAAAGTCAAGGCAGACCATCTGCCGAGTCCAATTGAATAACACCTGACCCGATAGAGGTCGCGGAGATTATGAGTAGGCATCGCAGCAAAGCATGGGAAAGCTGATGCCGGAAGGATGATCCGCCGAAGAGTGTCAGGGCTTCCCCGCCCGTCATTCTGGGACGCCGTAATAAGATGCGGCGCACTGTCACGCAAGTGGAGCGCTATCATGGTATAAGGATTGATATGACTACCTGATCCATGGCACGTTTCAAGCGTTATTCATGGATTTTTTATTTGCCCGGCAGCAAGCCGGGTATACCACAGGTATTATGTAGGAAATCGGAGGTAATTTTATGGATTATGTACCTGCACTTTATGCAACTGCATGGGCTGCACTTCCGCCGCTGATCGCCATCGTGCTGGCGCTCGTTACCAAGGAAGTATACAGCTCGCTGTTCCTCGGAGTGCTCACCGGAGCTATACTGTATGCCGGCGCAGACTTTGACGGAATCATCAACCACGTTCTTCAGGATGGTCTGATCGCTTCCCTTTCAGACGGATGGAACGTCGGTATTCTCATCTTCCTTGTAATCCTCGGAATCATAGTTGCTCTTATGAATCTTTCCGGCGGTTCCAAGGCATTCGGAAGCTGGGCGCTCAAGAGAGTAAAGTCCCGTGTTGCAGCTGAGCTCGCTACTGTTATTCTCGGAATCATCATCTTCGTAGATGACTATTTCAACTGCCTGACAGTAGGTTCCGTAATGAAGCCGGTAACCGATGAGTTCAAGGTTTCAAGAGCTAAGCTCGCTTACATCATCGACGCTACAGCTGCTCCTGTATGCATCATCGCACCTGTATCATCATGGGCTGCTGCTGTATCGAGCTTTGCAGGCGAAGGCGAAGGCATCTCACTCTTCATCAGATGCATCCCTTACAACTTCTACGCTCTGTTCACACTCGTAATGATGTTCGCACTCATCTTCATGAAGTTCGACTATGCATCAATGGCAAAATTCGAGATGAACGCAGTTCAGAGCGGCGACCTGTTCACCATCGAGGACGAGAACGCCAAGAACGCTGACGCTGCTGAACTCGGAAGCGACAAGGGCATCGTGCTCGATCTCGTATTCCCTGTAATCGTACTCGTAGTCAGCTGCGTACTCGGAATGGTTTACACAGGCGGATTCTTCGAAGGAGCCGGCTTCGTAACAGCATTCTCTGATTCAGATGCTTCCGTAGGTCTCTCAATGGGCGGCCTGGTAGCACTCGTTATCATCATAATTTACTATATGTGCAGACGCACTATCAGCTTCAAGGAATGCATGGACTGCATCCCTGAAGGCATGAAGGCTATGGTACCTCCTATCCTGGTACTGACTCTCGCATGGTCACTCAAGGCTATGACAGACAGCCTCGGACTTGCAGACTATGTCAGCGGTCTTGTTGAGGGAATGCAGGGCGCTGCAGTAGGCGTTATCCCTGCTGTACTGTTCCTCATCGCATGCGTGCTCGCATTCGCATCCGGAACAAGCTGGGGAACATTCGGTATCCTCATCCCGCTCGGACTTGCTATCACAGAGTCTCACCCTGAGCTTGCAACACCTATCATCGCAGCTTGCATGGCTGGTGCTGTATACGGCGACCACTGCTCACCGATCTCTGATACAACGATCATGGCTTCCGCAGGAGCTAACTGCAACCACGTAGCTCACGTTTCGACACAGCTTCCATACGCTACCACAGTAGCTGCTGCAGCAACCGTTTCATACCTGATTGCAGGATTCACATCAAGCCCTGTAATCCCTCTGATCGTAGGCGTAGTGCTCCTCCTGGGCACCCTCTTCTACTTCAGAAGCAGACCGAACTCATTCAGAGTATCCGATGCAGCGAATGCTGCTCCGCAGGAGTAGTCATCAGGGTGTAAAGCAACTTTTACATCAGATATACTAATTTAGTTAAAAATGTAATATAATGAAAGCGGGCCGGCGGTCCGCTTTTCATTTTATCCGCCGAATCCCCTATGGAAGGTTTTAAAGTTTGAACTCACGAAAGAGAATCATAACGGAATTACTGATAGTCCTTACAGCAGCGTCGATGTGTCTGCTGCTTTCTTCATGTAAGCCTTATCTTCCGGTCAACCCTAAATACTCTTATTCCAGCTTCTCACTTGAGCTCGGAGACCCGATCCCGACCGATATAGGAGAATATGTCGACCTGACAGAGATGTCAGCTGAGGATGCGGAATTTGCAAGAGACAACACCGTTCTTCTTCTCGACGGAGTGGATATCCGCGAAGCAGATGTTGCCGGACCGGGAGACCACAAGCTGACTATACAGTACTGCGGCCACCAGTACCGCCAGTATTCATTCACAGTCACAGACAGCGTGCCGCCTGTATTCACAAAGTCCGAAGGGCTGTACACATTCGCCGGACTCCCTATAGAGGAAGAAAAGCTCGACAATATGTTCGCCGCCGAGGATAACAGCGGGGATGTCAAGCTCAAGGTGGACAGAGGCTCGATAGACTTTGACAAAGCAGGCGACTACAAGGTCACAGCGGTCGCTACCGACTCAAGCGGCAACAAGACCACCTCAGAGGCTGTTGTCAAGGTGCAGAAGCCTGAATACGGCGCTGTAGGCACCTATGTATTCGTAAGCATAGCCAAGCAGCATCTTACGTATTTCGTGGACGGAAAAGTGAAGATGGACTGCCCTGTAGTTACAGGCAACCCGCACGGTCACAGCACACCGAGCGGCACCTTCCGCCTCAACTACAAGTCGCGCAACCTTACCCTCAAGGGTACCGAAGATAACGGCGACAAGTACGAATCCTTCGTCAACTACTGGATGGCCTTCATAGGCACCAGCTACGGCCTGCACGATGCGACCTGGAGGAGCACCTTCGGCGGCAGCATCTATCAGAACGGCGGGTCCCACGGATGCGTCAACATGCCGTATGACGCAGCAGCCAAGCTGTACGGCCTGCTCGAGCCTGAAACACCGATACTGATCTATTAAACCATCAGGCTCCACCCACTGAAGCAGACGAATAATTTATTTAATAAACAATAAAACACAGCTCGCATGCGTGTTGCGAGAGACTCATGAGAGGAGCGTCCGACCCGTCAGGATGTGACGATGTCGGCAGAAGCTCCGCGAATGCTCGTCTCCCGGAAGACGTATACGAGCTGTGTTCTTTAGTTATTATACTTACTCGTCTGCTTCAGTTATATCCGCTTCGAGTGTGCGGATGACTCTCTTTGCGATCGGCGCAGCTACTTCTGATCCGTAGCCTCCGTTTTTGACCCATACGACGAATGCGTACGGCGCATCAAGGTCATCTGTGAATCCGACGAACCACGCATCAGGTCTGCCGGAATCGGTCTCGGCAGTACCGGATTTTGCATAGATATCTATTCCGTCGAAGTTCTCTTCTCCGTAGTTCTCGACTACGTTGTTCTTCATCATACTGCGGAGTTCATCTGCAGTGTCCTTGTCAAGATATCTGCCGAGCGACTTGCCGCCGGTTATCTCTCTGAGGAAGGTGGCGCTCTTTATCATGGTAGGCTGCACAGCCTCGCCTCCGTTGGCTATCGCTCCCATGTATACCATCATGGCGCACGGATTGACCATGTCGTCGCCCTGTCCTATTCCGGCCCAGCTCAGCTTGATGTCATCATCCGACGGGAAGGAGAATCTTCCGGTTGCAGTCATGACGCCGTTTACATCCACAGGCTCGGTAAGACCGGCCTTCTCGGTGTACTTCTGCATGTTCTTGGCTCCGACCTTTCTTGTGAGCTCACCGAAGGCTCCGTTGCAGGACTGAGCGAGAGCGGATCTGAAGTTCACCTCTCCGTGCGAGCTGACATCGGTGAACTCGACTCCGTGGAACTCGTTTTCACCGTCACAGTCGAAAGTGAAGGATTCCCTGTCTCCGACATTGTCGATAACAGCAGCGGCCGTTACAAGCTTGAAGGTCGAGCCCGGAGTAATGAGGCCGTCGATGAAGTTGTTGAAGTAAATGCCTTCTTCTTCGGAATCGTACCAGCCTGCCGGGTCAAATGTAGGCGTACTGACCATGCACAGGACCTCGCCTGTCTGCCAGTTGTAAACGCCGACAAGTCCCGTCCTGCCGTCAAGCGCATTATATGCCTCGACATTGGCAGCCGCATCTATTGTCAGCCTGATCTTCTTTCCCATCCTCGACGTGTCATAGATACCGTTGAGAAGGTCGTAGCCAATGAGCTGGCTCTTGAACACATTGATCGCGCCGCCGGATATGTTGCCGTCAGCGTCTCCTACCGCATGGACGGTAGCCCTGCGGACATTGTAGTTGTCATTGTAGATAAAGCCGTCTCTTGTGCATTCGAGCAGCACCTCTCCCGTACGGTCGCTTACCGTACCGCGGTTGATGTGCCCGTCTGTATATATCTGTGAGTTGCCGTAAAAGCTTGCCCATTTGCCGCCGTCTTTCACAAAGCGGTATCCGAATACGCAGACGCCTGCGAACAGTACGAACGCCAGCAGCAGGCATATCATGGCTCTTCTTTCCTGTTTGCGCATGCTATGCCTCCTTTCTCACAGCCAGGCTGGCTGACTGCCGCATATCCGCCGCCTTGAAATACGCGAGCATGGCCCATGAAGCCAGCATGCTCGTGCCTCCGGTGGACAGGAACGGGAATGTTACTCCGGTCAGCGGGAACAGGTCTACCGCACCGAATACGTTAAGTATTGTCTGTACGAGGAAGATAGTTGCCGCTCCGCAGGCACATATCGTATAGAAGGTGGACCTGCCGGCTACTATATTCATTACAGCGAAGATGGAAAGTGTGATGATGCACATAACCAGAAGAACGGCGATGATGAATCCCCACTCCTCCATTACGAATCCGAACACAAGGTCTGTGCTGGATGCGCCGACGAATTTAAGCGATCCATTGCCGGCACCGAGTCCGAGAAGGCCGCCGCCTGCACCGAAGGACATCGTCCTTGTCTGCTGGTAGCCCTGATTGTCGGCATAGTCCCATACATGGCCCCAGACAGCGAATCTTGAAGCTATGTAAGGCTTGAACCTCAGCACCATGAGTCCCATCAGAGCCGCTCCTACGAATGTAAGGATCATCCTCGAGAGATCACCGCTTCGCAGGAATGAAACTACCAGGTAAGTGGCGAAGAATATGAGTGCTGTTCCGAAATCGCCCATTATAGCCAGGCAGCCCAGGCAGAAGAACGAGAACGCCGCATACATGATGGTGCTGTTCTTCTGATACAGTTCTTCAAGCGTGCCTGCTCCGACGAATATGAATGCCAGCTTGACTATTTCAGACGGCTGGACAGATACGCCGCCTATCTCGATCCAGTTGGCCGCACCGTATTTGACGGTACCGAGAACGAGGTTGAGCAGGAGCAGCACAACGGAGAGCCCGATCAGCACAGGCTTGAGCTTGCGCGTGCGTTCAAGGTCTCTCATATATATGCACATGAATATCATGAGAGCGAGTCCCATCATCATGGCTGCAAACTGCTTTGTGGTGCTGACAGGATTCCAGGATGCCGTCACTGCGAGGTTGATGGTGGATATGAAAAATGCGATCATCTCCATCTCGAACCCGCGGCTTCCCTTGGCCTTGAACACCGCAACATATGTCCACATTACTACGCACAGAAGAACTATGCAGAGAATGGCTCCCGGTGTTATATCACTTCCCATTCCGAGTATCAGCTGGACTATAGTCAGCATCTGGAACAGTGTGATGGCCAGAAGTATCTTCCACGGCGCAACAGGCTCCTTGTCAAGGCGCCTCATCGTTTCATTATTCCTGCTCTCTTCTACGCTCGGAGGAGCCACCGTGCAGTGGACACCTCCCAGGACTATTTCATCTCCGGTGCTGATAAGGTACCTCTTGTGAGGCTCCAGCTTGAATCCGTTGACCACAGTCCCGTTGTGCGACCCTATGTCCTTGATGATCCACTTCCCCTCATCCTGCCGCTTGAGCAGCGCGTGGTTGTTGGACATGGTCTTGAGCGGTATGTTGATGTCCGCAGACCGGCTCCTTCCTATCACATTCTCCCAGTGAGTTATCGGATAGTTGCCTCCGTTCTCAACCAGAAAATATCCCCATATCTCAGGTGTGCATCTGGTCGTCAGAAGCGAGATGATCGACACCAGCAGGATATATGCCGCAAGCACGACGAAGAACCACCTGAGCACGGTGGTTATATCCCTGGCGAGATCAGGATACGTCTCTGCAAAATTAAGTAATTTGTAAAGTAAGTTTTCCATATTCGTAGTATACAACGCAAAGAGACAGTTTTTTCTTAAAAAGCATTAAACTATGAAGAAAGAGACTGACCATCCTGCGATGATCAGTCTCTGATGACTGTGCTTATTCTGAACCTATACGGCCCGGCCGATGATCTTACTTCCAGCTGCTCTTGAGTCCTACGATGCTGTTGAATACTTTCTCGTCGTCTGTAGTCAGTTCTGAATCTGCAATATAGTAACCTTTACGGAAGAACTGGAATCTCTCTCCAGGCTTGACTTCGCTTACGCCCGGCTCAGCATAGCCCCATGTCTCATGCAGGGACTCAGGGTCGAACTCGAGCTTTGTTTCCATTTTGCCCGTCTCTTCGTTCAGCTCTTCAACTTCCTTCATGAGGTATCCGTACTCTCTGATGCGGATCTTTACAGCAGTGCTTGCCTCTACGAAGTGGATGGTTCCCTTGACCTTGCGGCCCTCGAATCCCGAGCCTGAATGTGTCTCAGGATCATATGTGCAGTGCAGGCACTTGATGTTGCCCTCTTCATCCTTCTCAACGCTGTTGCATGTGATGAAGTATGCGCCCTTGAATCTTACCTCGTTGCCCGGGAAGAGTCTGAAGTACTTCTTGACAGGTACTTCCATGAAGTCGTCTCCGTCTACCCACAGCTCTCTTCCGAACGGAATCTCTCTTGTTCCCATTTCAGGGACCTTGCTGTTGTTCTCGACAGTGCACATCTCGATCTTATCCTCAGGATAGTTGTCGATGATGACCTTGATCGGGTTCTTTACCACGTTGATCGCAGGCACCTTGAGCTGCAGATCTTCTCTGACGCACTGCTCGAGCTGAGCGATATCTATGGTCGAATCGGCTTTGGATACACCGATATCGTTGCAGAATTTACGGATAGCTTCAGGTGTGTATCCTCTTCTCCTTACAGCAGCGAGCGTGCAGAGTCTAGGATCGTCCCAGCCTTCTACCTTGCCCTCTTCAACGAGTCTTCTGATGAATCTCTTGCTCATCAGCATGGTCGTTACGTTGAGAGGCGCGAACTCGATCTGTCTAGGAGGATTAGGCCACCAGCCTACTTCTCTTACGACCCAGTCGTAGAGAGGTCTGTGGTCCTCGAACTCGAGAGTGCAGATCGAATGAGTGATGCCCTCGATAGCGTCCTCGATCGGATGGGCAAAATCATACATCGGATAGATGCACCATTTGTCTCCGGTGTTGTGGTGAGGTGCGTGAACGACTCTGTAGATGACAGGGTCTCTCATGTTGATGTTAGGGCTTGCCATGTCGATTTTGGCTCTGAGGCAGACCTCGCCGTCAGCAAACTCTCCCGCTCTCATCTTCTCAAACAGCTCGAGGTTCTCCTCGACAGGTCTGTTCCTGTAAGGGCTCTCCTTACCAGGCTCCTTGAGTGTTCCTCTGTATTCTCTGATCTGATCAGGAGTAAGCTCGCATACGAAGGCTTTGCCCTGCTTGATAAGCTCTACAGCAGCCTCATACATCGTGTCAAAATAGTCCGATGCCCAGAGTTTCTCATCCCATTGGAAACCGAGCCAGTTAACATCCGCCTCGATGGACTTTACGAATTCTATATCCTCCTTGGTCGGATTGGTATCATCATATCTCAGATTGCATCTGCCGCCGTACTTCAGTGCAGTACCGAAGTTAAGGCAGAGGGACTTTGCGTGTCCGATGTGCAGATAACCATTAGGTTCAGGAGGAAATCTTGTAACGATCTCTTTGTGCTTGCCGGTAGCCAGGTCATCATCAATGATGTCATGGATAAAATTGCCGGCCATGTCCTTGTATTCTTCAGCTGTTGCAAATGCCATTGTCATACCCCTTTCAGGAAAATTCTCATAGTTGGGAATAGTATATCACAGATTGCACCGCTCGGACACAAGAAAACACAAGCGTTCCGGCTCCTTCGGTAAAAGATTGTCATACTTATTGCCTGCCTGATACAAATAACCCGCCTCTTTGTGATATTATTAATTATCATGGTCCGGTCAATTAATCTCCGGATGTCACCAGAGACATGAGAGGAATGAATGTATGAGTATAGTAAGCAGACAACCTATATACACTGAAATCAACAACTGCCGCGACTGCTACAAGTGCGTCAGGACCTGTCCTGTCAAAGCCATCCAGATCAAAGATGCACACGCGCTTATCCTGCATGACAGGTGCACATTCTGCGGCACATGCGTCAACGAGTGTCCTAACGGCGTCAAGCAGATCAGAAATGACGTGGACAGAGTAGAAATGGCTTTCATGTCCAAGCGCAAGGTCATCGTATCGCTGGCGCCATCATACGTATCTGAATTCTACGGTCTTGAGGACAATTTTGTCCGCGCACTGTACAAGCTCGGATTCCATGCGGTATCCGAGACTGCGATCGGAGCTGCACTCGTATCCCAGGCGCTTGACATGTATGTCATCGAGCACGGCAGCGCCAACTTTATCTCGACGGCGTGCCCTTCGGTAGTCGAGCTCGTCAGAAAATACTTCCCGCAGTACATTGACAAGCTCGCACCGGTACCGTCGCCTCTTCAGACTCACAGCGCGTATCTGAGGCATCTGTACGGAGACGATATAGTCATCGTCTTCATCGGACCTTGCATCGCCAAGAAGCTCGAAGCCGACGAATATCCGGGATATCCGGACATCGTGCTCACATACCGCGAGGTTGAGCAGTGGCTCGAAGAAGAGAACATCCAGCTTGAAAATATCGACACGGGCATACCTGTGGAATTTGTCCCTGCCAAGGCGGGCAAAGCAGCAATCTACCCTATTGAGAACGGCCAGATCGAGACGTCCAAAATATGGCAGAACAAGTTCGTTGAACAGAGCGCCCTCTCCGTATCCGGCATCCAGGGCATCATGTCCTCACTTGCCGGCACACACACCAATGATTTTCTTGAGACTCTGAACTGCGACGGCGGCTGCATCAACGGCCCGGGAACCACCAAGGCCGACTCGGCTGTATTCCGCAAGAAAGCAGTCGCATCTCACGTAATGACAAGGCTCTCAGAGCCTAACATATTCGACGGCGACGCTGCATTCGCACGCGAGGTCCTCAGCAAAGGCTACGGCATACTCAAGGGCGAAGCTCCTAAGGCAGCCGACGTTATGAACCATAACTTCACCGAAGAGGAGATCAAGGGAGCTCTTCTCAAGCTCGGCAAGACATCCCCTGCTGATGAGCTTAACTGCGGAGGCTGCGGATACCAGACATGCCGCGACATGGCAAGAGCACTGCTCGCAGGCATATCCGAGACAGAGATGTGCGTTACCAAGATGCGTAAGGACGCAGAGAGCAAAGTCGACATGCTGCTCTCGACCATCCCTAACGGCGTAGTAATCGTAGACAACGAGCTCAACATCGCAGACCTCAACAAGCGTTTCGTGGACCTGTTCGAGGACTATCCGGAATCGTTCCTTGATGCTGAAGGCCTCAAGACATTCCGCGGCTCTCCTGTATCCATGTTCGTACCGTTTGCAGAGAAGTTCAGAGAGCAGTTCTACATGAGAAAGCCTGCACAGTACAGATTCATGCACGAGGGCAAGGTAATGAGAGTCACCTTCTTCCTCGTGGAAAGCAAGCAGCTGCTCGGTGCGATGTTTGAGGATATTTCGAATCCGACATTCCGCCGCGAAGCTGTCATAGAAAAGGCAGAGAACGTAATTACAAAGTCCCTTGCTACCGTTCAGCAGATAGCTTCTCTTCTCGGAGAGAACGCGGCTGAGACCGAGATCGCGCTGAACTCCCTGATTGATGAGTTCGCAGGCTCGGGAGACTCCTCCGGTGATTATGACCTTGTCGTGGAGGAAGGCGGTGATGAATAATGAATGATATCTGCATCGACATTGATTACCAGCAGCTGTACAAGCACGGCCAGCAGATAGGCGGAGATGTATTCCTGCTCGACAGGCAGCCGGGCAGCAACATCATCACAGCCACACTTTCAGACGGACTCGGAAGCGGAGTCAAGGCCAACGTGCTGGCGTCCCTGACATCGCACATGGCCAACAAGCTGTCCTTCTCCCCTATCGACCTCAATCATTCAGCAGAGATCATCATGGACACTCTGCCGGTGGACAAGGAAAAAGGCATCAGCTATTCGACCTTCACTATAGCCAAGATAGTATATGCAAGCGACAAGTCCTTCATCAATGTAGGCCTTATCGAATATGACAACCCTAACGCGCTGCGTTTCTCAGGTTCTGAGCCGGTGCTGTGGAACAGAAAATCCAACAGGCTCCACCGCAAGAATGCTGTAAAGAAAGAGGTCGTATATTCCTCGGAATTCAGCATGCAGCAAGGCGACCGTCTCATATTCTTCAGCGACGGTGTAGCACAGGCCGGTGTCGCTCTCGGTTCGCTCGGCGGCCAGTCCATATCTGCAGGAAGCAGGCGCGGAGGTCCGTCCGTATACGGAGCAAAGCAGCCGGCTGTCAGGATTCCTTCCGCTCATCACTCAGAAGTCGGTGCAATGGGCTGGGGCGAAGCCAATGTGCGCAAGTTCATTAAGCAGGTGCTTGAGAAGAATCCTGAGATCGCTTCAAGAGACCTGACCCGAGAGATCGTAACGCAGGCATATAAGTATGACAATTACCAGGCCAACGATGATATCACCTGCGTCTCTGTATACATCAGAAAGCCTAGGCGCACGCTGATCGTGACCGGTGCTCCGAGGAGCAGAGAGTCCGACAGGAAGCTGAAGCATATAATAGAGAATTTTGAAGGCAACATCATCGTATGCGGAGGCACAACAGCCAAGATCGTTGCAAGAGAGCTCGGCAAGGAGGTAAAGTCCGACAAGGCGCCGTCAGGCAATCTTCCTCCTTCGAGCAAAATAGACGGCATAGATCTCGTCACAGAAGGAATGCTGACACTTCATGTCGTAACAGAGCGTCTGACCAACAAGACTCTGCTCAAGGAAATGCCTGAAGACCCTGCAAAGCGGTTCATCAAGATCCTGAGAGAGACAGATCAGGTCGAATTCGTAGTAGGCACCAAGATAAACGATGAGACGGACGACCCTAACATCGCAGCCAAGATAGGCATCAGATTCCCGCTCATCGACTCGATGGTGCGGGCGCTCGAGAAGAATTATCTGCTTGAAGCAGAAGTGCGCTACTTGTAGAATATCCAATCATTAATAACCTGAAACCGGGGCTCTGCACTCCGGAAAAGGGGCCAATC
>JAWRIG010000027.1:0-13065 GCA_040308005.1 Anaerovoracaceae bacterium | reverse complement strand
CTGCACCTCATCAGCAAAGAAATCCTCGCAAGGCGAGGACTTCTCAGCTGTGTAGATTACTACTTATTGGGTTGAACCGCCGTATGCCGAACGGCACGTACGGTGGTGTGAGAGGGGCTACAAGTTAGCCCCTACTCGATTTGAATTTATAATGAGCAGCTGCCTGTAAGAGCAGGGCTCATTTGCTGCAGGATTACTTTCTGCCAAGCTCCTGAGCTCTTTCTGTTGCCTTTCCGACAGTGTCTATGAAAGCGCCGCGTACACCGTGCTGCTCGAGTGTGTTGACTCCTACGATGGTGTTTCCACCAGGGGAGCATACCATGTCCTTGAGCTCGCCCGGGTGCTTTCCTGTCTCGAGGACCATCTTTGCTGCTCCGTAGACTGTCTGTGCTGCGAGCTTCATTGCTGTGGCTCTCGGAAGTCCCTTCATGACTCCGCCGTCAGCGAGTGCCTCGATAACGAGGTAAATATATGCAGGGCCTGCTCCGGAGAGGCCGCATGCTGTATCTATAAGTGGTTCAGGCATCCATTCTACGATACCGATGGAGGAGAAGAGCTTTTCTGCGAATGCTTTTTCTTCTGCTGTGAGGTCGGTATTGGAGTCAAGTGCGAAT
Source organism: Anaerovoracaceae bacterium (assembly GCA_040308005.1). Taxonomy (GTDB): domain Bacteria; phylum Bacillota; class Clostridia; order Peptostreptococcales; family Anaerovoracaceae; genus Crickella. The sequence goes on along the minus strand of JAWRIG010000027.1, from coordinate 12,451 downwards.
GCTCCTGCGCCTACGAGGGCAGGGGTATTAGGCATGAGCCTGAGAAGTCTGAAATCTCCTTCGGTCCACTCGCGGAGTGTAGCTGTGGTAACGCCGGCCATGATGGAGATCATAGCTTTTCCGTCAAGAGTGTTTCCGAGCTCCTTGAGACCGCCCTGTGCATACTGGGGCTTGAGGGAGCAGACAAGGATATCCGAGGACTTACCGAGCTCGATGTTATCCTTAACGATATTGCATCCGAGAGCGCTGTACTTTTCTTTGATCTTATCAGAGAGATCATATACATAAACATCTTCTGCCTTGACTACGCCTGTTTCAAGAGCACCTGAGAGGATAGCTCCGCCCATAGCACCGGCACCGAGAAATCCGATCTTCATTTTAAAATACCTCCAGAATTTATACCACGGTCTAAACTATGTTTTACGAATTCATTCTACATTCTTTTTGATGTAAGTCAAGAAAAATGGACAAAAAAGTGCGGGCTGATGCTGACCCGTGGTGCTCGATTCAACAAGGTAAAAAGAAAGGAGGGAATCGAAGCGGATCCGCAAATGCCCGCATGTATAACACCGCATGAAAGATTTAGTCACACGATGGTATGGCATATTGAGTTAAATCATTATACATTAATTTTCCGGGTAATAAATAGTGATTCGCCAAAAAATACCTGAAAAACATAAAAAACAAATAACTGCCGGACAGCCGGCAGCTAAAAGGCTGGATTTATCAGCTGAGATATCTGAATACTCCCTTTACTTTGCCTACAACAACTACATCCTTGGCAATGATAGGATCCATGAAATCATTTTCAGGCTGGAGCCTGATGTGATCGGATTCCTTGTAGAATCTCTTTACTGTAGCGCCTGACTCGAATCCGTCATTGACAAGTGCTACTACGATCTCGCCGTTGTTTGCTTCATGTGACTCCTGAACGATCAGGTAGTCGCCGTCGTTGATGCCGACATTTACCATGCTGTCGCCATGAACGGTCAGAATGAAATTGTTGCCCGGACCGACGAATCTTGCCGGCATAGGGAACTGGTCAACGATATTCTGCTCTGCGAGGATCGGCTCACCTGCAGCTACTCTTCCGATAACAGGAAGGGAGATAGTGTTGATGTCATCACTTACCGGTGCAGGGGCTGAGCCCGGCATCATATCTACCGGAAGGACTGTACGGGGCTTGGAAGGATCCTTGCGTACAAGACCTTTATCCTCAAGAGCCTTGATATCGCTGTGTACTGTTGATGTTGACTTGATGCTGAGAGCCTGGCATATTTCCCTTACTGTAGGGGAGTATCCCTTGGCAGCGATGGTCTTCTTCATGTAGGCCAGGATGTCCTGCTGACGCTGTTCGCTTTTCTTCATATCTGCTCACTCCTCATTAACTCATAATGATGTCCTCATCCCGGAAGGACATGATATAAATAGTGTCTTTGGAATTCTACTTATACTTCATGTTGACAAGGTCATTGATGTTTAGTTCCTTGCCGTACTCGTTCCAGTCATCATAGATGCGGCCTGTCTGGCGGATGATGATATCGCCTACGATGCCGTCTACCTTGGCGAACGGAAGAGTCTTGTGGTATGTAATCTTGCTGCCCTCACGCTCAAATACATAACCTGTTCTGAAACGTTCTTTCTCAAGTGCATACTTATACTCGCATATCTCAGAAATCAGCTTGAACAGATTGTCGTTATCTGTATCAAAGACGTTCTCAAGTGTGAGATATGAATAGTTGGCCCTTAACTGGATCTCATGCCCCTTGAACCTGTCGAGGAACTTTATGAGCTTGCCGCGCGTCTCAGGATCCTTGGCGTCTTCAAATACAACGCAGTTGATCCTTGTCCTGAAGTTGAGAAGATCGAATATCTCATCAGGACACTCTTTGACATAGTGCTTGAGATGTCTGGAGACATTGACGCAGCTGATCCTGTCTGCATATCTGTTCAGAACGTCGGCAACATCCTGGATGGTCTGGCCTTCGCCGACAGGCATGGTAGTGTTGATGTAGATGTGATGACCTTCGCCGATATGATCGAGAATGTTCTGAAGGGCATCGAGCTCTGCAAGAGGCTCTCCGCCTGTAAGAACTACATCATTGTGAGGGAAGACCCTGTCCATAAGATCGAGTGCCTGAAAGCACCTCTCAAGATCAAAGGAAGATGTGTCGCGATACTCCTTCTTGTTGACACAGAACGGACATGCATTATTGCAGTCGTACGGAACAAACATGGTCACGGTAGGACCGATCTTAGGAAAATCCTTTTTCATTAAAATTTACTCCCGGATGTGGTGCTGTGCACCGCTGATAGTGTGTTAGTCTTCAATACCTGAAATAGTGCGCTCATCACGCATTTTTCAATGAAAACATTATAGCACTCGAACAACTGTTTGTAAACTATACGGGCCAATTGTTTTTGATTTGTCAGGACTTTATAGTGTATACTAATAACATCTTTCAGAATTGAGGGGTTTTGAAGTTTTGCGACACAGTCATCCTGTACTTAACTGGATTGGAACTGCAGTGCTTCTGATGGCACTGTGGTTTATTATGTCTGAACAGACCGAGCCGAAATTCCTCATTCTCGGTGCGCTGTCAGCTGCTCTCATCGCATGCATATGCCTGAGGACGCTTACTATGCGTGGGGCAAAGTCTGGAGACGAATACTATCTTCTCGGAGTGAACATCCCGAGGTTTATCGCATATTTTGCATGGCTGCTTGTGCAGATTGCCAAGTCAGCCATTTATGTTGCCCGCGTTTCGGTGTTCAGCCGGTCTGAAGTCGATCCGTCCATCGCATGGTTCAAAGCGGATTATGATGACCCGGCAGCGAGAGCTATGCTCGCCAATTCGATAACCCTTACACCGGGCACTATCACTATAGATATAAGCGAGGACGGCATTTACTCAGTCCATGCTCTTACGAAAGAACTGAGAGAAGGTCTCCTCGACGGTTCCATGCAGGCCAAAGTCGCATGGCTTTACGGAGAAGAAATAGATTTTGCACCTGTTGATGAAAAGGATGTGCACGCGGAAGAACCTCAGAAGAGGCCTGAACTGGTGCGCAGGAGATACAGAACCGGGAGGGCAGGAAAATGATGGCTGACTTCTGGCTGTATGTGCTCGGTGCGCTGATCTTAATACTGGCGGCGATGGTCATCTTGATGTTCAGGAGAAAAGCGCTGCTCGACAAGCTCAATTACGTGTTCGCAATGAATACCGTGATCGTGCTTCTCATTCTCGTTGTCGGATTTGAAGGAGGCAGGGAGGACATGTTCATCGATATAGCTCTCAGCTATTCGATCCTCGGATTCGTGACCTCGGTCATCCTTGCGAAGTATATAGGAGGGCGGAGGAAATGACACCTGTAATGATCATTGCTGCCGTTCTCATCGTGGCAGGGCTTATATTCATGTTCTTATCGCTTATAGGTATCGCAAAGCTGCCTGACTTCTTTACGAGGCTCCATGCGCAGGGTGTAGGCGATACGATCGGAGCTTTTCTGATTCTCGCAGGAATGATGTTCGCTGTTAACGGAGGGCTCCTGTCGGTCAAGATACTGCTTATCTTCATAGTCATCGTGCTTACCAACCCTATAGGCACCAACCTCATGATGATAGCGGCTATCAACAAGGAGGATTACCTCGGATACAGGACCAAGATGACAGGGGAAGAGCCTTCTGAACCGGAGAAAGAACCTGAGCCGGCAGCAGAACCTGAACCGGAACCTGCGAAGGCAGCTGAGCCTGAGAAGAAGGAAGAAAAGAAGGCTGCTGAACATGAGAAGAAGGAAGAAAAGAAGGCTGCTGAACCTGAAAAGAAGAAGCAGGACAAGAAGCAGGGAGATAAGAAAAAGCAGGGCAAAGGCGGAACGCAGAACAAGCGAAGAAAACCTAAGCCTTCTATGAAAATGAACAAGACCGAGCTTATCAGTGCAGCAGAAGAACGTGGCATCAGTGTTCCTGAAAATGCCACAAAGCGCCAGATACTCGATCTCATATATCCGGAAAAGGATAATAAAGAGCAATAACCGCAGAAGATAAGGACAAGATATGACACTGATACTTCAGGCAGTACTTCTGATAGGGCTGATCGGTATAACGATCGCGATCATATTCGGCAAGGATCTTATGACCTCTGTCGTGATTTACTGTGCTTTCAGTTTCCTGACCATGCTCCTCTACAACATCATGGGAGCGCCTGATGTAGCCTTTACAGAGGCGGTCATCGGAGTCATATCGACAGTATTCTTTATCATCATTCTGAGGTCCATAGACAGAAAGACCAAGTAACGTACTGAAAGGACTGCAGCATACTTAATTCCATGAGGAAGACGATCACAGTGCTTTTGTTAATAGCGGCTATCATCGTGCCGTTCCTGGCATTCGATGTACTGCCGGTGATAGGGGACCCTGAGTCGGCCCCTAATACTCACGTGTCCGATTATTACATCGAGCACGCTATTGACGAGTGCAATTCTCCTAACATGGTAACGGCTGTCATCGTCGACTACAGGGCATTTGATACCATGTTCGAGACGACTGTAATGTTCCTTGCAGGCCTTTCTGTTGTAATAGTGCTCGCCAACAGGCCTAAGAGCAGGATACCTGCACCAGAGTCCTTCAGGAGGCTCAGAGAGGCTGCAGGGCGCCCGGTATACAAGACAGTCAACAAGGACGTAATGATATCCATAATAGAGCCTGTGATCCTCATATACGCCATGTACGTACTCTTCCACGGCGAGATAAGCCTCGGAGGAGGATTCCAGGCGGGAGCCCTCATAGGCATGGTATACCTTCTTGATGTGATGGTAGTAAACAGGAAGCGCCCTATATTCAATCTGCCTAAGTCAAGATCCGCAGCCATCGCGGGACTAGGACCGTTCATCTACGCACTCACCGGATTCATTTCGTTGATTGGGGGAGGGCTTTACCTTGAATACAACAAGATGCCTCTGCCTGTGCATCAGGCTGAGCTTCACTCGATCGGCATTACGCTCGTTGAGATAGGAGTAACTATCGGCGTAGCCGGAACCATAATAACTATTCTTAACGCACTGATGGAGAGGATTTCCTTCGATGATGACAGCAATTAATGCTTTCCTTGCAGCAAAGGGAATATACCTTCTTACACTGCTTCTCCTTTCACTCGGAGTAGCGGGTATTGTAGTGTGCAACAATTACATGAAGAAGCTCATCTGCATGAATGTCATGCAGGTGGCTGTAATATTCTTCTTCCTGTGCTTCGGACAGAAGGACCCGGGCACCATCCCTGTAGCGATGGATACGGCGGTCCGTGCAGCAGAGTATATAAATCCGCTGCCTCACGGTCTGATGCTGACAGCTATCGTAGTCAGCCTCGGTACTACTGGCGTGGGCCTGTCGCTGCTCCTGCGTATAAGAGAAAAATACGGGACCATCGAAGAAGATGATCTGATCAGGATCCAGGCTGCTCAGGCGAGAAAAGAACATAAGAAACACAGAGAGCTGCATCATCCGGACATTGAAGAGGATGCAGAGTCTCATGAACATAAGTAACTGAAGGGGATACATGACAGCATGATGGCGAACCTACCTGTACTGGTAATACTGCTTCCGCTGTGCTCAGCTCTTCCTTGCCTCGCTCTTACCCATGTCAACAGACATCTCGGTAATGCAGTAGTCAAGATAGCGTGTCTGGGCTCTTTTGTGCTGTCTGTTATCCAGCTCATAGATGTAGTCAAGAACGGACCGTTCCATTATGCTATCGGAGGCTATGCAGTACCGTACGGCATCGAGTTCGTCGTCGACTCACTTAACGCAGTGCTGCTCGTGGCATTCTCTCTCATAGGATTCATGACGCTGCTCTTTGCGGGCAATTTCGGCGATAAGAAGCGCCCGATGATGATAGCGGCCGCCAATGCGGAGATCGCTCTTCTGATCACAGGCCTCCTCGGAATGACATCCACAGGAGACGTCTTCAACCTGTACGTATTCCTCGAAATCACATCGCTTTCTGCATACTGCCTCATTTCACTCGGCGGCAGCAGGGGAGTCGTTGCGGCATACAGATACATGCTCGTCGGAACCATAGCGGTGACGTTCTATCTCCTCGGAATAGGAATACTCTACTCGGCTACAGGCACTCTCAACATGGGAGACATGCAGAAGATCTTAAACGAAGGCGGGCATGACAATGCCATGCTGGTTGCCATGTGCTTCCTGATCCCTGCATTCGGAATCAAGATGGCGCTGTTCCCGTTCCACGGATGGCAGCCGTCTGCATATGCACATGCTGAACCGGGCACAAGACCTCTCATCACAGGCGTCATGGGCAAAGTCCCTGCGCTTGCTATGTTCAGGTTCTTCTTCTGCATCTACGGCACAGACTTCAGATTCGTAAGGCTCGCTCTGATACTCCTCGGAGTGTTCTCAGTCATAGGCATGCTCTACGGTTCTCTGATGGCTATGGGCCAGAACGATATACGCAAAATACTCGCGTACTCATCCGTAGCTCAGATAGGCTACATATCGCTCGGATTCGCTATAGGAACCCCTATAGCGCTTGCAGGCGCTTTCCTTCACATGCTTGGACACGCATTCATGAAGGGCGGACTATTCTTCTGCACAGGAGCGATCAGATACAAATACGGAACAGCAGATATAAATGATTTTGGCCGCATATACAAGAAGATGCCGCTGACCTGCGGACTTCTCGTCATCGCGTCCCTCTCAATGATAGGAATACCCCCGACGGCAGGATTCTTCAGCAAGTGGTATCTTGCACTCGGCGCGGCAGGGCAGCACGAATGGATATACATAGCGGTGCTCGTCATCTCAAGCCTTCTTAACGCCGTATACTTCTTCAAGCTGATCGAGAAGGTATTCATCCGTCAGAGCGCAGGACTCAAGGAGAGATGGAGCAGCGAAGAACTCGAGCTGCCTCTGTCCATAATCCTTCCGGTGGTCGTATGCTTCCTGGCTATACTCGGCCTCGGCTTATTCAACGTGAAGGTAGTTGACATACTCCTCATGACATTAGAGGGGGTGGGCTTATGATGAACTACCTCACAGCTCTTGAATTAAGACCGATGTATGCAGTGCTCGTATCCCTGATAGCTTCAGGCCTCATTTATGTGCTTGGCGAGCATATAAGACCTAACGCAAGGGAAGGGATAACACTGACAGCCGCTGTCCTTAAGATCATAATCGTGTACTCCATGATCCCGGCGGTCCTCGCAGGAGAGGAGATCAAGCTTGAACTATTCAGCATCGTCAAAGGCGTTTCCTTCGCCTTCAATGTGGATGCTGCGGGAATGGTATTCGCATGCGTCGCTTCGACTCTGTGGATACTGACCTCTATATATTCGATCGGCTACATGAGAGGCCACGGAGAGAAGAACCAGACAGGATACTATGCCGCATTCGCGATGTGCCTGTGCGCAGCCACAGGACTCTGCTTTGCCGGAAACCTGATCACATTCTTCATATTCTTCGAGGTGCTTACAGTCGCTACATATCCGCTAGTAGTACATTACAGGGATGCAGAGGGGACGGTTTCAGGACGCAAGTACCTCGCTTATACTCTCATAAGCGGGCAGATATTCTTTGCAGGCATTGTCGTTCTGTACTCGGTAACGGGAACAATGGACTTCGTGCCGGGAGGCTTTGTAAAGACGGATATGATCCCGATGCCGTGGATGCTCATCGTATTCCTGATGATGGTCGGAGCGGGCCTGGTCAAAGCGGGCGTCATGCCTCTTCACAGCTGGCTTCCTGCAGCGATGGTCGCGCCTACACCTGTCAGCGCTCTTCTGCACGCAGTTGCAGTAGTTAAGGCCGGCGCGTTCTGCACTCTCAGAGTGGTGCTCTATGTATTCGGACCTGAAGCAGCCAAAGCCTGCAGAGGATCAGAGGTCCTCGCATGGATGGCTGTGTTTACGATAATAGTTTCATCGTTTATCGCGATGAGAAAGTATAATCTCAAGGCAAGACTCGCATTCTCGACAGTCGGACAGCTTTCATATATCGTTCTCGGTATCGCTATCCTGACTCCGTACAGCATGGCGGGAGCGCTTTACCACATAGTTGCCCACGCTTTCATGAAGATCACACTCTTTATGGCGGCCGGAGCGATTTTCGTTACAACACATAAGAAGGACATCCGCGAGATGGTAGGAATAGGCAAGAGGATGCCTTATACCATGATCGCTTTCACAGCTGCATCCATAGGAATCGCCGGATTCCCGTTCTTCGTGGGATTCGTAAGCAAAGCGAATATCATCATGGGTGCGGTAGCTATGGGCAAGCCGGTATACGTAGCGACGCTGATCGCAAGCGCTTTGCTCGCTCTTACATACCTGATGCCTGTAGTCCTTGTCGCATTCAAGAAGAACGTAGACAATCTTGAATTCGCTGAGGGCGGTGATGCGGCTCCGGCTATGCTGGTACCGCTGATTATAACCGCTGTCATATCCATAATCCTCGGTATATTCCCTAATGCGGGACTGCACCTGTTCGACCTTGCTGTCATGGCGGGCAATCAGGTCTTCATGCCGTACATGTAGAGGTAGCTCATGCTGATGGAAACTCTTGAGTATCTGGGAATAGCGTTCGTATGTTCAGTGCTGCTGATCATTATGAGCAAGATAATACTGCAAGCCCTTATAAGAAGGCCTGCAGACTATTACAATGCCCGCGAACTCAAGGAAGAAGAGCTGATGCTCAACGCAGGCGGAATCAGTATCACGCTCGAGCACGAGACCAATCCTGAGGGCGAGATCATGAAGGAGACACACCTTGAGGCGCAGCTAGGTGACAGTGAGGCTGCAGAGCCTGAGGAGATCATGCTCGAAGTGCCTGAAGCAGTCGCAGAGAGCCTTGAAGTTACGCCTTACGAGGACGAGGAGGAGGCTGCGGACGAAGCTCCTGAAGTTGCTGAGCATGAGATCACTGAGACTGAACCGGAAACTGAGAATCTTGAAGCTGAGGCTGAAGTTACAGAAGAACCGGCGGCTGAGACAGTAGAACAAGAAGCAGAGATTACAGAAGAACCGGCAATTGAAGAAATTGAGGCTGAGTTTTCTGAACCTGAACCTGAAATAGCAGAGCCGGAAATTAAGATCACTGAGCCTGAATTTGAAAATATCGAAATAGACACAGATATCTCTGAGTATGAGCCGGAGGATGAAGTACCGGAAGAGGCAGTAATAGAAACAGATTTCGCAATTACAGAGGAACCGGTACCTGAGATTTTTGATCCTGAAAACATCAGGCCTAAGGCTGCTGATGAGGACTTCGGATTCAGCATCAAGGCCAGGACGAGTAAGACGAGAAAGGTCAAGAGAATCGAAGAGGAAGAGGCGGCTGAAGAGCTTGAACTTGCCAGGGCGGCAATGGAAGAGGCCAGGGCAGCTTCTGAATCAGCGGGACAGGATGCTGAACCTGCTCCGGTCAGAGAATGGTCTGAGTCATATGCTGAGATCAGGAGCAGCCTTGAGAAGGCGTACTCGGATAACAGAAACAAGCCTTCCATGAGAATGACCAAGAAGCAGCTTACCGAAATAGCTGAGTCTCTCGGGATCGAGGTCCCTGCCAAGGCTACCAAGAAGATAATTCTTAGTATGATAGAAGAGGAAATGGGCGTTGAAGAATAGATTTTGCCCGACTAATTAAACCGCGAAAGGCATCACAGCACACATGACAGGAATCACTGCAGACAAGTTAATGATGATACTGCATCCGGGGATCATAATGATCATCTTCGGTTTTCTTGTGTGCCTTCTGCCTAGAGGGTGCAGGAAGCCGCTCAGCATAATTGCGCCGGTAACCGCCGCATGGGCATTCACGCAGATGACCGAAAAGAGCAGCCTGCCGTATGAGCTGGCGCCGTTTATCAAGATGGAATTCATCCATCTAGATTCGCTTGCCTGGACGTTCATGCTGGTATTCTGCATCATAGCGCTCCTTAACGGTATTTACGGCATCGGGATCCAGCACCGCTATGAGTGCGGCATGTCGATGGTCTACGCAGGCAGCGTTATGGGAGTCATCCTTGCAGGCGACTGCATATCGCTTATCTTCTTCTGGGAAATATCAGCCTTTGCATCGATGTATGTCGTCTACTGCAAGCACGACAGGGCGTCGGCCAGGGCTTCATTCAGATACATACTCGTTCATGCTTTCGGCGGCAACATGCTGCTCGCCGGACTGATCATATACATGTTCCACTACGGCAACACGCTCGGACATCTGTCTGAGTGCATAGGAGAGCCTTGCTTCTGGCTTATCGCTATCGGCATTGCAGTCAACGCTGCTATACCGCCGCTTCACGCATGGCTTCCGGATGCATATCCTGAGTCGACTGCTACAGGAACTGTATATCTTTCATCGTTTACGACCAAAGCGGCAATCTACCTGATGCTGAGGATGATGAGCGGCATGGCTGATCTTGTGTGGATCGGTGCGATCGTTGCCATCTACGGAGCCTGCATGGCGATCATGGAAAACGGCATCAGAAGGCTTCTCGCTTATCATATAGTGAGCCAGCTCGGAATGATGATAGCTGCTGCAGGTGTCGGCGGCAATCTCGGTATAGATGCCGCAACTGCTCATGCTTTTACCAACATTCTGTTCAAGGGCGTACTTATGATGGGCGCCGGAGCAGTCATATATGCAACAGGAAGAAGCAATATCACTGAGCTCGGAGGACTGGCTAAGAAAATGCCTGTCACCGCTGGATGCTTCCTCATAAGCTCTCTTGCTATCGCAGGACTTCCGGGCCTTTCGGGATTCGTCAGCAAAGCTCTTATCATGGATGCAGTGCACGAGGCAGGCTATACAGTTCCGGCACTTCTTCTGACAGCAGGCGGCGTAGGTACGCTTCTGTCCATAACGCTCAAGATCAACTGGTTTGTGTTCTTCGGACCTTGCGAAGACGAGGCGGTCTCCAAAGTGGAAAAGAAGGTGCCGTTCTCGATGAACCTTGCGATGGTCCTCGGCACAGCTGCGACTATAGCTATAGGCGTTTTGCCTGAGAAGTTCTACGCTCTCATGCCTTATCAGACGATCGTAGAGCCATACCACATGGGGCACGTGCTTGAATATGTGGCCATATTCATCGGCGGATCGATTCCGTTCTTCCTGTACCTCAAGAAGATGAAGCCGCACGAAGAGATCACGGTTGACTTTGACTGGTTCTACAGAAGACCGTTCAATTCTCTTATCCTGGGCATCTCGCATCTCATAGAGGGCATATTCAGATGGTGCGGCCTTCACAGCGGAAGAGCGGCAGAATATCTCAGGACGCATTTCGGCGACCCGACACTCTGGACGAAGAACAGCCGCAGCGTGCGCATCAGGAATTTCTCATTCGAGAATGAAGACAGGCTTGTAGGAGACATAGTCACCGCTATAGTCATCGTATTCGTTGCGATGCTTATGATAGCTACGGCAGTAACACATTAAGGAGACAGTATATTGGAGATAATCAGAGCTGAACACTCAGGATTCTGTTTCGGCGTCGACAGGGCGATCAATCTTGCTTTCACAGAGGCTGAAAAGCACGCCTCCGGGCAGGATGAGTCCGGGCGCCTTTTCACATGCGGCCATCTCATCCATAACAGCGCTGTCGTTTCGAGGCTCGAGTCGATGGGCGTAGGGATGATAACTTCGCTTGATGAGGCTGAGGAGGGCGATACCGTCATAGTGAGGTCGCACGGGGAGCCGCGCGAATTCTATGAAGAAGCAGAGAGGCGCGGGATCAGGCTCGTAGATACGACCTGCGTATTTGTCAAAAAGATACATGATATCGTAAGCGAGGCTCACGGGCAGGGAAGACCTGTCATCATGATAGGAGACCGCAATCATCAGGAAGTGAGAGCCACCTGCGGATGGTGCGGATATACAGCGGAAGTCATCGGAAACGTGGACGAAGCGAGAGAGTACGCGGAGACGGTCAGGAGCGATGCGGGAGAGAAGCATTCTGCCGGAGAAGAGGCTGATGTTCCCGTCATCGTCTGCCAGACTACCATCAAACGGGAACTCATGGAGGACATCCTTTCGGTGTTCGATGAGGCCGGAATAAAGTACGACATACGCCGCACTATATGCAATGCGACAAGGGACAGGCAGGAGAGCTGCCGTCAGTTAGCCCGTCAAGTCGATATGATGGTCGTGGTGGGAGACAGGCACAGCTCCAACTCGGGCAAACTCTATGAGATAGCGAAAAATAATTGCGAAAATAGCATATTTATCGAAAATGCTGACGATTATCTATTGAAACAAGCCGCAAAAAGTAATAAAATTGGCCTTATAGCGGGCGCGTCTACGCCCGAATGGATTATCAAGGAGGTTATTTCTAGTATGAGCGAAAATGTCACTAAGAATATGGAACAGAATCCGATGATGGATTTCATGGATGACATTGAGAAATCTTTACGTTTACCAAAGCCAGGCGATGTTATTGAC
>JAWRIG010000026.1:0-3262 GCA_040308005.1 Anaerovoracaceae bacterium | reverse complement strand
TACAAAAGACTTAGATCTTATAAATGAATGTATATTTAATATGGATGGTTATGATTATAATTATATAGGTTTTGATGGGCCAGCTAAAGGATCGTTTGATGATATACTATATATCAAATATCTAGATTCAGAAGAGGTTACATTTAAAACTGTTGAAGGTAGATTGAAAAATGGAAAATATCTTTATTTTAAAGAGGGAAAATCACTTGATGTTAAATATAAAGTTAAATATTTATTTGAAAATCAACCTGAAGAATCAGGTATAAATTATCTAAGATACACTTTAGTTAAGAATAAAGATGGAGATTATAAGATAATATCATGCGGATATTAGAAGTTAATTAAAATAAAAATATTTGTGAAAATATAGAGCTATTCTCATATTTGAGGATAGCTTTTTTAGTTTTTGTAGTGAGATATTCAATATAAAGTAAAAATTGTAAAAATGTGCAACTAAATGAATAGCTACTGAATCTAATATGCGTAATCATGATTATAGGGAGGACAATATGATAGAAAATACCATACTAAAAAGAGTGAGGCTTTTTAGTAAAAAAAGCAAATTAACAGAAGCAATAAATTTAGTAAATGAATCTAAAAAAGGCTCAGATCAAGCTTTTGAAGATCTTATAAATATATATAAAGAATACCTTTATAAAATGGCATTTATTTATACAAAAAACGAGCATGATGCATTAGATATTTATCAAGAAACAGTGTATAAGGCCTATTTAAATATAGGTAAACTTAAAGATTCAAGTTATTTTAAAACTTGGATAACAAGAATACTTATAAATAATGTAAATATGAAAAATAGACACGCAAATAGGTTTAAAGATGTGGAAGTAGAAGATTACATAGGTGAAATAGAATATTCAAGTATAGAGGAAAAAATAGATTTATATGAGGCAATAGATGTATTAGAGGAAAAGTATAAAACACCTATAATACTACAATATTTTCAGGATTTAACAATAAGTCAAATATCTAAAGTAATGGATTGTAATGAAAATACGGTAAAGTCATATATAAGACGAGGAAAGAAAAAATTATATGATTTGTTAAAGGAGGAATCATAATGAGTAGATATGATGATATAAAAATACCAGATAATATAGATGATATAACTAAGAATGCAATATCAAAAGGAATAAAACAAAAGAATATAAGAAAGTACAGAAATGTAATGGTTGCATCAATAGCCACATTAGTCATAGGCGGTGGTGTTATGGGGGTTATAAATCCTTCACTAGCAGATTCTATACCTATAGTGAGAAATATAGTAAAATATTTTGATAACAATAAAGATTCCAGATTTAAAGGTGATAAACATGAACTAGAGAAAACTTCTAAGAGTTTAAACTTATTTGTTAAAGATAAGGGGATAGAATTTAAAGTAAACAGCATATCTTATGATGAAAGTTGTATGACTGTATTTTATACCATAAAAACAGATAAAAATATAAAAGAAAATTATAATGTATATGAAAACCCTTTATTTGCTGATCCATCTATTAATTTATATATAAATGGGAAAGAAGTTAATCAGCACAGGAATCCAGAATCAGAGGCTAAGTATGTAGGAAGCAATAAATTAGAAGGTATTTATAGATTTGATATGAGTGGTATAGATATAAAAGTAAATGATAAAGTAGAATTAAAGATAGATAATATCTTTAATACAGATGGTAACTGGAATATAGATACTAAGGTAGATAAATCTAAAAGTAACGTAGATAGTCATGTTTATAAAGTTAATAAGAAATTTACAATAGGAGAAACTAATTATGATATAAAAGAAGTTATAATTTCTCCATTAGGAAATAAGATGCTTATTCAAACTAGTGAATTAAAGGATTCAAATAAATCAAATGAAGAAAATGAATATTTAGCTGGATTTGCACTTATGGATGACAAAGGGAAAGTTCTAAATATAATAGATAATGGAAGTCATGGTCCAGATGAAATAACTGGAATTGCAACAAATTCACTTGAGTTTATAGGAGCAGATAGTAGTACAAAATATTTACAAGTTGTACCGACAAAATATATACGTTTTGCAGACGATAAAATGTCTGAACCAAAGAGCATAAACAGCCTTCCTTTAACATTAAAAACAAGTGAAGTTGGAAAGATAAAGATAGACAGTTTCAAGGTAACTGGAGACAAAATAGAATTCACTTACTATAAAGAAGGACTTGTAGACATTGAACCTTACTTAGAGTATTTCGACAAAGATGGAAATAAAGTAGATTTTGGTGGATTACAAGATACATACGTTGATAGAAAGACTGGAAAATATACTGAAACTATTGATTTAAAGGGATATAAACATAATGAGGAAAAGATAAAAAGTATAAGTGAAATTTCTGTTTCTTATGTGAATGATGCAAAATTATTAAAAGATAAATCCATAAAAATAGAGTTGAATAAATAATACATATAGAAGTGTAATATATTTAAAATATTTTAATTGAGAAAAAATCAATAAGTTTACTTATTAAAAATAGAATAAATTACACTTTAAAACTTGTTTAAAGAGTACTAGTAAAATTGACCTTAAAATTCATTTGATTGGATTTTAAGGTCATTAACTTTATTCTATATATGGATAACCAAAACTTTAAGACTAATCACTTATTTCCTGTTACTTCTTTCAATAAATCTTCATGGAATTGTTTAGTTTCTTTTTTAGTAAAGAAAAAATCACACCATGTAAAAGTCATATAAATTAAAGTTAAAAAGGATATTGCAACAGTACTCATTAAATTATCCACATCTCTATCATAAATTCTTAAAATTAACCACAATGGAGGTCCAGAGCAAATTAATGTAGTGAATACTAAATTAATAAGGCGATTTCTATTATGTATTTTTATAGAATATTTTATAGATTTGATTGTATCTTCGTTTCTCAATATACTCACCTACTAGTTGTTTTTATAATATTTTATCATTAACTTTATTATTACTGTAGCTTTTTCCACTTTCGTATTTTTGTTCTAAAAGATTTGAAAGGTGCAACAGTATTTATATGAATCCATTTCCATATTGGCCAATTTGAAGGTGTTGATGATGACCACTTTCTTCCTCCTTGTTGAAATAATTCTATATCTGTATATGTATTGATCAACTGGATAATTTTATTTTCTGTTTCTACAAACATGTCACGTAACTCTGCTAGAGTATATACATCATATTTCTTATAGAAACTTTCATATAAGCCACCAAGATTATTCCACTTATAGTCTGGGGTTGGGGT
>JAWRIG010000025.1:0-3467 GCA_040308005.1 Anaerovoracaceae bacterium | reverse complement strand
TGAATGAAAAAAGTGAAACAGAGTTTGTAGCAGTTAGGTTTGGAAATGTACTTGGAAGTAACGGAAGTGTTATTCCATTGTTCAAAAACCAAATTGAAGAAGGTGGACCAGTAACTATAACTCACCCAGATATTATACGATACTTTATGACAATACCAGAAGCTGTTCAACTTGTTATACAAGCAGGAGCTATGGCAAAAGGTGGAGAGATATTTGTTCTTGATATGGGAGATCCAGTTAAGATAGTTGATTTAGCAGATAACTTAATTAGGCTTAGTGGATTTGAACCAAATGTAGATATAAAGATTAAGTTTACTGGACTTAGACCAGGAGAAAAGTTATATGAAGAGTTACTTATGTCAGAAGAAGGGTTAACTAACACTGATCATAAGAAGATATTTATTGGAAAACCAATAGATTTTGATTCAAAAAGATGCAAGATGCATTTAGAAATTTTAAAATCTATTGTTGATAAAGAAGAGGTAGAGCTAATTGATAACGTAATGAGAGAATTAGTTACTACTTATATAAGACCGGAAGAAGCGAATAGTAAGGAAGTTTGTTAGCAGGGGTGGGCTCGTTAGGATTAATAGTTGTTTCCTACACACAAATGCCTAAAGAACGCGGCATTTAAGTGTTTCGTCAATCAACTATTAATCCTAACTTCACTTATTTTGATAATCAAACTTTTATAGAAGAAGGAAAAAATTATTTGGAGGGAGGTTATAGAATGTACAACTTATTACAAAGGTTAGTTGCACTTATTGCACTTGTTATATTATCTCCTGTGTTTTTAATAATAGCACTACTTATAAAGTTAGAGTCCAAAGGGCCTGTTTTCTTTAAGCAAGAGAGAATAGGAAAAGATAATGTGAATTTTATGATTTATAAATTTAGATCAATGAGAACAGATACGCCAGATGTACCAACTCATTTATTGGATGATCCAGAGATATTTATAACTAAAGTTGGTAAGTTTTTAAGGAAAACAAGCTTAGATGAGTTACCTCAATTTATAAATATAATCAAAGGTGAAATGTTATTTGTTGGACCAAGACCAGCTTTATACAATCAATATGACTTAAGAGACTTAAGAACAGAAAAAGGTGTACAAACTTTATTACCGGGGGTTACTGGATGGGCTCAAGTTAATGGAAGAGATGAACTTGAAATACCTGATAAAGTTGAGTTTGATAGGCAGTATCTACAGTATAGATCAGTATTGTTTGATATAAAAATATTTGTTATGACAGGTATTAAAGTATTTAAAAAAGAGGGTGTAGTTGAAGGTAGCAAGGCTACTAATGAGTAGATATACACCTTTATAGAAAAGAGGTGTAGATGTGAAAATATTAATTACTGGTGTAAATGGATTCATAGGAAGTAATATATACAATGGATTAAAAGATAATCATGAAATATTAGGGATATCACAATCTAAAAAAAGTAATAAATGTGATAATTATATATGTTGTGATTTAACTGATAAAGAAAAGCTAGAAAAAGTTATTAAAGAGCATAAAGATATAGATGTAATTGTTCACTGTGCAGCTTTAGCTCATAATAAAGGAAATGACTTATCGAAAGAAAAATTTATGAAAGTAAACTATGAAGTTACTAAGTATTTAGTTGATTTAAGTAATGAATATTTAAAATTAAAACATTTTATATTCTTAAGTACTATATCGGTGTATGGTGAAAAAATGGATAAAGATGTGTATATTGAAAGTGATGAATGCTATCCTAAGTCACCTTATGCAGTAGCAAAGAAAAAGTCAGAAGAATATATAGAAGGTAATTGCAGGTCATCTTATTATATGTTGAGACTTGCGCCTGTTTATAGCGATGAATTTAGACTTAATATTCAAAGAAGAACAGAAATGAAAGGTTTCAACTATATAGTAGGTAGTGGAAGTAACAAGTTAAGTTTATGTAACGTTAAGAATATAGTTGTTGCAGTGAATCAGATTATAGATGGATATGTAATACCAAATGAGATATATAATGTATCAGATAATAAAGTATATTCATTTAAAAATATGTTAGATATTAATAAGGTGTCATCATTAAAAATATGGATTCCTAAAATAGGAATAAGGATACTATACACTATAAATAAAATAACTATGAAAAAGCAGTTTATAGAAGAAAATTCTATAAAATTAGTTAGCGATAATATATATTCATCACTAAAGTTAAGTAAACAAATTAAGATTGACTATAATTTATTTGATTAGAGGTAAAAAATGAAGACTTTAGTAGTAACACAGTATTTTTGGCCTGAAGAATTTAGAATAAATGATATATGTGAAGGATTAATAGAAAGGGGCAATGAAGTAGAAGTTTTAACTGGATTGCCTAATTATCCTCACGGCAAACTATTTGAAGGTTATTCTTTTTTTTCAAGAGGTGTAAAGGAATATAAAAATATAAAAATTAATAGATGCTATTTAATTGAAAGAGGCCAAAATAGTTCAATTAAATTAGCATTAAACTATGTATCTTTTGTTGTAAGTTCTTTATTTCATTTACCCAAATTAATAGGTAAAAAATTTGACAATATATTTGTATTTCAAGTTTCGCCTATAACTACTGCTATACCTGCGATAATTTTAAGCAAGCTAAAAAAGATACCATCATCTATATATGTTCAAGACTTATGGCCTGAAACATTTTATTCTATAGTAAACATAAAAAATAAAGTGATAAGGCGTATGTTAAAAAAAATATGTATAAAAATATATGATTCATTTGATCAGATTGCAATAGCATCAGAAGGTTATAGACAAATATTAGTAGATTTAGGAATAAACGAACATAAAATTGTATACTTGCCTCAGTGGGCAGAAAATCTATACTCTAACAAGATCTTATTAGAAGATACAGATTTAACTGTAGTCGAAGAAGACTTTGTTGTTACCTTTGCGGGTAATATCGGGAAAGCGCAAAGTGTAGATACAATAATTGAAGCCGCAAACTTATGTAAAGACAAAAAAGATATTAAGTGGATTATATTGGGTGATGGAAGCGAGTTTGAAAACATAAAAAATTTAGTTGAAAAATATAACTTACATGATACAGTGAAATTGTTAGGACGAAAGCCGGCTACAGATATGCCAAAATATTTTTTTAACTCAGATGCACTGGTAGTAACATTGAAAAATACAGATATTTTAAAAATTACATTACCAGCAAAAGTTCAATCATATATGGCTTCAGGAAAACCTATAATAGGAGCTATAAGTGGAGCGGGAATGGAAACTATAAGTGATGCTAAGTGTGGTTTAGCTAGTGAGGCAGAAGATTTTGAGGGCCTATATAGTAATGTTATAAATTTATACAATATGACAAAAGAAGAAAGAGACAACTTGGGAAACAACGGAAAAAAATATTTTAGGCAAAATTTTGAAAGAGAGATGTTGTTAAGTAAATTAGAAACATACTTATGTGAAATATCTAATATAAAA
>JAWRIG010000024.1:0-72101 GCA_040308005.1 Anaerovoracaceae bacterium | reverse complement strand
TACCGTCCTCCTATGAATAATAGTCACACTTATGTGTGCCAATATTATTATATGAGGATGGTTGCCGGACTGCTCAGCAGAGCGGCAAGGTTAGCGGCAAGGTTGCTCAAATTCGCCGTGCAGCGTGTTCAAACTGACCGGCATATACACATGAGTCGACACACCCCTTAACTGATACTTGTTTCCATCAGCATCTACAAGATCCGTACCCTTTACAGAGAGGATGCCGTGCAAAGCAAAAGGAGCGCCCTCTTTAGTATCTGATGCATCTGCTGTATCCGACGCCTCTGTCACTTCCTCACTTTGTTCAGTTTGAGAAGTGCCGTTCTCCTGCTGCGTCGTCTCGGTGGAATCAGCGCCGCAGGATGTAAAAATAAGAGCAATTATCACTGCAATAACAGCAATTACTATATGTATTCTCTTACCCAATGCCATGTTTTGCTCCCTACACAGGTACTCATTCAAAATATTCACTGCCAATTATTGTAGCTTGATGTATTACACTGGTCAAGAAACTGCGAATATTGAAATTAGCTTTTCAACAACTCAAAGGAGCCGGATAATTCCGGCCCCTTGTTAGTTGTGTTCAGATGATGTGTATCCTACTCCTGCTGCTGTTGCTGCTGTGAGTATGCATGCTGCGTACTGCTGCCAGTGCCTGCGCTTTCGTTGTCTTCTTCATCCTCATCATCTTCGTATTCATCGTCTCTGCGACGCTTTGCGATGGCCACTGCTGCGGCTGCAATTGCTGCGACGAGCAGAGCGCCTGCGCCTATGACTGCAGGGCTGAGGCCTACCTTAGGTGTCTCGGTCTCAGCTATATCAGTTGCTCCGTCACCGGCATTCTCTGCCTGCGGTGTTGCATTATCGTCGAGGTCTACGATGGTAGCAGGTGTGTTGTCATTGTTGTTGCCATTAGCTGCTGCGTTAGCATTCGCGTTGGCATTCGCATTGCCTGCTGCATTGGCATTATTGCCGTTTGCTGCATTGGCTGCACCTGCCTGTGTAGTTGTGTCGTTGTCTGCTGCAACTGCAGGGTTCTTGAGGTATGAGAAAGCGAATACGTTCTCTGCCTCGTCAGCTGACAGTGTCTTGGTCAGGTTGTATGCGTTCGGCTGATAGCCTTCAACATACTTGTAAGATACGACAGGCTTGTCGCCTACCATTCCGTAGTACTCATCAGCGTCTCTGAGTGTCTCGCCGTCACCGTCTACGTACATGATGGTGTACTTGACCATGCCGCCCTTGATACCGTAGGCTGCTTCGTATGAAACATCCTCATCAGCGTCAAATGCGACCAGCGAAGGACTCTCGTCATTATCATGACCAGCCTCTCTGTATCCCCTACAGTAATACTCAGTATCTGTTACTTTGAATCCTGCATCCTTTGCAATATCTGCAATATCCACACGTTCAGTTGCTTTTACTTTTACGGTTACTTCCTTGGAACCATCAGCGAACTGACCGTGTTCTCCTGCATATACCTTGATTGTATAGTCGTAGGCATCTGCCGGATCGATAGTCGCGAACACGCTGCTGACGCTCGCAAGAACCATTGTCATGGTCAGGAGCAGTGTCATCATGAGATATCTCTTCTTCATGCTATTCACGCCCCTTTCCGTAATGATCTGCACGTGCTTCCCTGCGGTCTTTCCTGTAGCTCATGATAGTGAACACGAGCATCAGGAGTGCTGCCAGGAATACAGCTACGTACATCAGCAGATTGCTGCTGTCTCCGGTCTTGACGGTCTTCTTGTGAGTAGTTCCGGTCTTGTCGAGCTCAACTGCATAAGCTACGAGCAGCTTACCTGCTGTATCCATGTAGTCGTTGACTTCGGAATCGCCATCAAACTTTACATAGAGCTCAGTATAACCTGACTGTCCCTTCTTCAGATCCTGGATGTAGAACCACTCATCGAGAGCGTTGGTCGCCTGATGGAGACCTTCCATGTTGCCCGGCTTTGCCTCGCCACCGACTTCGCTGTTATCGAACAGCACCTGTCTTGAGCCGTCCGGTGCAACGTGTGTCAGGATATAGGTATATCCGCCGTTCTGAGTTCTGTCATAGCTCTCTTCGAGTGTAACAAGAGCCTCATTACGCATATACCAGTGTGTAAGGCCATTATACCTGTTCTCGAACTGGACCTTGAATGTGACATCGTCACCAGGCTCAAGTCCGCTTACAGTCTTAACGACAACATCTGAGTCAAAGTCGGATACTATCTCTTTTCCGTTGAAGTAGCAGTGTCCTGTTACTTCTTCGCTTTCTGCGAAAGCGCTGATCGTAAGTCCAAGCACCATCATCATAGTCAGTGCAAGGATGCTCATAAAACGTTTAGTCTTCATTCCTGCACCTCCTATTTAACTGTTACAGTGCCGTTGCTGGCGCTTACATTGCTGACGCCCCACAGGCTTGTGATGGCATCGTTGACATTGTGTGTCTGAATGGCCTGAACATCTGCCTCGATGTAGAATGTGTAGTCATCGTAGTCATAGCTGTAAGTATAGACTGTGACTTTCTTGTTACCTTCAGTTGATGTTTTCTCGGTAACTGTCATATTCTCGTCAGCAGTGATTGAACCATCTATCGTCAGTGAGTCGAAGAGAAGTCCTGACGATTCATTAGCAGGCAGCATCTTTCTGAGATAGTAAGTCTGTGATTCAGGAGTGCTTTCCTTCTTGTTCAGTGCCCATGCAGAAGAATTGTAGTCCTTATCACCGTATGTCAGTTTGATAAGATCAGGGCTAAGTCTTGTGTCTTTTTTTCCGTCCTTGACCCAGTATTTCTTAACAGTCAGTCTTACATACTCATCTACATTGTTGCCATTCTTTGCACTGATCTCTTCCTTGTAGGTAAAGCCAGGTGCAACTTTGCCAGGAGTTCCAAGCTTGTAAGCAGCTTCTTTTCCGTAATGAGAAGCATCATCTTCAGGATTGGAATATCCAAGGTTTGTCTCAAGCAGATTACCCCTGTATTTTGTATCTCTTGCTTTACCGTTGTCGTAACGATGTACAGAAGTCATGGCATTTTTATCATGGCATACGTCTTTGCCGTTCTCGATCAGGTGTACCTGCAGATGATCGAGTTCGAATCCAGCTGTATAATCCTCACTGAAGTAGGTCAAAGCTGCTTTGGTTCCTACATAGCTGCCGCTTCCGAAAAGAAGTACAGTAGCTGCAAGGAGTGCGAGGGTCCTCTTTGAGAGTTTAGTATCTTTGATTTTCATACTAGTTCACCCCCTTTAAATCTTCAGGAATTTCTATAGCAGCGACTGCTTCCTTATCCCAGGTTTCATCCGGTCTAGCTAGTGCTTTACCGTTGTAAACTGCCTGAGCACCTTCATGTGCTACAACTACATCAAAGCTGTATTCAGGCTCTTTTGGGTCTGAAGTTGGGCCCCAACTGAATTCCATCTTAGCTACGATTTCTGATGTGGATTCGCCAGGCTTAAGGACTTTCTTATAATAGTAGAATCCGTCTTTAAGCAGCCAATCGTTCTTGTTATATGAAGGTTCTTCTTTCATATTCTCGATAGAGGATATGATGACACGAACGATCATATCTGTATCACCAGTATTCTTTATCGAAATATCCTTCTGACTTGAGTCAGTCCCTTCATACAGTTCTGTCTGACCACCGAGGCTGAGGGTAGCACCACCTGACGCCTCCTCATAATCACTGAAGTATGCCAGTGATGCCCCGACTGCTACGGACAGACAGAGTGCCAAAGCGAAGATAAGCAGTAAAGTGTTTTTCTTAGTTTTCATCGTTTTGTCCTCCTTTCTGTCCGTTTACTCTTTTTCATCTGTACCTTGTTCTCCACTTCCTTGTGCAGACTGTGCTGAAGGATTTGAGTTATTACCGGTACTATCAATTCTTTGTTCAATAACGTATTTATTATCCTGTTTCTTGACTTTGTTGATAACGCCTCCGCCTGTAACAGTTCTGACTCTGTTATTCTTGAACGATACAGTATAGTAAGGTTCTTTGAGGTCATTGCCCTCTTCGTCCTTAGTTACGAGCGTAGCCTTGATTGTCTTCTGCTCAGGATCATAGTTGCTGCTGTATACCTCTTCGACAGTGATATCTCCGACGCCGAGTGGAACTTCATGAACAGTAACAGTCTGTGATTTATCTGAGTCTGCACTGTACTGAACGCCAGCTGATTTCGTTACTGTCTCTCCAGTATCAGGGTCGGTCCACTTGATATTGAATATGAGTGATGCATTAGTCTTTTCGACTTCTTCCTCATCGTCTCCTGCAATATATGACTCGATTGTCTTATTGAGACGAAGTTCAGTTATCTTCTTCTCATTTACAAATGCAAGTTCAAATGATTCAGGATCTACTGCAGCATTCATTGTTCCTGCCTGAGCGTCATATGTGACTTTAACATTCACTGTTTTAGGCTCGATATCATACTGAATACCATCCTTATAGCCTTTATCATCAGCACCTTCCACTTCTTCAACAGCTATGTAACTGAATGTCTTCTCATTACTGTCACCAAGCTGAGAAAGTGTGTATTCAAGCGGTGTGCTGAATGTAAACGGAACTTTTCCGTCATCTCCAGCAACAGATCCCTTAGGTATAGTCGCTGTCGCTATAGGATCAGGTTTAATGGTATCTTCAAGAGCCGGAATCAAATCAGCAATGATGCTATTCTGATATCTTTCATAAGCATCTTTATCATACAAGTTGAAACTGAATGAATATTTGCTGATATCTCCATTGACCAACTTCTTGGTACCGCTAAGCTCAAGTGATGTATTAGCTGTATTATTAGTAAATTCAGCTGTCTGAACCTCCCCGGTACCTTTAGGCACAACTGTGATATTAATTTCGTTAGAGCCTATTAATCTAGTTCCATTTGTAGGCGCTACTTCTGATACTTTATAAGTTCCAGGTACAAGATCACTAACAGTAACCTGACTGCTCACACCTTTTGAAATAACGATTTCAGGACGAGCAACAACTTTATTATCTGAATCAGTAACTGTAAACTTATAAGTACCATCTACAGAAGTATCAGTAGGAGCCGCACCATTGACCTTTACGTTTTTCTTGATAATCAGGCTTCCTTTTATCTGAGTGTATGTGTTGATCATCTCGATCGTCACATCGTCATTCTTCTGGAGTGTTGCCTCTGCCTTCTCTGAATCTTTGTCGTTGACCTTGTACGTGGTAACAAGAGCATAGCCTGTCTTGCCGGCATTTTCCTCTTTTACAGTGTATATGCCCGTAGGAACCTTTCCAAGATCCCAAACGTTTGATTTGAACTTGTCATATGTGTTTGTATATGTTTTCCCGTCCGGACCTGTTACTGTGAAGGTGATCAGAGCCTTTTCTGCATCTGTGAGTGCTGCATCTCCTGCGAAGCTCTTCTTGACTTTCAGGTTAGCCTTATCCTGAGTGTATGTGTTCGTGAACTCAGCAGTATCAGCCTTGTCCTCGTCTTTTGTATATACAGCAGAAGCTTTAAATTTACCTGAATCCTGATCTTTTGTAACAGTAACTATTGCTCTGTATTTGCTCGTATCATAGGTAACGCCTGGAATCTTGTTAGTAGGTTCTACTTCCTTGATCTCATATACGTATATTCCTGCTTCCGTATAATCAATAGCTCCGAACTTACCTGTGTTGCTTGTGCCACTTGCAGGCTTGCCTATTGTTAGAGTGTCACCTGTTCCACTTGGCATTGGGATACTTGTATCTACAACAAGTTCTTCACCATTCATTTTTCCTACTGGGGTAAGTTTAAAACTAAATTTATCAGAATTACCCCATTCTGCACCTGTATAGTTTTTTGTTACTTCAAGAGCAAACTTGCCACTGAATTTACGCTGGTGGAAGTAAAAGTGCATTTCGCCTTCATTCCTAACGTATGTCTGCTCTCCAGCAATCAACCATCCAGCACTGTTTTTTTCATTAATATTAATAGCGTTAGGTGCAAGGAACAGTCCTGCTGAGTCCTGAACTGAAATCTCTGTTGCGTTATATGCGTTAAAGACTATCTTTTGAAGAAGATTATTATCAAGTTTCAGGTTCTTTTCCGGATCTTCATTCTTTGGAACCTGGTCTGTTGAAGAAATTGTATCTACCGTACCATCATTATTTACTATCTCAACTGAATATTTATCAATTGTTAAACTTCCACTTTTAGGAATATTGAAAACAACCGTCTGTCCCGGGCGTTTTCTAATATTGAAATTTTGAGGAACTTGGCCTAGATCTGTGCAATCTACATAGATAGTTATATTATCCGGGAAAGACGTCAGATCAATCGCGGTAGTTCCTGCTGAAGGTCTGATAACACCATTTTTTGCCTCTTTAAGACTATCAGATACACTCTTGCCAAGATCAATGAGGCTTTTTACGTAGTTATGAATCGTATCTGCATCTTTTTCAATTATTGAAACATTCCCAATCTTTGTACTTCCATCAGGCTGAGTACGGCCTGATTCAATAGTAGTAGGAACCTGTTGGCCTGGTGTGGTATAGAAATACAGGTCTGCAGATGTGCAAGAGAATTTATCTACATGTGCATTTTCTGCATAGAATGGAACATCTCCATCACCGCTGCCTTCAATTGAAACTTCTGGTAATTTGACATCATAAACGGCAAAGTTTGTCTCAGTATGAGACGTGTCATATCCATATTTGCCAGCTATTATACCAAATTCAGAAGCCTCTCCAATTCTGTTCTGTGACAAAACAGCCGGATCGTACTCTGCTTTCTTAAGAATAATCTTGTCAGTAATAGTAGTAATATTGTCACTAACTACTACGTTATGAACAGTCTCCATATCATGGAAATCATAGGAAACGGTATATGATTCACCACCTATAACAACCGGATATCCAGATGAAAGCGGAGCAAAATTTGATCCTGACATTTCACCAACTTCAATTGTGAATGTCTCGCTTCCAGAAATACGATTGGTATTCGGCGTAGAGCTCCAATTGGAAGTATTGTCACTCTTGTATTCTGACCAATAGCGGTTGTTTTCTGGCTGATTCTCGATAACTATTCCGTTAAGAGCATTATCATTAATATCTCCGGTGTATCTCTCAGCTCCGCTTGTGGCGTGGTCAGCTGTAACACGGAATTTGTAGTTACCGTCAATAGATGCTGGTGCCTCACCTTCAAACTCTACCTGTATCTGATAAATTTTCTTATAAGCACTGAAAAGGCCAAGTTTAGTTTCGGTCAGAGTGAAGTTGCCATTCTCATCTTTCTTTGCCAGGTTGGAATAGCCCTCGCTGTTCCAGTTTTTGTTATAACCAAAGTCATATCCCGTGACATCACGTAAACCGTTCTTTTCTGCATCCACAAGACTAGCAGGAGATGTGTCAGTCAGATTGTGGTAGAGTGTTACCTTGCTGTTATATACAGTAGGGTCAAACTTCAGCTTGCCGTCTTTGATGATAACTTTATCATCATCAACTAAAGTAAATTCCTCATCCGCACCGATAGTTACATCAAAGCTTCCGTTAGAATTCGCTTTTTTAATATCTTCAGCAGTAACGTCTTTTTTCAGGTATCCTACAGTCTTGCCATTATTCTGAAGTTCAATTATCAAATAATAAGCATTTTGTTTTGTGCTGAGTGCAGGATCCTTCAGTTCATTAAGTTTATTCGCATCTGTTACATCTCTGGTAACAGTACTGTAAAAGTCAACAGTTATCTTGTGCTCTACTCCATTATTTGGCTGCGCCTTAAATGTCGTAGTAAGAATATTGTCATCACCGTCTTTGGATATTTCTGACTTTGAAGAATACAGATCTTTGGTAAGATCTCTGAACTGTTTTTCTCCAATAGTGTTTTCATTGTAGAAAACACCCCTCTTATGATTGATCAGATCAGCATCCAGATTTCCCGGAGTAGTAACTACCTGCGTGGAAACAGTTTCTCCGTCCCCTACGTAGTAATGTGGTGTACTGTCAATTGTATTATTCTTAAATTCATAGAATTTAATCGGGTCGCCGGTTTTATTTCCTTTTACTTTTTCAAGAGCATAATAAGTTCTTCCGGACTTCACCATCTTTATAAGGAGATAATAATCATCTGGAAGATTTTCATTGATAGGATTGTCATCCTTATCAACAAATTGGGTCTTGAGCTTGAGATCCGGAATCTTAGTAAACGAAATTATGCCAACTCCTTCACTATCTGTAGAGCTCAGAGAATATTTATTAACTACATCGCCATTTTTAAATACTTCATGTACGTTACTGCCGCCCTCAATAACATCATTATAATTATTAGCAGTGGTATTGCCGGTATAGACTAAGACATTCGTTACTTTATCTCCGGACTGATAAACGCTTGTGGAAGTACTCGAAGGGTTATTGATAGAAATATTGCTAAGGTTATCGGAAGTGTAGAATTTAGCAATACTCTGATTATCGGCTGTACTAATAGTGTTGCTGTCAGCTATCTTCGAAACACTATAATAATGAACACCATTTGATCCCTTTACCAATGTGGAAAGGAGATACCAGTTACCTGAATAAGCATTGTCCATTACAGCATCGTTGTTATCAGATGTAGTAATGGAATACGTATAAGGAGGCACCTTCTGGAATGTATAGGTAGTGCTTTTTTCAGTTTTATTTACAGAAACTGCGTAATCTCCAAGAACATCGCCATCGCCTATAACAGTTCCTTTGTTGGAAAGAGATCCGGTATTCTGATCTGCTTCCAGGTCTTTACCAAAAACAACCGTAACCTCGTCGCCGGCTGTGTATGGTTTATCACTAGGATCGCCGTTATTAAAATGAAAACTGGAATACTTTTTTATTACTTCAGCAGACGTTAAGCCAGCATCTTCAAATGTATACCAGGTTATCGTCTTGCCTTTATCGTTAGGCCCAGTAATTGATGTGTAAAGCTTATAGTTGCCGGTAATGCCTGACGGATTCTCAGGATTACCATTGACATCTTTAAACTCAAACTTAACAGTATACTCAGGACTAGTACCTGTAATTGTAGTTTTATTAGATACGGAACTATCAAATGCAAATGTGAAACCTTCAAAAGTATCACCATCGGCTATTTCCTTTGCTTTAGGCTTTACAACTACGTTATTTGGATCAAATAAATCGTTTTGATCATCAGCATAATACAGTTTAACTGTAACTGGCTGACCAGCATACTCTACGCTGTTAGGATTAGCCTTGGTATTTTTAAAGGTTGTAAAAGTAAATGATTTTGCACTCTTGTCATTCAAATCATAATCGTTTTCATTGTAAGCATAGTAAATATTGCCTTCATGTTGAAATGAAGCAAGCACTAAAACTTTCTTAGATGTTTTAAATGATTTAGGTGCGCCATCTTCAGACTTGAAAGCCAAATCAACTGTATAAGTCTGAGCATCTTTTACACTAATGACTATCGTCTCACCGGAAGTCATCTTGACAGTAAGTGTCTCTTCTGTACTGAATGCTTTCTTACTCTTCAGTGTCCAGTCGCTTCCGATCAGGTTCTTCGTTACTTCAACAAGCTTAGGATTTGAAAACTCTACATCCTTTACATCAGCGACCTTCTTGTCTATATTGAGCTGCTTAAATACTTTGCTCAGCTCGATTTCGCCTTCTCCAGGCATGCTGAACTTGTATCCGTTGTACTCGAAGTCGACTGTGTATGCGAAGACTGAGAAGTTCTCTGTCTCGAATATTACCTTCTCGTTCTTGACGCTGACTCTCAGGTCGTTGTCTTCTGCTGTTACTGCTTCTACTTTAACATCGTCCGCTTTGATGTCGGTGGCATCGGCAGTGGTGTCATATTTATCCTTGATTTCATCCGTGAGTGGGAGGTGGATGACATTTACGTCTGCGGCTTTCTTAGCTCCGATTGAATCAGCGAGCTGCTTATCGAGGAACTCAAAAGTGACCGCAACCTTGCCGGATTCCGGCTGCAGTTCTACTCCGTCTTTGATGAATGCGACATCGTAGAGGAGCGTGTTGTTTTCGTCATACTTGGATTCGGAGTCCTTGTTCAGGGCGTCCATGTAAGCATCGTAATTGTAGTCATCAGTATCCTTGCTGATGGCTTTTACTACGAGCTCGGCGTCATCCGGAATGATCGACGGATCGGACAGCTTAGCTGTCACTTTGACTTTGCCATCTTTCCAGGTGTAGACGTCCTTGGTGGACTCTTCTTCCGCTGCCTCTTCCTCAGGGGTAGCTTCTTCCTCAGCTGGGGCTGCTTCTTCGGCAGGTGTTTGGGTCACTGCCTCAGGCTCAGCCTGTGCTGGTGCTTCAGTTGCTGCTGCCTCTTCGGAAGTCTCTGCAGGTGCTGCGTTCTCTGCCGGTTGTGTCTGTTCAGCTGTGCCTTCTGCCGGCACAGTCTCCTCTGTAGGAGCTGCCTCAGCGGGCACTGGTGCTTCTGCAGTTGCTGCCTCCTCAGTGACAGCCTGCTCCTGTTCCTCGGTTGCCTGTCCTTCGCCGGTAAACGCCGACGCGATCATAGCGTAGCTGCTGAAGATCGGCGCGAACGTCATGACAAAAGCCAGAACAAGGCTCAGAGCAGTTTTGATAAATCTGTTCTTTTCCATAATTCTTTCCCCACTCTAAATGAATGATTTGCGTTAGCTAAAGTTAGCAATTGCACGATATGATATACGAAAACGTTATCGCGCATTATATCGAAAAGATTTTATACTATTTTCGAAAATACTACAACGCAAATATTCGCAAAAAAACATTAATTTGTTGCATTTTGTTTAACTTAACATATCTCTTATATTTATCGCACAAAAATCACCCCACATTCCGCTTTATAATGCTATTCATCGTCTAGAGACTGTGTGTTTCTTATGTCTAAATGATAGCTTTCAAAGCGTCATGTGGGGCGTCATTTGTGTTGCGGGCTTGCGTCAGGCAGACCTATGGCCGGCCTTATTTTGCTCGTCTGTGCTTATTTCCGTCTGGGAGCTACTATTCGCTCTTTTCCGTGCTCTCATCCTCGTCTTCTTCGCCATCTTTGCGGCGTTTTGCGAGGGCTGCTGCTACAGCTGCAATTGCTGCGATGAGTACTGCAACGCCGCCTATGGCTGCAGGGCTGATGCCTGCCTTAGGTGTTTCGGACTCATCTACTTCTGTTACTGAAATTCCGTCTTCTTCATCGCCAGCATTCTCAGCCTGAGGTGTTGCGTTGTCATCGAGGTCTACGATCTCTGCCGGTGCATTGCCATTGCCGTTCGCTGCTCCGGCAGCATTACCGTTGGCATTATTGCCGTCAGCTGCATTTCCTGCTGCGTTCGCGTTGTTTCCGTTTGCAGCATTGCCCTGAGCATTGGCGTTGGCATTATTTCCGTTGGCCGCATTGGCTGCGCCTGCCTGATCATCATCGTCATCTGCTGCAGCACGATTCTTAATATATGAGAAAGCGAATACGTTCTGCGATTCGTCAGATGACAGTGTCTTGGTCAGGTTGTAAACGTTCGGCTGGTAGCCGTCGACATACTTGTATGATACGACAGGCTTGTCCCCTGCCATGCCGTAGAATTCGTCAGCGTCCCTTACAGGATCTCCGTCATCATCGAGGTACATGACAGTATACTTGACCATGCCTCCCTTGATGCCGTAGGCTGCTTCGTATGAAACATCCTCATCTGCATCAAATGCGACCAGTGAAGGGCTCTCGTCATTATCGTGTCCGGTCTCTCTGTATCCCCTGCAGTAATACTCGGTATCTGTTACCTTGAATCCTGCTTCGCTTGCGATCTCAGCTATATTCACCTTGTCGCCTGCTTTGACGGATACTGTTATCTTCTTCGATCCATCTGCGAACTCGCCATGCTCACCTGCGTATACCTTTACGGTATATCCGTATGTCTTTGAAGGATCCACTGTTGCGAAAGCGCTGCTTACACTTGCGAGCACCAGAAGCATCGAGAGAAGGATCGTCAGCGTGAAATATCTTTTCTTCATGCTATTCACGCCCCTTTCCGTAATGATCTGCACGTGCTTCCCTGCGGTCTTTCCTGTAGCTCATGATAGTGAACACGAGCATCAGGAGTGCTGCCAGCAATACAGCTACGTACATCAGCAGATTGCTGCTGTCTCCGGTCTTGACGGTCTTCTTGTGAGTAGTTCCGGTCTTGTCGAGCTCAACTGCATACGCTACGAGCAGCTTACCTGCTGTATCCATGTAGTCGTTGACTTCGGAGTCACCGTCGAACTTTACATAGAGCTCAGTGTATCCGGACTGGCCCTTCTTGAGGTCCTGGATGTAGAACCACTCATCAAGAGCGTTGGTCGCCTGATGGAGACCTTCCATGTTGCCCGGCTTTGCCTCTCCGCCGACCTCGCTGTTATCGAACAGCACCTGTCTTGAGCCGTCCGGTGCAACGTGTGTCAGGATGTAAGTGTATCCGCCGTTCTGAGTTCTGTCGTAGCTCTCTTCGAGTGTGACAAGCGCCTCGTTACGCATGTACCAGTGTGTAAGGCCGTTGTACCTGTTCTCGAACTGCACCTTGAAGGTGACATCGTCACCAGGCTCAAGGCCGCTTACTGTTTTGACCACGACGTCCGAGTCAAAGTCGGATACTATCTCTTTTCCGTTGAAGTAGCAGTGTCCTGTTACCTCTTCGCTTTCTGCGAAAGCGCTGATCGTAAGTCCAA
This sequence comes from Anaerovoracaceae bacterium, assembly GCA_040308005.1. Lineage (GTDB taxonomy): Bacteria > Bacillota > Clostridia > Peptostreptococcales > Anaerovoracaceae > Crickella. The sequence goes on along the minus strand of JAWRIG010000024.1, from coordinate 59,470 downwards.
GCACCATAATCATAGTCAGTGCGAGGATCGTCATAAAACGTTTTGTCTTCATTCCCCCACCTCCTATTTAACTGTTACAGTGCCGTTGCTGGCGCTTACATTGTCGACGCCCCACAGGCTTGTGATAGCATCGTTGACATTGTGTGTCTGGATGGCCTGGACATCCGCCTCGATGTAGAATGTGCAGCCGTTGTAATCGTAGGTATACGTATATACCGTGACTTCCCTGCCGTCTACATTCTTTACGGACTCATTGACATCCATATTGCCTTCTTCAGCGATGGATTCATCGATGGTGAGCTCGTTGAAGAGGAGTGCTGAATCCTTTCCTGCACCGAGCTTCGTCTTGAGATAATAGGTGTCCGATTCATCGCTGTGCTCGTCTTTGTTGACTGCCCATGCTGATGAGTTGAAGTCCTCGCCGTTATAGCTAAGCCTGATAAGATCAGGGCTCAGCGCGGTGTTCTTGGATGCTTCGGCAGTGCCTGCATTGTTGACCCAGTACTTTCTGATAGTCAGTCTCACATACTGGTCGATGTCCTTGCTGCCGTTCCTTGCGCTGATTTCTTCCTTATATGTACGTCCAGGCTCGGCTTCACCCGGAGTTCCGAGTTTGTATGCAGCCTTAGTGCTGTAGTGCGAGTCATCGCCTTCCGGATTGGAATATCCGAGAGATTCCTCAAGCAGGTTGCCTCTGTATTTTGGATCCTTGGCATCACCGTTGTCATGGCTGTGAACTGTTGTCATGGAGTTCTTGTCATGGCATACGTCTTTGCCGTTCTCTATGAGATGAACGTGCAGATGATCGAGCTCGAATGCTGCTGTGTAGTCCTCACTGAAGTAGGTCAAAGCCGCTCTTGTCCCGGCAAAACCTCCTCCTGCGAAGAGAAGTGCTGTTGCTGCGAGCAGTGCGAGTGTTCTCCTGGAGAGTGTCGTATTTCTGAATTTCATATTACTCACCCTCCTTTACATCTGCATCCGGCAGCCTGCTGGCATCCCATGCCTTAGGGCATTTCAGCTTAGTGCCTTCGTATACGGCCTGCGTGCTTTCGTGCACGACAGTAATGTCAAAGTCGTGTTCAGGTACTTCAGCGCCTTCCCAGCTGAATTGCATGTTGGCTGTGATGCTCGAAGTATTCTGCCCCGGCTCAAGTATGTGCCTGTAGTAATACCACAGAACACCCTGGTCATCCTCCGAGGTCCACCAGTCTTTACTGTCGAATGACGGGTTCCCCTGTGCAAAATATCTGACGCCTTCTCCCATGATGGCAACGCGTACGATCATGTTGGTTTCGCCCGTATTCTTTATGACTATGACCTTCCTCGCGTCATCGTTTCCTTCTTCGATCTCTGTCCTGCCTCCGAGATGGATGGATGCTCCGCCGGATGCCTCCTCGAAATCGCTGAAGTATCCGAGCACTACGCCGAATGTCAGCGACAGGCTGAGTACCAAAGCGAACAGTGCAAGGATCTCTTTATTGATCTTCTTCATCGTTTTGTCCTCCTTTCCTGTCTCTAACGTACTTCAGGCTCAATGACTACAGGTTCGACGGGTTCATCATCTCCGCCCTCTGCAGGCTGAGGCTCTTCGCCCGGCTTGAACTGGCGGTCATTGATCTTATAGTTGTTGCCGTCCTTGGTTATCTTGTTGATAACGCCGCTTCCTGTTTCATTCCTTGACTTGGTGTTGTCGATAGATACCTTCCAGATTGAGCGACCGTTTTCATCTGTGTCTCTGACTGCCTCGACAGTTGTGCCAGGAGCGTAGTTACTGCTGTATATCTCCTTGACTTCCACTTTGTAGTTATCCACTGACCGAGCGAACGGTATCTTTTCTATCTCGACAGTCTGGGCCGCAACATTGTCCTTGTCGAACTGTACGCTGACCTCTCTTGTCTTGCCCGTCTCTCCAGTTACAGGGTCATCATAGGTGATCCTGAATACAACGGTAGAGTTGACGTATTCCTCATCAGTATCCTCGCCGATGAACTGGTCGATGGACTTGGTCAGATACAGGTTCGTATACTCCTTGGTATTCTTGAACTGCATGCCTTCGTCTGGATAAACGACATGGGCTTCAAGTATAGTATAGCCATCATCGTCCTTAGTGCGTGTAACAGTAACTAAGACACGTTTCTCGCCCTTGTCGTAGCGGATGTCGTTTTCGCTGTCATAACCGTTCTCGTCTGCAGTGTCCGGCACATCCTCAACAATGACATATTCGAATTGTTTGCGCGTAGCAAACTTATCCGTTTCACCTATACGCAGATCCTCGAGTGTGTATGTGATCGGTGAGAAGTAAACGTCACCTTGCTGTCTGATCTGCTTGGCCTGAGGTTCGCTGCCATCTGACTGTGCAGCATCGGCTGCGTTCTTAGCAGCATCAGCGATAGCCTTAGGTGCAGGATCAACAGAATTGCTATTAGTACTGCCTTTTACCTCAAGCAGTTCACGAGTCTCAGTGCCATCTTCTTTTGTGTTGATCTTGTAGACTGAGTAAGTGAACTCCTGCTCATCAAGATCACCATTCTCGAACAGCTTCTCAGCCTCAAATTTCACTTCTATAGGCTGGTAATGAAGGTTCTTCGCGGTGTAAATGTATTTCCCTTCATTAGCATCATAACCGCCCTCGATAGCTACAGTGCCGAGAACAGGAATCTGATCAACAGAAACACCATTGACCTCAGTCTCGACAATCCGGTACTCTGCCTTGGCATCCTCACCATCAAAATTGTCACCGGTTGGTACGATAGCAGGGAAATCTGAATTGTTCTCAATAGAGAATGTTCCTTTCCATTCATTATTGCTGTCAAGAGTTAATGTAACACCATCATCAACCTGATAATCCATCCATTCACGATTCGATTCCGGATCTGGGTTCATGATTCTTATTGTGTCTGACCACTCCCCTTCTGTTCCGATTTTCTGCTGAAGTTTAACTGTGACGGTCTCACCATCATGCTTGTCATTGCCATCTGTCCATAGCTTTTCAGCTTCGACTTTTTTTACCGGATAGTTCTTAGCATTTATCAGGTCATTTGTGTGATATATGTGTCTGATGTAGTCTGCGGATCCATCAGCCGATACCCTGAATTCAAAATCATGGTTTGCCAAATAGTATCCGCCAGGCTGCTCGACCTCGCGAAGATAGTAGACTGCATTTTCTTCAAGAGCCCAGCCATATTGTTCCATGTCGCCCTTTATATGAATCTCGCCCTCCTCATCTGTTGTGAATTCAAGCTCATTCTGGCTCTTGTCTTTTACAGGTATTTTGGAATCTCCCTTGTACAGTTTAAACTTTGCACCTTTTATCTTCTTTGTAATATCGCCTGCTTCATATTTAAGGAGGTTGATTGCAGGGATCGAAGCAACTCCTACACCGGTGTTTTTGCGATGAGAGACATCGAATGTATCATCTTTATATGTCAGCATGTCGACTTTATTATCAAACTCTACATCAATGGTCTGGCCTTTATTCCCTGTTTTAGAGTATATGACCATTGCTCTGTAGGTGATTTCTATCCGCTGATTATCCGGAATGGTATATGTCGTAACATTAGTCTGCTCATTATAATCAATGCTGACACCATGACCTGTTTTCTGTCCATTAATCTTGATCGAATCTACATCAATTCTGAGGTTATGAGCCGTATCAATGAGAGGAATCGGATCACCATTATTCAGAGTCTTTCCGAGCGGATTAGCAACGATCTTAAATTCAGCCCAGATATCCTCATCCGATTTACTCAATTCATCTTTTGAAGTAAGAAGTTCTTTAGAAACACCATCATACTCATATTCAACATCCTTATTGGTTGTATACTCTCCCCATTTTACTTCGTTGTGCAGTATGACGCTTCCAGTTTTGATTGCATTATCATTTATTGCTTCTGCCATATCGTCCCTTACAGTAAGGTAGTATACGAACAGATATTTAGCATAGAACTCATCATAACTTGATGCATCTCGCGGGAGTGTTGTCGTGCTGAAATCCAGTGTTCCAGGAGTATCTTCCTTATGCGTGAATTCTCCTCCGTCTACTTTTTTCTCATGTATATCCATGCCATACACATGCCATGCATCTTTTTTATACCATGCATCACTTTCCGGATCAGGATCATATGTCCTCATATTGGTTGCATCGTAAACGTCCTGAAGAGTATTCTCTTCTGATGTAACATGGCTCAAGGAAACTACGTACCTGTATATCGGAACCTCGATTCCTTTTTCAGTCATCCTGGTTCCTACTTGTTCAACCGTCTTTTCTACTCCCGGCTCCAGCACAACTACAGAGTTACGATCACCAACACCATCAACATCTATTGAATTCTGGTGGCTTGCAATAGATATATTTGCTTTGCTTTCATCCAGCCATTTCTGATTAAGTGCAGTATCCATCGTCACGGTAATAGTGCGCTGTTTACCTGTTCCAGATGGAAGAAGACCGTGAACTATTTGGCCTTCATCATTTTCGTAATAGAAATTGATCGTTAATTTCCCGCTAGAAGGATTATCAACTGCCTTCCATGTTTCTTTATCTTTTAAGCCGATAACTTTAATCGAATCAATATCAACAGGCTCATATATATTTTGACCGTTGATTTTAGTATGCGGGTATGTGTCTGTTACATATGCTTTTTCAAGTCCATCTTTTGGAACAGTGATCGTAACATCCCATGAAATCTTCTTTGGATCACTGTTAAGATCCACTTTTATAGGGTGCTTTTCAACTTTCAGCTCATAATCGGGTGTCCAAGGACCGATTCCACGGTGTCCGGTTTTCTTGCCACCTCCGTCAACATCAACATCGTTATATAATTCTGTTGTAGTATAAATTCTGTCCCTGTCGACTTCTGTTGTATAAGTAAAGGTATATTTGTAGGCTTCTGTGTCTTTAATTGTATAAGCCCATGAATAATCGTCATGAGATGTAAGTTCGTTCCACGGAATCTTCTCTGCAGGTCTCACATCATTGCCTTCAGCATCCTGAACACGAACTGTAACGCCTGTGCCGGAGAACTTCATATAATTCCGTGATGCAGCACGAATTGTGTCAGTTATAACGCTATCTGTCATCGGAACCTTATTCGTAGAGTCAAATGTAATCGTCCAGTTAAGAGTCTTCCCATCTTCTGCCAGAACACCATTGGTTTTTGTGAGAGATGGAGAATAATCGATAGTTGTTTTAACTGAAGGTGGTGTTATCCTATCAACCTCGTCACTTTTAACAGTGATACTGTTTTCCGGAGTAAGAATAACCTTACCTTTATTCTTTTCTATGCGATCTGGATTAATAACCGCTCTATACTTTATTCTCAGAACTTCACCGTCCTCCATAGGTTTATTAATTGTAAGTCTGGAATAGTTATCACCAGGCAATGCGCCAGGCACAACGCTATAATCCATAACGTCAGTAGTAACTCCATTTTTGATGGATTTAATTTCAATCGGAGTCGCATTCAGAACAATAGCCCCATTATAATTATCCATCGAGTCTGTGACTGTAACGTTAGTATTATTACCAATTGATTTTACTTCAATTGTATATTCGATATACCCATCCTGCCGATATGTATTTTCATTTGTAACCTTTTTAGTTGCCTGAAGCTTGCTTGATTCATCTTTTTGAAAATCCACTTCAACTTTATCAGAGAATTTTATCTCTGTTTTGCTACCGGTAAACTCACCAGCAAAGTCAAGAGTGAAGCTTAAGTTAGCAGCTGCAGCCAGCTTGTCAAAATCTTTGTGTTGGGTGTTGAAATTAACTTTTATAACATTATTTCCATCCTCATCATTTACAACCTGGTAAGTGTTCCCGTCGATTGTGTAGTATGTTCCCTGATCATTAACTTTGATTACGAATGTATCCTGTGCACCTGCTGCTGCAATAAATCCTTCAGGTAATTTATAAAACATTTCAGTTCCGTCATTCGGGAACTGAAAATCCATTCTCTCACTGAATGTTAATGCAATGGAATACGTTGTTCCAGGCCTGATTACGTATTCCCCTTCATCATTCTTGGTAGCTGAAACGTCTGCCTTAACGACAAAATTTGTCAGATCGGCATTGCTGTTAGCGCCTTCTGCCTTCAGCGGTGCTGCGAGTGGTGCTGCAAGGGCTACTACTGAGAAGCTCTCTGTGTCGAATACTACCTTCTCATTCCTGACGCTGACTTTAAGGTCGTTGTCCTTGGCGGTGATCTCTTCTACGCGGATGTCTTCTGCCTTAATGTCTTCTGCGTCTGCGGTTGTGTCATATTTATTGCGTATATCTTCATTGAGCGGGAGGTGGATCACGCTTACGTCTGCTGCTTTGGCTGCTCCTATTTCCTTGGCGAGCTGCGAATCAAGGAACTCAAAAGTAACAGAGACTTTGCCCTCTTCAGGCTCGATCTCTTTGCCGTCTTTGATGATAGCTACGTCATACAGGATCGTGTTGTCTTCGGTGTAGTTCGCATCCTGTGTTTTCAGCGCTTCCATGTATGCTGAATAGTTGTAGCCGTCTGTCTCTGAGTCAAGCATTGTGACTACAAGCTCTGCATCATCAGGGACTGCATTTGCATCTGCAAGAACAGCAGTGACTTTCATCTTGGTGTTCTCCCAGGTGTATGTGGTCCTGACGTTGGCAGGCTCTTCTGCTTCTGTTTCTTCAGGCACGGCAGCAGTCTCCGGCTCTGCAGGCTCTTCTGTCTTCGGCTTTGCAGCATCATCTGCCGGCAAGCCCGAAGTGTCCCCTGCCGCCTGCTCATTACCTGCAGACTCAGGCTCAGTCGTTTTGCCCGCATCCTGATCAGCGGTCTCAGCAGTCTCGCTTCCGGCTGTTTCACCTGCTTCGGCATTATCATCTGCCTCATCTGTGCCCTTGGCCGATTCTTCCTGCTGGCCTTCTGCTGCCGGCTGACCTTCCTCATTCGCTGCAGCCTGCTCCTCAGCGGCTTTCGTTTCCTCACTTCCAAGAGCAATGGAAATGAAGGAATAGCTGCTGAATATAGGAGCAAAGGTCATCGCAAAAGCGAGCACCATGCATAATATAGTTCTTCTAAGATGTCTGTGATCCATAAGAATCCCCCAATCGATATAGTATGTGCGATTATAATCTGTATTATTTTATATCTATATGTTGTGGTTAGCAATAGCTAACGACAGGCAAAATCCACAATATCTTCCTTGTTGATGAACTATTTCCCGAACAAAAGCGAAACTTTTCAGACCCTGAAATCGGCGCAAAGAAAAAGCCTGCGGACCTCAGCAATTCCAACGCTTGTGTCCGCAGACAGTATTATCGTCAACGAAACGTTTCCGAAACTTTTCGCTTAATGTTTCGTTCGCCTGCTCATTACGCTCTCTGTATTTCTCTCTATCCTGCCTTGATCATCAGTCATCAGCGCGAAGAATTCTCCTATCCTCTCTCTGCTGTAACTGCCGCTGATCAGCTCGGCCCTGTACAGATAGTAGAATGCAGCCGTAGATGCCAATTCGTCGATTTCCGAACCCTTAAGTATCTCTTCGGCCAGGCTGACAGCAAGCTCATGGTTCCTGCCAATCATGCTGACGAGATCCCCGAGAGTCCTGACTCCAAGGAAATCAAGCATAGGCAGCTGCCCTTCCGGGTCCGCTGGTATGATATCAGCGCCCGTTATGCCTGCGATATCGCCGAGGAGGCTCAGATAAGCATGGCTCCTCTCTGTGAATTCCCTGATAGTGATGTTATCGAGGAACATGTCATCGGCGCTGTCGTTTTCGATCATCTTCTTGACATGCGCAGTATATTCCGCCGTATCGTTTCGTATCTCTTCGAACAGAAAGTCAGCCGTCTCGAGCAGGCTCGCGGCCCTTGAGAACTTCCTGCGGATAGCCCTCGGAATGCCGAATTCGGTTTTGTACCCGAGATCATGCTCGATCTCCGCCCAGGCGTGCTGGAGTATTGTCCTGATCTGGACCTCGAACCACAGACCGCACAGCTCTTCAGAGTATCCCTTGTCTTCGGGCAAAGCGCAGGTGTAGTGCAGCGACAGGTATCCGAATGATGTCGGGGCTATAAGCGCGCGCTTGTCATGGGTCATGCTGTTGTCGATGCGGAAGTTGTCGCAGATCATGTCACCTATCAGGTCAATGTCTTCCGGGAAATAGCAGATGACGCGAAAGCCGAGGATGTCATTCATCTCGTATATGCTCGAATATTCATCCGCTCTCCGCTCGAGTTTGCCCATGATCGACTTCTGTGTCTTGAGCCTGTGCGTGATATGCAGCATAGGATAGTTCCTGCGCGGAAATATGTCCTTAATTATCTTGTCAACAACAGGCTCCAGCCTGGCATACTTGTCAGTCAGTTCCCTGATCTCAGCTTTCAATTCCATCTTTGCAGCATCAGCCATACAGCGCACCTCATTTTCTGAGTATAAGATTACAGGAGCCGCAAAAGGGTATCCAAAGTTTTCTGGGGGCAGTCAAAAAATGAAATAAATTTTGGGGGCACCCTTTTTCAGCCACTAAAGTTGGGGGCTAACTTTGGGGGACTAAAGTAAAAACGAACAAAAACAAGTAAGAGGACAGCACGTAAAGTGTTGCCCTCTTTTTGTCTCCGATCTTATCATTAGTGTGCTCAATACCAATAATAGAAAGGAGATCATCTACGATGGATAATATCATAGAGTTTTTGAACTTTGAAGATGAGGGGCTCGAAGTTTTGGATCAGAAGGTCGAGAATGGCCGGCGGATCCTGACTCTACAGAAAAAGCCCGGCGCACACTTCTGTCCGGTCTGCTCATACAGGATGCACTCCAAGGGAATCACACCAAGAACGATCAATCACCCTGTCATGCAGGACGGTCTGCAGCTGGTCCTCATCGTCAGACAACGAAGATGGCAGTGCACGAACCCTGCCTGCAGACACATCGTCACAGATGAGTTCAGCTTCGTCGAAAAGTACAAACGTAATACTAAACTCGCAGATATCCTGATCGTCAACGGCTTCCGTGATGCAGGTATGACCGCTGCCCGCATAGCTCAGAAATTCAATGTTTCAGATACATATGCGCTGACCACGTTCTCGAAATACGTAGACATGCATCGCCGTCAGCTCACGGAGGCTATTTGCATTGATGAAGTCCATGTCGACATTTCGAAACTGTGTAATTATGCTCTTGTCATTCAGGACTTTGTGACCGGTGAACCAATAGATATGGTCGTGAACAGACGTCAGGAGATCACCGAACCGTACTTTTCTGCTATTCCTGCAGCGGAACGGAACAGAGTCAAATACCTTGTCAGCGACATGTACAGGCCGTATATAGCTTATGTAGAGAAGTATTTCCCTAACGCTATCTCCGTTGTAGATTCCTTTCATGTCGTAAAATTCATCAATCATCAGATCCGGTTGTACATGTCTGCACTTGCAAGAAAGATCAGGGATCGTGACCTTGAACGTCACCAGGAAAGAGAACTGGATGCCCACAGGAGTCTGAAGTTCAAGCCTTCCAGAGAATACACGCTTGTAAAGAACTATCAATGGATCATTCTGAAGAATCAGGCTGAACTGAAATATTCCGCCCCGGCATCTTATCAGTTTCATCTGGGATTCTATGCAGATATACATAAACTGGAGTATATGCTTTTTCAGATAGATCCAAATCTCAAAGACTTTCGCAGGTTAAAAGAGAAGTACATAAGATTCAATAATGAGTGAATATTCCGGGGCGCTGAAAGCGCCTGTCCGATGAAACGGAAATCACCTGTCCGACGACAGGAAATCATCCGCTTTATAATTTCTGGGGGCGGCGAAGCCGCCGAAAGGTCCCAGGGACCTCCCGGCAAATGCATCGCCAGTCCTGCGTTACTCGGCTTCTTCCGGGCTGAGGCCATATACTTCGCGCATGGATCTGTCATGATCAGGATCCAAAGCCTGGATCTTGATCTTGTAGGCATCATACTTGATGCGATCCATGATGGAGTCAGCAAGAGGATTGTCATCACTGCCAATGCGCTCATACCAACCTTCATCGAGGAACTGTGAGCAGAATATGGTCGAAGATTTCTTCCTCCGCTTATGAATGACCTCGAAAACGATCTTGGCTTCATCATCGTTAAGAGGCGTGAGCAGCCATTCATCGATGATCAACAGCCGTGGATTCGTGTACTGCTTGATCGCCTTAGCAAAGGCATCTGTGCCTACAAGAGGCATCAGTTCTATGAGCAGATCAGGGAGTCTAACGAATCTGACTTTGTAATAATGCATACACGCTGCCAGACCAAAAGCACAGGCCAGATATGTCTTGCCGCTGCCGGCAGCTCCAATAATGAAAATATTGCGATATTCAGAGATGTACTCACAGGTGGAAAGCCGATCGATCAGGTCCCGGTTGAGCTTACGGCCGGCTCCATAGTTGATGCCGGCTATTGTAGCATCCGGCTGCTCGAATTCAGCTTTCTTGATCAGTCGCTTCAGTCTGTTGTCCTTGCGCTTCGAGTATTCGATGTCCACAAGCATACTGAACCGATCCTCGAAGTTCACTTCGTTCATCTTAGGATCTTCCAGCTGGATCCTGAGTGCATCAGCCATAGCGGTGAGTTTCATCTCGATGAGTTTATCTATGGTCGCGTTAGTCAACATTGTTCTTACCTCCGTAGTATTTAGCTCCTCTGGTGAGACTGTAAGGATTCTTCTTAGAAGACTCTTGCTTTGAGTCATCAGCAGCAGAAAAATCCTCCGGCTTCATCGTAGTGAAAAGGTTTTTGATGCCTTTGTAGCTCGGAGAGGCAGTGAACTTAAGCGCTTTAGTGCATACAGCTTCAAGTTTCGCTTTTGAGTGTTTGTCTGCTAAACGCATGACGCCCATGCAAGAGCGATAGGTTTGCTGTTCGATCCTGCCTGAGGTAAGTATTGAGTTGATCACCTGATATGTATTAGGGCCGACCTCCTTTGCCCAGCGCCTGAAACGGTCACCATCCCACTCAAGATACTGCTGATGTTCCTTAGGCATATGTGCCTGAACAGTAGCGTATTGACCTGGACGACCGGTGAGACGTCTGTGTGAAGCGATACGTTCATTTTTATAAAATATTTCAACAGTCGTGTCTGTTAGCCGCACATCGACCCTTTCTCTGATATACTGAAAGGGCACTGAGTAGAACATCCTGTCTACTGAGATGTGATAATTGAACTGGACTGTAGCCTGTTTCCAGGTAGCCAGTTCGAATCGGGTAGCAGGCAGCGGCATCAGCAATGGCTTTTCTTCCCCAAGAAACAAGCTGATCCTGCTGCCTTCCTTTTTCTGGAAAGGATGAGAATTGAGCAGCTTCAACTTCTTCCTGATAGCTTGATTTAGCTCTTCAATGGAGAAGAACTGCTCGTTTCTGAGAGCCGCCGTGATCCACGTTGAGGCGTGATTTACGGAGCCTTCAGCATTAGGCTTATCTCTGGGTTTACGTATTCTGGCTGGAACTATAGCTGTGTTGTAATGTTCCGCCATTTCGCGGTAGACACGAATAAGTTTAGGTGAATACCAATCACATTCCCTGTGATCTACTGCAGTAGAGGCGTTGTCCGGTACAAGAGCTTTAGCAACACCGCCGAAATACTCATACATATGCACATGCGCTTTTATCCACGCGGGTTCACGCTGGTTGACGAACGCCTCAGCATATGTGTACTGGCTGTACGTCATTACACCGATGAAGATCCATGCTTTGGTGATTTCTCCGGTATCCGGATCAATGATCTGAGCCGGATCACCGGCCCAGTCGACCTCGACCTGCTCACCGGGTTTGCGAGGGATACGCATAGTAGCACGGCGTTTTTCTTCATCCTGCTGTATGTAGTGGCAGAACTGAGAATACATCAGAGGCTCATCGCCGGTCTGACGGCACTCCTCAAGATACTCTGTCCACAGTAGTTTCTTGGTCACACCATTGCGTTGCAGCTCTTTGCGGACATACTCGAAGTCTGGCATACGTCTTTCGGTCCGCACAGCTTCGTGGGGAAACAACTTCCTGCTGAGAGCGATGTCTGTCATGGATTCATCCAACGGCCATGCCAGTTGCAGTTCTCTGGCTCGCTTCTGAACTTTAGAAACGGTCTTTTGCGAGACACCTGCGCTGCTGCAGATATCTCGCTGTGAAAACCCTAAGGCTGTAAGCCGAAGGATCTCGCGATACTTGGTCATAACTGTGACCTCCTTAATTGAATTTACACCATAGGTGCATAATTCAATTATATGAGGTCGATTTCCCGGCTGGAATGATGATTTCCATTCTGCCGGAACGGTGATTTCCTCACGCCGGACAGGTGCGGGAAACTACGCCGGAATACTCATGAGTATGGAGATGACCCGAAGAAAGCTCGTCCTCATCTCCGTCAACTTATACACGACTACAGATTCTCAGGATACTCGTTGTTCAGGAAGATCGCGGATGTTCTGGACTATCACTATGAATCGATCATAAACTCATTCATTGTGATCGAAAGGATGTGTGCTGACGGGACTCATAAAAGCAGGCTCTCTAACGGCCCTATCGAGTCACTCAACCGCATAGTTAAAGATATGAAGCGTAACGGACGGGGATTCAGAAACTTTGAACACCTGAGAAACAGATTCCTGTTTGCTAACAGAGCAAATGCTCAGATGTTATCTGTGCCTCTTCCACCCGAAAGATATCTGGTGAAGACCGGGATCAAGCGCGGGCCTTATGAGAAGAAAAATAAGTGAAACGAAAACGAGGGAATCAGATTTTTGGGTCTGATTCCCTCATTTTGTTCTTTTTTTCAGGTAATTTTCAGCCCCCAAGAAACTTTGGAGTTTTTGCTGTAGCCCCCAGGATTCGCCCCCAGAAAACTTTGGAGAAACCCCAGAAAACTTTGATTACCCCCGCAAAAGCAGCCCCTGTAATTATGACATTTAACTATTCAGTTGTGCAACTACCTCATTACACGCCTGCGCGATACGAAGTAGATGCCGCCGCCGATCACGAGGATCGAACCGAGGATGTAGAATATCGTAGTACCGATACCGCCAGTGTGTGGAAGTTCGTATGACGAATCAGATGTATTGATTATAGTACCGCCATCACCAATGCTTCCTGTTGGATCAACCGTCATCTCACCCTTCTTATAACCTGACAGTTTGTAAGGTTCAGGAACACTTGTCTCTTTCACATAGTACGTGTACTCTAAATCTTCCTGTCCTTCTATGTGCCTGATTTTATCAAGGTTCTCGATTTTGAACTCATAGGTCGGTGGATTTTCTGTTCCTACATTAGCTATAAGCAGTGGTGTAGAAGCTGTTCCATCAGGCTCTATAGATGCAGAACCACTTGTTGGGAGGTTAGTGCCAATTGTGTATTTGAGACTGAATGTGGAATCATCGACATCCTGGCCGTTTTGTTTATATGTACGACCTATCTCAACCTCAATATTCACATTATCTGTACCATTCTTAGGCCATGCAATGTTAGTTGCAGAATCCTTCCATTCCTTGAAGAACTCAAAATCAGTCTTAATTGGCGTGTTGATGATATTGGTTATTCCTGGTGTATAGTTGTATGCCAGTTGTCCCCATGCAAGCTGTGACCAATTTGTAAGGGTAATAATTACATTGTCACCATCCATTGTTAAATATATTGGATTATTGTGAACGCTAAGAGGTTCGCTTGGAGGAACACCCCACGCATTTCTGTATCCCTTCTTCAAAATCTGACTGAACTCATTATCACCTACTTCACCGTGCTGATTAGCAACCTTACTTGCAATTGTATCCAATTCATCTTGAGATGCTTTTCTAGGTGTCCAGATAACAAAACTATTTCCTTGCTTAACAACTATGAATCCAAGGTTTACACCTGTGTTAATGATTTTATCACTACATTCCTCTTTTACATGAATCGTATCATTGTCAGGATCTCTAACATAGCTTGGAATCTGCTGACTTTCAGTATCAACAGTACTGAGATACTTGTCCTCATATCCTGCCGGAAGAATCTCTTCTACACTGTAAACAATAGCATTACCATTTTCATCAAAGATCGGAATGTTGGTAAATTCATAGTGCCACGAATCGCTTCCTGATTCCGGAGCATTTATGGTCTCTCTAGCTACCTCTGTCTTATTTGTTCCTTCTCCCTTATACAATACTACGATAATTGAATCTGGACGATCTTTTCCATCGTCATTCCAGATCTTAGTTCCACTAAATGACGTCTTAGGATTGTAATGTTCTTCATTAGTGTTTGTCAGGGTTGTGAAGTAAGTAGTAAAGCCGTCTTCTTCAATTACTTCAGTTTCGCTGCTAAGCAATTTATAACCAGTAATGGTTCCCTCTGTCCACTCATACTGAAGTTCAGTACCATCATGTGCATATTTAGGCAGATTATCGACTGTTGCTGTCCAATTATTTTCAGCAGTCAAAACTTCAGTATGTCCATTAGATAATGTTACTGTTAAGCTAGCAGGGGTTCCCGTGTTATTATGATCGTCCCATACTTTCAGAACCTTAGCCTTTACAGTAGCCATATCATTGGTAAATACGGCTTTGCCTGTATCTGCTACAGTAGATCCTGATTTACCTTCTTCAACTGTAACGGTTACTTTTCTATTATTAACATCTTTGGATTTACCGCCATCGATTGATTTGAGGATGGTGCCATTAGTTGTAGCATCCTCAGAGATTACATAATCACCAGCTGCCAGCCCACTTACTTCATAGTAACCTGCATCGTCTGGAGAAATATCATTTCCATCAAGTTTAGCTTCAGTAACTGTTCCACCTGCATACTTAATTGTTACAGTATGAAGCGGAGTAGTTTCAGCACCACTTGCAGCGATATGGAAAGTATATGTTCCGTCAGTTAATGTGCTGGTACCGTTAGGTCCATCATTTAGAGTGACAACCTTTTTAACCTTTAATGAACCGCTGGCAACAGTGTTTGTCACCTTAACAGTCTTGTCTTTGTCAGATATCGGTACAGTTCTATTGCCAGAAGAATCCTTGATGTCAGCCCCATTTTCATCTACAAATGTAACATTTGAAGATGAAGGTGTTGAAGAATCCTCAGTAATGTAGTAGCGATAGAGATTTCCTTCTGCATCCTGTTGTACAAGATTATCAATAGTTGTACTCCAAGAACCATTAATTGGCAGCATAATCTGTTTACTAAAAGACGTATCTTCATATCCAGAATATGAAGGTGTAGTCGAGTCTGCCGTCAGTGTTGGCACCTGTTCACACTTATTACAGAAATTACTATCCTCAATCTTTAATTGTACTTTGTTATTAACAACATCGCTCTGTGTAATCGAAATCGATTTACTTATTTCGCCTGCACCTCCAATATTATCCTTGTATGTGTATCCATACCAATCTCCCCAATCAGGTCGATATTGATAAACATCAATATTAGTACTTGCTTCGCTATTAGTCACGCAGGATAAAGTAACCGAATCACCAAGATTAGCTCTTGTTTGACTTAAAATAGTTTTTTCATCTGCATCATATAATACAACTTCGTAATCGCCAGAAGGTCCTTCTTCTTTTTCTGCTTTCTGCTGATGCACTGTAAATGTGGCGCTTGCACCTGCAGGCGGATTTGTACTAGTGCCATCGGTCCATTTTTTCTCTAGCCCTATATCAATGTAATTGCCTTCTGGTCTTGGCTCACGGTTAATTACAGTACGTGTTGTACCATTTTGCTCATACGTGGTCGTATAGTCTTTAATGACATTATCCTTTACTTCCTTAATATAATAAGCATAGAAAAGAGTATTGCCACTACTGTCAGTAACAACTTCCGGCAGATTTTCAAACGTAGTACTCCAATATGGTTCACTTGACCCCTTTGTCATATAGTAAATACCATAATTGTCATCTGCATCGGTTGCAGTTCTGTCTACAAGTCTATCATCATTTGGTATTACATATATGCTACCACCTGTCTTAGGTGCTGTCGTAAATGGAGTAGAACTGACTACCTGATACAGATAATAATGTATCATTTCAGGAATGTTTTCTTCTGTTCCTTCCAGATCATTGCCCTCAAAATCCTGCCACTTTTTCTCTACAGAAATATCGGTTGTCCTATCTTCCGGTACTTTGTAGTTTTTAAGGGAGTATGTCTTGGAAGTTTCATCCTCAGTTTCAGTCATATCAACAACATATCCGCTGACATTTACCTCTTCAATTTTGTATGCATATTTATCATTTCCGTCAACGCGAGGCAGGTCGTTCCACGAATATTCCCAATTATTACTGTTATCAAGTGTAACTACACCGCTTTCATCGGAAACTTCTTCAATTACAGGTGTCCCATCAGCACCATATGTGACTTTTACTTTCTTATACTCCTCGTCATTTTTCTTGCGCATCAACTGAATGGTAGCTTCAAGATCATTGAGTCTATCATCTGTAATCTCTACGCCATTCTCATCAAACCACTGTTTATCAACATTAACATCCAGCGGGTTTGTAGTTGGCGTGTTTGACATTTTCAGAATATCGTTATAGTAGAAATAAATCCACTGTCTCCATCCAGTTACAGGGTCTCTGGTTGTACCATAGCTAACGCCATCAGGGTCTTTAGTTAATGTAAATTCCCAATACTCTACGGAGCTGTCAATCTGATATCCTGGCGGGGAGTCGATTTCTTTCAGATAGTAATGAACTCCTTCCTCGAGCATCTCACCGTGTACACTCTGGTTGAGAGCTATTGTAACCCAGCCTTCTGAATTAGTTGTAAATGTTATGTTATGACCAACAACATTCGCTCCATGAGTGTCAAAGCTATATTCTCTATTATCATATGCTTCTTCACCACGAGTATATTTTGTGTCACCATACTTCATCGGTTCTTTTATTTCGTCTTTATAAGAACCATCTTCATTCCTTGTATACTCGCCAGTTCCTCTGAACAGCTGGAACGTAGTGCCTTCTAGGCCTTCACTTGTCTGCCCTTCCATATGCTTGAGCAGTTTAACCTGCATTACATCACCGCCGGCTCCAGAGTCACTGCCAAAATCTCTGCTGTCAGTTTTTGTACTGCTGAATCCTTTCATTTCAGCAACATTTGAAATATCTTGTTTGTCACTTCCTATAACAAGGGCATTGTATACTATAAGATAGTGTGTATTGTCAGGAACTGTAAAGGTTCCTGTATTTCCGCTGAAATCCCAAGTTACTTCACCTGTGACAGCTTCATAATCATTTAGATTATAATTTCTAGGATTTGTTTCTATTTTACCATCTGTAATTTTATAGACCTTAATTGAAGTATAATCTACTGATAAATTATCTGTATGAGAATCGGACAGTTCCATCGGTTGACCGCCATTCATTTCGAACTTCTCAGGATTCACATCAATAAGGAAGGTATACATCCTATCTGGTGCAGCCTTACTAAAGTATCCCTCTTTAGTCAAGCCAGGTACCTTATACTCTATATCGTAATGTCCTGGGATAGTATCCCACATAACATCATTACTTAATTTATATACACCTCCATTGTTATACGCTAGTCTCTTAAGATCAGCAAGCTTATCCGGTCTTACATTAAGTTTGTAGTATAGTCTGTAATACTCGTAGAATGAGCCATCCTGCTTCTTAGGTAAATCATTCGCAGTAATAACAAGGCCATTATCTGTCTGCTCAAATGTAGCGGAATAACCATCAACACCACCGTTGAGTTCGTGTTTCTGCTCGGCAGCAGCAATAGTGTTATGTCCACTCGAAGGATCTCCAGGGCCATAATACTCCATTAATTCTGTATCAAAGGTGTCGTTAATAACTAATGGAAGGTCTGTTACATTAGTTAGAGTTAGAGAGTATTCATATACTGGTACCTGAACACCATCCTTTTCTATTGTTGTTGCGGAATTCTTATTATCACTTGTCTTTTCTATACTGCTGTTAAGCGGAATGCCGTAATTCTTAATTTTGGTGTCATTGACCTTTGCATTATTCCAATGATAATATGCAGGGTCGCCACCGCCTCTTTTTTCCGCATATGCCATCCAGTCTTTATCATTCAAAGTACGTATAGTAATAGTAATGGTCCTTGCTTGTGCATCAAGCCCTTTATCTGTCTTTGCCTGATTCTGGAAAAAATCTATAGTAACAACGTCTCTGGTTTTCCCAGCATGTCTCAGATCCCAATCCACGTTACCATTTTCATCTAAATCGGTTGACACAGGATTGAAAGAATAGGTTTCATTATTGACTAGACCTGTAACACTAAGGATACTGTCAAAGCTATCTGCATATTTCCCGGAATGAGGGACATCATCAACGACTGTGAGTCCATCCGGAAAACCTTCCGCCGGTACATTAATAACAATATCCCAATCTATATAGTCAGTTGTAACTTTTTTCGCAGTTTTTTCAGTAACTATACTTGGTACCGGATCATCTCCACCGCCTCCAGGATTTGTTCCCGGAACAATTCCTGAACCCGAAGAAGTGCCATCACTCTCATTTTCAGCATTGTTCTTAACACTTGTGTTTTCCTTTTGCTGATCAGCTATAGTACTATAACTGATTTCATAGTAGTAATTATGAGATTTATCAGTTTCAGGAATAACGTATTTCCATGATTCTTGTCCTTGATTATCACTCACATCAACAGAGGCAGTACGTGTTTCTATGAAAGTACCATTCTGATCATATACTTTGATTTCGAGGCTGAGAGGATTACTCTCATATTTCATAACATCCTTACTGTTATAATCAATCTTATCTGTTATGCTACTTCCAGCAAGAGATCCGCGGCTTCCCTTATTAGCAACTATGGTCCAATCAAGTTTTACTTTCTTTTGTCCCTCTACCTCTGACTGTCCAGTACTGCTTTTAGAAATGCTGGAGTACTTAATAGTATTAACTATATTGGTATCGTTATCACCATCGCCATTACCTGGTTTAACTGTTACCGTATTTGTGCCATCTTGAGCTGTTACTGTTCCTCCTGGACCTACCTTTGAAAGGTCGACAGAGGCTGTGTAGTTTATCGTAACTGTTTCATTGTGAGACATCTCAGATATAGTAAGTTCGAAACCTTTAGCATTTGTGCTTTTATTTGTTACAGTTTTGTTGGCCGGAACAATTACTATCGAGTTCTCATCCAGTGATAACATATCTCCTGAAATAGCATCAGTAATCTTAACATTCTCAGTCTTTCCTGTTGACTTAACTGATAATGTGTACTCCATCTTATTAGTGGAAGCATTATAATGCCCACTCTTAGTGATAGATGCACTTGCTGAATTATCGTACTCTACTTCTCTTTTTACTTTATCATTAAACTCAAATTCCGTATGAGTTCCATCAAATTTAGCATCTAACTCAAGATTGATATGAACGTTCGAAGATCTGGTAATCAGATCTTCAGGATCATCGCCAAGCTGAATATGTAGTTTATTGTCTGAACCAACTGTCCAAGTATTACCTGTTACTGTTCCAGCTAAGCCGCATGGAATATCAAAAGTACCGCTGGCACCTGGTTCCAATGTGAGTCCGGCAGGAAGGTCCATTACTAATGTGCTACCTCCAGGAGGCAACTGTCTTGATCCCTTCTCAGTAAATGTAAGAGTAAGTTTGTAATCTACATCTGGCCTAACTTTCCAGGTTTCTCCCGCACCATATGTTTTGCCATCAATATCAAGAGTAGCATCAGTTATAAATGGAGCAATATTAACATTTGTTTCAGGCACTGCGGTAGCGTCTGTAACTTTGACATCATATTCACTTCCATCCTTCATGGTGATGGTCAGTGTCTCTGTTGTGTCAAATGCCTTGAGTGAGTTGAGTGTCCAGCCGTCATCAGTCTTCTCTACTTTGACAAGCTTCTCATCGCTGAACTTAACATCTTCTACGTTTGCGATGAATTCATCTGCTTCTGCTTTTGTTGTGATTCCGAGGATTACAGCGAGCTTCTTGAGAGTAATGCTGCTGCCACCTTCCATACTGTAAGTGAAGACTTCATGTGTTGCCTCGTCTTCATACTCAAAGTCAACTGTATACACAACTGCATATACAGAGAATGATTCTGCCTCAAATGACGCTTCTTTGAGCTGATCTTTGCTGTCAGTATTCACCTCTACCTTTGCATCTTTATTGTCAAGTACTTCGGCTGTTACCTCGCCTGTGCTCTTGTTCTCTGCAAAGTGGATGATTCTGATGTTGTTCTTGTCTTCGACACCCAGGGCTTTTCTGAGTTCTTTGTCGTATTCGATGTTGACGCTGACTTTGTCACCGTCTGAGAGACTTACTTCATTGCCGTCTGACACGAGAGAAATGTCATAGAATCTGGCAAATTCAAAGTCTGAGACGTTCTCGCCGTCTTTCTCTTTCTGGACTGCTTCGAGCGCGTCGTTGAAGTGCTGCTCGTATGCATCGGCATTGTCGCTTTTGTCGATTTCCTTTACCTTGATGCTGGTATTCTCAGGCAGCACGGAATCATTATCGACTACCGCGATAGTGTATTTCTCACCTTCGAACTTAAGAGGATCGGTCTCGTCTGTGGCCGGCTCTTCTGCTTTCTCGGTGTTCTTCTCCTCAGTGACCGCCTCGGATGCAGGCTCTTCGGTTTTGCCTTCCTCTGCTGCTTCCTGCGGCTGCTCCTCAGCCTGTGCCTCTTCTGTGACCTCAGTCTCGGCAGCTTCTGCAGTTTCCTCTGTGGTCTCTTCTGCAGGCACCTCTTCTGTGGCCTCTTCAGTGGTCTCCTCTGTCACTTCCGTAGTGGTCTCGGTGACTCCCGGCACGTCAATGCCGCCCTGCTGTGCCGCTGTGGTCTTCCCGAGTGTGAAGGCCGGCAAAATCAGGGTGTAGGTCGTTACGAACACTACCAGGCACGCGAGCGCTAGCACTGCACGTTTCCTGTTGTGGATGTGTTCGGCGAGAAGTTTGATCAAGTTGTCCAGTCTCTCTAATAACTTCATTTCTGCAATCTCTCTTTCTGTCCTTAGGGGTAAAAGTCTGTAGCCCTAAAACATTTTTAATGTGCGGTAATCACGCGCAGCCCAGCCTTGCAGTGGTCGGTCTATGCGTTTATCCCCTCTCTATTTGTTAGCAACCCGTCTGCGGCTGACAAAGTATATCGCGCCGCTGATCACGAGGATCGATCCGAGTACATAGAATATGGTGGTGCCGATGCCGCCCGTAATAGGGAGCTCGACGCCAGGTGTATTTGGTATGATAAACACTGCATCTTCAGTATCGGTTGCAGCTGTATATCTAACGCCATCAATTGTTCCATCAGTGTTTGATATAGTACCAGCGGAAACTGTGAACTGCACTGGATACGGCTCAATAATTACATAGTCTTGAGGAGCTGATATTTCTTTTAGCCTGTACTGACCATCAATAAGGCCTTCAAGTTTTATACCGGACTCCGGAACAGTAAACTGTCCATTGTTATCAAGTTGAGGTATCTCTATTCCTTCAACACTATTAGCCTTTACCCATGTAGTGCCATTCACTTTATATTCGAGTGCAAACACAGCTCCTGCAAGGTAATTTGTACTATCTTTGGCATCATCTGTTTTTCTTATATCAAGTTTAATGCTTTGTGGAGCTGATAATTTATTTGTTACAGTTACCAGACCATGAGTGATACCTTTGTCCTCAATCTTCTCTGGTTTATACTCTATCGACACAAGAGTCATTCCACTGCCTGTATCCTCATTTATCTCCACTGGTTCTCCGTCTTCATTAAGTTCGACCACATAATATAGATAGTCACCAACATCATTAAATGCTGGGAAATCGTATTCACTTCCTGCCCCTATAGACCATGCGTGCATGTGGCTTGCAGCAGTAAGAGTCTGAGTAGCTTTAGCCTCTTCAGAAGAAGAAGGAAAATCTGTATCAATTATCAGTTCTTTACTGTCATCAAAAGCCCCATCAACGGATGGTTCATTCAGATTGGCAGCTGCCCAATTCTGATTTCCATAAAAATGTAAATCCAAATCCTGATCTAACGGTAGTTGCACAAGATTATCGCCACTGGAATCTGTAATCTGTCTAGAATATGTTCCAGTATCCGGATCTCCCTCCCAGAAGAATTGGCAACCTCCTACAGTCCAGTGGATTATTACAGAGTTACCTGTAATCACATATGGACCAAATGTCTGATGTTGTTTATCAGGCAACCAATGAGCATATGGGAAATGAAAGTGCAATGTTACATTATGTGTCTCAGGTTCCGGACCTGTTCTTACAGTTTTATACCTTCTTAACTGAATAGTTGCAGGATATCCCGCGCCACTGAACTCATTTCCGTTTGCATCGAGCCATTTTTTTGTGACCGTGATGTCTCCTGGTTTTGTGTTTACGACTTCAGTAACAGGTGTATTGTTTTGATCAGAATTAACCGACATATGCGATCCCTGTTTTGAGACGGTTACTCTATAAACAGTTGGATTGACTTCATATGGATCAGGAGCGGATACTTCTTTCATAAAATAGATGCCTGTTCTTACGTTTGTGAAAAAGACTTTTCCCTGTCCATCCGAAGTTGCGGTTATATTCTCATTGTTACTGTTCTTAGCAGGTATCTTGCATGCTGAATCCCTGAACAGCTGGAAGACCGCACCTTCAACTGGTTCCTCATTCACATTGACTTTATTGAAGTCAAAATCAGATACATCTGGAGTATATTCGTTTCTGAAATCTATAAATGTTATATCTGCTTTCTTAGTAGTGTATGTATCATCTGTGTAATATGTTTTACTTAATCCGTAGCGTGTGAATTCTCTTCCGCTCGCATCGGTCTCAGTCCATGATGTGATGCGGCCGGTCATATAATAAATCGTACCATCATATATGACTGAATCCTTGACAAATCCGCCTGCAGCTTTCTGTTCATCAGTAGCATCTTCCCATGTTACACCATCACCGTTTACAGCATCATCCGGCACGATCTCACGAACGATGTACCTGTATACAGGTGGGTTCTTCTCATCACAGTCATGCATATCCTGTTCGGATATCTCTGCGGTACCGAAGTTGACATTGCCGTCTTCTACGTTTCCGGTTATATACGTCTGAGAACGGACCGTCGAGCCATCACTCATTCCCGTCGATGTATTATCATTGTAGTATGGAGATACGGTTGTACCTGCACCTGAACTGGATGCATGCGGCATTACTGCCCTTGAAGTATCGTCCTCTTTGACCAGAACATAGTCACCTGCTTCTTCACTCCACACAGAGCGATACTTGCCATCAAGTCCAACAAGCTCGAATCTGAACTCGTTTCTCTGTAGAACATCTTCGTCATCATATCCCTTGTAGGACTTATGAGCTGTGAAGTCTGCAGTCGATACCAGATTGTAGTGAATATATAAGTTAGATTCACCGCCTCCGCGTTCAAGATAGAACATATCAAATGTATGATAAGTTCCTGCTTTAAAACGCTTATGGCCGCTTCCGTCACCTATATCTTCCCAATCATCATCGTTATATTTTCCAGCAGCCTTGAATAAATCATCCAGGTATTGAACTACTTCGAAATGCCCAGAATGACCTCCGGCCTTCTCTCCGGTTACCGTTGCTTTTCCCTCGGCGAAGTTGATATCAATCTCAGTACGATTATGAATACCACCTCCGTCTCCTACTAGAATCCCGTCAATGTAAAGCCATGTATCGTCATCTCCTGAGAATTCGAACTGCATGTCTTTATACTCACCACGAGGGTTAAGAACCTGTCCGTTAACAGGAATCGAGAACTGTGTGTTGACATGCATACCGACCCAGAAATTTTGGGTTCCAAACGGCCAGAAACCCCTTATCTCTCCATCGTCAGAAGTCTGTTCTGTAAGTCTAAAGGTTCCGTCACTCTTATAATCGGCTTTATAATCACGGCTGTCGTATGTATAATAACCATCTTTATCCACGTACAGGAGCCTGTCTGCGCCAGGATAACTCGCTTTACCCGTATGGTTTATCTCCGGGTCGAACAGGTATGCAAGTGATTCACCTGTAGAACCGATAGTGTCATTATTGGTCAATATAGGGTATCCATTCGACAGAGTTCCCTGTACGATACCCTGGAATGGATCGCCGCTGCCTGTATAGCTGTTCAGACCATCTCTGCCATTTGAATTCAGGCTAGACCAAGGGCCATAATAGCCATCCTTAGAACCGTTGAACACAGTTCCTTCCCAGGCAGGAGAGAACTTAAGTGCATGACCATGTTCAGCATCTGATGTACTTGAATTTATTCCTTTATTATTACCGGTGCCGTTAAGTCCATCTTCGTCACCATGTCCGCCCCAACCCTGGTTGAGATCTCCCCATGCATCTCTGCCAACAGTTTCCTGATCGATGATCCAGTAGTCAAACAGATCTATAGTCGTTCCTGCCGGATTTGTAACCGTTAAGACTTCATCTCCAACCATCTGAGCATCCTGAGCATCAGTAACATTTATTGAGAAACTCTCCCCCGTTTTCATTTCGACAGTAAGGGTTTCCACAGTATCAAATGCTTTCATGCTTATAAGCACCCAGTCTCCTGCCATGTATTCAACAGCATTGAGAGCAAGTACTTCTTTCTGGCTGAGACCAAGCGGATAAGTCGGAAAGAGCCCCAAATCAGTTTTGATTTTCCCTACTTTAGAATCCTCTTCTACTTTGACCGGTACAAGAAGCGATTCATCACTGAATGTAACTGAATCAATATCTTCCATGAACATATTCAATGATGATTCAGCATCAACACCGCTGGCTTCATAAACATGAAGTTTTTCAATTAATTCTCTAAGACTTACAGAATCAGCCCCATCCATTGAGAACTCAAACTTCTCGCCGTTGATTTCATACGAAAAGTCTACTGAATAAACTACTGCATATACCGAAAATCCACTTGTGGCAAACTGGATGTCGGCATCTTCATCTTTTGGCTCAGTTACAGGTATAACTTCCGACCCCTCCTCAGCAAAATGTACAACAGTAGGTTTTGCATCTTTATTTTCTGGAGTATCAGTCATCTTAATGCTGACAGTAACTTCATCTTTTGGTTCTATCTTGTTTCCGTTTGCCCATATTTCTATGTCAAATACTCGGATAAGTTCAGGTTCTGCTGATTTATCAGTATCCTGAGCAAGCCCAGCCGCATCAAGGGTCTGATTGTAGTACTCCTGATAATCTTTATTCTTCGGAAGAATTTCCGAAACTTTAAGGCTGGCTCCGTCAGGTATGCATGCTTCATCATTATATGAAACTGTGATAGTACAGTTCCTGCTGTTGTAAGTTAGTTCATGTACTGCGTTATCTCTTGCTGCACTGCTGTCATCAATTGAATCAGCACTCTTTACATCTACAGCTCCACTGTCTTCGGATGGAACATCCTCAGTTTCTGATTGCTTATCAGCATCTATTGTTTCAGTTGCATCATCTACGATATCTGAGACTTTTGATTCGTCAGATGGGCCGATATCTTCTTTGGAGTTATAATCCTCATGTATTTCATCAAGTGTCTCGCTTGATGACTGATCACTATTTTCTGTATTAACAGATTCATTGATGTTTGTCTCCGGCTCTAATGCCTCAAGACTAACTGGAACATCGATGCCACCCTGTTCAGATGCTTCCGTAGCATCAAGAGTACGCGCAGGAAAAATAAGCATATATGTTGTAATAAACACAACAATACATGATAGCAAAAGAAGATGATTCTTCTGTTTATAGAGGATCTCCGCTTTGGCGCGGATCATTGTTACGATCTGGTCAAGCGTATTCATTTCGAAACCTATCCCTTTACCGTTCACTCTTGCAGCCCAGTACGAACTGCGTATCGTCGTCTGTTTCATAGCAGAGCATGAGGTCATGGTCGGCCTCGTCCCAGTCCTTGAGGTGGAACTGGGTCGTGACCTGATAGTTGTACCTCACACCGTCGATATCCGTGAAAGCCACGATATCGCCCGGCTTTGCCTTTGCTATCTTTCTGAAAACGTCTTTGCGCCCCCCTATGATGCGCAGATTTCCTTTAACAGGCGATCCGCTGACTATAGTGGCAAAACCCTCTTCCTCGTAGCCTGAGGCCGTTACAGGTGCCATCAGGTCGATGGAAGGTGCTTCTATACAGCCCACTATGTCTTTCTGGTCGATGGATAGTGCCGCGAGCGGATCACGGCCCTGTCCTGTCGATATCCCAGTATCTACTCCGAGGTTCGGTACGAGTGTCTTCATGACCTCGATGACCTCATTAGCATGGCGCATCGATTTGCTTATCTGCCAGTAGCTGTATCCGCCATATCCGATCATAGTTGCTATAAGCAAAGCGATGATCCATTTAATGACTCTCTTACTGCTGCTGGTTTTCATTAACTTCTCGTGTCCCTGCGTCCCGGTGTAGTGTTAATTAGTGTTTTGGTTCAGACTCGGTCTCGGTCTTGTTCTCGACCTCGTCTTCATCCTCGTCTTCTTCGTCTTCATCTTCTTCGCTCTTGCGCTTTGCGAGTGCGAAAGCAGCTATTGCTGCGAGCAGCACTGCGCATGCTCCTGCGATGATGATGCCTCTTGTCTTCTGTCCTGCAAGCTCGCCTTCCTTCTCGTCGGTATCAGGTTCTGCCTGCGGTACATCTCCGTTGTCGAGGTCGACTACGTTAGGTGCTCCTGCTGCCGGTGTAGCATTGTCTCCAATGTTGACTCCGCCTGCTCCTGCAGCTCCGGCGCCGCCTGCACCCGCACCAGCTCCTGCTCCGGCACCAGCTCCTGCGTTACCGCCGGCAGCTACGACTGTAACTACCTGTGTTGCGGCTGCTGCCTGCTCTTCAGCAGTCAGAGTACTCGGAGCATATGTGAAGGTGAATACGTTGTCTGCCTCGTTGGCTGTAAGTGTCTTACCGAGGTTATACGCATTAGGTGCGAATCCCTCGACATACTGGTACGAAACTACCGGATAGTCTCCTGCCATTCCGTAGTATTCTGCTGACGGATGGAGTGTGTTGCCGTTCTCGTCAACATAGTTGACTGTGTACTTGACCATGCCGCCCTTCATGCCGTATGCGACTGTGAAGGACTCATCGCCTGTTACCTGGTAGTTGTAGTCAACCAGTTGCAGACGGCTGATCTCGTCGTTATCGTGTCCTGCGATCTTGAAGCCGCGTGCATAGTACTTCTCGGCGTCTTTGTTCAGTACCGGAGCATAGTCCTCTGAGTTGATGCTCAGCTTGACTGTATCTCCGTATGAAAGGCCGGTGATCTTCTTTACTGTGCTTCCGTCCTTGAATGTGCCCGAGTCACCTGAGTAGATGGTGACTGTGTATGTCAGGCCGGCGTTGTCCAGGTTGTCTCCCTCAGCTGCGAATGCTGCTATGCCGCTGAGGCTCAGTGTCAGCATCAGGCTGAGGACGATCGTAAGAATTCTTCTGTAAGTCTTCATCACGCTCTACCTCCTTTGCCGTCTGCTTTCTCATCTTTCTTCCTGCTGAGGAATGCGAGCACGAACATCAGGAGGCCTGCTACGAGGCCGATCGACGCCCACATGAGGAGTCTGCTCTGGTCTCCTGTTTTGACTACCTTCTTGATTACCTCGGTCTCTTCAGGCGGGGTTCCTTCCGGCGGCAGCTCTACAGCGAACCTTACGTTAAGTTCACCGTCTGTATCCATGTAGTCGTTTACTTCGGTCTCTCCGTCGAATGCTACGTGAAGTACTACTGTGCCGGAGTCTCCGTTCTTCTTCAGTGTGTCAATGTAGAACCAGTCTTCGAGTGCGTTGGTTGCAGGCTCGAGACCTTCTCTGTTATTTACTACAGCTTCGCCGCCGACTGTGGCATTGCTGAAGAGCACGCTTGTCGTACCGTCAGACTTGTGAAGTGTCAGCTCGTATGTGTAACCGCCGTTCTCTGCCTGGCCGGTGCCGCTTACTCTCTTCTTGGCGTTGGCTTTCTCCAGCGTCTGTACGATGCTGTTCTCCATGTACCAGTCTGTAGCGCCGTCGTATCTGTTCTTGTACTCTACTGTGAATGTGACATCATCACCAGGCTGCAGTCCTGAGACTGCGCTTGCAAGCTGGGCTGAGTCGAAACTCGATACCATCTTGCTGCCTGTGAATGTGCATATGCCGTCATAGCTTGTGCTCTCAGCGAGTACCGCTGAGGACATGCTCATGACCATCATCAGTGCCAGTGCGAGGACCGGCAGGATCTTAATCATTCTCTTGATCATTCCGGCACCTCCTAGTTGACTGACAGCGTTCCGCTGCCCTGTCCGTTGTTCTGTGGATCACTGTAATTAGCTGTTACGTTGCTGACGCCCCACTGGCTCTTGATGGCCTCATTGACATTGTGGGTCTGGATAGCCTGTACGTCAGCCTCGATGTAGAAGGTAGCTCCGTCATACTGGTATGTGTATGTGTAGACCTTCTTGTTTCCTTCCTGCGTCTCGGTAGTTGTCATCTGTCCGAGGTCTGCAAGGTCTGCGTCGATCTTGATCTTGTCGAAGAGCAATGCTGATGTCTCTCCGCTGCTGAGGTCTGACTTATAGTAATAAGTGCTGCTCTCTGCGGTCTTTTCAGCTGAGTTCTCTGCCCATGCTCCAGTGTTGCATCCGACCTTGCCGCCGTACATCAGCTGGATTCGGTCAGGGCTGAGTGTTGATGACTTGACCATGCTGCCGTCTTCAGCAGGCTCCATCCAGTACTTGCGTACGGTGAGTCTTACGAACTCGTCGATGTCGCTGCCGTTCTGTGCTGCGATCTCTTCTCTGTATGTTTTGCCCGGCTCGACTGATCCGAGGACTTCATCGCCATCTACCTTGTGCTCATACTTGAGATCGGTTGCGAGCTCACCTGTTGTCTTGGCGTCGCCGTTCAGGTCATTGGCATGGCCTGCTCTGTCGCAGACATCCTCGCCATTCTCGATCAGGTGCACCTGCAGGTGATTCAGATAGAAGTGTGCGCGGTAGTATTCACTCTGGATGTTCAGAGCTGCTCTTGTGCCGGTGACTGCGCCGCCTGTGAACAGGAGTCCTGCTGCGACCAGCAGAGCCATAGTGCGTTTTGAAAGTTTAGTCTTTTTCATTTCCGCACCTCCTACTCTGCACTGATGGAGGATACATTCCATCCATCAGGAATCTTTACTATATTGTTGCCTGCTGAGTCCTGAGTATATGTGACTCTCTCAGACTCATGTACAACAGTGACCTCGAAGTCGATTGGGTCTTCAGGATCTACACGGCCTTCAACATGAACTCTCAGTACACTGGTGGAATCACCCTTCTTAAGTACCTTATGGAAGTACCAGATGTTGTCCTCTTTAGAATCTTTGATCCAGTCGCCTTCTGTCTTTGTGCTGTACTGGAGATTCTCTCCATATGCGAGCACCCTGACTACCATGTCAACATCATCCTCGCTGACATTTTTTATCGTGACAAGCTTATCGTTGCCAGCGAAATCTTCCTCAATCTCGGTTCTTCCCGAGAGGTGAAGGACCGCTCCGCCCTTAGCATCTTCGTAGTCTGTGAAGTAAGCTACGGCAAGTCCGATGCTCACTGTCAGACACAGTGTGAGGCTGAGCGCCATGATCAGTAACTTATTCTTTTTCATATCGCATCATCCTCCTTTTCTTATCTAGGCGAGTCTGGTACTACAGGAGCCGGTGCATCCGGGTCACTGCCAGGATCCTTTACAGGGTCCTCTCCGTGGTTATATCTGTTGACGATTCCACCCTTAGGGCCGTGATTGCCATGTTCGTTGTTTGCTTCAGCTTCCCAGCCTACGACCTTCTTCTCAGTAGTTTCTGCTGTCGCTGTTTCATCATCAGTTCCTGCAGCATCAGCATTGTCTGCGGCTTTAGGTGAATCTTTTTCTTCATACAGTTCTGAGATCTCGATATCACCTACAGGATTATAATTACCTGAATATTCCTCTGAGACTCTTATCGACTCTACAGCTCCCGGTATGTAGTTCAGGACAACCTCTTTGGTCAAACCATCCTCCTGTGTGAAGGAGACACCTACGTGATTGGTATATATGACAGTTCCGGAAGAATTCAGGCCTTCAACCTTGAAGGAGAATGTCATGTTCTGACCGTTACCGTCGAACCCATCAATGGATTTCCGTAACTTCAGATACTTACATGTGAAAGTGTTCTTAATTGTTAAGGATTCTGTAGCATCGTCTACAGAAAGTGGCTCATATTCAGTTGTATAGTAACGAAGAAGTGGGGCTTCAGCTTCTGCTTCAGTACCTGCAGCATCTGCTTCTCTAAGTTCAACTACGGACCATCCTGCGTCAGTAGATTTAACAGGTATTACTCTTCCCGTAGTATCTCCTTCAGGATAGTATGTAATCTGTGTCGCATGTTCCTCAAGTTTTTTATGCTTCCATGAGAATGTATATCCCTTGTCGCGCTCAAGAATCACAGTATCTACCAAGGTTGTTCCGTACATGATTTTGACAGCGATTTTACTCGGACGAACATAGTCAGAGATATCTTCATCTCCAATCCAGTTCTTTGCGACGTTGTGATTAAATACAACTTTTCTTGATATCATCTTCTTGGCAACTGAATTGCTGTAGTCGAAATTCCTTTCAGACCCATTCAGAGCGCTGAGAAATACAGGCTGCGGCGTCCACAGATAATCTCCCACCTGAACAGGTTCACCAAAGAGAAGATAAAGGCCGTTAGTTGGAAGATTTACATCAAAACTTGCAGCACCTTCTTCAGTTCCTTCCTTAGTAAGAGTGACTGTGTATGGATTACCTACAACGTCTGGCTTGTCATCAAGAGAATTGATATATGTAGCTAATGTATTCGCTTGTGCAACCCATGTCTTTGCCCAATCATCCTGCTCTGGATCAAAGCTTGACGGCTGGGACACAAACTGAGCTACACCCGAAGCTTCACCAAGATCAGGATCCAGTTTATATACAACTGTACCGTCTGTGCTTCGGTCATAATCACCTACTTTGTACACTTTATATGTAAAAGTAGTGCCTGCTGGTAAAGAGCCAACATTGTCGCCAACCACATTACCAACTTTGACTGTTACAGTTCCGCCTTCATCAGCGTATGCTTTCTCTCCCAGCAAGTAAAAACCGGAAGCAAGAATAAGCATCAGCACGAATGCGAGTATTGCTTTGCCTTTTGTTAGTCTCTTAGTCTTCATTTCTTCAGCCCCTTCTTCTCGAGGTATATAGATTTATATTCTTCTGACCCCATCCGTTTTACACGTCTGGAGGTGATCAGCATCATTATGATCAACAGTATCAGTATCGGCACTGCCAGGAACGGTGCTATGAACACCGGCTCTATCTGGATGCCGTCTGCCGTGAGGTCTGCGATACCGTCTACATTAGGTATCCTGTGTCCTCTTACCAGCAGCCTGTGTGTGTTGATACCGTATGGTGTACATGTGATCAGTGTACAGAGGTCTTTGCCTTCTTCTATCTGCAAATCCGACAGGTCGTCAGGCAGGACTACTCTTATCTGATCGCATTCATATGTCAAAGTCTCGTTAAGCACCGTGATCGTCCACGTGTCGCCCTCTTTCATTTTGGCTATATCTGTGAACAGCCTTGCTGACGGAAGTCCGCGGTGTCCGGAGATGAGTGTATGTGTGCTCTCTCCTCCGACCGGAAGCGATGATGCTTCGAGATGTCCGACCGCTACCTGCAGAATGGCTTCATCGGTGCCATGGTATATAGGGCACTTGATGTGGAACTTCGGCATGCTCACGTAAGCCATTATCTGGGAGTCGCTAATACTAAGCTGCTTATTATACTCCTCCCTTTGCACATCGTCCATGTGCCACCGCATCCCTGTCTCGGCAAGACGCTCATTGTACTCATGGGCAGAATCGAGTATAGCTGAGTAGTCTTCTTTACTCATTTTGCTTACAGCTTCTGTGTATCCCGCGATAGCCCTTGTCTGGTGAAATGAGTTCCAGTAGTTAGACACCGATGGATACAGGAGAAGTACGACCCCGACGAACATTCCGACCGCCATTATCACTGTCAGCAGATTCCGTTTTATCCAATCCTTCATTTATTAATCACCTGTACCTATCCGCTACGGGCTTCCGGAAGCAGATCATATCGCTTGCAACATGATCCGTTGCCGCAGGCCCGTAACACCTGCTGGGCAGATTCCTGTCAAGGGATAAAGTATTGTGAGGGGATAATCCCTTGCTGCGTGCATCAGCCTGGTGCACGTTGTCCGGCTAGCGGGGCCTTAACGGGTAAGACCCCGCGCCGGTTAAATATAGTCTCAATACATTGTGTGTGAGTCAGTAAACTGGCTACTTGTTCTCCATTCTCTTCTTCGAGATCAGAACAACGCCGCATCCAACTACGAGCAGAGTACCGAGTACGTAGAAGATGATAGTACCGATACCACCGGTAGCCGGAAGAACAGCGCCTTCTTCGTTCACAATAGCAGCTGTAAGTGATCCAGCCTGCAGATTAGAAGTCATAACAAATTCTTTGCCATCTGTTCCTGATAAAGCTGTAAGCGCAGGATTAGCACTTTCGATATCATGAGTTGCAGTTATTGTGAATACGATAGGATCAATAGTATTATATCCAGGAGGAGTCGTTGTCTCTGTAAGTCTATAGTCACCATCATCGAGTCCTTTAAACTCGAAAGTTGAACCAGAAGCATCGCCTGTCTTCGAAGGCTTATTCTGACCCGATCCTAAAGTAGTTACATCGGTCCATTCACCATTCACTTTCTTTTCAAGTTTAAAGTCAGCACCTACAAGTGGCTGTTCAACCATTCTCTTATAAGTTTTAGTACCGTCGTCAGCAGTTACTTCAGTACATTTTGCCTTCTCAGCCTCAGATAGAGCCGCATACTGCTCAGCTGTAAGTGTTTCTTCTACATTCTCAACTTTGTTAAACACAGTTTTGTAAGTAAACACTATGTTTTTATCCCATGGAGTAGTACCAGCAGGTTTACCTTCGCCCGATTTATTCGGATTATTGTCGAACTTAAGTTGAACTTCATTCGGGTTTCCTGCCGAACCTATAACAGCATCTTTATTTAAAATGCACTTATAGGTAAGTACTACTTTATCACCAGCCTGAACATCGATAGCTGTATCACCATTCTTCATGATATTAGTAGCTGTCCAGGTCCATGTTTTATCAGAGGTTGAAGCAGCTGATGTTATTGTGAAGAGAGAGGTTAAATCTGCAACTTCAGTGTCAGTAGTGGTAGCTTCATCCCCTTCTCCGGACGTGGTAGTTCTGATCAGTTTAATTGACCATGCATCAGCGCCGGTGGTGTCCTCTATTAAAGAAAGTCCCTTGCTCATTTTATCTGCAAACTGCATGCTGTAGGATTCGAAATAATCAATACCGGTTCCTATAGTTGCTGTTACAGTATAAGGAATCTTATCTCCAATATCATAGTCTGCAGAATCCTGTAAAGATGAAAGAGTCGGAGTTGTATCCGAATCATTAATATCCTGTACTTTCTTTTCAACAGTCGGAACTGATGATTTTACATTTACAGTTTCATCTTTTATTACCTTGAGGATGAACTTTGTCTTGGCAGCACTATCACCAGTTGGTGAAGAAGTTGCATCCTGAATCAGATAATATCCCCCCTCAAGGCCTGTGATTGAAGTTGTACCGGTCTTTTCAGGAGAAGTAAGATACTGTGCGAGCTCAGCAGCTTTTTCTGCAGCATTTTCTTCTGTCATAGACTCTGCGTATGTTTTTGCATCACCAAGAGCCGTTTTGCCTGCTTCAGATATACCAGAGCCCCACTGTAAATTGCCTAAAGCACCAGTAGTTTCATTTAGATTGCCTTTGAATATCTGGTAAGCTTCGTAGCTATGTGTTCCTTTATCCTGAGGATTCCCAGTAATAGTAACAGTATAGCCATCACCTTCAGCTGCGAATGACACTGCGCTGCTTGCGATCAGCATTGACATTGCGAGTGTCAATGTCATGAAGATCGCAAAAATACGTTTTGTTTTCTTCATTTTTACCTTCCTTTCTTGCCCTCTTAGGCATATTTTACTATGACCCCTCGGTCCACTTTATTCATGGCCTCCCGGCCATAGTTTTGCCCCGGAGGGCACCTTTAGGTCCGCTTGCGCGGTTTGCGCTGCCTTTCCCCCGACAGGCAGCTATTACAACTTTGCTAACCTCCCCTCGGAGTCTGCAAAGCAATAATCATAATGTAGTTAATGTATCGGTCCGATGCGATTGAGCGGCCAGACGCGGAAGACTATTTTGCCAACTATCTGTTCTGATGAAACGCATCCTACCGACTTGTATCTCGAGTCTATCGAGACATCTCTGTTGTCACCGAGGACGAACACTCTGTCATCCGGCACCTGGTACGGGAAGTCGATGTCCGGCTCGCCGAAGGCCTTCTCCGTCAGGTAAGGCTCTTCGACCAGCTGCTGGTTGACGTAGACGTTGCCGTCGAGGTCCATGTCCACCCAGTCGCCAGGATTAGCCATTACACGCTTTACCAGGATGTTGTTGTTATAGTAGAAAGCGATGATGTCGCCTGTCCTGAAGCTTGATCCCTTGACGGATACCACGAGCTCGCCTGAGTTGAGGGTCGAGTTCATCGAGTTGCCGTATATCCTGAGTACAGGCAGGAAGAGCATAGCCACGAGTATCGCTACGGCAGCTACTACTATAAGGATGTTGGTCGTGCTGATGATGGACTTCCTGAGCTTGTCGGCATACGAGACTTTCTCATATGCTGCCCTGATGGTCTCGGTGTCCGGCAGCGGCACCGCCGGGACTTCCGGAGCCTCGATGATGTCAGGAGTCATCTGAAGATCCTGCTCACTCATTCTTCATGCCCTCCTCAGCCATACGCTTAAGGTTGGTAAGGTATATCATGGCGGCCTTGTCGGCTTCCTTGAATATCTCTGTGACTGCGAGCGATGCCTCAGCTATAGAGCCTACCTTGCTGAGTTCGAATTCTTTATTGTCGAGTCTGGCCTGAAGGTCTTCAACCTGAGCTCTCAGAGCATCGATCTCTTCACCCTGCCTCAGCATGATCTCAAGAAGGTCTTTCTTCTTGAGCTTGGTCAGATCAAGTTCTTCTTCCTTATTAGCTGCTGCAGCGCCCTTTACTTCAGCCGCAAATTCTGCTGCATTTTCTGAAGCTGCATGTGCACCTTCGAGGCCTGCCTGAGCAGCTGTTTCTACATCATTTTTCTTACCGAAATTCAGTTTCATTTTTTACGTATTTTCCTTTAGACAACAGCAAAAAAGAGGAACAAGTCACCCCCGTCTGCGCTTTAAACTGCGGATAAATGTCCGCATAAGGCTCTGAACAAAATAGCGCAAATATGCGAAAAATAGACTTTTCCTACGATAAGTCTATTTTAAAGTAATCATTGGAAAGGGTCAAACATAATTTGTTCAAATATACATACATTCACAACTTTTTTTGTACTTTTTTAAAACATTTACGAAATCGGATTCGAAATTCGGACGGATATTCTTGGAATTGCCACTATATATTGTGTTTTGAGACGAAATATATACACAATTTTACATTTTCAGCGAAAAGTTGCGAAAAGTGCGAAAACGTGTTTTCGTAATGTTTTGCTAACTGACTGATAACCAAAAAACCGGCCTTTCGACCGGTTTGATTCGCTCATATTCTGATAATATATGCCGTCATTATGGCATCATGATTACGGCAGTTTGGTGCTGCCCGGCATGCTGTTATACAGCGGGATCAGGAACGTGATCGCCTCATTGGTGATACCGTACTTGGCATATGATGTCTTGGTTATATATGCCTCGCTGTACGGAGCCATGATGTTGGTCATGTACTGATGTGTCCCCGCTTTGCTTAATCCATTGCATACATTGAATCTCTGGAAGTAGATGGAGTTCTGCTTCTTGCTGATGTATCCGCTGGCTATGAACTGTGTGCCGCCGTTGACTGCTTTGGCCGGTGTGGTCCAGCCCTGCTTCTTGGCGTATTTGAGTCCGTTGGTTGCAGGGTCTTTTCCTGTCGCTCCGATGTTGAACGGATTGTAGACGACTGTGCCGCCTGACTTGGTTCCGTTTACAGAAATGCTGTCGCCCCCTGTCTCCTGCCTTACTCTTGCTGCGAGGAATACAGGGCTTACGTTGTAAGCGGAGCCTGCGTTCATGAATATGTTCGCATTGAATCCATAGCTTGCCAGCTTGGTGCCGCTTATGATCTTGTTGACAACAGCAGTCGTCTGGTAGTCCTTCTTGTAATTTAGATCCTCGAACATGTATATCCTGTCTTCATTCAGGAAGTTCCTAGGGTCCATGTAGTATGCGACTACTTTGGATGAGGCATTGTACCAGCCCGGCTCCGCCTGCTTGCTGGATGACCTGTAGGATTTCGGGTAGCTCTTATGCACGAGCGACACTCCTGCTTTGGTCTGCCTGTTCAGGACATCGTTCCACTTGAGTCCGGTATTGTATGCCGAGAATACCCAGTTAGGATGCGCCTTGTGGAGAGTCCTGAGGTTCTTCTTGTATGCCTCCGGGAATCCCTGCTTGCTGAGATAAGACTCGAAGGCTGAATCCGTCATCTTAGCGAAGGAGTTGGTCACTGTGCTGACAACCTGCTGGACCTGAGTCTGTGTAGGCTGTGCGGCCGGAGCCGGTGCAGGTTTCGATGCTGATGGTGCCGGGGTCTGGCCTGCACTGCCGGTGATCTTGACATAAGCTGAGCATACGTAGCAGTACTTTCCTTTATATAGTATTCTGTACCACACTTTGCTTTTGCCCTTGGTCTTCTTAACAGGCCTAGCATCGAGGTAGACAGTTACCTTGGCACCCTTCTTGAGAGTGCCCGCCTTGGCCATCTTGGTTCCTGCTCCATACCTGACTGTGTTCTTCTTCTTGATCGTACCCGAAAGCAGTGTATACCGGACATTGTCGACAAGATCAGAACGGATATAGCCCTTGATCCCGTTGGCATTTACATAGTACCAGATCTTCTTGGCGGATGTGCTCTTCTTGCTCTTGAACACTTCTCTGTAGATGACAACGCTGGTGTTATCGTTAAGAATAGCCACCTTCTTGGACGAGGTGCTCGTGGACTTTCTCAGATAAGCACCTGCACGCGCATTTACCTGTCCTGTAGCCTGAGGGCTTGACGCAGCAAAAGACTGCGCTGAGATCAGCAGCAGTCCAGCTGTGAGAAGTACCAGCACTATAGCCAGGTGCAGTACTGTTTTCTTCTGTTTTAATATAGCGGTCTTTTTCATTTTTCTACCCTATAATCGCTGCAATATCTTCTGCAGTAACATATCCTCTTACGATGCC
This sequence comes from Anaerovoracaceae bacterium, assembly GCA_040308005.1. GTDB lineage: Bacteria > Bacillota > Clostridia > Peptostreptococcales > Anaerovoracaceae > Crickella. The sequence continues at coordinate 22,255 of JAWRIG010000024.1, read as the reverse complement.
GTTGGCATCTGCAAGGCCGTCTGCAGCGGTTCCTGTATAAGAACCTTCATCTCCGTCCTCAAGTCCGTCGTCCGGATCTTCCTCGCCTGCCAGAAGGTCCTGTTCAGCCTTGGTGTTGAGTGCCTCAAGCTCTTTATCTGAATCCTGGTTCTCTGCCATGTATGCAGGTCTTGAGGTCTGTGTTTCTGCCTCCGGATCGCCGATGACTATAACCTGTGATTTATCGAATTCGACAAGATACCAGTTCATTGCGACTGTCTCGCCGTCTTCATCCTTTTCCTGTGTTGTCTTTGCTTCCTTGACTGTAACAACTGCATTCTGGTTGAGTTCTACCATCACCTCGCCGCTGATGCTTGCAGACTTCAGTACTGTGATGGTGTCAGGTGTTACAGTGCCCTTTACTGCTTTGGCTGCTGCAAGTGCGCTCTTGACCTGTGCGAATGCTGCTGCGCTCTCTGCGCTTACCGCAGGAACTGCATCTGTGACTGTCTCTTCTGCAGCAGGCTGAGTCTGTGCCGGTGCTGCAGGAGCAGGTGCCGGTGTCTGAGCTGCAGGAGCTGCCTTGGCTGCCTCTGCCTTCTTTTCAGCTGCAGGTGCTGCCTTGGCTGCCTTGGCAGGTACTGCGCCTATCTTTGCATTGCGTGAGCATAAGTAGTAATACTTGCCGTCTTTACTGATCTTGTACCAGAGTTCATTGCTGCCCTCTGTTCCCTTTACAGGTGCAGCTTCCAGGCAGATGGTGATTCCGGTGTTCTTCTTGAACTGGCCGATCTTGTCCATCATGATTCCTGCGCCTGTTCTGTAGTTAGCTCTGTTCTTGATGTAGCCCTGAACGCTGTTGTACTTGACATCTCTTACAAGGTCTGAACGGATATATCCGCTCTTGTCCCCAGCCTTGACGTAGAGCCATACATGGTCAGCGTCTGTGCTTGTTCTGCTTTTGAACACTTCCTTATAAATGGTGACGTCGGTGTTGTACTCCAGCACATCAACCTTTCCGGAGAAAGTGGTAGCAGACTTTCTGAGGTATGCTCCGTTTTCTGCATCCACTTTGCCCGTACCATATGCGCCTGTGTCAGCACTTACGTGCATTGTCAGGATCAGCATCAGGCCGGCAAGCAGAACAGCAGCAATCGCTGCGTGCAGAGCCGTATTTTTGATATCGTAGGAAAAAGTCTTATTTTTCATTTCGTTTACCTCTTGCAAGTCTGCATTCCACTGCAGTTTTCTTTCTGTTCTCCGAACCTGCATCAGGTGCAGGTTTCATCCATGGTGCCTGCAGCAACTGAGTTGCTGAAACCGAGCCTTATGGCTTCAGCAGCCCAGCCACCGGGTTTACTTTACAGCTTCCCTTTCAGGATCCCGTTTCGCTTTGTGTTTTTCCGGGAATCCCTGTCAGCCCTTGCGCTATATCAGCTCTGCTGCAGGAATCTGTTTTCGTGGATGAATAGTTCTTCCAGCGGCAGTCCCAGAAGGTCTGCCAGGTCTAGAGCGAGTTCCAGAGAAGGTGTGCAGCGTCCGTTCTCAATGGAACTGATCGTCTGCCTGCTGACGCCGAGCATATCTACTAAGTAGCCCTGCCCGATCTTCTTCTCTCTTCGGATCTGTGCGAGTTTGTTTTCCATATTACCAACCCATTTCCCATTTAACTTGACTGAAAACCTGCCGTCAGGCGTAGTCCCTTTCAGGGCTGCACCCTTACCTGAAGCGCAGGCAGTCTTCTGAGTGATTCCGGAGAGCTGCATATGAGGCACAGCCTCGGGGTGCATAGCCTGCCCCGGGATCAAGTGTTATCGACATTTTAGGCTTGGGAATATTTAACGTCAACGAAACTTTACATGTATTAAGGGATACCTTAACAGGATTTAAAGTTAGCTTTACATTTTCGAGAATAAGTCTCACTCCCATGCAGTCTGGAAGCCTTGATTCTTCGTTAAGTGGGAGTGAATTGTGAACGGAATATCTCTTGTAGATTCACTCCCATGAAGCTTGAAAGCCTTGATTCTTCGTTAGGCGGGAGTGAATTATGAGCGGGATATCTCTGGCAGACTCACTCCCATGCAGCCTGGAAACGTTGATTCTTCGTTAACCGGGAGTGATTTGTGAGCGGGATATCTCTGGCAGACTCACTCCCATGCAGCCTAGAAACGTTGATTCTTCGTTAGGTGGGAGTGAATTGTAAGCGGGATATCTCTGACAGGCTCACTCCCTCGCAGCCTGTAGGCCTTGATCTTTCGTTAACCGGGAGTGAATTCATAAGACATGAAAAAAGATCCTAACTTCTATCAGGATCTTAGGTGGTGCCCAGACTCGGAATTGAACCAAGGACACGGAGATTTTCAGTCTCCTGCTCTACCAACTGAGCTATCTGGGCATATATGATGGTGGGCCATCTTGGGGTCGAACCAAGGACCGACCGGTTATGAGCCGGTTGCTCTAACCTCTGAGCTAATGGCCCACAAGTTTGAGAAAAAATGGTCGGGGTGGCAGGATTTGAACCCGCGGCCCACTGGTCCCAAACCAGTTGCGCTACCAAACTGCGCTACACCCCGAAGTATTAACTTATCTCTAGTAAATTGGCAGGGGCAGTAGGACTTGAACCCACGGCACGCGGTTTTGGAGACCGCTGCTCTACCAACTGAGCTATACCCCTATAATGATGGCGGAGAAGATGGGATTCGAACCCATGCTGCCCTTATCGAACACTAACGGTTTAGCAAACCGTCCTCTTCAGCCACTTGAGTACTTCTCCATAGCTGTGTAAACGTTTCACCAAATGATCTTGGCGGAGAGGGTGGGATTCGAACCCACGGTCCCTTGCGGGATCACTGGTTTTCAAGACCAGCTCCTTAAACCACTCGGACACCTCTCCACACCGTCAGCCAGGTAAGTGAATTGGTGACCCATCGGAGACTCGAACTCCGGACACCTTGATTAAAAGTCAAGTGCTCTACCGCCTGAGCTAATGGGTCACAACTGGCTGGGGTAGCAGGACTCGAACCTACGAATGACAGAGTCAAAGTCTGTTGCCTTACCGCTTGGCTATACCCCATTAACAGGATAGTCGTCAAACCGTAGTAAAAAAAATGGTGAGCCCACAGGGATTCGAACCCCGGACACACGGCTTAGAAGGCCGTTGCTCTATCCAACTGAGCTATGGACCCACGATGCCCAACTATGTGTTTTAAAAAAATGGAGCGGATGATGAGAATCGAACTCACGCTATCAGCTTGGAAGGCTGAAGTTCTACCATTGAACTACATCCGCATAAGTGGAGCGGAAGACGAGATTCGAACTCGCGACCCTCGCCTTGGCAAGGCGATGCTCTACCCCTGAGCCACTTCCGCACATATTGGTCGAGGGAGATGGATTCGAACCATCGAAAGCTGAGCTAACGGATTTACAGTCCGCCCCCTTTGGCCACTCGGGAATCCCTCGATATTGTATATCTCACCGGAGTTGGGAACCGGCAAAACTGACAACTCATATTATGGAATTTTCGTTCGGAAGATGCAAGTACTTTTTTAAAATAACTTGCATCTTTCCGAATACCTTGGAGCTGATGGAGGGAATCGAACCCCCAACCTGCTGATTACAAATCAGCTGCTCTACCGTTGAGCCACATCAGCAAATGGCGACCGGGAACGGGCTCGAACCGTCGACCTCCAGCGTGACAGGCTGGCATTCTAACCAGCTGAACTACCCGGCCATCATGTGGTGGACGCAATAGGGCTCGAACCTATGACCCCCTGCTTGTAAGGCAGGTGCTCTCCCAGCTGAGCTATGCGTCCGTCTCTTTTTTGACGCCCCATTATATTAGCACAGCACTACTAGCGTGTCAATCAAAATTTGAACTAATTTTTAGGGATAATATTTGTGCCAATTTACAAAAAGAATGAGCTCTGGGCCCTCCGCCAATTCCAGCAGTGGGTTGAGCTACTCTTGTATGTATATAATATCAAGTTCTGTAAAATAATCAATCCATATTGGGGATTACTATATTATGTGGTAGCTCTAGAATAGTATTCTTCCCTTTTCCTTGAGGACTAATACCTTGCATCATAATGTTTGGCCTATGAACGCCTGGAATATAATCAGATTCTTACCCTGATTATCCCCTTCTCTTCTGACAGGATCTTCGCCTGGCCGCTTGTGAGATTGGTCATGATACCCTTAATCTCCCCCTCGTCCTCTGAAAGGCATCTCAGCCCTGCTCTGACCACATCAGAGTATTCTGGGTCTGTAAGCTCAAAATTTCCGCCTGAGGCGAGGTTCTGCAGTTTGCTGAGATATGAATAGTCGAACTCATATCGTATGAGAGTGCTCTCCATGACGTCGCAGATGCCGGCTGCATCAAGACCGAGTTTGCAGGCTGCCGTATATGCCCTTGCAAGGCCCCCTGTGCCGAGTTTTATGCCGCCGAAGTATCTTGTTACCACTACAGCGAGATTGGTGAGTCCTTCGCCGGCTATGAGCTTGAGCATCGGAAGACCCGAGGTGCCCGAAGGCTCCCCGTCATCACTTGCCCACTGTATCTCCTGCTTGGGACCGCAGATGATCGCAGGAACATTGTGAGTGGCATCCCTGTACTCCTCTTTTACGGAAGCGACATAGTCCTTAGCCTCATCCAAAGAAGTCACAGGCATAGCGTGAGCTATGAACCTGGACTTCTCTATAACGTATTCAGCTTCGCCATATTCGCAAATTGATTTATACAGTAACATGTGATCAATTACAGAATATACCTGTCTACATCTACTTCCTTGATCTTCTCATGCAGCTTCTCCTGCACCATCGCTCTGTCGACCACGACTTCTGTCAGTTCAGGGTCTGGCAGGTTATAGCTGATGTCCTCGAGGAGTATCTCAAGGATGGTGTGAAGTCTTCTTGCTCCGATGTTTTCGGTCTCTTCGTTCATGAGGTATGCAAGGTGTGCGATCTCGTCGATTCCGTCTTCTGTGAACTCGACGTGCACGCCTTCTGTCTCAAGCAGGGCTTTCTGCTGCTTGGTAACAGCGTTCTCCGGAACGGTCAGGATCTTCTTGAAGTCTTCCTTATCGAGGTTCTTGAGTTCGACGTTGATCGGGAAACGTCCCTGAAGCTCAGGAATGAGGTCTGACGGCTTGGACACGTGAAAAGCGCCTGCTCCTATGAAGAGCATGTGGTCGGTCTTCACAGGGCCGTATTTCGTGTTTACAACGCTTCCCTCGACTATCGGGAGAATATCTCTCTGGACGCCCTCTCTTGATACGTCAGCACCTGATCTCATCGAGCTGCCGCTTGCGATCTTGTCTATCTCATCAATGAAGATGATGCCGTTCTGCTCAGCATTCTGGAGTGCCTCGTCAGTTACCTGATCCATGTCGATCAGCTTCTGGGCTTCCTGCTCTTTGAGGATGCGTCTTGCGTCCTTGACCTTGCACTTCTTGCGCTTGGTCTTCTTAGGCATCATGCTGTCGAAGATGTTGCCGATGGCTATCATGCCTTCGTTCTGCATGTCGAGCTGGTTGGTCTTAGGCATGTCGTCGACTTCGATCTCGATGATCTGCTCTTCGAGCGCTCCGCTCTTGAGCTGCGCTCTTACCTGCTCTCTTGCCATCTGGATGTCTGAATACTCCTGGCTCTGCTCGTACTGAGCCTTCTGCTTTTCTTCGTATTCCTGTCTCTGGGTCTTGTAGCCGAGGTTTCCGAAGATGTTTCCGAGCTGCACGCCGCTTCCCTGTTTTTCCTCAGGTCCGCCCGGGATGATAGCCTTGACGATGATGTCCTCTGCTATCTTCTCAGCCATCTCGGAATTCTCATCCATCCTCTTCTGCTTGCTGAGTCTCATGCTGGCTTCGACGAGGTCTCTTATCATGGAATCGACATCACGGCCAACATAGCCGACCTCTGTGAACTTGGTCGCCTCCACCTTGACGAAAGGAGCATCCATGAGCTTTGCCAGCCTTCTTGCTATCTCGGTCTTACCTACACCGGTAGGTCCCATCATGAGGATGTTCTTAGGAGAGATCTCTTCTCTCATCTCCTCGGACAAAAGGCTTCGTCTGTAGCGGTTGCGAAGTGCGATGGCTACGTACTTCTTGGCCTCGTCCTGGCCGATGATGTATTTATCAAGCTCCGCAACGATCTGCTTAGGAGTCATGTTCTTGATGTTGTCTGCCATTATTCTGCCCCCCCGAGCTTTTCAACTGAGATGTTGTTGTTGGTGAAAACGCAGATGTTCGATGCGATCTCGAGCGACTTTCTTACGATCGACTCTGCATCGAGGTCGGTGTTTTCGTACAAAGCGACAGCAGCCGAATATGCGTAGTTGCCGCCTGATCCGATGGCTACTACGTCCTTGTCCGGTACTATTACTTCTCCGTTGCCGGATATTACAAGCAGATCCTCAGCGTCTGCGACTATCATGAGGGCTTCGAGGTTCCTCATTGCCTTGTCTGTTCTCCAGTACTGCGCGAGGTCTACTGCTGCTCTCTTGAGGTTGCCGGAGTGCTCTCCCAGCTTGTTTTCGAATTTTTCTGTCAGATTGAAGGCATCTGCGACCGAGCCGGCAAATCCCGTAAGGACTTTGTCTTTATAGATCTTCTTGACCTTCTTGGCGCCGTTTTTCATGATGGTCGACTGGCCCATTGTGACCTGACCGTCGCCGCCGATTGCGATGTCACCGCCCGGCCTTCTGACGCAGCAGATAGTAGTTGCATGAAATTCTATCATTCTTTCTGTCCTTTCTCTCTGTATTTGCACTCAGGGTTGGAGCACTTTACGCCGGCGCTTCTTCCCTTGCTCTCGACCAGCATCGAGCCGCAGTCAGGGCACATCCTGCCTACAGGCTTGTCCCAGTAAGAGACGTCGCATTCAGGATAGCCGCTGCAGCCGTAGAAGACTTTGCCCGACTTCCTGCCTCTCTTCTCAACGATGTCTTTTCCGCACTTAGGGCACTTGACACCGGTTGTCCTGATGATCGGCTTGGTGTTCTTGCACTCAGGATATCCCGTGCATGCGAGGAAGCTTCCGAACCTTCCCTCTTTGATGGCCATCGGCCTGCCGCAGAGCTCGCACACCTCATCGGAGAGGACGACTTCCTTCTCGACTCTCTCGACTTCGGCGTCTGCTCTCTTGAGTTCTTCGCTGAATCCCTTGTAGAAGTCTGCGATGATGCTCTTCCAGTCAGCGTCGCCGAGCTCTATGCTGTCGAGCTTGTCTTCCATCTCTCCTGTGAATTCGACATCCACGATATCCGAGAAGTATTCCTGAAGTATGCCGATGACGTCAAACCCAAGCTTGGTTGGCTGGAGGCTCTTCTTGAGCCTCTTGACGTAGCGGCGTGTGATCAGCACCGAGATAATCGAAGCGTAAGTACTCGGCCTTCCGATGTTCTTCTCTTCCATCTCCTTGACAAGGCTTGCCTCGGTGTATCTTGCAGGAGGCTGGGTGAACTTCTGCTCAGTGATGAGCTTGACGAGTTCAAGCAGGTCTCCCTCACTGATCTTAGGTATTGTGACCTCATTATCATTCGCCTGGCTCTTGTACACTTTGCGCCAGCCGTCGAAGGTCATTCTCGAGCCGTTGGCCCTGAATTCGTACTTTCCGTTTTCAATGTCTACGGTAACTGTATCGAACTGTGCTGCTGCCATCTGTGAAGCGACGAATCTTCTCCAGATGAGGTCATAGAGCTTGAACTGCTCTGCAGTCAGCGAGTCCTTGATCATATCAGGCTCAAGCGAGATGTCTGAAGGTCTGATGGCCTCGTGTGCATCCTGCATGGCCTTGTTTCTGTTGGCAAAATTATTGTTGGCTGTATACTCTGCTCCGTACTTATCGCTGATGTATCCTCTCGCCATGCCTCTTGCCTGGTCGGATACTCTGACTGAGTCGGTACGGATGTATGTGACAAGACCTCTTGCTCCGATGCCCTTGAGGTTGACTCCTTCATAGAGCTGCTGGGCTATCTGCATGGTCCTTGCTGTCTGGAATCCGAGTCTGATGGAAGCTTCCTGCTGGAGGCTTGAAGTTGTGAAAGGCGCATACGGCCTTGTCTGCCTCTTGCCTTCCTTGATCGACTTAACGGTATATCTGCCACCGTCAAGTTCAGTTTTGATTACTTCAGTCTGCTCAGCCGAAGTGACTTTGGCCTTCTTGCCGCCTATCTTGCTGAGCTCTGCTACGAAGCCCTTGCCGAAATCGGCTGCGATGTACCAGTACTCTTCAGGCACAAATGCGTTTATCTCATTCTCTCTGTCGCAGATGAGCTTGAGCGCTGCAGACTGCACACGTCCTCCGGAAAGGCCTCTTGATACCTTCTCCCACAGGAGCGGGCTAATCTGGTAGCCTACAAGTCTGTCAAGGACTCTTCTCGCCTGCTGGGCATCTACGAGTGCAAGGTTTATTGGCTTAGGGTCCTTGATGGACTCCTGCACGGTCTGCTTGTTGATCTCGTTGAACATGACTCTGCAGTCAGCGTTCTCATCGAGTCCGAGCAGATATGCGATGTGCCATGAAATAGCCTCTCCTTCACGGTCCGGGTCGGTTGCGAGAAGGACTTTCTTAGCCAACTGGGCTTCCTTCTTGAGTTCCTTGATAGTGTCCGCCTTGCCGCGGATGTTTATATATTCCGGCTCAAAATTATTCTCTACGTCAACACCGAGCCTGCTCTTAGGCAGGTCTCTGACGTGTCCGACCGAAGCCAGGACTTTGTATTTCGAGCCGAGGTACTTGCTGATGATCTTGGCCTTGGACGGAGACTCGACAATGAGAAGTGTCTTGTCAGGCGCCTTTTTCTTTGCAGTCTTCTTGGCAGCCGTCTTCTTGGCAGAAGTACTCTTTTTCGCTGTTTCTTTCTTTGCTGTTGTTGCTCTAGCAGCTGTTGCCATATGTTTTCTTCCTTATATATATGTGAATTTTCCTTTCGGAGAACTACTTTACTATTACATATACCATTTTGCAACTAAAAATTTCAATCAGTTAATATATACCTTGCCTGCGTATGTGCTGATGAAGCCTTTTATCTCCATCACCGTGACTATCGCATTGAGGCTTGAAGCGCTCATCTTAGTGTCCTCTGCAAGCCTGTCGAGTGGTGCCCCGTTGTACCTTGCGGCGGCATCATATACAGCCTTCTCGTCAGCTCCCATCCTGCCTTCAGTCTCCTCCTTTGATGCCGGGTCCTTTCCTGCGGCGCGTACAAGATCATCTATGACAACAAGCGGAAAGGCGCCGTCTCTTATCAGGAGGTTGCATCCTATGCTGAACTGGCTGTTGATATTCCCGGGCACTGCATAAACAGGCCGCCCCTGCTCTGTCGCATGCTGAGCGGTTATGAGAGAGCCGCTGTTTACATTAGCCTCAATTACTGCAGTGCATACTGCAAGGCCGCTTATTATCCTGTTACGCTGAGGATACTTGTACTTCTCTGCAGGCTCATCAGGCTCATATTCACTAAGAACCAGGCCTCCCATCTCAAGGCCCCTCTTCATAAGTCCGTAATTCCTCTTCGGGCTCATGCGGTTAAGGCCGCTCGCGAGAACTCCAATGACCTTGCCGCCGGCATCCAGCGCACCCTCATGGGCAAATGCATCGATGCCGTACGCAAGTCCGGACACTACCGTGACTTTGCACTCGCCAAGGCGCCTGCCTACCATGCCCGCGACTGTTTTGCCATAGAGCGTATACTTCCTCGAGCCGACAACAGCCACCGAGTCATCGTGAAGTAAAGATATGTCGCCTGCGCAGTAAAGCTGCCGCGGCGGATCAGGTATATCCCTAAGTCTTGCAGGATATTCTGAAGAATTGATGTCGATTCGTTGTATCTTTCTTAACATTTTGCGTGAACCTTATTCGTTAACAACATCAAGCATCCTGTAACTGAGTGCCTCTGCAAGATGCTCTTCATGTATATATTCGCTCTCTGCCATGTCCGCTATGGTCCTGGCTACCTTGAGTGTTTTCTTATACGATCTCGGTGTCATCTTGAGCGCGTCATAGGCCCTCTTCATAAACCGCTCTTCGGCATATCCTAGCACGCAGTATTTCTCTGTCTCGCTTTCGCTGAGGCATGCATTGTATATATTCCTGCCGTGTTCGTGTGAGAACCTGAGTCCGCGCTCCACGTCACGCTTCAGATCGTTGGTGCTTATCTCTTTACTCCGTGCTGCTCTCAGCTCTTCATATTCAACCTTCTCCATGCTGATACGCATATCTATCCTGTCCATCATGGGCCCGCTGAGCTTCTTTCTGTATTTGTCAAGCTGCGCCTCGGTGCACTTACACATCCTTGTGCTGTCCCCGAAGAATCCGCACGGGCATGGATTGGCTGCCATCACGAGCTGAAAGTCGCAGGGAAAAACATATGTGTCCCCCTTTCTGAAGTGAACTTTCTTCTTCTCTTCTATAGGTGTCCTGAGTGCTTCGATCGCTGCAGTATCGTACTCGCACACTTCGTCCATGAAAAGCACTCCGTTATGCGCAAGTGTTATCTCGCCGGGAACAGGTATGCTGCCTCCTCCGACAAGCCCTGCTCTTCCTATTGTGCAGTGAGGATTGCGAAAAGGCCTTGCGCGTGGTATTACCCCGCCGATATTGGTCTTTCCCGCAGCTGAATATATCACTGCGGTCTCTATGCGCTCTTCTTCTGTCATGGGAGGCATTATCCCGGGAAGCCTGCTTGCCAGCATAGTCTTGCCGCAGCCCGGGCTTCCAACCATTAGTATACCGTGACGTCCTGTTACCGCTATAGTAAGGGCTCTCTTGGCATTCTCCTGACCGCAGATATCTGCAAAGTCGCCTGCTTGGTAATCCGTGTCTTCTACAGGTTGGCAGTCGTAAACTGCTGCCCTCTCCTCGCCTGAACTGCCGCCGCTGTTAATGAGCTTCACGCATTCGGCGAGGCTCCTTACCGGGTATAGCTCTACGCCGCTTACAAGCGAAGCCTCGATCACATTGTCTGCCGGAATTATCATCTTGCGAAGTCCCGACTTCTTCATGCACAGGACCATCGGAAGGACTCCGCTTATACCAAGGACGGCGCCTTCAAGAGAGAGCTCTCCTACTATGCCGTACTCTGCTGCTCGGTTCTGGTCTACATATAAATAAGAAGAAAGAATGCCTATAGCTATAGGAAGGTCAAGGCCGCTTCCGTTCTTTCTGAGGCTTGCCGGCGTTAGGTTCACTGTTATCCTGCCTCTCGGGTATTCAAGGTCTGAATTCAGTATGGCGCTCTTGATGCGCTCTCTTGACTCCATGACCATTGTCGATGCGAGGCCGACTATGTATATGCCGGGAAGTCCCCTAGCTATATCCGTCTCCACATAGACATCCATGCCTTCAATGCCCCTGCACACCGCAGTATGTATTCTGCTGAACATTGCTCGCTCCTTTCTGTTTACGCTTATTTGTATGGCCCCGGTTAGAAGCAGTCCTCTATAAGGTTGAAGGTCACCTCTGCCACATCAAGAGAGACTGCGCGCCAGACGGTCCTGCGTCTTGAAAGATATATTTCGGCCGAGCGCCTGATGGTCTCCTGCTTTGCCTCATCGACAGCATCAGCGGGATAGCCGAAGTCATCTTCGGTGCGCGTTTTGACTTCTACAAAATGCATCACACCGTCCTTAAGTGCGATGATGTCTATCTCCCAGACCTTAGTCCTGTAATTCTTCTCTATCACGTTGAATCCCGAGTCTTCGAGGATCCTTGCCGCGAACTCCTCGCCGGCAGTCCCTACATTCTTACAGTATCTTCTCATCTCAGCTTTCCCGTCCTTTCCTTACTGTCATTCCCACTCACATATCTGCAGGTACGTAATCCTAGCATTGAATCAAAAAACTGTCGAACAAAAAAGACACGAGTTCCGACAAAATATCAACGCATGTGAAAAAGTGCAATTTTGGCTACCGGATAACCGCCAAAAGCCGCTGAAAAACGCCGGACAGAGGCACTAAAAAACTGCATGGTTCGTCGCTTATATCGCTAAGCGGTTACCATGCAGTTATCTGTATTCTGTTTATAAAGTATGAGTTGAGCGTCTGGTTGCTGCTGTTGTTTCCCGAATATGCATTTAAGCGTCCGGTTACTGCAGCACGAACTTCTCTATTGCCTGTGCGACTCCGTCTTCGTCATTGGTGGCGGTGATGTAGTCGGCGTGGCCCTTGGTTCCGCCCCATGCGTTTCCTACTGCTACTCCGAGGCCAGCATATTCTATCATGCCGATGTCGTTAGGAGCATCTCCGCAGCACATGAGCTCGGTGCGGTCTACGCCGAGCATCTTTGTGAGCTGCTCAAGTGCCGATCTCTTGCTGGTGTGAGGTCCGCCGATCTCGAGGTTGTTAGGAAATGACGAGGTAATGTTGGCTTCAGGGATCGCTTCTATAAGGTCTCTTGCTTCCTCGAGCATTTCCACCGTCCTGAAGCTGAAGTTTACATTCTCGATGTGGTCTTTGTTCTCGAGCAGGACTTCTGCGATGTTATGGAGAGGCTTGCGGCTCCAGAGGAGGTACTCTGCGCTCCTGTATTCGCAGCCGTATTTCTTTATGTATTCGTAGAAGTCAGCATCCATATATGCCTGGCCGTCGAAGAATACCTCGAGCTGGACATCGAGCTGCTCGAAGAGTTCAACGATCCTCAGGATGGCTGCCTCTGACAGATATGAATCGTAGACCGATTCGCCTGTTCTGACGAGGTTGATATGAGCTCCGTTTGAAGTGATGGCATATTCTATCGACGGAATGCATGTGACATTATCAGGAAGTGATGTGAAAGGTCTTCCCGTGCTCACTACTATGTGCACGCCCTTCTCGGCCGCGCGCCTGAATGCTTCAAGAGTGCGCTCTGTTACCTCTCTGGCGCTGTTGAGTGTTGTTCCGTCAAGATCGAGTGCGATCATTTTTATGCTCATGTGTTTTCCCCTCCAGCGTATCTTAGGCCAATTGTTGCAAAGATAACGCATTATCGATGAAGTTATGATTTTGATTGAAAATCATCTTCTATAGTATTACAATCATTGGGTGCATCAGCGCAATGGTGAATTTGTCGCGCTGTTCATTATTTGTGATGCTGCCTGTATATGGCATGAAGTGCATCAGCCAGGCAAATTATAGGAGAAATACATGAAAGTTGCAATACTCGGAGCGGGCAAGCTCGGCATCAGAATTACAGAAGCTCTCCTTGACGGAGATTACGAGATCACTCTTGTCGACACCAATGAAGACAAGCTGAACTCTCTTTCACAGCAGTATGATGTGCTGACTGTCACAGGAGATGCCAAGACCATCGATCTTCTCAGGCAGATCGATGTAGCATCATATGATTTTCTTTTCAGCTGCACCACATCCGATGACACCAACATTCTGGCGGCGTCATTCGCCAAGTCGCTCGGATGCCCTAAGGTCGCAGCCAGGGTCAGAGATCCTGAGCACATGAGCCAGATGGATTTCATATGCGATCAGCTTAACATAGACATGCTGGTCAATCCGGACATCCTCATTACATCCGAGATCTACCGCTATCTGATCGAGAAATACACTCTCAGTAACGGTATATATACATCAAAGAGCATCGGGCTTATCGAGTTCGAAGCATCCCACTATCCTCAGATAGTAGGCCTCAACCTGATCGGATTCCGTTCAGTTATGCCGGGCATGATCGTCGTAGCTATCTCGCGCGGCGGAAAGCTCCTCATACCTCATGGTAATGATGAGATAAAGTCGAGCGATCTTCTATACCTCATGGGTGACAAGCGCGAAGTGCTCGCTCTTGCCAAAACAGTCCACGGCAGATTAAGATCAGCCGATGCTCGCAAGATAATGATCATCGGCGGCGGCAAGACAGGCTACTATCTCGCCCGCAGACTTGCCGAGTACGGCTCGCAGGTCAAGATCATCGAGAAGGACAAAAAGCGCTGCCACTACCTGTCAGAGCACCTTCGCAATGTTATGGTGCTTAGCGGCGACGGAGCTGACATCGCTCTCCTCTCAGAAGAGAACTTCGATCAGATGGATGCCTTCGTAACAGCAACCGGATATGACGAGGAAAACATCCTTCTTGCGCTTACAGCCAAGAATCACGGTGTAGAGGACGTAATATCCAAGATAAGCCACGAGAGCTACAATGACCTCATCTCCACCCTAGACCTTGACATGGTGCTCAATCCTCTGGATATAACCGCATCAACTATGCTCAGGGCCATCCGCGGCAACAAGAGAGTCATCTCTTCCGTGCTGCTTCAGGGTCAGGCTGAGCTGATGGAGTTCTCAGTAGAGAAAGGCATGAACTGCACCAACATTCCGCTGAAAGATTTCAGGCTGCCTGAGTACATCATCGTAGCGGCTGTACACCGCGGACTTGAAACCATCATCCCTGACGGTAATACAAAGCTGCTCCCGGGAGACAGAGTCGTCATCGTATGCCTTGTTTCCCACATAGGATATGTTGAGAAGCTCTTCAAGCCTGCATCATTCCTGCACAAAATATAACTGTACCGTCTGCCGGCATTAACTGATTCCGGCAGCATGTAGCAATAGATGAAAAAAAACATTCTGGGATTCTATGGATATTTTCTGCTGTTCCTGGCGGGATGCCTTGCGGTGCCCCTCCTCGTAGCTTTGATGTACGGCGAAATGTCCTGTGCGCTGTCTTTTCTTATAACGATGGCTGTATGCTTCGTGCCGGGTGCCATCCTTCACAGGCGCAGGAGTCTCGGTTTTCAGGAGAGCAGCCTCAAGATCCGCTACAGCTATCTCATAGTCACATCAGCATGGATCATCGCTTCTCTTGTAGGTTCACTTCCATTCATGATATCCGGGAGCATTCCTTCATTCGCTGACGCTCTTTTCGAGACCTGCAGCGGATTTTCCACAACAGGCTCCACGATTCTTCAGGACGTTGAAGCCATTCCGAAGTCTATTCTTTTCTGGCGCTGCCTGACGCAGTGGCTAGGCGGCATGGGTATCATGGTACTCTTCGTTGCCCTTCTCCCTAATTTCGGGATCAAGGCTCAGAACATAGCCGGAGCCGAGACACCGGGCCCTATGTCCTCCAAGGTTTCTTCGAGATTTTCAGAGACTGCAAGGCTGATGTATACAGCTTACATAGTTCTTACAGCAGCTCTTATTGTGTTCCTCCTCCTCGGAGGAATGAGCATATTCGATTCAGTCTGCCACGCCATGACAGCAATGGCTACAGGCGGATATTCAACGCACAACGAAGGAATCACTTATTTTCACAGCAACTACATCTCATGGGTGCTGACCATCTTCATGTTCATAGCCGGCACCAACTTCAACCTGTTTTTCATTGCTATGAATAAGGGCATACGCAAAGCGGCAGCTGACGATGAGTTCAAGTGGTACACCGTGATCGTGCTTATTTCCACCGTGCTCGTTGTCGTATCTCTTATGACCGAGGGCGGCTACAGGGATTTCGGAACAGCTCTTACTGATTCCGCATTCCAGGTAGTGACTATAATGACAACAACAGGATTCGCTACAGCGAACTTCATAAAGTGGCCTGCTTTTGCCCAGATGATACTCGTCCTCCTGATGCTGTCAGGAGCAAGCAGCTCATCTACTTCGGGCGGAATCAAGGTGGTCCGCGTTCTGATATTCTTCAGGATGATAAAGTTCGAAATCAAGAGGATCCTGCATGTCAGCATCGTAGATGATATACGCTACAACGGCAGGAAGATGATGCCTGAGACGCTGACATACATAATGACATTCATGTCTACTTATATAATCACCCTTATAGTGTCTACATTCCTGATATCCGTAACAGGCGAAGGCAACCTCGTATCCTACTTCACTGCTACGCTGTCATGCCTCAGCAATGTAGGACCGGGACTTGACATGGTAGGCCCTGAGTGCAACTTCCACTTCTATTCGGGATTCGGCAAGCTTGTCCTCTCCTTCGTAATGCTCGCAGGAAGGCTTGAGCTGTCAACATTCATGATTATTTTCACCAGGTATTTCTGGAGGCCTGACAAAGCATGAGGCTGAATAACAACAAGAAATTCTTCCTTAATATCTTCTCGATGGTTCTCACAGTGTACGGCATATCCGCACTTCCGAGCGTCTTTGTTGCGCTCTATTACAACGAGGATACCGCTATGGTGCCGCTCGCTGTCGCATCTTCTGCATGCATCATCGCCGGCATCGTTATCCGGATATTCTTCGATACCGATGCTGACAACGTGCGTCCGAGGATGAACTACCTCACGACAATAGTCAGCTGGCTTGCTGTAATTGCAGTCACTACAGTCGTTTACTTCTTCGGAAGAGCCGAATTCACCTGGATCGATTCATTCTTTGAGGCCACGGCCAGCCTTACAACGACCGGTATGGGCAACCTTGATGTAAGGATATATCCGTATTCGCTGCAGCTGTGGAGATCTGTTCTCAACTGGCTCGGCGGTGTCGGCATCATCCTCATCGCCGTAAGCTGCATGTCGCACTGGAGCTTCAGCGGACATGCCCTTGTTTCTGTTGAGATACCGGGCCCTGAATTTCTGAAGTCCTCAGTCACTTTCAGAAACACCTACAGGAACATCATATTCATCTACGTATTCCTAACATGCATACACTTTGTGCTGCTCGTCCTCACCGGAATGCCTGTCTTCACTTCCGTGCTGACAGCTCTGAGCAACATCAGCACAGCAGGTATGCAGCACATCCATAACGGCGTAATAACTCAGCTGCCTCTAGTGCAGAAGATCATCATCACCATCTTCGCATTCCTGGGCTCAGTCAACGTTTCCTTCTTCATCCTCATATTCATACACAAGACAAGGATGATAGAAAAGCGCACCGAGGTAAGGTTTTACATCGACAGAATGCTGCTGACAGCAATTGCGATAGCTGTAGCTTTGGCTATCATGAACCACGAGAATATCTTCCGTGCATTCGGCAAAGCGCTGATGCAGACTGTCGCATTCCTGTCAACTTCAGGATATATCGTAACAGACTGCTACGACTGGCCGCTCGTAGCGCAGCTTATCATCCTGCTTCAGATGTTCATCGGCGGATGCGCTGTTTCAACCGCTGGCGGCATCAAGATAGCCCGTATAGAGATAGGCATCAGGACAGTAAACTTCGGACTCTTCAGGCATGTACACCCTCATGCAGTGCGCCCTGTAAAGTTCAACGGTGAATCGATCAAGTCTGACCAGCTCGTTCAGGCCAACCTGTTCATCTCGCTGTTTATGATGATATATATCTTCTCAGCTCTTATTCTGGCTCTGGACAATAAAAGCGAGAGCATATTCGATGCTCTCAACTACTCACAGGCCATGCTGACCAACACAGGTACTTCTATCGCCGAGCTCGACGCTCCGGGGCTGGCTACGCATTTCTCGCCTCTGTCCAAAATCGTAATGTCGCTCGAGATGCTCTGCGGCAGGCTCGAGATATATCCTGTCCTGATGCTCTTCTTCAAGAGCTTCTGGAAGTCAGACAGTAATAAGTAATATACCGCATGCAGTCCGCAGGCAGTAAAAGTAACAGTAACAGCATATAAAAATCGCCTGAGTCTGTCCGGCGATTTTTTTAGAATTCTGCATCCTCGATGTACTTATTTCTGTTTTCTTTGGAGTATAGAAGTATTCTGTCTCCTGCACGGAGTACGAGCTCGCCGTCAGGGATCAGCATCTTCCTGCCACGGTCAACGAGTATTATGAATGACTGCCTTGACATATCGAGATCTTTGATCTTCTGCCCGTTCCAGCTGTGGCTCTTCTTGAGCTCGATTTCCTTTAAGTTGGTAAGATAGTCATCCCTTGCTGCCTCAGCGCATATGATGAGCTTGTCTCCCGGCAGTATCTCGATATTTCCTCTCGGGATTATCGTCTCGCCTGCGCGGACAATGGCTGCAATGATCGATGACTTCGGCATGCCGAGATCCTTGATCTGCTTTCCGACCCATCTGTCGCGAGGCTTCATGTCAACTTCGATGAAGTGGATGGCCTCTTCTCTCTGTACATCCGACATCCTCTTGGCTCTCTGGTATTCTTCAACGAATCCCGCGGATATGATACCGGTAGGGATGGCAACCATGCCTACGCCGAGGAATGTTATTATGATGCCGAGCACTTTGCCCATCGTTGTGATGGGGTATATATCGCCGTATCCGACCGTCAGAAGCGTTGATGTCGCCCACCACATGCCGGAGAAAGCGTTTTTGAACACATCAGGCTGCGCATCATGTTCAACGCTGTACATGCACAGGCTGGATGCCAGTATGAGCAGCATGATTATGAACAGGGATGCCATGAGCTGTGTCTTCTTGCCCGTAATGACCTTGCCGATGATACCGAGCGAGTCATAGTAGGCGTTGATCCTGAAGAGTCTGAAAATTCTCACGACTCTGAACATCCTGAACACTGCGGCACCGGCCGGGAAGAACACCGGCAGATAGTACGGCAGGAATGACAGCAGGTCTATGATGCCGTATCCCGAGAACATGTATGCGAGACAGGCTTCGCCCTTCGGTTTATTCGGGTACAGCCTGTCTGAAGTGTAGAGTCTCAGACAATAGTCCACAGCAAAGAAGAAAACAGTAAAAGCCTCTATCCAGTGCAGGACTGCGTGGTGGGCTTTATAGAAATCCTCGAATGTCATGGCAAAGCTCACGACAAGGTTGAGTATCAGCAGTGCGGTACTGAGGATATCATATCCCTGATTGAGCTTGTCATCGACAATTCCCACGGATACCATATTAAAAATACGGTCCTTCAAAGTGTAATTCTTTTTCTGACCTTTTTTAACGATCTTTCTCGAATCCATACTGTCATTCGCCTGCCTTGGCGTCTATGAACTCTTTCTTGAGTTCAAGCGACCTTATCTCCATTGTGTAATTAGGTTCAGGTGCCTGTATTTTATAGCCCTTGCGGTCAGCGACAGTCCTGAGGATCCTGACTGTCAGCCACGGATTGTTGACAAGGAGCGGTCCGAGCATGTTGGTGAAGATGGCGTTGTTATAGAGAACGCCCTCCATGCCGTCATGGCCGTTGTTGCCGCGTCCGTAGATCACAGAGCCGAATCTTGTAAAGCTGGAGTTCTCAAGGAATTCATAGTCAGCCATATGTATCTGGCTTCCGACGAGCTCCATTGAATAACCGCCGTATTCCGCCCTTACGTCCTCATCATCGCCGTAAACGTACTCTCTCTCCTCTGAGATGATCGGTATGAGGCAAAGC
Organism: Anaerovoracaceae bacterium; assembly: GCA_040308005.1. GTDB lineage: Bacteria > Bacillota > Clostridia > Peptostreptococcales > Anaerovoracaceae > Crickella. The sequence continues at coordinate 3,078 of JAWRIG010000024.1, read as the reverse complement.
CCGTCCATGATCTCTCCGAGGCCGTTAGGCGCATCAGGGTCGAACCTTCTTATCCTCTCGCCGAACATAGCCACTGTCGTACCTGTAACGATCATCGTTTTGCCCGCAGCGACATACTCGGCAAGGCTTCTTTTGAATGTTCCGATATCCTCCATTACAGACGGGAACGAGCTGATCTCGCCCGGTCCGAAGAACAGGATGTCGTATTTCATAGGATTGAAGTCCCCGCTTCCGAGGTCAATCTTGTATATCTTAGGCTCAAGCCCGAGCTCCTGTGCATAGCGTGTAAGAGCCATTACATTGCCTCTTTCGCCATGAAGGTAGAGCGTGTCAGGATACATCCATGCTATCTTGACGACCGGCCTGAATATATTCATTACGCGCGTCTTGCCCGCAGCTTCTTCTTCAGATTCGCTGTCAGCACCTAAGAGCTCTTCTTCAAGCGTATCTTCGTCTTCAGGCTCAACTTCAGTCAGAGCCTCGCCGAGCTTGATAGCGTCCTTGCTGAGATCCGCGATAGTATCCTTTAAGACCATGCGCTCGCCTGTCTTGTTTCCGTTGTTCTTTTTCTTGCTATTCTCTGCCATCTTTAATTCTCCTTCTGAGCGAATTCCTTCATGTGTTCGAACCTGTGGAGCTCGATGGTGAGATATACATTATCGCATCCGCAGTCCAGAATAGCCTGCAGTATCTCTTCTTCATCACTCGTAGGCAGCACTTCAACTCTTGACGGGTCAACACCGCCGTAGATGAAACTGTTGGCTGCATCGAAGGCTATTGTATCTGTAACGAATATGAAAGTCTTTACGTTTGACTTGATGAGCGCCGAATAGTCGCAGTCGAAAGCGTAGAAGGAGTTTATATAGTGAGGGTCAAAATCGTTGATGGTTCCGAAGCCTATAACGACGACCTTTTCCTTCTTGTCCTCGGCGATCATGTTTATGAAGTTCTGGAGAGTCTCAGGATTCTCCTGCTTGAACCTCATGTAGTTGATATGTCTGCCCTTGTAATCGATCGAATCGATCCTGCCGCCGAGCAGCTCGAAACTCTTAAGAGCCTCTGCGCACTGCTCCTCAGTCAGGCCCGCCATCTCCTTGCAGACAGCGACTGCTGCCGCGTAGTTGTAGAGCATGTACGGAAGATCGTAAGGCATCGGAAACTCAGTGCCGTTGATGCAGTATTTCTTTCCTGCAAAATCGACATCTGTTATGAGATAGTCTGCCCCGCGCTTCTCATCAGCACTGCCGTTATTGTTCGTATATCCGCATTTCTCGCAGGCAAAGCCGCCCATACCGTCGTTGTTGAAGTAGTCTATCCTTATCCTGCTGTGACATTTAGGACACGGAAGTGTAACGAAGGTATTGTCCTTGCTGAACGCCTGTGAGTGGCGCTCCGCACCGTAAAATACGGCCTTAGGCGTCCTGTCAGCCATGGAGCATGACCTAGGCTCATCTCCGTTGAGGAAGAGCCTCATGCCGTGCTTATCCACGACTCTTGCTATCTTTCTGTATATGAAGTCAGGATCGCCGTTCCTCTGCACCTGGTCCTTCTGGAGGTTGGTGATCAGAAGATTGCTTCCCGGCATCTGTTCGCTTATCTGATACAGATATCTTTCGTCAGTCTCAAAGATATAGAAATCGCCTTTTACATTGCCTGAGAGCGATGACTTCTTGACCAGCGCTGTTGCTACTCCTGTGATGAGGTTCGCGCCCTCAACATTGGAGACAACTCTGAACTTGTGATATCTGAGGATATGGTTGATAAGATTGTTTACAGTGGACTTTCCGTTGGTGCCTGTGATGAACAGCACCTTTTCCGGATCGATGCCCGTGAAATGCTTAAGCAGATCAGGATCGAGAGCCATGGCTTTCTCACCTGCCCAGTTGGTGCCCCTGTTCTTTGCGACCATCCTGATCGCCAGACTGCCGAGCTTGCCTATGGTAATTCCTGCGGTAGTTTTAAAACCCATAGATAGAGTAATTCCTTTTCAGTAGATTTTTTGATTTGATAAGATAAAGACCGGACTATGTGAAGCCCGGTCTTATATTGTTATGGAAATGTTAGGACTATTCTTCGTCCTTAGCCTCTTCAGCTGCCTCAGGAGCTTCCTCTGCAGGTGCTTCTTCAGCTGCTTCCTCTTCAGGAAGAGCTGCCTTGATGCTCAGGCTGATTCTTCTCTTCTCAGGATCGATCTCCATGATCTTGACCTTGACTGTCTCGCCGACCTTGAGTTCATCACTTACGTTCTCAACTCTCTTGTTAGCGATCTCAGAGATGTGAACAAGTCCGTCAAGTCCTGCTTCAAGCTCTACGAATGCACCGTACTCCTTGGTCTGAACAACCTTTCCATCGAGTACGTCGCCGACCTGATACTTGTCCCCTACAAGAGTCCAAGGCTCCGGCTGAGTCTGCTTGAGTCCCAGTGAAATCTTGCCTTTTTCCTCATTGAGTGAGAGGATCTTAACATTGATGATGTCTCCGATCTTGAGAACTTCCTCAGGGTGCTTGAGCTTGCCCCAGGAGATCTCAGAGATGTGAAGGAGTCCGTCTACTCCACCGATATCTACGAATGCACCGTAGTCAGTGAATCTCATAACCTTACCTTCAACTACATCGCCGACATTCAGATTGCTCCAGATCTCAGCTACAGCTTTGCGCTTTTCCTCTACTAGTACTGTCTTGCGAGAGAATACTGCTCTGTTACGCTTAGTATCAACTCTGATAACTCTTACGTCGACATTCTGTCCGAGGAACTCGTCTGCACTCTCTACATACTTGTCAGAAAGCTGAGACATAGGGATGAAACCTGTGATCTCCTTGTAAGCTGCGATAACACCGCCGTTTACGGCTCTTACCAGCTTAACGTTGATAACATCCTTGTTCTCCATTGCTTCCTCGAGCTCTGTGTAGTTCTCTACTGCTACGAGTCTCTTCTTGGAGAGGAGGATTCCGCCTTCTCCCTCATCAGACTTGATAACCTTAGCCTGGATGTCATCGCCTTCCTTGAATACGTCAGAGAGTTTCTGTCCTTCTTCGAGAACAACCTCATCAGCTCTGAGGATTCCGTCTTTCTTGCAT
>JAWRIG010000023.1:0-75364 GCA_040308005.1 Anaerovoracaceae bacterium | reverse complement strand
ATCATCCAGCAGCCCTGCGATAAGACGGGCGTTACCGGTATATCTTTCCTGACTTGCTTTCCATATGATGTCAGCTCTTTTTATGTCTTCATCGACCTGATTGAAGTATTCAGAAAGGGTCGTCTCCTGATTGAATGATGTGACGAACAGGCTGTCAAGCGAGAACATGAACAATGAACTCACCAGAACGATGAGTGTGCATGAGACAACCGCAGCGATCATCTTTCTTTTGACCGCAGCCGGAGCATACATCCTGCGCCGTTCCTCTGTGAGGACGTTATTCCGCACAGTCCTGTAAATCGACATTATCCAGACGCTGAGAGCTATGCATATGATCATCGCTATGAAAAGAGGCATAGCCGACTGCTGAAGTGACCTGAGGAGAATGCTCTGCACCGGTACGAGTGTTATGACAATACCGCCGAGCTTCTCAGCGGCAGGGAACCTTTTTGAACGGATCCAGTATACATTTCCGCGGACTTTTGCCATAACGCTGGCATCGTCTCCGCTGCTCAGCTCTTTAAGTGCACGGGCAGAGAACCCGGCATCGGACATGAAGGTGCAGTCACTGAATTCATTGGTTGCCGTAAAAACATAGTTCTCATCAGTTATCGTATCACTCTCCGATATAAACAGGAATTCGCATCCGCTTACGTTGGCAAGACTTGAGAGCCCAGACGACATACCGAGCTCATCGGTAGTCACAGCATCTTTCTCGTCGTCGTAGTCAATTTCAACATAGTAGTACGGGCCGTTTATTGCGGTATAGCGGATCAGCCTGGTATCGGACACCAGCTGACCCTTAACACCTTGCAGATCAGAAACGATGGCAACAGCGTCCGACGGGAATCCGTCCGGAGCTTCAAGATTGCCGTCTTCCAGTTTAACAATATAACCGGTGCCGTATGTTGCAGGCTTGAAATTATCAGGATCTGCCTGCCTGGCAGTCTCGATCAGATTGGCACGGCCGGTGATGTCATTATCAAAGCCGCCGTTAGCGTTTTCCATCTGGCTGGAAATATAGTAATATGCCTGAACAAACGAATCTGCTTTGGAAGATGCGCTGCTGTAGGATGCATCCAACCCGCGGACAAAACAATTCCATATGGTGCCTACGGCGATCCATATGAACGCGATCGTAAGAAATATTATGATTGTTTTTCTTTTTTTTCTGAGATCTTTCATTGCCTTCTTCAGCGCTGCTGCGCATACTCTTCCTAGAATAATCCAATATAATATTAATCAATAGGGGCAGAATTAGCAATTAACCTTAAAGGATCTTTAGCAGCAGCGCCATGTTCCGGCATATCACTTCATGGGCATCTCCTTGCAATAACCATGCAAATCAGCTAACATTTTCTTATGGATAAATACACACTGAAGCCGGTTGCCCGCATCCGGTCTGACTATAATGAAAAATTCGGTATCCCGAGGCAGCCGGGGCTTGTCAGCCTTGAGCAGGCAGTCGTTATCGAGCCTGAATTCAGAAATGCCGATGCGCTGAGAGGCATAGAGGACTTCACACACATCTGGCTTATCTGGGGATTCAGTGCCAACGAGGTGGATATGTCAGCTGACCCTGTCAGGTGGTCTCCGACGGTAAGGCCGCCGAGGCTGGGGGGCAAAGTGAGAAAGGGAGTATGGGCTACAAGGTCTCCGTACCGCCCGAACTCTCTCGGCATGTCATGCGTCAGGCTTGTCAGGATAGAGCACGGCGGAAGACCTGTGAGCAGCACTGAAGGGATAGGCGAAACCCAGGAGGAACTGGCCATAATCGTATCCGGAGCCGACATGATGAACGGCACACCTGTCTATGACATCAAGCCGTACATACCTTATTCGGACAGCCATCCCGAGGCGAGCGGGGGATTTACCGATACAGCCGAATTCACCAGGCTCAGAGTGGAATTCCCGCCTGAACTGCTGGCTCTGATAGATGAAGACAAGCGCGAAGGCCTTATCAGCGTCCTCGAGTCCGATCCCCGCGGAGCATATGAAAAGCAGCCGGGATATACTTACGGCATGTCCTTCGGAAGGTGGGACATTAAATTCACGGTCGATGGAGAACTGCTTGTTGTTACTGATATAGTTCAGCAGACAATACAATAATCAAAGAAGATAATGATGGATAAAAGAAGATGCGTGATCATTGGCGGAGCGGACATAAGAGACTATGCCCGCGCCCGCTCATATTTAAGAGAAGACGACTTTGTAATATACTGCGACAGCGGACTTAAGCACCTTGACTCCCTTGGAGCAAAGCCGTCCCTTATAGTCGGCGATTTTGACTCCTATGACAACCCGCATGCGGATGTTGAGACAATAGTGCTGCCGGTTGCCAAGGATGATACGGATACAGTCTATGCTGAAAGGGAAGGACTTCGCAGAGGATATGAAGAATTTCTGCTCCTCGGAGTATTCGGGGGCAGGATGGACCATACCCTGGCCAATGCATATATCCTGTTTGACCTCGACAGCAGGGGCTGCAGGGCAGCTGCGGCGGATGATTACTCCGAATTTGAAGTGCTCTCTTCTGACGGTCCGCTCTGCGGCCATGCGTCGGTTGAGGACAGCTATCCTTTCTTCTCTCTTGTCAACATGACAGGAACAGCGAAGGGCATCACGATCACGGGTGCAAAGTTCCCGGTCAGTGATGCCGAGATCAGATGCGAGTACCAGTATGCGGTCAGTAACGAGGTCCTTCCGGGGCAGACTGCAGAGATAACAATAAAAGAGGGAAGCGTGCTTCTGATCAGGGATTTCAGGTGATGCGAAGGATATCTGAATGAAAAGTTCGTATGTTCAGACATGTTGCAGCGCCTATGGTTCAGCATGTTAGACAACTCTATCCTGTATCTTTTTTTGTGAATCAAAAATTCACATTATGCTGTCTTGACATCGCTTTATATTCTTGTTACCATTGAGCGATTTAAGATTAAAGGAGACAACGGATGGACATAAAGAAGACATCACGAATCGAGTTCAGCCCTACGATTGATATCAGCTTGCTTCGAAAGGCGGGCGTCGATTTATCTTCTCAATATACTATTATTCCCGGTTTTTGCGACGTGCATGTGCACTTCAGAGAACCGGGTTTTTCTTATAAGGAGACCATAAAGACGGGCTCGGAGGCTGCAGCACACGGCGGTTACACCGCTGTATGCACAATGCCTAACCTCAATCCGGTATCGGATACGGAGGAGCATCTCGCTGAGCAGGCCGCGATCATAGAAAAGGATGCGTGCATACATGTATATCCTTACGCTGCAATCACTATAGGCCAGAAGGGCGAAGAGCTTGCCGACATTGAGAGCATGGCTGACAAGTGCATCGCTTTTTCCGATGACGGCCACGGGGTCCAGTCGGATGACATGATGAGAGCGGCGATGATCAGGGCAAAGTCTCTTGGCAAAATGATCGTAGCCCACTGCGAGGTGAACGACCTTCTGAAGGGCGGCTACATCCATGACGGTGAGTATGCCAAAGAGCACGGACACAGAGGCATCTGCTCAGAGTCAGAATGGGGCCAGATAGCAAGAGACCTGAAGCTCGCCAAGGAGACAGGCTGCGCTTACCACGTATGCCACATATCTACCAAGGAAAGCGTGGACATCATAAGGAAGGCCAAGGCTGAAGGAGTCGATGTCACCTGCGAGACTGCGCCTCACTACCTGCTTCTCGATGACAGCATGCTTGAAGAGGACGGCAAGTGGAAGATGAATCCGCCTATCCGCAGCGCAGCCGACAGGGAGGCGCTGATAGAAGGCATCATCGACGGCACTATAGACTGCGTCGCCACAGACCACGCGCCGCATTCGGCAGAGGAAAAATCGCGCGGCCTTGAAAAGTCCGCTTTCGGAATAGTGGGAATAGAAACAGCATTCCCGCTGCTTTACACATATCTCGTTCAGCCGGGAATCATAACAATGGATAAACTCGAGAATCTTCTCGTATACAACCCGCGCAGGAGATTCGGCATACCGCTCGGAAATGACTATTCCGTGTGGGATCTCGGAGTAGAGTGGACAATTACACCTGAACTTGACTTCCTGTCGATGGGCAGAGCTACACCGTTCGAGGGATGGAGAGTCAGCGGAATCAACGTACTTACTGTATGCGACGGCAAGCCGGCGTATATGTTCAGACAATAAGAGGAGGGACAATATGGCAAAGAGAAAAGACATCAAGAAGGTACTTATCATCGGTTCAGGCCCGATCGTTATCGGCCAGGCTGCTGAGTTTGATTATGCCGGAACGCAGGCATGTCTTGCACTCAAGGAGGAGGGGTATGAAGTCATCCTGTGCAATTCCAATCCTGCAACTATAATGACGGATACTACCATCGCAGACAAGGTGTACATGGAGCCTCTGACTCTTGAGTACATCGCCAAGATCCTCAGATATGAGAGACCTGATGCTATCGTGCCGGGCATCGGCGGTCAGACAGGACTCAACCTGGCAATGCAGCTTGAGAAGAAGGGCGTTCTCAGAGAGTGTCGCGTGCAGCTTCTCGGAACACCGAGCTCTTCCATTGAGAGAGCCGAGGACAGAGAACTCTTCAAAGAGATGTGCCAGTCCATCGGAGAGCCGGTAATCCCGAGCGAGATCACATACAGCATCGAAGAAGCGAAGAAGGCCGCTCTCGACATCGGATATCCTGTCGTACTGAGACCTGCATTCACACTCGGCGGAACAGGCGGCGGCTTTGCCAACGACGAGAAGGAGCTCGAAGATATAGCTATCAACGCTTTCAACCTCTCTCCTGTACATCAGGTGCTCATAGAGAAGTCGGTAAAGGGATACAAGGAGATCGAGTTCGAGGTAATGCGCGACGGTACTGACAAGGCCATCACCATCTGCGGCATGGAGAACGTCGACCCTGTAGGAGTGCACACAGGTGACTCAATCGTAGTAGCACCTATACTTTCCCTGAATGATCATGATCTCAAGATGCTGAATGATTCTGCCATCAAGATCATCAGAGAGCTCAAGATCGAGGGAGGCTGCAACGTTCAGTTCGCACTTCACCCTGAGACAAGCGAGTACTACCTTATCGAGGTCAACCCTCGTGTATCGAGGTCTTCCGCACTCGCATCCAAAGCATCAGGCTATCCGATCGCAAGGGTAACAGCCAAGATCGCAGTCGGCATGACCCTCGATGAGATAGAGGTAGCAGGCGGCAAGGGCAGCACAGAGCCTAGCCTCGACTATATAGTTGCCAAATTCCCGAGATTCCCGTTCGACAAGTTCGCAGACGCTTCCAACAAGCTCGGAACACAGATGAAGGCTACCGGCGAGGTCATGGGCATCGGAGCTACTCTGACAGAGAGCTTCCTCAAGTCGATCCGCTCGCTCGAGACCGGCGTATGCCACCTGCATCTTGAGAAATTCGACGGAATGAGCCGCAACAAGCTCATGGAATACATCTCCGAATTCCGCGATGACAACATGTATGCTATCGCTGAGCTCCTCAGAAGAGGCATCAGCATTGAAGAGATACACAAGGTGACCATGATCACAGACATCTTCCTTGAAGCCTTCAAGGAGATAGTCGACATGGAGAAGACCCTCAAGAACAGAGTCAATGATGTCAGGACTCTTAAGGCAGCCAAGGTGATGGGATTCTCGGATAAGGAGATCTCGATCCTCTGGAACCTTACTGAGAAAGAGATATACAACAAGAGAAAAGAAAACGGAATCGTGCCTATCTTCAGGATGGTCGACACACTCCACACAGGCAAGTACATTGCTTATCTCTACTCTTCATATACAGGCGAGAACGAGTCAATACATACAGACAAGAAGAAGATAATCGTGCTCGGCGCAGGCCCTATCAGAATCGGACAGGGTGTTGAGTTTGACTACTCGACAGTACATGCCGTTCAGACCATCAAGCGCGCCGGCTATGAGGCTATCATCATAAACAACAACCCTGAGACTGTTTCGACGGACTACACCACAGCAGACAAGCTCTACTTCGAGCCGCTGACAGTCGAGGATGTAATGGCCATCATCGATTTCGAGCAGCCTGAAGGCGTCATCGCTACACTCGGAGGCCAGACAGCCATCAACCTCGCAGACCCGCTGAGAGACAGAGGCGTCAAGCTCATCGGAACAGACTGCGAAGCCATCGACAGAGCTGAGGACAGAGACAGATTCGAGAAAGTCCTCGAGGAACTCAACATACCTCAGCCGCCGGGGAGAGCCGTCACCAAGATCGAGGACGGAGTCAAGGCAGCAGCTGAGATCGGATACCCTGTGCTCGTAAGACCTTCGTTCGTACTCGGCGGACGTGCTATGCAGATCGTAGGCGATGAGAACCAGCTGAGACAGTATCTCAAGACAGCCGTAGAAATAGACGAAGACAAGCCTGTACTCGTTGACAAGTACATCCAGGGCAAGGAAGTTGAGGTCGATGCCATCTGCGACGGACGCAACGTATTCGTACCTGGTATCATGGAGCTCGTTGAGAGGACGGGTGTACACTCAGGAGACTCGATCTCTGTATATCCTACATTCTCGATAAGCAACAAGGTCAAGGGCATAATACTCCAGTATGCCAAGAAGCTCGGTATCGGCATCGGCATCGTAGGACTTTACAACATCCAGTTCATCGTTGATGAAAACGAGAACGTTTACATTATCGAAGTCAACCCGAGATCATCGAGAACCGTACCGTTCCTCTCCAAGGCAACAGGCTACAGCCTCGCTGACATAGCTACAGAGGTAATCCTCGGAAAGAGCCTCAAGGAACAGGGAATCTTCGACATCTATCCGGACGAGAAGAAGAGATACTACGTCAAGGTGCCTGTATTCAGCTTCAACAAGATCAAGGGCCTCGATACATATCTCTCGCCTGAGATGAAGTCCACCGGTGAAGCAATCGGCTACGACGACAAGCTCAACCGCGCTCTCTACAAGGCACTTACAGCATCCGGGACCAAGCTCCGCGGCTACGGAACCGTATTTGCAACACTCGCAGGAGATGACAAGGCAGAGGCACTTCCGCTGATAAGGAGATTCTACAACCTCGGATTCAACATCGAGGGAACCCCTGGAACAGCCAAGTTCCTCAAGGAGAACGGCATCAGAACCAGATCCCTGAAGAAGATAAGCGACGGCTCCGATGAGATCCTCGAGGCCATCAGGAACGGCCACATCGCATACATCATCAACACAAGAAAGGTCGGAGATCACGTTACAGCCAACGACGGACAGCTGATCCGTCAGTGCGCAAGCGAGAACAACGCGACACTCTTCACATCACTCGATACAGTAAGAGTGCTGCTCGATGTACTGGAGGAGACTGTTCAGACGATTTCTACCATAGATGCATAGTGAGATTATTGCCTTCTGCTCACGTCCTCGAAAACGCTGCATGGAGCCTGGCGTTTTCTGCGGAATATTCGCATAAGGCAATAGTCTCACAATGAGGCAAGTCTATTGTAAGAGATTCTCGCTCCGCTTGCTGATTTCTGACAAGTAAGGCATAAGGCAATAGTCTCACAATGAGGCAAGTCTATTGTAAGAGATTCTCGCTCCGCTTGCTGATTTCTGACATGCAATGCATCATAAAGAGAATCGTTGAACAGTATCCATATAAAAGGTAATTAATGAAGCAAGGAATTTTTAAGATAAAAGAGAATACTCAGCTCACTCCGACTACGTGGCGGATGAGGCTTGCGGGTGACACTTCGGCGGTTACGGCGCCGGGGCAGTTCATCAATATTAAGCTGGACGGACATTTTCTGAGGCGCCCTGTCAGTGTGAATGACGTGAAGCAGCCTGCTCCTTATACAGGTGAGGGGCTCAGCACGGCATCAGCTGAAGGCGAGGTCACCATCATCTACAAGGTGCTCGGACACGGCACTGAGGAGATGACGGCGATGGCGCAGGGTGCTAAGCTCGACATCCTCACAGGTCTCGGAAACGGATACGATCTTGGGGATGCCGGAAGCCGCCCGCTGCTGATAGGCGGAGGCGTCGGGATACCGCCGCTTTACCTTGCAGCTAAGGAGCTTATAAGGCAGGCAAAGGCATCAGGGGAAGAGCGTGAAGTGACCGTGATCCTCGGGTTCAATAATTCCGAAGAGATGTACTATGTCGGTGAGTTTGAAGAGCTCGGATGCCGTGTCGTGGTCGCGACAGCTGACGGCAGCAAAGGCATCAGAGGATTTGTAACCGATGCTTTCAGGCAGCTTGCATCAGAGTCTCCTGCCTATACGCACTTCTATACGTGCGGACCTGAGCCGATGCTCAAGGCTGTCTATGAAGAGGTGTATAAAAAAGCCGGAATATCCGGGCAGATGAGCTTTGAAGAGCGCATGGGATGCGGATTCGGCGCGTGCATGGGCTGCAGCTGCAGGACAGTTACAGGATATAAGAGGATTTGCAAGGACGGACCGGTTCTTAGAACGGAGGAGATACTATGGTAGATACTAAAGTGAATCTCTGCGGAATAGAGCTGGATAATCCGGTTATCCCTGCATCCGGCACGTTCGGATACGGCTATGAGTTCGCAGAGCTCTATGATATCAACTGCCTCGGGACTTTTTCCTTCAAGGGCACCACAAGAGATCCGAGATTCGGAAATGAAACCCCGAGAATTGCAGAGTGCCCTTCCGGCATGCTCAATGCTGTAGGCCTCCAGAATCCGGGAGTGGAGAAGGTGATCTCAGAAGAACTTCCGCGCCTTAAAGAGGTATTCCATAAGCCGGTCATGGCGAATGTAAGCGGTTTTTCGATCGAAGACTATGTATATACGACCGAGAAGCTCGCTCAGGAGGAGCAGGTCGGATGGCTTGAGATCAACATAAGCTGCCCGAATGTGCACGGCGGCGGCATGTCGTTCGGCACTGACCCGTGCATGGCAGCCGATGTGGTAAAGGCGGTGCGCCCTGTAACGGACAAGCCGCTCATCATCAAGCTGTCGCCTAATGTTACGGACATCGTCTCCATAGCAAAGGCGTGCGAGGATGCCGGGGCTGACGGCATCAGCCTCATCAACACTCTCATGGGAATGAGGCTCGATCTCAGAAAGAGGAAACCGATCATCGCCAATGTCACGGGCGGATACTCAGGCCCTGCCGTTTTCCCTGTAGCCCTCAGAATGGTATATCAGGTATCCAAGGCAGTGGGCATACCGGTAGTAGGCATGGGCGGTGTTTCATCTGCAGAGGACGTGCTCGAGATGATGATGGCGGGAGCGACCGCAGTCGAAGTGGGAGCTGCCAATCTCACCGAACCTTTTGCATCAAGAGATATCATTCTTGACCTTCCGGGCGTCATGGCAAAATACGGAATAACTTCTCTGAAAGACATTGTAGGCGCGGCACACTGATTTGTTGTATACTTAAAGTGTGTAGGGGCTGAATCGGTGTGCGCCTGAGGGCGCTTTGCACACAGCGAACTTTCCGGAGGATGTGAGATGGGTAAGGATGTTATTATTGCTTGTGATTTTGCAAGCGCAGAAGAGACAATAAGGTTTCTTGACAAGTTCAACAAGATAAGGGACGAGGTCGTAAGGTGTGATGACATTGTAGTCAGTGTGAGCAGACCTTATGTCAAGATAGGCATGGAGCTTTTCTATGCTGAAGGCCCGCAGATAGTGAAGACACTCAAGGAGAGAGGCCACAGGGTATTCCTCGACCTCAAGCTGCACGATATACCTAACACGGTAAAGAAGACGATGCAGGTCCTTGGTGAATACGGTGTGGATATGGTAAATGTCCATGCTGCAGGCGGCGTTGAGATGATGAAGGCAGCCAAAGCCGGTCTCTTGCTTGGAGCAGCAAGATACGCGGATAAGCCTAAACTGATCGCCGTGACGCAGCTTACGTCTACTGATGAAGAGACGATGCACAGAGAGCTGCTCATAGACAGGCCGCTTAACGAAGTCGTCAGGCAGTACGCACTCAATGCTAAGGAGGCTGGCCTTGACGGAGTAGTATGCTCGGCACATGAGGCTGCAGACATACACGCAGCCTGCGGAAGCGATTTCCTGACAGTGACACCTGGCATCAGACTTGCAGGTGACAGCGCAGGAGACCAGAAGCGCGTGATGACACCGGCGGATGCAAAGGCAGTCGGATCAGACTATATAGTCGTAGGCAGATCGATCACAGCAGAGGACAAGCCGATCGCTGCATACACTAAGTGCCGTGAGGACTTCATAGGATAGATTCCGGCATCAGCACGGGCTGTGCACAACAATATATCAGGAGCAGATAAATATGCGGCGGGCATTTCGTCTCGCTGCATTTTCTTAAAGGAATATGCCGGTGCGAGCCGGAAAAAGAGAAAGCAGGTATTAGAGATAATGTACAACGCAGAAGAAATCAGAAGAAAGATAGCAGGCGATCTTCTCAGCATCAAGGCCGTATTCTTAAGGCCGGAGGAGCCTTTCACATGGGCAAGCGGGATCAAGAGCCCGATATACTGTGACAACAGGCTCACGCTCACAGCGCCTGAGGTCAGAAATGATGTAGAGGAAAGCCTCGCAGAGACAATCAAGGAAGTATTCCCTGATGCAGAGGTCCTGATGGGAACAGCTACTGCAGGAATAGCACATGCAGCTATCACTGCACACCTCATGGATCTTCCTATGGGATATGTAAGATCCGGAGCCAAGGATCACGGCAGAGGCAACCAGATAGAGGGCAGACTCGAAAAGGGACAGAAGACAGTCGTTATAGAAGACCTCATCTCCACCGGCGGCAGCTGCATAGATGCTGTCAACGTGCTCAGAGAAGCAGGCGCTGATGTCCTCGGCGTAGTGTCAATCATGACATACGGAATGAAGAAGGGCATCGACAGAATGGCTGAAGCCGGCATAGAGTGGGTATCTCTTACGAATTTTGACACCGTGATCGAAGTGGCTGCCGAGCAGGACTACATCAGCAGCGACGACATAGCCAGACTGAAAGCCTTCCGCGACAATCCGTCGGATGAGAGCTGGATAAGATGATCTCATATCTTCTCGGACTGATTGCCGGCGCGGCATCTCCGACGCAGGCAAGCGTTAATTCAAGAGTAAGGGAAGACCTCAGGTCGCCTTATCTGACATCGATCGTCAGCTTCATATGCGCTACCGTAATAATGGCTGCGGTTGTACTAGCAGCTGAGGGAAACCTGGATATCCCGTACGGACGGATAGCAGAGCAGCCCTTCTGGATATGGCTCGGAGGCACATGCGGTACAGCCATAGTGTTTCTTAACATCCTGTGCCTGCCGCATCTCGGGAGCGCGCGCAATGTCATGCTCATATGTTTCGGGCAGACGATGACAGGCCTCCTGATCGACCAGTTCGGGCTCTTCGGAAGCCCGCTGATACGGATGACTCTGATGCGGACTGCGGGAGCTGTGATGGTCATAGCGGGCATCGCTCTAGTCAACGGGATCGCAGGCGAAGATAAGGCAAAGCGGGAGAGTGAAGGTGCGTCAGGTGCCGGCACGGCAGTGTATATTCTTCTCGCCGTTCTGTGCGGTTTTTCATGCGCAGCGCAGATAGCCATAAACGGAACACTGAGAGAGTACGCCGGGTCTGCTTTCAAGGCGACCTTTATATCCATGGCTGTAGGCCTTATATGCATCCTGCTTCTGACAATTGCAGTCGTGCTGTTCAAAGGCAGATATGCGATATACGACGGGGGAAAGGACCACGGTCCTGTAAGATTCAGATGGTGGATGCCTGCAGGAGGTGCTCTTGCCATAGTCATCGTCGCAGGGAACGCTATAGCGGCGCCGGTCCTCGGGACAGGAGTAGTGACGATACTTAATCTGGTCGGAATGATGGCGGCAGGCCTTGTGATAGACGCGACGGGTTTTCTCGGGATAGAGAAGAAACCGGTAACCGCTGTCAAGGCAGGCGGGATGCTTCTCATGATAGGAGGGTCGGTACTTATTTCGCTGTTATAGAATTCAGATCGTTCTTCATATACGGGACAGGGGAGGACAGGATACATGAGTAAACTCAAGATAGCATCGGTGCAGTTCAACGTGCTGAGAGACAAGTATGACAATATTGAGAGCCTGGCAGAGATCTTTGCAGAAGGGGCTATAGGGGATGCTGATATAGTCAGCCTGCCTGAAATGTGGTGCTGCCCTTATCAGACGGACCTCTTCCCTGAATACGCCGAGCCTGAAATGGGCGATGCATGGCTCGCGATGTCGACTCTCGCAAGGAAGAACAAAGTGTACATAGTCGGCGGCTCGATACCTGAGTCGGAAGACGGACGGACATACAACACGTGCTACGTATTCGACAGAGAAGGAAATCAGATAGGAAAGCACCGCAAGGTGCACCTTTTCGACATATATGCTCACGGCGAGCAGGTCTTCAAGGAATCGGACACACTGTCGGCAGGCAATACGCTGTCGACCTTCGACACCGAATTCGGAAAGATGGCAGTCAACATCTGCTTTGACATAAGATTCCCTGAGAGCGCAAGGATACCGGCTCTTGCAGGCGCCAAAGTGATTTTCAACCCTGCAGCCTTCAATATGACCACCGGGCCTGCGCACTGGGAACTCGGATTCAGGCAGAGAGCTATAGAGAATCAGATATTTATGGTCGGGACCTCATCCGCAAGGAATCCTGAGATGGGATACGTATCCTACGCGCACTCCATCATCACAGACCCGTGGGGCGACATCGTCATGCAGATGGATGAGAAGGCCGGAGTGAACATTTCGGAGATAGACCTCGACTATATAGATAAGGTAAGGGCAAAACTTCCGCTCATGCCGGCCCGCAGGACGGATGTGTATGAGCTGAAAAGTCTGTAGATAAGGCGTTTTGCACTCATCTCAGAACAAAAGTACTTGCTTTTTTGCAGGATATGGTATAATAATCCTTGGGAAAACGTTTTCGCGCGCAGATGGCTGTGAAGACGCATCCTTATTCTCACAGGGTAACTGCCGAAAGATACGGCAGAAAGGAGGAGATTATGAGTAAAACAGGAATCAGACCGGGAAACAGTGGAAAAAGACCTGACGCAGAACTCGGACAGGCACTGCTTACGCTAGTAGGCATAGGACTTGCAGGCGGCATAGCTCTGATAGGCGGGGCTATCAAGCTTGGAGAGAAGGTGCTTGATCTTCAGGTCAAAGCTTATGAAAGGATAGAATCCGAGAGAGAGGCGCGCAAAGAGGAGACAAGACAGATTGCTGAGAGCGAGATGGAATATCCTGCAGAGCCTCTGAATGATGAACTTCCGCTTCGCGACAGCGAATAAGTATTTTTCAAGGAGGAGCATGTAAAAATGTTTGATAATCTCATTGCTTTTGCACAGGAGTCACAGAATACGGGAACATCTTCTTTTGAGACCATCTGCTGGGTCGCTTCAGTAGTCGGAATGTGGAAGATGTTTGAAAAAGCAGGGGAGCCGGGATGGCCTTCACTCATTCCGCTCTACAGGAGCTATAAGCTCTGCGAGCTTACGATGGGAAATCCGTGGTACTGGCTCAGACTCTTCGTTTTCTGCATCCCTGTCGTAGGCTGGATCGCAGGATTCTACTTCATGTATCAGATGTACAGGGCTGTTGCACTCGCATACGGCAAGCCTGAGACATACGCATGGGGCCTTATGTTCCTGACACCGATATTCTACTGCCTGCTTGGTTTCGGCGACGCATCCTTCTACGGACCGATGGGCGCAGGAGATACAAGAACTACACAGGCAAGACAGTCGAGAACAGTCAACTTCGATGTCGTAAAGAATGAGCCTGAGCAGAAGACTTATCAGAATCAGCCTGAGGTAGAGGAGATCAAGCCTGAACCTGCAGCTAAAGAGGATACAGTAGAATTCAACTTCGATGAGCCTGTAGAGTAAGCAGGAAGCAGATACAAATCAATACGGCAACAGAAAACCCGCGCTCCGGCGCGGGTTTAGTTTATGCTCAGCATATTGCTGGGAGCTATTCCTCTTCGTAATTCTCTATTTCGATATCCGAATTGGCATTGACGTATTCGCAGATCGCTACATATGTATCGTGGGAGATAACATGCTCAATCTTGCAGGCGTCTTCCTCTGCGAGGTCGGTATCAACACCCAGTATCTCAAGGAATGCTGTCAGAGCCTTGTGTCTCTGATAGATACGGGTCGCGATCTTGCGTCCCGGAGGCGCCAGTGTGATAGGCCCGTTCGACTCCATATTGATGTAGCCGCTCTCCTTGAGACGCTTTACAGCATATGAAACGCTTGGCTTGGTTACACCCAGATGCTTTGCTATATCTATGGACCGGATGTAGCCGTATTTCTCCTCGAGAATCAGCATAGTCTCGAGGTAATCTTCTGCGGACTGTTGTATTTTCATAGGCGATCTCCTCTTAATTACTCAATAAACATAACATATAAAAATTGTTTTATCAAGGAAACAATATCTTACCGGCTGTAAGGATATCTAATAGAGTAAACAAATGTTAACACAACCTGTTAATCTGTCCGATAGACCTGAGGTAGAGTGCTGCCTTGTATGAAAAGGGTGTATCTGCTTGCAAGCGGTAGAATTACTGTGATAAACTTCATATGTATATGTTGTGTCTGAAACGGCACAGAAGATAATAGATATTGTAGATAGAGAGGAGAAACAATTATGGCAAAATGGGTTTGCAGCGTATGCGGTTATGTACATGAAGGCGATACACCTCCTGAAAGATGTCCACAGTGCAACGTTCCTGCAGAGAAGTTCGTAAAGCAGGATGAAGATGCAGCAATGACATGGGCTTCCGAGCATGTTGTAGGCGTTGCTCAGGGCGTTGATCCTGAGATCTTCGAGTTCCTGAAGGCTGAGTTCATGGGTGAGTGCTCCGAGGTTGGTATGTATCTCGCAATGAGCAGAGTTGCTTTCAGAGAAGGATATCCTGAAATCGGCGAGTACTGGAGAAGAGCAGCTTTCGAAGAGGCTGATCACGCTTCCAGATATGCTGAAATGGTAGGCGAGGTCGTAACAGACAGCACAAAGAAGAACCTCGAGATGAGAGTAGCTGCTGAGAACGGCGCATGCGCTAACAAGACTAAGATGGCTAAGAAGGCTAAGGAACTCGGACTCGATGCTATCCATGACAGCGTTCACGAGATGGCAAGAGACGAGGCAAGACACGGACAGGCATTCGCAGGCCTTCTGAAGAGATACTTCGGCTAATGAACAATCTTAACGCTAAGAAAAATATCGATATAATAGGTGTGCAGATTGACTTCGGCGCATCTGAAAAGGGTGTAGCAATGGGCCCGCTTGCCATCAGGTACGCGGGCCTTAAGCCTGACCTCAGAGCCATGGGGTATACCGTCAGGGATAAGGGAGACATCGTTCCCCCGGAAGACGGCATGAGCCTCAGGAACATGATCAGGTTCGAACAGGTCAATGCGACCAACCTCAAGCTGTACAATGAGGTCAAGGACAGCCTTGACCGCGGCAGCTTTCCGCTCGTGCTCGGCGGCGACCACAGTATCGCTGCGGGCAGCGTATCCGCTGTTGCCAAGCACTATGAAGAGGAGGGCGAGATCGGCATCATCTGGATCGACGCCCACGGAGACTGGAACAGCGACAAGTCCACCATCAGCGGCAATATGCACGGAATGCCTTACTCTGCTGTATGCGGATGGGGGCCTGACAGCATGGTGGATTTCGGCCAGGTGCCGCACTACGTACCGACTGCGCACTGCGTTCAGGTGGCAGGCCACGACTTTGACAGAGCTGAGGCCCAGCGCATGAAGGATGCAGGCATGAACGTCTTTCCTATACATGATGTGGACAAGCGCGGAATGTATGAAGTGATGAAGGACGCCATCAGGATCGCAGGAGAGGGCACAGTAGGCATACATCTCAGTTTTGATGTGGATGCTATAACACCTGAGTATGCACCGGGCACAGGTACACCGGTACCTAACGGCATCACAGCAAGAGAAGCTTTCCTCGCTGTGGAGATGCTCGCTGCGTCAGGCAAGCTCATAAGCATGGACCTTGTTGAGGTCAATCCTATCCTGGACGAGAGAAACAAGACCGGTATACTTGCTTCAGAGCTGATACAGCTGGCCCTCGGCAAGCAGATATATTGACAAGTAAATATCAGGCAGCAAAAAAGTACACGGGAGTGCAAGACCGGACACGGGGCTGCAGATAACAATAATACGGAAACTGACAACGGATATCGGTGCTTCAGGGCGCCGGTACCGTTGTTTTTCTGTGGGTAGAGGAGAGGATCCTCAGTAAAACCGCATATATTTACGATAATCATATTATCGAAACCAAGTTAAAGAAGTGCTTTTTCACGCTTTTTTGATTTGTTCAAAAATGAGTACTTCAAAAAAGGGCAACAATATATTGACACTATTCCGGAGTGTGACTACAATATGTAGTGTTCGGAGCGGGAGATAGACGCTTTATGTACGCCTTTTGTGAAAGCGTACAAACATAATGGAACAGATTATACGGAAGGAACAAAAGAGGAAGAACAGAGTTATGAATACTATCATCAAACGTGACGGGAAAGAAGTAAAATTCGACGAGTCCAAGATTTTCAACGCTATATATGCTGCAAACAAGGCTGTAGACGGCGAGAAGATGACCAGTATCGATTTTACCTATCTGACCAAGAAGGTTGTTGAGAAGCTGGACGGAGAGACCTGCACAGTTGAGCAGGTACAGGACATCGTAGAGCAGATGCTCATCAAGTACGACTACGAGAAGACAGCCAAGGCCTACATTCTCTATCGTGCCGAACACGCCAAGATCAGAGAGGCAGAGTCCGATCTGATGAACATCTATAACGAACTTACATATTCATACTCCAAAGATGCGGACATCAAGAGAGAGAATGCCAACATCGACGGAGACACCTCGATGGGAACCATGCTCAAGTACGGCTCCGAAGGTGCGAAATACTTTGTTGACAACTACGTCCTTCCTAAAGATATAGCCAAAGCGCATATCAACGGTGACATCCATATCCACGACAAGGACTTCTACATGCTCACCGAGACATGCTGCCAGATCGACCTGATCAAGCTGTTCAAGGACGGCTTCTGCACAGGCCACGGATATCTCAGAGAGCCACAGTCAATCATGAGCTACGCATCACTCGCATGCATAGCCATCCAGGCCAACCAGAACGAGATGCACGGCGGCCAGTCTGTTCCTAACTTTGACTACTCCATGGCACCGGGCGTTGCCAGAACATATATCAAGGAGTACTTCTCGGCACTGACCGAGATCATAGCAGCCAAGCTGGATGTCCCTTATGCAAGCGCAAAGGGAATCTCCGACAAGATCAGAGCAGAGGCAGCTACTCCTACTATCAGCAATACAAGGACCTTCGGCGACAAGCTCGGCAAGTGGTACGACCAGGCTGACAACACATTCGGAATCGACAGGGATGTGCTGATCCACTGCAACGAGCAGGCAGGAGAGGCTGCATGGGCAAGAACTGACAAGATGACCTATCAGGCAATGGAAGCTCTTATCCACAACCTCAACACCATGAACTCAAGAGCAGGAGCTCAGGTACCGTTCAGCTCTGTAAACTTCGGAACAGATACATCACCTGAGGGACGCATGGTCATCAAGAACTTCCTCCTGGCTACTGAGGCAGGACTCGGAAACGGCGAGACACCTATCTTCCCGGTATCCATCTTCAAGGTAAAGGAAGGCGTCAACTTCAACGAGGGAGATCCTAACTACGATCTCTTCAAGCTGGCTGTAAGATGCAGCGCCAAGAGGCTTTTCCCTAACTTCAGCTTCCTCGATGCGCCTTTCAACAAGAAGTTCTACAGAGAAGGCGACTACAACACAGAAGTAGCCTACATGGGCTGCCGTACAAGAGTAATGGCCAACAACTACGATCCGACCAAGGCTGTTGTATGCGGAAGAGGAAACCTCTCCTTCACATCCATCAACCTGCCTAGACTCGGAATCGAGGCAAACAGAGACTTCGACGTATTCTACAAGAAGCTCGACAACATGCTCGACCTGGTATCCAGACAGCTTCTGCACAGATTCAGGATCCAGTGCAGCAAGAAGGGCCGCAACTATCCGTTCCTGATGGGACAGGGCATCTGGATCGACTCGGACAATCTCGGACCGGATGACAGCGTTGAAGAAGTACTCAAGCACGGAACTCTTTCAATCGGATTCATCGGACTTGCCGAGACAATGAAGGCGCTGACAGGAAAGCACCACGGCGAGGATGAGGAAGTCAGAAAGAAAGCCTTTGAGGTAATCAAGCACATGAGAGAATTCTGCGACAGAAAGAGCGTTGAGACAGGTCTCAACTTCACACTTCTCGCAACACCGGCAGAAGGTCTGTCAGGCAGATTCGTAAAGATAGACAGAGAGAAATACGGAAAGATCGCAGGCGTTACAGACAGGAACTACTACACCAATTCGTTCCACGTACCTGTATACTATCCGATCGGAGCATTTGAGAAAATCGACATCGAGGCACCTTATCACGAGCTGACCAACGCAGGTCACATCAGCTATGTAGAGCTCGACGGAGATACAGCCAAGAACCCTGAAGCATTCGAGTCTGTTATCAGACACATGCAGAAGGCAGGCGTCGGATACGGCTCGGTCAACCACCCGGTAGACAGAGACCCTGTATGCGGATACACAGGCGTTATCGACGATGTATGCCCGAGATGCGGAAGAAGAGAAGGCGAGCCTGTTTCCATCGAGAGACTCAACGAGCTCAGAATGAGATTCCCTAGCGTTCCGGTTCCTTGCGACTGCATTCACTAAGCAGGAACTGATCACATGAGGACAGCCCGGAAAGCACAACATGATGTGCTGCAGGGCAAAAATACAACAACATACACAAAATGCACTTCATAAAGAACGGTATAAGGTTTATAATAACAGGGTGGAATAAAACGGAGGTAGTGAGATGAATAATAAGGTTGTGAAGAACGTAAACGGACAGGTTGGAGAAGGTGTCGGATTCGAGAGAATCAGAAGAATCACAGGATATCTTGTAGGAACACTCGACAGATTCAATAACGGCAAGAGAGCTGAAGTAGAAGACAGAGTTAAGCACGGCCTGAGATAATCGGATCAGAGGTTAATACCGGTGTGGGCAGGGAAGTACCTGCCCGCACTTTTTTTAGAAACAGATGCAGACTTATATCATCATGCATATGGTCAGGAGATGAAGTACTGAGATGGAAGAGAATACCAGAACAGAAGAACTAAAGAAAAGCGGGAAGGTCCTGAGAGTGTGCGGAGTGGAGCCAGAGTCCATAGTGGACGGCCCGGGCTTCAGATACGTCCTCTTCGTGCAGGGCTGCCCGCATCACTGCCACGGCTGTCACAATCCTGAATCGTGGGATCCGAAGGCAGGCTTTGAAATGACAACGGGAGAGGTATTCGCTGAGATCGAGGAGAATCCTCACCTGAGAGGCGTGACTTTTTCAGGCGGCGAGCCGTTTGAACAGGTGCCTGCACTGATCGAGCTCGCGAAGATGTGCAAAGAGGCCGGGCTGACTCTCATGAGCTACAGCGGATATACGCTCGATGAGCTTGAGGCAAGGCATGACCCGGCAACCGATGAGCTGCTCGGAATGATCGATGTGCTGGTCGACGGCAGATATGATGAAAAGCTCCGCAATCTGACGCTTATATACTGCGGATCAGAGAACCAGCGCGTAATAGATATGAGAAAGACACGTAAGGCAAGGCTTGCGGGTGACGAGGGTATAGTCATCCCGTACAAGTCCTCATTTGATGCAGATATAGAGATATGAAACTGGAACTTACAGCGACAGCGACCTTCGGTCTCGAAGCGGTGGTGCGCCGCGAGATAGAGGCTCTCGGATACAGGATAATAAAGACAGAAGACGGCCGCGTCACCTATATGGGTGATGAAAGAGCGATAGCCAGGTCCAACCTGTGGCTGAGATCGGCCGACAGAGTATATGTCCGCATGGGTGAATTCACTGCGGACACTTTTGAGGAGCTCTTCCAGCAGACCAAAGCGCTGCCATGGGAGGACATCATTCCTGCGGACGGCAGGTTCCCTGTGGTCGGGACGTCTGTAAAGTCTGCTTTACATAGTGTGCCGGCGTGCCAGAGCATCGTGAACAAAGCGGTCGCAGCGAGGCTCGGCGAATTCTACTGCATGGACAGGCTGCCTGAAACAGGCGCATCGTACAGAGTGAGATTTGCCGCCAACAAGGACCGCTTCGTTCTTATGATAGATACGAGCGGAGACGGGCTTCACAAGAGAGGCTACAGAGTCAGAGACGTAGCGGCGCCTATGAAGGAGACGCTCGCCGCAGCTCTCGTGCAGCTCAGTTTTTATTATAAAGACAGGACGCTTGTCGATCCGTGCTGCGGTTCAGGAACGATTCCGGTCGAAGCGGCCATGATCGCAAGAAATATCGCACCGGGGCTCGGAAGGAATTTTGCCTCGGAAGAATGGGATATCATCCCGCAGGAAATATGGAAAGAAGAGAAGAAGGCAGCCTTTGAAGCGGCGGACTTTGATACGCAGCTTAGCATCACAGGCATGGACATAGACAGGAAGGCTGTCAATGCGGCAAAGGCCAATGCCGATGAGGCGGGTCTGACGGATGATATAGATTTTGCATGTGTCGATGTGACTTCGTGGATGCCGGGCGAAGGCATCCCTAAGGGCGTCTCAAAGGACGACTACGGGGTCGTGATTTCCAATCTGCCGTACGGTGTCAGGATCGGGGACCGGAAGGCCAATCAGAAGATATATGAGCATTTCGGAAGGCTCATGAAGGAATGCCCGAACTGGTCTTTCTTCCTCATCACATCGGATAAGGAAATCGAGAAAGAGATCGAAAAGATAACGGGCCGCAGGGCTGACAGGAGGCGCAAGCTCTACAACGGCACGATAGAGACTCAGTTCTATCAGTACCACGGCGCAAGGCCTCCGAAAAAAGAGCCGCAGGCTTAAGTAAAAGTGCAGCCCCTGTGATATAATCATAGGCAAGATAATCAAGCCGCTGCTCAAGAGGTGTTATATGGTTAAGAAAGACTTTTACTATCCGTCGGCAGACGGAAGGACCAGCATACATGCCATCCGCTGGGAACCGGATGGGGATCCTGTCGCGATAGTTCAGATCATACACGGAATGATAGAATTCATCGACAGATATGATGAATTCGCAAGGTATCTTGCAGAGCATGGTTTTCTCGTCACCGGCGAAGACCACCTCGGCCACGGAGAATCCGTAATTTCAGATGAGTATTACGGCTACTTCGGAGAGAAGGGAAACGAGTGGGTCATCGCAGACATACATCACCTGAGACAGATGATGCAGGAGGAATTCCCTGACAAGAAGTACCTGATGCTCGGACACAGCATGGGTTCATTCCTCGTCCGCCAGTACATCACTGAGCAGGATGCAGAGTACGCAAAGGGCCTCAGCGGCGTTGTCGTAATGGGGACAGGCTGGACACCTAATGCCGTATCCGGCATAGCCAAGACACTGGCTAAACTTCTCGGTACCGGCAGCACTGGAAAGACTGCCGAGGCGATAGACAAGATGGCGTTCGGTGCTTATCTCAAGAAGATAGAAAACCCGAGGACGGTATCCGACTGGCTCACCAAGGACACGGAGATCGTGGACCAGTACAGGGCCAATCCGTGGAACACCTTCCACTTCACACCTAATGCGTATTACCACATGTTCGCGGGTATGCAGAAGGCCCACGACGTAAGCCGCATGAAGAAGCTGCCTGCAGGCCTTCCTCTGCTGTTCACTTCAGGCGCTGAAGACCCTGTCGGAAACTGGGGCGAGGGAGTGCGCAAGGCATTTATGGTCTACACGGAGAATACCGAATGCAAAGTAGACATAAGACTTTATGAAGACGACAGGCACGAGATCTTAAATGAGACCGACAGAGCCCACGTCTTCGCCGACCTGCTTGCTTTCTTCGAGCACTGCCTCGGAGAGTATCAGGAGACATTCGGAGTCGTACCTATGGATTCTGTGTACGAATCTGAGGAACAGTAAATAAGCAGTATTATTCACCATGCCGGGAGGCACTGAAGACATGACATATTCAGTAAACATAATAGTGAGAATAGTGATTGCCGCAGTGCTGGCCGTTATCTTCGGAAACGGCAGTGTTGTGGCATTCAATAATATAAGGGCAAAATGGTTCGAGGATTATGATGAAAATGATCCCGGGGCGAAGATCACCGGCACGCCGCGGAGGATACTGCCTCCCAAGCTCGTGGAAGCAGATAATGCGGGCAGGCAGAGACTTCCGAGCACGCCGTGGAAATACGCTTTCACCGGGTATTTTGCCATATGCGGCATATATCTTGCCGTGAGGGGAGGCAGCGCGGCCTTTGAAGTGGCGGTGCTGTGCGTTCTCTTTATTGTGCTTGAGATGGCGATAGCTGATCAGCTGTACCAGGTGGTGCCTGACCAGTTCAGCCTTGCGCTTGCGGTATCCTCGATTGCATTCGTAACATATCATGAAAAGTGGTGGGAGCCCCTTGCGGGCGCAGGCCTCGGGCTTGCGATATCCCTCGCCATTTTCGGGATCGGGATGCTCCTCTTCAGGACCGGCTCGCTCGGCGGAGCGGATATAAAATTCTTTACGTGCTTCGGCCTTATAGCGGGAAGGCAGGGAATAGTGATAGTATACATTCTGACGACCCTGCTGTTTGCTGTATGGTCGGTTATAAGGATTGCCGGAGGAAGAGGGACCATAAAGGACAGCGTGCCGATGATACCTGCGGCCTGCGCCGCGGTAA
Organism: Anaerovoracaceae bacterium; assembly: GCA_040308005.1. GTDB lineage: Bacteria > Bacillota > Clostridia > Peptostreptococcales > Anaerovoracaceae > Crickella. Next base: position 52,629 of record JAWRIG010000023.1, on the reverse strand, counting down.
CAGTGTATTTCCTGTTCCTGTGGAACATCGGAGAGCTGATATTTCAGCTGTAGAGGAGAATGATGGGTAAGAACGTTCTTATAAGAATCGAATATGACGGCACGAACTTCTCCGGATGGCAGAAACAGCCGCGCATTAGAACGGTGCAGGGAGAGATAGAGCACGTCCTCAAGTACATTGCCATGGAGGATGTCAACATACACGGGACGAGCCGCACGGATGCGGGCGTGCATGCCCTGGGTCAGTGCGCGAGCTTTGAATGGAACTCAAACATGCCTGTCGAGAAGCTTCCTGAGGTGATGAACAGAAGATTCGGCGCCGGCGGCACCGGACGCTCGGGCGCACCGGGAGACATCAGGATACTCTCAGCCGAGGTCATGGATGAAGAGTTCCACGCAAGGTACTCATGCACCGGCAAGACATACAGATATCTCATAGACAAGACTGGAGATATCTTCAGAAGAAATTATGCCTTCATGTATCCGGAAGCTGCAGAGCTCGACATTGATGAGATGAGAAAGGCTGCCGCGTACATCACCGGAACGCATGACTTTAAATGTTTTGAGACGGCTGGCGGCACTCCGAGAGAGTCTACCGTCAGGACTGTGTCAGCCCTCGAAATAACAGAGGACAGCGATACGATCACGATAGAGATAACAGGCGACGGATTCCTGTATAATATGGTTAGAATCATAACAGGGACGCTCGTGGAGGTAGGCGCAGGCAAGAAGGCCGCAGATGACCTCCCTGCGATCATTGAGAGCCGCAGCAGAGGCAATGCGGGATTTACGGCGCCGCCTCAGGGATTGTATCTGAAGGAAATTTATTTTAAATAATTCAGTAAGGAGATTACTTTGTATAAGGTAAGCATCGACAAATTCGAGGGGCCTTTCGACCTGCTCGTATACCTTCTGGAAAATGCCAGAATGGACATATACGACATAAAGGTCTCGGAAATAACCGAACAATACATAAGCTATCTCAAGGAGATGGATGACCTGAACATAGAGGTGGACACCGAGTTCATCGTTCTTGCTGCGGTCCTCATAAGGCTCAAGTCTCACATGCTGCTGCCTCGCGTCACCGAGGACGGCGAGATAATGATCGAGGAGGACCCGAGAGAGGAACTCAAAGGGCGTCTGCTTGAGTACGTGCGCACCAAGAAGATCGCTGAGATGCTCGGCGAGCGCGAGGAGTACTTCATGGCCGTCCACGAGAAGCCGGCTGAGGATATCTCCATATATACGGAAAATCCGGACGAGCTCCTGTACGTTTCAGACGAGCAGATGGTCAACGCGTTCATCATGTTCCTGACTCGCAAGAAGAAGGTCGAAGAAGTCTCGGCGAGGTACCAGAGGGTAAGAAAGCGCGAGGAGACCATAGAAGCGAGAATAGAATTCATGACAGACAGGCTCGAGCGCAAATTCAAAGAGGGCAGAGGCAGAGTGCTGTTTACGGAGCTCCTGCCTGAAGAGCCTGACAGATTCGACATAACGCTTTCGTTCATGTCGCTTCTGTCCATGATCAGGAACCAGGGATATGACGCAGAGCAGAAGGAAAACTTCGGCGAGATAACAGTCAGAAGAAAAGTGGATACCGGCAGCGGAAAGGAGCAGGCGGATGTATAGCAGAAAGACAATGAAATCGGCACTCGAAACAATGATGTTCATGTGGGGCGAGCCTCTTGAGGTCAGAGATGCCGCAGCCGTGCTCGATGAGGAAAAGAGCGTTGTAAGAGAGCTTTTCCGTGAGCTGCAGACTGAATATGAGCAGGAGGGTCGTGGCATCAGGATCCGCGAGGCTGATGACGCATTCGGTTACGTCACGCACGTTGAGAACGATATTTTCGTAAAAAAGCTTTGCACTCCTGTCAGAGTCAAGAGACTGTCCCAGGCAGCGCTTGAGGTGCTTGCTATCATCGCATACAGGCAGCCTGTCACAAGATCGGAGATAGATTCTATAAGAGGCATCAAGAGCGAAAGAGTCATAGACGGCCTTATAGACAAGGGACTCGTAGAGGTAAGCGGCCGCTCGGAAGGTATCGGAAGACCGCTCATATACGTCACGACGAGGGAATTCCTGAAGAAATTCGGCTTTGCATCCCTTAAGGACCTCCCTGAGGTCCCTGAATACGAGGAGCTCAGAAGAACGCCTGATGAAGAGGCTGCATACGGGCAGATGACGCTTGACTTTGAAGAAAAGGAAGAAGACAGCAATGAGAATTAATCAGTATATAGCATCGGCCGGCATCACCAGCAGGCGCAAGGCTGATGAAATGATAGAAGAAGGCAGGGTGAAGATCAACGGAGCAGTGCTGCTCAATCCGGGCTACCACGTGCAGGACGGAGACGTCGTCGAGGTCGACGGCGCGAGGATAGAGCCTGAGCAGAAGAAGGTGTACTATCTTCTCAACAAGCCTGCCGGATATGTCACCTCGACATCGGATAAGGAGGGGCGCCCGGTCGTAACTGACCTCGTCCCTGACAGCATCAGAGTCTTTCCTGTCGGAAGGCTTGACTACAACACCACCGGACTTCTCATACTCACTAACGACGGAGACCTTTCCAACAAGCTCATGCACCCGTCCCACGGCTTTGACAAGAAGTACCTTGTCAGAGCGAGCGGGATAGTGTCCCTCGCTGATGCAAAGCGCCTTGAAGAGGGAATAGACATCGGAGGATTCGTCACCTCGCCGGCCGAAGTGCACCTCATAAAGCACGACAGGAATTCCACTCTTGCCGAGATAATTATACATGAGGGCAAGAACCGCCAGGTGCGCCGCATGTTCAAGGCTATAGGGCACCCTGTGCTTGAGCTCAGCAGAACAGGACTCGGCAACCTGACTATAGGAAGGCTCTCACCGGGGCAGTGCCGCAAGCTGAGCCCTGCAGAGGTTGACTACCTCAAAAGGGTGTAGCACGGTAAACTAAGCAGGAACGGAGATATATCAATGGGACTCAGTATTGTCGAAGGAAGACTTTCTGACAGATACAACCATTTTGCGGAATACGAATTCGATTCATGCCTGGCAACGGATACCAGGCTGATGGGTGTTGTCGCGCTCAAAATATCCTGGAAGGGAAGGCAGAAGCCGCGCGCGAGATACTTTCAGGTAGTGCATCTTGACTATTCCGAGTACGGGATAGATGAGTATCTTGAATTCGAGTGCATCCCTGGGACGGATACGTACAGGGATAACAAAGAGGACATGAACTATTACTGGCGTCATTTTACGGGCGTCATGGGCGGCAAGACGGTCAGCATCGGACCTGACGAAATGCTGAGGCTCATAGACATGGCTCTTCCGCTCGCTGCGGAGGGCGTAAAGCGCGAGTATGACGACAGGGAAAATGAAGAGTTCAGGGCATATGCGACCCGGAGGCTTGCTCTCATGGCTGAGGAGCTCGGCCGCTGCGGATACAGAAGTGAGAACTGCGATCCGGTCGCTGCGATGAAGGCGGTGTCTATAAAAGGCCTTGAGACCTGCGAGACGATCAACTATTTCATCATGAGGATGGTCGACAGGGACTTTGACGCTGCATCGATGCTCTCTTCAATAGACCGGAGCGAGCTTGAATCCTGCGAGCTTGCTGAGCCGGGCATACAGACCCTTATAAAGAGCTCCATCAAGCGCAGCACCCGTGAGAAAGATCCGCCTGACGACGGGCGTTCGCTGCCGTACAGAGTCAGGATCACAACGCTTGCGCCGCAGGGGTATTACCACTCGTCATTTATCATATATCTAAGCGGAGACTACCGGTCCAGAGACCCTGTCGTGACCCAGCTGGATATGGGGTCTTCGATCAAGCTTTCAGACTATGAGTCTGCCATACAGGTCGCACGAAGGGAATACATCACGGTATTTGAAGTACCGGACAATATCCTCAATGGATTTGACGGGAAGTACATCGCGCCGCTCGCATCAGTCGACCCGACTATCGTACCGAACGGGTGGCTCTACACCATATACAATAAGGACAACTCGCACGTTAACAAATTCGAGTACAGGCTCGGAGATGACGTGTACGGATACGCTCTTCTGACGATAGGAGGGGAGTTCGTCCTGATGAGCAACGAGATGACTCGGATCAGCATGCTCGACAATGCGACAGCGATGTCCTTCTACTCGCCGCAGCTGAAACTGACCGGGCGGTATATGATAGACACCCCGATATTCCATACGCTGTGCCACTCGCACGGAGCGTATTTCGAGGACCTCATAGAACCAAAACAGTAACATGAGTTTCGTGCAAAAAAACAAAAAGTTTACATAAAAAAATTATCAGGTAGATTTTGTTCTTTTTTTGCCGGCGGATTTTTCAACACAACGCAAAGTGCTGAAAAAAGCCAAGGTACGGGAATTTTCCACATGGTTTGCAAAAATCGTATACAATCTTTTCCACTTATCCATGTGGAAAACTCTAAGCGCTCAAACGTTGAAATTTCAACATATTTCACGCTTATCTCCATATGTCAACAGGATTTATCCACAGATTTTGGAAGTGCGATTTCCGGGATTTTGTTCGATTTCGTGAAACGCTTTTCAAAATCCGTGAAACACTCAGAAAGTAAGGCTTTAAACATATGAACAGAATTTACAGAACAGATCAGTACGCGCAGGAGTGCGTTACAAAAGTAACAGAAGTACAAGAAAAGAACGGACTTGACGTCATAATTTGCGAGGATTCGGTCTTCTATCCGGAAGGCGGCGGACAGCCGAGTGACAGGGGAACTGTCTCGCTCGGAAGCAGCGTATTTGAAGTGACTTCCGCTCACGATGACAGCCTCGAAGGACCGGTCCGCCATTACACCGATGCGCCTGCAGGGACATTTTCCCCGGGAGATGAGGTCACCCTTGTCATCGACTGGGATGCCAGGTTCATCAATATGCAGAGACATCTCGGAGAGCACATGCTGAGCGGCGCATTCGACTCTCTCTTCGGCGGAGTCAATAAGGGATTTCACATGGGAGAGGATTATATAACCATAGATATAGACCTCGGCGGCAGAATGCTCACAGGTGATGAACTTGACCTCGCTGAGAATATGGTCAACAGCGCTGTGTGGGCCGATCTCCCTGTGACCGTGACATGGTTTGACGACTATGAGTCATCACTGTCGCTTCCGGTGAGAAAACAGGTACCGCACGAGGGAAGAGTATCCGTCGTAACTGTCGGCGATAAGTCGGATCCTTTTGACTGCATCGCATGCTGCGGCACTCATCCGTCATCCACAGGTCAGGTAGGCATAGTCTCGATATATAAGTGCGAGCCTAACAAGGGAATGAACCGCGTATTCTTCGACTGCGGCAGGATGGCAGCGGACAGGCTTAAGGCAGATTTCAGCATCCTCGCTGAAGCTGCAAAGAGATATTCCTGCAGCCCGGCCGATTTCCTCTCAAGACTCGACCGCGAGGCGGAGAATGTAAGCGCTCTTAAGGGACGCATCTCAGCATTTGCCGCATATGCAGCGGAGAAGGAGAAGGAAAGCATCCTCAGCGATATCCGCGATGGCTCTCTCACAACTTACGTGTATGAGTCAGACCTTCTCAGCGCAGATGAACTTCTCAAGCTGGGATTCTCTGTCGTAAATGAAGTCAGCGGACTGTTCCTTGTAATGATGCAGAAGGATTCCCACACCTGCCTGCTGCTCTCATCAGGAGATGCAAAATGCGGAAAGCTCGTGAAGGAGCATGCCCAGGCGTACGGCGGACGCGGAGGCGGAAGAGACGATAACGCCAGAGCCATCTTCACGGATGCAAAGAGCATGAAGGCCTTTGCCTCTGCCATGGAGGAAGTGGTAAAATAAGAGCAGAAAATGACGGCGCTGCGGCTGCCGTCACCGGGATAAGGAGAAACAGAAATGCTTGAACATAAAGTCATAATAACAATAGACAGAGAGTTCGGAAGCGGCGGCCATGAGGTAGGAAGGCGCCTTGCCGAAAGGCTTGAGATACCTTTCTTCGATGATGAGATCATCGCAAGGGCTGCTGCCAGCACGGGATATCACGAGGAATACATCAAGGCCAATGACGAAAAGGCTCCTGACTACACCATCGCATCCATGTTCACCGGCATCGACACCTTCCAGCCTTCACCTTTTTCCAAGATACAGGAAGAGGAGTTCAGGATCATCAGGGAGATCGCATCCGAGGGAAGCTGCGTCATCGTAGGCCGTGCTGCCGATTACATCCTCAACGATGAAGAGCATGTCAGCATATTCATTTTCGCGCCTATTGAAGACAGGGTCAGGAGAAATCTCGAAGTTGCCAAGATCAAGTATCCTGAAGAGAGTTCCGATGCGTATGCAATGGAGAAGAGGGTCAGGCAGATAGACAAGCAGCGCCGCAGATACTATGAGTTCTATACTGACAACAAGTGGGGCGGACGCGATGTGTACGACCTTCTGATCAATACCAGCCGTGCCGGAGTCGAGGGCGCAGTGGATATCATAGAGGCCTACATCAAGGGCGGAAAGGGCAAGGATCTTCTCTCAGATGTTCCTTTCCTGCCATAGAATAATTTGCCCGGAAATGCCGGCAAATATTTACGCAGCTAATGATTGACAATCATGAAACTGTGACTATAATATAGACAGCCTTATTAAGAGCGAGGGAGGGAATGGGCCCTGTGATCTCGCGGCAACCTCACCCGGGGGTGAAGGTGCCAATTCCCACGGGGAGCAGCCATTCCCCGGCAGATGAGGTCTGTGTATCTCTCTGCGTGCGGCAGAGAGTTTTTTTTATGGCTGAGAAACGGAGTTCAGATATACAATGAGAAGATTATTTACATCAGAATCAGTTACAGAAGGACACCCTGACAAGATATGCGATCAGGTGTCGGATGCGATCCTCGACGCAATACTGGAGCAGGATTCTAACGCTCATGTTGCATGCGAATGCGCGACCAAGACAGGAGCATTTATGGTTTTCGGAGAAGCTTCCGGAAACTTTGACGTAGACTATGAGGCTATCGCACGCAAAATTATCTGCGAGATAGGCTATGACAATGACGATGTGTGCTTTAACGGCAAGACATGCGAGATCATCGTGCATATGGAAGAGCAGTCTTCAGATATCGCTATGGGCGTCAATGAGTCTTACGAGACCAAGCAGGGCGGCCAGAAGAGCGAGGATGCGATGATCGGAGCCGGAGACCAGGGCATGATGTTCGGTTATGCCTGCAGGGAGACTTCGGAGCTGATGCCTATGTCGATCCAGCTGGCACACGAGCTGTCCAAGAGACTTGCTGAAGTCAGAAAAGACGGAACACTTCCGTACCTCGGACCTGACGGCAAGACACAGGTGACAGTTGAGTACAACGATGACGTCATCACAAGGATAGACACAGTAGTCGTTTCCACACAGCACAGTGCTGATGTCAGCCTTGAGCAGGTAAGAAAAGACATGCTCGAGTATGTGGTAAAGCCTGTCATTCCTGAGGATCTTCTGGACGGCGAGACCAAGTTCTATGTCAATCCTACAGGAAGATTCGTCATCGGCGGACCTATGGGAGACTCGGGACTTACCGGCCGCAAGATCATCGTTGACACATACGGCGGACATTCATCACACGGCGGCGGAGCTTTCTCCGGAAAGGACCCTACCAAGGTTGACAGATCAGCTGCATACATGGCCCGCTATATAGCAAAGAACATCGTTGCTGCAGGCATCGCAGACGTATGCGAGATTCAGCTTGCCTATGCAATCGGCGTAGCAGAGCCTGTTTCCGTAAGCGTTGACACCTTCGGAACAAGCCTCTTCAGCGACGAGAAGATCGCTATACTCGTAAGAGAGAATTTCGACATGAGACCGGCTGCGATCATCAGAAAGCTGGATCTGAGAAAGCCTCAGTACAGACACCTTGCAGCATACGGCCACATGGGCAGAACAGATCTTGACGTCATGTGGGAAAAGACCGACATGGCTGACGAACTCAAGCGTGCGATCGGCGGAGCGAGCGATAAGTAATATGTCTTATTTCGAAAAGGTTTCTTTTGAACAGTGGAAAAAGGACTGCGGAGTCAATGGTCTCTCGGACAGGGACCTCAGGGAATGGTATGACGCCATCAGGCTGCCGCAGCAGGCTACCGCTGCATCGGCAGGGTGTGATTTCTTCATGCCTTTCAATCTGAATTTTGAGCCGGGCAGCAGATTCAGGATAGCGACAGGTATCCGCTGGGTCACAGGCGAGGCAGACCGCGGCAAGGTGCTCATGATAGTGCCGAGGAGCGGCCTCGGATTCAGATACGGCATCAGACTGACCAATACAGTCGGCATAATAGATGCCGATTACTGCGATTCGGATAACGAAGGACATATAATAATAAGCATGGATAATCCGTCGGAAACGGCAGTGCCTCTTCCTGAGGGCAAGGCCTTTGCACAGGGCATAGTTGTGAGCTACGATATCCCTGAGGGTGCAGAGTCGGACGCAGCAAGGTCGGGCGGTTTCGGAAGCACGGATAAGAAGAAGTTATAACTGAGAGGCGGCCTTTGTGCGTTAAGTACAGCGGCCGCTTATGCATTTCAGGTGGGCAAAGTGAAAGACGGCAGACAATACGCGGATGTTGTGATCGTTGGCGGCGGCGCATCGGGCCTCGCAGCAGCGATAGAACTCGGGATGAAAGCGCCTGAGCTCAGCGTTGCTGTGCTCGAGAAAAACGACGAGCCGGGGCGCAAAATAAGGGCGACAGGCAGCGGAAGATGCAATATCACCAACAGGAACGCTGAAGGGTATACGGACATCATGGTCTTTTTCGAGCGCATAGGCCTCGTCACAAGGACTTATGAAAACGGCCTCGTGTATCCTTATTCAGAGTCCGCAGCTGATGTTGCAGAGCTGCTGACAGAAAGAGCGAGGGAGCTCGGAGCCAGGATCATCACAGACGCTGAAGTAACTTCATGCACTTCCTCTCCGCGCTTTACGGTCTCATATGATATAAAGACCGCATCCGGAGTCAGGAAGTGCAGCATAGAATCTTCATATCTCATCCTCGCGTGCGGGGGCAAAGCAGGGCCGATGTTCGGGACGACCGGCGACGGCTACAGGCTTGCGGGAGATCTCGGCCACAGCATAGTGACACCTGTTCCGGTGCTCACATCGGTAGAATGCGAAGAGTGGGAGAAGGGCAGCAGGCTTTCAGCTCTGACGCTTGCAGGAACAAGGACAAGAGGAACCGTCAGGCTGCTCAGGAAGAATGCGGAAGGCAGCTCTGAAACCGGGCTGTTTGAAGAGACAGGAGAGATACAGTTCACCAAATACGGCCTTTCCGGGATATGCATCTTCAATATGACGAGGCACATGAGATATGACAGGCGCAAGGGAGAGAGTATGTCAGACTTCATTGTCACTGCCGATCTCTTCCCGGACGGCGATATCGAAAAGTTCCTCGGAGAGAGGAGGAAGAGCACTTTTCCGGGAGAGAAGACCGAAGGCATACTGAGAACTGTCCTCAAGGAGAACATAGCAGCATATGTCATAGGGGCAGCGGGCATGGATACCCGGAATGCGCACCTTGTGGATAAGCCGGCTGAAGAGCTTACAGATGAGGATATCCGCGCTATAGGAAGGGCTGTGCACAGTCTTGCCTTCCATCCGGTGAACCTGAGAGGCTGGAAAGAGGCGCAGGCTACTTCAGGCGGAGTAAGCCTTGAGGAGATAGACCCTGAGACAAGCGAATCGCGCATCGTGAAAGGGCTCTACATTACGGGAGAGCTCGCTGACAGGGACTTTATGTGCGGAGGCTACAACCTCAGCAACGCGTGGGTGACAGGAATGCAGGCAGCTGACTCGGTTGCCGCATCTGCATCAGAATAGATGGAAACTGCAGGCTCCGGCTTATGGCCGGGGCTTTTCATCAGGAAATGTTTTTCGGTATAATAGCAGCATGAGATACAGGATAAGTGAAGTAAAAACAGAAATAAACGTACCGATGGATGACCTCGCCGGGATAATCGCCCGCAAGGCAGGGATAAGACCTGAGGACATATCGTGGTATGAAGTCAGGCGTAAGTCTGTAGACTCCAGAAGGAAGCCGCATATACAGTACGTATATACGGTCGATTTTATTACAGAGAGGCATCTTCATACTGCTGATGAAGCAGGAGGAAGGTCACGCAGAGGGAAGAGAATAAAACCCGTACCCGGCCTGACGGTCGTGGACGAGAATGCCGAAAAGGTGATCCCGCCTGAGAGCGGAAGCCTTGAACTTGCCGGCAGACCTGTAGTTGCCGGAATGGGGCCATGCGGCCTCTTCGCTGCACTTGAGCTGGCGAAGTGCGGGTACAGGCCGGTAGTTATAGAACGTGGGCCTGCGATGGATGACAGGGTCAGGTCTGTAGAGCGATTCAGAAAAGAGCGCGTGCTCGATCCTGATGCTAACATGCTCTTCGGAGAGGGCGGAGCCGGCACCTTTTCAGACGGCAAGATAGGAACAGGCATCAAGGACAGCCTCATAAGGCAGGTCCTTAGCGAGTTCCGCGACGCCGGGGCGGGAGAGGACATCATGTACCTCGCAAAGCCTCATATAGGGACGGATGTACTCAGGACTGTCATAGTCAATATACGCAATAAAATAATCAGCCTCGGAGGCGAGGTCAGGTTCAGCACCAGGCTCGAGGCTATAGAGACAGAAGACGGAAGACTTACAGGCATAAGAGTATGCCCGTCAGGAGGATCCGGAAGCGGTGATGAGCAGGTAGAATTCATAAAGACAGGAGCCCTTATACTCGCTATAGGTCACAGCGCAAGAGATACTTTTTCGATGATCAATTCCGCAGGGCTCGAGATGCAGCAGAAGCCTTTTTCGATAGGCGTCAGAATGGAGCATCCTCAGGCGGTCATCGACGAAGCGCAGTACGGGCCTGAGAATTCAGAGCATTTTGCAGGAGATGCGCTCGCTGCAGTAGAGCAGCCCGGAATGCTTCCGCCTGCTGACTATAAGATAAACTACAAGGCGTCAAATGGAAGAGGAGTCTACTCTTTCTGCATGTGCCCGGGCGGAGAGGTCGTCGTATGCTCTACAGCTGAGGGCGAGCTCTGCGTCAACGGCATGAGCAACAGAAGAAGAGACAGCGGGACAGCAAACAGCGGCATCCTGTGCGATGTCAGGACCGAAGACTTCGGCTCAGACGATGTCCTTGCGGGAGTCAGGTTCCAGGAGAAATACGAGAGGCTTGCCTATCAGAACGGAGGGGGAGACTTCACGCCTCCGCGCTGCAGCATGGAGGATTTCCTTGACGGCACCTCTGATCAGGGCAGAAGGGTGATAAACTCGCTTCCTGACTTTGCATCGGAGGCCATACGCGAGGCGGTACCTCATTTCGGCCGCAGGATAAAGGGCTATGATGCGCCTGATGCCGTGGTCACTGCCGTTGAGACGAGAAGCTCGTCGCCTGTAAGGATAGTGAGGAATGCAGAGGGCGAGAGCAGCATAAAGGGGATATATCCTGCCGGGGAAGGCGCAGGCTATGCAGGCGGGATCACATCAGCTGCGTGCGACGGCATAAGGGCTGCATGGCACATAATCGGGAAGTATGCTCAGCCTGAGCAGCAGTAAATAAACGGATAAGTTATATCACTACAGAAGGAAAAGGAGTGTGCAGAATGGCAACAGTAGACGAGCTCGTAAAACAGTATGAAACAGACCCTGAACTCAGGAAGGAAGTAGATGCGATCCTCGCAGACGGCAAGATCACAATGACTGAATTTCTTTCATTCGCAAGAGAGCATGATGTCGATGTCTCGCTTAGGGATCTTCCTAAGTATATCGAAGAGGCAAAGAAGCTCGGGCTGATCAAATAGGAGACCGCACGATCAGAACATAAAAAAATACGGGATGATTTTGCCCGCATCTGTATCACATTTTAAACAGCACATGATACTGTCATTTTTCGATGGTATTATAGTGCTGTTTTTAATTGAGAATAATAACGGCTGAAGACCGTCATATACAGCAAACAGACGGGAAAAGGGGCAAACGAATGAAAGATAAATTAACAGCGGGGGTATACAGGATCATACGATTCTTCATATGGCTGTTTTATCCTGAGATAAAGGCGGAGGGCACAGACAACCTTCCGGACGAACCGTATATAGTCGTCGGAAACCATGCCAAGATGAACGGACCTATCTCCTGCGAACTGTATTTTCCGGGCAACAGTTACACGTGGACTGCCGGAGAGATGATGCACTTTAAAGAGGTGCCTGACTATTCGTACAGGGACTTCTGGGGCGGCAAACCGCGCAGCGTAAAGTGGCTGTTCAGAATAGTCTCATACCTGATCGCGCCGCTTGCGGTATGCATCTTCAACAACGCAAGGTGCATAGGCGTATATCACGATACAAGGCTTCTTACGACTTTCAGGGATACAGTCAGAAGACTTCAGGAAGGTTCTCCTGTTGTTATATTCCCTGAACACAACGTACCGTACAACAATCTCGTGTGGGAATTTCAGGACAGGTTCGTCGATGTCGCCAGACTGTATTACAGGGCGACGGGAAAAGACATTCAGTTCGTCCCTATGTATGTGGCGCCGAGGCTGAAAAGGATATTCTTCGGGGAGCCTGTGAGATTCGATCACACCGCACCTGCAGCTGAGGAGAGAAAGCGCATCAGCACGGCGATGATGGAGGGGATAACAGATATCGCAAGAGGTCTGCCGGAGCACACGATAGTTCCTTATCCGAACATCCCTGAGAAGAATTATCCTACTAACAAGGAGACAGAGGAATATGAGCCGAAAAGGTTCGAAACACTTCAGTATGAATAATTTAAGGCTGAGGGAGCCTGTAGTAGACTACCGGGAGTTCAGACTTTCCCGCCTGAATGAGCCGCGCTTTTCGCATATCAAGCTGCTCAGCGGGTGGGCTGTTTACCTGTGCCTGTATTTCATCACGGAGAATCTCATTCCTCTTGATAAGTGCCACGTGATACACTGTGCTCTCGATGACATGATCCCTTTCAGCGAGGGATTTCTCGTCTTCTACTGCTGGTGGTATGTGCTTCTGGTACTTTCACTTCTGTACTTTTTCCTGTATGATATAGACAGTTTCAGAAAACTTCAGATATTCATAATGATAACGCAGGCTGTCGCGATGATGGTTTATATCATCTACCCGAGTATACAGACCGGCCGCCCGGCTGTGATGCCGCGTGACAATTTCCTGTGTGACGTCATGGCTTTCATATACGCGTTCGATACGCCGACCGGGGTGTGTCCTTCTCTGCATGTCGCATATTCAATGGGCATAGCATCCGTGTGGTGCAAGAGTAGGAGAGTTTCCCGGGGATGGAAGGCATTCGTTCTTATTTCCGTGATCCTCATATGCATATCCGTTGTTTTCGTAAAGCAGCATTCTGTAATAGACATAATCGCAGCTGTTCCTGTGGGGATGCTGGCGGAATATGTGCTTTACGGCCGGCTGCACAGGGCGAGGGGAAGGCTTTTCAGAAGGAAGGTCAGACATTTTGCCCTCAAGTATCAGATAATCAGATAGGCTTGGGGTCGATTGGTCAATGAAAGACAGATTCAGACAGAAAAAATGGTATCCATATACGGTCGCTGCAGTAATTGCGGTGACCTTTTATGTTCTTCTCTCCAATATCGGAACTATCACGGGTGCGTTGCTGCGCTTTCTCGGATTCTTTGAAACGGTGTTCATCGGAGGCGTATTCGCATACATAATGAATCCGCTTGCGATGATGTTCGAGAGAACAGTATTCAGAAAAGTGGAGCAGGAGAGGCTGCGCTGGCCGATGTCGACAGGAGCGGCTGTCCTTACCATAATCCTCCTGCTGGGATTCCTTCTGAGGACACTGCTGCCTCAGCTCATGGATTCTGTCGTCATGCTGGTGAACAACATGGATGCGTATCTTGCATCCCTGCACGATCTCATCGACCACTTGGGATTGTCGGAGATACTGAGATCCGACAAACTGTTTGACTCATCGGAAGATGTCGTAAAGAGGCTGCAGTCTTATTTTACCAAGAACGCCGGTGATGTAGTGAACGCTTCCGCAGCCGCAGGACGGAGCATAGTGACCTGGATAATAGCACTTGTGCTGTCTGTATATATTCTGTCATCCAAGCAGGGCATCAAGAGGGAAGTCAAGCACCTTCTCAGCACGCTGATGTCTGAGAACCGGTTCAACAGCCTGATAAGTTTCTTCAGCCGCTGTGACAGCATACTTGTCAACTACATCCTCTCAAGTATTCTCGACGCCCTGATAATCGGTGTGCTCAACTTCCTGTTCATGACAGCAATGGGCATGGAATATGCGGGACTCATATCCGTTGTAGTGGCAGTGACCAATCTGGTGCCGACCTTCGGACCTATAGTCGGCGGTGCTGTCGGCGGTCTCATACTGCTTCTGGTAAAACCTGTCCACGCTCTCATATTCATAATATTCACGTTCGTGCTGCAGTTCATAGACCCGTACTTCATCAAGCCGAGACTGTTCGGAAACACGCTCGGTGTTTCAGGCCTGCTCATACTCATATTCGTGCTGGTACTCGGAAGGATGTTCGGCGTAACAGGAATTCTCATCGCCATACCGCTTGCAGCGATATTCAATTTTGTCTACAGGGATGTGCTGCTGCCTGCGCTCGAGAGGAGAGCAGCCTTGAGAAAGAGAGACATGGTGCAATAGTTCCGTAAATCAGGAGGGTGTATGTACCACATCAGGAATGACAAGAGATGCTTAAGATCTGCAGAGGCCATATCCGAGGCGCTCGGAGAGCTCCTTGACAGAAAGCCTTTCATGGATATTACGGTTACCGATATCCAGCGCACTGCCGGGATCGGCCGCTCGACTTTCTACCGGCTTTTCGACACCATAGACGATGTCGTAAGATTTATTGTGGATGTAAAATTCCATGAGATAGCCAGCCACTATGACGTGATGGATATGCGCGAGTTTACAGAGTCGTGTCTCCGCGGGATCATAGATAATGACGGCGGGCTCATCAACATCATGTCTTCAGGCCGATCCGATCTCATAACGGGTTCTCTGAGGAAAAACCTGCACGAAGCCGCACAGGCTGCGGGAGAAGGAAGTGAGACCGAACTTCAGTACAAGTTTGCGGTCTTCTCAAGCGCGTGTCTTTCCGTGATAAGAGTATGGAATGAGAACGGCAGAAAGGAAAGCATAGAGGAGCTTGCAGCTTATCTTGAGCAGTATCTTAACATGGCAAGACTGTCACGACTGTAACAATAAGCCGAATTATGAACAAGAAACACAAATGCCCGGAACATGATGTTCCGGGCAATTTCAGTCTGTGAAAATATCTGCAGTTTACAGTCCCATGGACTCTCTGATTCCGTAAAGTCCTACCGGCTGATCAGCCATCCATCTGCAGGCATTTACCGCACCCTTTGCGCAGCCTTTCCAGTTGAGGCAGTGGTGGGTGATTTCGAGTCTCTCGCCTTCGCCGAAGAAGAATACGGTGTGGCTTGAAGGAGTGTCTCCGCCGCGGATCGCATGGAATGTGACTTTGCCTTCCTCGCGCGGATGTCTGCCCTGAGGGCGGCCGTATACCGCATCGGATACGAGGTCCTTTCCGACGGCTTCGCCCATGCTCTCAATGAGCTCTCTTGCAGTGCCGCTAGGCGCATCGAGCTTCTTGTTATCGTGCATGTCAACGATCTCGATGTCTGTCTCGTCATACAGCTCTCTGGCAGCGTCCATGAGGAGCTTTCTCATAACATTGACCATTCTGTCTGTGTTGGCGGCGATCATGATAGGGATCTCCTTGGCTGCAGCTTCGAGTCTGGCTCTCTGCTCTGCATTGAACCCTGTAGTACCGACGACCAGCGCCTTTTTGTGCCTTATACAGGCATCAAGAACTTCCATTCCAAGCTCAACAGTCGAGAAGTCGCAGACTACATCAGCCTTATCTATCACGGACTCGATGTCGTCTACTACAGGCGCCCCGATAACAGAGCCGGTCATCGCCACTTCGCCGATATCCTTTCCGATATAGTCGCGGCCGGCAGGGCCGATGCCTGCTATTATCCTAACGTCGTCTCTCTTAGCTGCATCAGCGACTATGAGACTTGCCATTTTGCCTCTCGGGGCTGTGATTATAAGATTCATGTTGCTCTCCTTACATTGAATAATTTACTGTGATTGTTCTCTATATGTGGTCGACATTGAAGTCGAGAGAAATCTCTTCTATGTCAGGCTCGAACCTGCGAAGCCTGACTCCTGCGGCTTTAAGCATCATTTTGGATGCCTGCGTGGCAGGTGTATCAGCGTACTTGTCGGAAAGATACACTACTTCGCTGACGCCCGCCTGGATGATGGCTTTGGCGCATTCATTGCACGGGAACAGCGCTACATAGAGCCTTGAGCCGCGAAGGGATTTGCCCGAAGCGTTCAGTATCGCATTCAGCTCGGCATGAACTACGAACGGGTACTTGGTTACCTCGCCCTCACGGTCCCACGGAAATTCATCATCGGAGCATCCGATAGGGAATCCGTTGTAGCCTGTCGTCAGGATAACGTTGTTTGAGTCAACTATGCAGGCACCGACCTGAGTGTTCGGGTCCTTGCTCCGTCTGGCTGCCAGCAGGGCGACTCCCATGAAGTATTCATCCCACGAAATATAGTCCTGTCTTTTCATTTTTTTCACCTGTTCTTTCAACGATGTTCAGATGTGTGTCCAATGCGATTGTACAACTCATAAGGCTGTGCTTGCAAGCCCGTATTCCTTGTAATCTGCGGCATATTGTTGTATAATGCATTGTCTATGCCTTAAGGGATTTATCGCTGTCCGGCGCATGGAAGAATCATTGATAAGCGGATGAAAAAATGAATAAAGACATTTACATATACAGACAACAGAGAACCGGAAAAATGCATCACAGGATATATAATCTATGCCTTGCGCTGCTGCTGGCGGCATCAGTCATACTCTGCATGCCGGCCCATGTATCGGCAGACGGAGAGGCAGCAGGAACAACGCCTATACAGAGCGGAGGACTCGAGGGCGGAGCGTACGAAGTAACAAAGTATGACATGAAGGTCACCGTAGGAAAGGACCATTCATACGATGTCACAGAGGCCATCTCCGTCAATATCCCTCAGACCCTGCAGCGGATAGAATTCGCAGTTCCGAGCGGCTCGTTCAGGATGAGGGGGCTCACGGTCGAGGGCGCGGCCTTCGATGCTTCCGTATCTTCATCGGGAAGCACGGTCACGATCGTTGACCCTCAGGCACTCACAACAGGCGAGCACACATATACGATCAAATACAAAATACTGGAGTTCGCAGACAGAAATGCGGAGAAGGACATTCTGTATCTGAACCTGCTCCTGCCGGAATGGAAGCAGCCTATAGGCGAGCTGAACGCCATGGTCACATTCCCTGCGGACTTCCCGATCAGAGACCTCGAACATTTTGCCGGCCAGTTCGGTGCAGAGGACACCTCGAACATGCTGACCTACAAGACGGACAAGTCATCAAACAGATTCAGCGTTTCGGGAAGGATGATACCGGAAAACTACGGCATCACGCTCAAGGCTGACCTTCCTGACGGATACTGGGCGGGCGCTCTTGACGGCATCTGGGCGGTATTCGCGATGATCCTCGTAATGGGAGCTGCAGTCCTGATAATGCTGATACTCTGGATAATCGGAGGAAGAGACCCGAGGATCAAGAGAAAGCCACAGAACAGACCGATAGAAGGCGTGCTTCCGGTCGAACTCGGATATGTCTTCAATAACAGCTTTGACGGCCGCGACCTCGTCAGAATGATCATCTACTTCGCGATCAGAGGATACCTCAGGATAAGCGAGTACGAGCCTAAGAGATACAGGCTGTACAGGCTTGAGGACCCTGAAGGTGAGGAGAAGCTTTTAAGAAACGCCTACGGCTTTCTCTTTGAGGATGTGTACAAGGGAAGAGCGCTCGACATGGATGACCTGGGCGAGCGTCTCCTGCGTATCGAGAATGCGATCAGAGACGATGTAGCCGCAGGATTCTCAAACAAGGACGTGCAGGCTTACACACCTCTATCAAGGGCATTCAGAGGCGTATGCATATGCCTTACGGGAATAGCTGCAGCCATTACCAACGGTCTCAGATACAGCTATCAGTATGTAAGCGTAAATTACCTCGAATCGATATTCATAGGCCTTGCGATCGCTGCACTCACAATGCTTCTGTGCATAGCAGTTGACAGAAGAGACTCATCCTCAGGAGAGACAGGCAGGACGATGGAGCTCATCACAGGGGCTCTTCTCGCAGGACTCATAATATACTTTGCAGTCAGCATAATATCCTCAACAGGGCATATTCTCACGGGAATCATGGTAGCGGTCCTGTGCGGAGCGGCTGCGTTCCTCTCAGTCATAATGAGGGCAAGAGGAAAAGCCAACTCAATTCTGATGATGCAGCTGAGGCAGCTGAGAAGGTTCATCGCACATCCGACACCTAAGGAACTCCTCGAGAACTATCTGGCGGATAACGGCTACTACTACGACATGATGATATACGCTCTGACGTTCGGCTCTGAAGAATCATGGGCTATATCATTCCTGACACTCGACGTTCCTGAACCTGACTGGTACACAGACGACATCGAAGGCCATGCCTTCTCCAACCTGAGAGACAAGCCGACGACGGTGGACTACGCAAGAGACATAAGGTCATTCGTCAGAACAATCGAGGGCGGATATGAGGAAATGAAGCGCCGCGGACAATAAAGCGCGGCTTTGCATGAATAAATAATCACTAAGCGATACAGGAAAGACAGAAAACTAATGGCAGACAATCAGAAAATAATCAACATAGCAGTTATAGCTCACGTAGACGCAGGCAAGTCAACACTTGTAGATGCTCTGCTCGCACAGTCCCACGTATTCAGGGACAATGAGCAGGTCGTCGACTGCGTCATGGATTCCGATGCGATCGAGAGGGAAAGAGGCATCACCATCTATTCCAAGAACTGTTCGATCATGTACAAGGACTACAAGATCAACATCGTGGACACTCCGGGACATGCTGATTTCAGTTCCGAAGTAGAACGTATCATGAAGACGGTGGATACGGTAATCCTCCTTGTCGACTCAAGCGAGGGACCTATGCCGCAGACGAGATTCGTTCTCAACAAGTCGCTGCAGCAGGGAATCAATCCTATACTGTTCATCAACAAGATAGACAAGAAGGATGCTAGAATAGATGAAGTCGTAGATGAGACCTATGAGCTCTTCATGGACCTTGAGGCCAATGATGACCAGCTCGATTTCCCTATACTGTACGGAATCGCACGTCAGGGAATCGCAGTTAACGATCCTTCCGAGGTGGACGGCATCAGCATCGGTGACGGACAGGCCAAGATCAAGAAGTCGCCTAAGGGATACGGCGGACTCAATATAGAGCCGCTGCTCGAGTGTATCGTGAACCACTGCGATCCGTATCCTGCAAGGGATGAAGAGCCTCTTCAGATGCAGGTATCCACTCTTGCATATGATGACTATATCGGCAGACTGGGCATCGGAAGGATAACAAGAGGTACCCTCAAAGAAGCTCAGATGGTAGCCGTAACCAAGGAAGACGGCAGCATCAGCAGGAACAAGATCAATCAGGTATTCGTATACAAGGGGCTCAGCAGAGTTCCTGTAAGCGAGGCAAGAAGCGGAGACATCGTCGTTGTATCGGGTATTTCCGACATCTCCATCGGCGAGACTATCTGCGATCCTGATCATCCGGAATCTCTCGGAACTATACACATCGAGGAGCCGACGCTTTCCATGAACTTCATGGTCAACTCCTCGCCGTTTGCCGGCAAATCCGGTAAATACGTAACCTCAAGGCACATCAAGGAAAGGCTTGAAAAGGAACTCGAGGTCAATGTAGGACTTCTGGTCGAGCCGACGGATACTACTGACTCATTCAAGGTATCCGGAAGAGGCGAGCTGCACCTTTCCATCCTCATAGAGAATATGAGAAGAGAGGGCTATGAGCTTGCTGTCTCCAAGCCTGAGGTAGTAGTCAAGAGAGGGGAGAACGGAGAGAAGCTCGAGCCTGTTGAAGAGGTTGTAGTCAGCGTTCCTGACGAGTATACAGGACCGGTCATCTCCAAGCTCAACCTGAGAAAGGGCCTGATGAAGCAGATGTATTCAGAGGGCAACGGTTATTCAAGGATCATATATACTGCTCCTACAAGAGGCCTGATGGGCTACAGGACAGAGTTCATCAATGACACCCACGGCGAGGGCACAATGGTCAGAAGGTTCGAAGGATTTGAACCTTGGAAGGGAGATATTCCTGACAGGATCAACGGAGTTGCCGTCGCTCAGGAAGAGGGTCACTGCACAGCATACGCTATCTTCACTATTCAGGAAAGAGTGCAGATGTTCGTAAAGCCGCAGGATCATGTCTATGAGGGACAGATAGTCGGAATGAACGCAAGGTCAGATGACATGGTCGTCAACCCTTGCAGAGCCAAGAAGGCAACCAACATGAGAGCTGCGGGCAGCGATGACACTATCAAGCTGACACCGCCGAGAGTATTCTCTCTCGAGGAGGCACTCGAATTCATAGCAGATGATGAGCTCGTAGAGGTCACACCTGATGACATCAGACTTCGCAAGAAACTGCTTACAGAGCTTGAACGCCGTAAGTACAACAACAGAAACAGATAGACAGCTGGAGGGGTATATGCCGGAGATAAGAAAGTTCAGAAAAGTTCTCATCGCCAACCGCGGAGAGATAGCCATAAGAGTTATTCGTGCATGCAGGGAGCTGGGGATCCGCACTGTAGCGATATACTCTTCAGAGGATAAGAATGCGCTCTTCCGCACCAAGGCGCATGAGTCGTATGAGATAGGAAAGGGCAAGAGCCCGATCGATGCATATCTGGACATTGATGAGATAATACGCATGGCCAAGACCAAGGGCTGCGACGCTATCCATCCGGGATACGGATTCCTCTCTGAGAATCCTGACTTTGCCGAAGCATGCGAAGATGCCGGAATAGCTTTCATAGGACCTACCCACGAGATGATGAACCGCCTCGGGGATAAGATCCAGTCCAAAATGGTTGCGGATGAAGTAGGAGTTCCATGTATCCCGGGCGTTGAGGCTGCGATCAGCACTGACAGCGACGCATTCGAATTCGCCAAGGCTGCCGGATATCCGATCATGCTCAAGGCTGCTGCAGGCGGCGGCGGAAGAGGCATGAGGATCGTCCGCAGGGAAGAAGACCTGCTGCCGCAGTTCCACAGCGCTCAGAACGAGGCTGTCAAGGCTTTCGGCAACGGGGACATCTTCATTGAAAAGTACATCGAAGAGCCTAAGCATATTGAAGTGCAGATCCTCGGTGACAAGTACGGAAATGTTGTCCATCTGTATGAGAGAGACTGTTCCGTACAGAGAAGACATCAGAAGGTAGTTGAGTTCACTCCGGCTCTGTGCATCACTGAAGAGCAGAGACAGGCGATCTGCGAGGATGCTCTCAAGATAGCCCGCGCTGTCAATTACAGGAGCGCAGGAACGGTTGAGTTCCTCGTCGACAGGGAAGGCAACCACTATTTCATAGAGATGAATACTAGGATCCAGGTAGAGCACACGGTAAGTGAGCTCATAACCGGTATCGACCTCGTACAGGCTATGATCCTCGTCGCAGAGGGTTACAGCCTCGATTCGGAAGAGATCAATATAAAGAGCCAGGACGACATACAGGTACACGGATATGCCATCCAGTGCCGTGTAACGACAGAGGATCCTGCCAACAATTTTGCACCGGATACAGGAACGATCACCGAGTACCGCTCGGCTTCCGGAAACGGTATCAGGCTTGACGGAGGAAACGGCTTTACCGGTTCGGTCATCACGCCTTACTATGATTCGCTGCTGGTCAAGATCTGTTCACATGACAGGACCTTCAACGGAGCGTGCAGCAAGGCAGTAAGAGCGCTCAAGGAGATGAAGGTCACAGGAGTAAAGACCAATATAGGATTCCTGCTCAACCTGCTCAACCATCCTACTTTCAGGAAGGGCGACTGCAATACAGGATTTATTGAACACAATCCTGAACTTCTCAACATAAGGTCTGTTGCAGACAGAGAAGCTCAGGTGCTCGACTTCCTCGGAGATATGGTCGTAAACGGCCGTAAGGACAAGGCAGGCACATTCAACGTTCCTGTCGTGCCTGAGGTCAGAAGGACAGAGATCGTAGGTCTCAGAGGAACAAGGCAGATATTCCAGGAAAAGGGCGCCAAGGGCCTCTCCGAATGGGTGCTTGACCAGGAGAAGGTGCTGCTGACAGATACATCCCTGAGAGATGCCCAGCAGTCACTCATAGCTACCAGAGTCAGGACAAGAGACATGGAGAGAATAGCTCCTGCCATGGCAAAATACGGCAAGGACATGTTCTCCTATGAGATGTGGGGAGGAGCTACTTTCGATGTAGCCATGAGATTCCTCGGCGAAGATCCGTGGGAAAGACTCGAAGTGCTGAGACGCGAGATACCTAACGTCCTCTTCCAGATGCTCATCAGAGGAGCCAATGCCGTAGGATACAAGAATTATCCTGACAATACGATCCGCAAATTCGTTCAGGAGGCATATAAGGCGGGCATCGATGTCTTCAGGATATTCGACTCGCTCAACTGGACACGCGGCATAGAGGTCGCGCTTGATGAAGTACTGAATGTGGGCGGTATTGCTGAGCCTGCTATGTGCTACACAGGCGACATCCTCGACGAGACAAGGGATAAATACACACTCGATTATTATGTAAAGATGGCGAAGACCCTTGAAAAACAGGGTGCTCACATCATCGGAATCAAGGATATGTCAGGCCTGCTCAAGCCGGTTGCGGCATTCAGGCTGATCAAGGCTCTGAAGAACGAAGTTGCAGTGCCTATCCACCTGCATACACACGATACATCCGGAAACGGCGTGGCAACACTGATGCTGGCAGCCGAGGCCGGTGTTGACATCGTTGATGCTGCTTTCAACAGCATGTCTGGCCTTACATCACAGCCGGCTCTGAACTCCTTCGTAGCAGCTCTCGAAAACAGTGAGAGAGATACTAAGATGGATACAAGAGGCCTCCAGCTGATCTCGGATTACTGGAGCGACGTAAGACCTGTATACGGAGACTTCGAGTCCGACCTCAAGGCAACTACTGCCGAGATATACAGACTTGAGATCCCTGGCGGACAGTATTCCAACCTCAAGCCGCAGGTCGAGAGCTTCGGCATCGGATACAAGTTCGATGAGGTCAAGGACATGTACGTCAAGGTCAACAAGATGCTCGGCGACATCATCAAGGTCACACCTTCATCCAAAATGGTCGGAGACCTCGCGATATTCATGGTACAGAACGATCTGACACCTGAGAATATCGTTGAAAGAGGTGCTGATTTTGACTTCCCTGACAGCGTAGTCACATATTTCGAAGGCATGATGGGCCAGCCTGAGTTCGGATTCCCTGAGGACCTTCAGAAGGTCGTACTCAAGGACAGAAAGCCGATCACCGTAAGACCGGGAGAGCTGCTGCCGCCTGATGACTTTGATGAATTCAAGCGCCACCTGACAGAAGACCTCGGCCTTGAGGGAACGGATCAGGAGCTGGTATCCTACTCGATGTACAGCAAAGTGTTTGATGACTACATCAGGAAGCTTCGCGATGTCGGAGATTTCCGCAACATGGGAAGCGATGTGTTCTTCCACGGCATAGCTCTCGGACAGACGGTCGAAGTCGAGCTCAAGCCGGGCAAGACCATGGTCATCACACTCGAAGACATAGGCTCAACAGATGAGGCAGGAAACAGAGACCTTACTTTCACCGTAGACGGATACAGAAGAGTTGTCGCTATCAAGGATAAGCAGGCTCTGACCAAATCGGTTGCAGGCTCGCAGATCCAGTTCGCCAACCAGGATGATGACAAGGAGATAGGAGCCAACATCCCGGGCACTGTCATCAAGGTGCTCGTATCCGAAGGTGATGAGGTAAAGCAGGGTCAGCCTATCGCCATCATCGAAGCAATGAAGATGGAGACTAATGTCATCTCGACAGGTGACGGTATTATTTCAAAGATATACGTTAAAGAGGCTGAAAGCGTGAAATCAGGTCAGCTGATAGCACGCCTCGAAGATCCTCAGTAAATAATAATCCCCTATACCCACTTTAAGCAGGCGCATGCCGAAAGGAGATCACATCTCATGAAGAGAATCCTAATTATTAACCCTGGTGCTACTTCAACCAAAATCTGTGTTTTCGAAGATGAGAACGAAGTTATGCGTGCAGGCATCGACCATGATGCTTCCGAGATAGCCAAGTACCCTAAGACAGTACTTCAGGCTCCGTTCAGAAAAGAAGCTATTCTCAGCACAATTACAGAGAAGGGCTACAAGCTTGAGGATTTCGATGCCATCTGCGGCAGAGGAGGACTCTTCAAGCACATCCCGTCCGGAACATACAAAGTCAATGATGCTGTTATCCGCGACATCGAAAACCCTCCTTACGGCGAGCATGCAGCTAACCTCGGAGCATATATCGCAAAGGACCTCGCAGATTCAGTCGGTATCCCGGCATTCTTCGTTGACCCGGTATGCGTAGACGAGTTTGAGCCTCTTGCAAGATACTCAGGCCTCAACTATCCGGGATTCGAAAGGCAGTCATTCTTCCATGCCCTCAACCATAAGTCAGTTGCGCGCAAAGCGGCAAAGCAGCTCGGCAGGCCTTATGAAGAGCTCAACCTCATTGTTTGCCACCTCGGCGGAGGCGTTTCAGTGGCAGCTCACAAGAAGGGCAGAGTCGTAGATGTAAACAACGTCAAGGACGACGGAGCTATGGGAATGGACAGAGGCGGATCACTTCCCGCCAATGCTCTTGTCAATCTCTGCTTCAAGGAAGGCATGACCAAGGCTGACGTCAAGAGGATCATCGGACAGGAAGCCGGCATATACTCATACACAGGCACCAAGGACTTCAGAGATGTTGAGAACGCTGCCTTTGACGACGGCGACGAGAAGATGCTGATGGCATTCAAGGCCATCGCCTACCAGCTCGCCAAGGACGTAGGCCAGATGGCAGCAGTGCTGAGATTTAACGTAGATGCCATCGTTTACACAGGCGGAATGGCATATTCCGAAAGATTCTGCGATGAGATCAGCTCATATGTAGGCAAAATCGCTCCGATCCTGAGACTTCCTGGCGAAGAGGAGATGAGATCCCTTGCAGAGGGAGCACTCAGAGCCCTTGAGACAGGAAAGTGGGAGACATACGAATAGTTCATCAGGAACGTTTTTCTTGATGAAAAGCACGCTGTTAGATGATAGAATTATTGCGGATGACGGAAGTTGTCCGCAATTTTTTTACTGATATAAAAGCAGAACGGGAGGGACTGTTATGCAGGAAATAAAGTGTCCTAACTGCGGACAGGTATTCCAGGTGGACGAGACTGGATACGCTCAGATAGTTCAGCAGGTCAGAGACAGCGAGTTTGAAAAGGAGATAGCCAGACGAGAGAAAGAGCTGGCGGAGAAGAGAGAAAACGAGCTGCGTATGGCCCGCATGGAGCAGGAAAAGGAGTATGATAAGACTCTCTCTGAGAAGGAATCGGAACTTGCTGAAAGAGAGAAGACCATAGAACTGCTTAAGGCTGAAAAGCAGAGCGAGACTGATAAGATCCGGACTGAGAAGAATAATGAGATAGAACGCCTTAAAATAGAGCGTGACAGAGAAGTTGAACGCATAAAGTCAGACAGAGACAGAGAACTCGAAAAACTCCGCTCAGAGATGACAGAGCAGCTCAACAAGCTTAAGGCTGAGATAGAGAAGAGCGATACGGAGAAGGAACTGGCTGTCACCAGGGCTGTCCAGGAAAAGGAAAGGGAGATCGCAGACAAGAACGCCGAGATAACTAAGCTCATCGGCGATCTTGAATTGCAGCAGAGGCAGAGCGAACTGACTGAAAAGCAGATGGCTGAGCAGCACAAAGGCGAGCTTAAGCTCCGCGACGAAGAGATCGAAAGGCTCAAGGATTTCAAGGCCCGCCAGTCCACTAAGATGGTGGGAGAGAGCCTCGAACAGCACTGCCAGAATCAGTTCAATTCGATCAGGATGACTGCTTTTCCTAATGCATATTTCGAGAAGGATAATGACGCGAGGACAGGCAGCAAGGGAGACTTCATTTTCAGAGAGTCTTCTGATGACGGCACCGAATTCATTTCAATCATGTTCGAGATGAAGAATGAGATGGACACCACCGCCACCAAGCACAAGAACGAGGACTTCTTCAAGGAACTCGATAAGGACCGCAAGGAGAAGAACTGCGAATATGCCGTTCTGGTATCTCTGCTTGAGGCGGACAACGAGCTGTACAACAACGGCATAGTCGATGTTTCCTACAGATATGAGAAGATGTATGTCATCAGGCCTCAGTTCTTCATACCTATGATCACACTTCTAAGAAATGCAGCCCTCAATTCTCTGAAGTACCAGAGAGAGCTTGCGGTGGTCAGAAATCAGCAGGTCGACATCCTTCATTTCGAGGAGAACATGGAGAGCTTCAAGAACGCATTCGGAAGGAATTACGAGCTTGCAAGCCGTAAGTTCGAGGATGCAATCAACGAGATCGACAAGTCGATAAGACAGCTTGAGAAGGTCAAGGAGGCACTCACTTCCTCAGAGAGAAATCTGCGCCTTGCCAATGATAAAGCGCAGGATCTTTCGATCAAGAAACTCACTAAGAATGCTCCGTCCGTCAAGGCGATGTTTGACGAACTTCAGTCAGAATAGACACGACAGAAAGGTATCACTTAATGTTAAGAACGCTAGCTTCATTTTTCAGGCCGCATAAAGGACTCTTCTTCCTGGATATGTTCTGCGCGGTCGCAGTGGCTGCTATAGACCTCGGTTTTCCGCTCGTCTCAAGGCACGCGATGTATGACCTGCTTCCGAATAAATCCTACGGTCCATTCTTTGCCCTGATGCTGACAGTCGGGCTGTTCTATGTGCTGAGATCAATAGGGCAGTATCTTATGACGTACCTTGGACACCTTTTCGGGGTGCTTGTTGAGGCGGATATAAGATCGGCTCTGTTCAGCCATCTGCAGGAACTGGACTTTGAGTTCTATGACAAGAACCGCACCGGCAAGCTGATGAGCCGCATGACGGGTGACCTGTTTGAGATCACAGAGCTCGCCCATCACGGACCTGAGGACCTTCTTATCTCAACGCTCACAATTACCGGCGCTCTTGCGTTCATGTTCTATATGGAGTGGAGACTTGCGATAATCGTGGCGGTGCTGATTCCGGTGTTCATACTTGTGGTTATGAACAGGAGAAAGAGCATGTCATCTGCGTCTATTGAGGTCAAGAAGAAGCTGGCGGGCATCAACGCAGATATAGAGACCAGCCTCTCAGGAATGAAGACCTCCAAGGCGTTTGCCAATGAAGGAGTCGAGAGAGACAGATTCACTCAGTCAAATGACTCATACATCGCCGCAAGGAGGACGTATTTCAAGGCAATGGGGACGTTCTTTGCAACGCAGGAATTCTTCATGGGCATCATGCCGGTAGTCGTGATAGCATTCGGCGGTTATCTCATCATGAGAGGAGAGATGAACTACATCGACCTGATCACATTCACTCTCTTCGTCAACACATTCGTAACGCCTATCCGCAAGCTCGCCAATTTTGCAGAAACCTTCACGAACGGCATGGCAGGGCTCAGGCGTTTCAAGGAAATAATGGACATCAAGCCGGTAGTGGAAGAGAATCCCGATGCGAAGCCTGTGAAGGTCACAGAGGGAAGGATCGATGTCAACGATATCTCATTTTCATATGATGATGATTCGGAAGTGATAGAGCACCTCGACCTGCACGTGTCACCGGGTGAGACGGTCGCCGTGGTCGGTCCGTCTGGCGGGGGCAAAAGCACTCTCTGCCAGCTGATACCGCGTTTCTACGATGTCACAGGCGGCAGTATCTGCATTGACGGTCAGGATATCCGCACCGTGAGCAAAACCTCTCTCAGAGAGAATATAGGCATCGTACAGCAGGATGTGTTCATCTTCGCTGATACGATCCTCGAGAACATACGCTACGGCAAACCGGGTGCTACATTTGACGAGGTAGTTGAAGCTGCGAAGAGGGCGGAGATCTATGACGACATTATGGATATGCCGGATAAGTTCAACACCTACGTGGGCGAGAGGGGAACAAAGCTCTCGGGCGGTCAGAAACAGAGGCTGTCCATCGCACGCATCTTCCTCAAGGACCCGGCGATCCTGATACTTGACGAGGCTACATCCGCACTCGATACAGTAACAGAGCAGAGGATACAGCACAGTTTTGATGAGCTCGCTGCCGGAAGGACATCTCTTGTCATAGCCCACAGGCTCGCAACAGTCAGGAATGCCGACCGCATTATCGTGATCGAGAACGGCAGGATAACAGAGTCGGGAACGCACGAAGAACTTATGGCTCTTAACGGAGAGTATGCAAAACTCTACAACACACAGAAGCTGAGCGCGTAGACCAGCGCAGTCATATTACATAAAACAGACAGTAAAAATCACCGGCTTACCGCATGTGCGGGAAACCGGTGTTTTGCTCTCTATAATCTATAAAACGATGTTATATACGATCAGGGAAACGACCCATGCCACCAGGCACTGCCAGAGGACTACCAGGAATGCCCATCTGCCGCCCATCTCCCTGCGGATGGATGCGATAGCCGCAACACACGGAGTATACAGCAGCGAGAACACCAGCAGCGATGCAGCGGACGCTGATGAGATAGCAGTAGTTACGCTTTCCCCGAAGAGTATTCCGAGGGTCGCTACGACGCTCTCTTTGGCCATGAAACCGGATATGAGCGATGTGGCTATTCTCCAGTCGCCGAGGCCTACAGGTGCCAGGAGCGGTGCGATATAACCTGCGATGACGGCGAGCATGCTGTCCTGCTGGCTTGCTACCATATGGAATCCGAAGTCAAAGCTCTGAAGGAACCATATCACGATTGTCGCTATGAAGATGACTGAGAATGCTCTCTGCAGGAAGTCCTTGGCCTTGTCCCACAGCAGCCTCAGAACATTCTTCGCACCCGGCAGACGGTAATTAGGCAGCTCCATGACGAACGGGACAGCTTCGCCTCTGAACAGCACACCTCGGTAGAGGAGTGCTACGAGGATCGCTACAATTATTCCGAGCAGATACAGACCTGTCATTATCAGGCCTCCGCGTCCCGGGAAGAAAGCATTCACAAAGAACGCGTAGATAGGGACCTTTGCGGAGCAGCTCATGAACGGAGTCAGAAGTATTGTCATTCTGCGGTCGCGCTCGCTCGGGAGAGTACGTGTTGCCATTACCGCCGGCACTGTGCATCCGAATCCTATCAACATAGGCACGATGCTCCGTCCCGAGAGGCCGAGACGCCTCAGCATCTTGTCCATAACGAAGGCTACTCTTGCAATATAGCCTGAATCTTCAAGCATCGACAGGAAGAAAAACAGTACTACGATGATAGGGAGGAAGCTGAGAACGCTTCCCACGCCTTCGAATATTCCTTTGATGATCAGTCCGTGAATAGCTTCGTTCGCATTGCCTGCGGTAAGAGCGGCATCAACAGTATCCGCAAGGACTCCGATGCCTGTTTCGAGAAGACCCTGCAGCCATGCCCCGATGACATTGAAGGTAAGGTAGAATACGATCCCCATGATGCCGATGAAAGCTGGTATGGCGGTGTACTTGCCAGTGAGGAAGCGGTCTATCTTAGCGCTTCTGATCCTCTCCTTGCTCTCATGAGGCTTGCGGACGGTCTGGTCTGTGACCTTCCTGATAAACGCAAAACGCATATCCGCTATCGCTGCGCTGCGGTCAAGTCCGCGCTCTTCCTCCATCTGAAGGACTATGTGCTCAATCGTCTCTTTTTCATTCTGGTCAAGGCCGAGGCTACGTACAACGATAGGGTCGCCCTCAATGACTTTGGTGGCTGAGAATCTCAGAGGAAGCCCTGCATTAAGCGCATGATCCTCTATGAGATGTGACGCAGCATGTATGCACCTGTGAACAGCGCCTCCGTGATCGTTCTGATCACAGAAGTCTGTGCGCATTGGTTTTTCCTGATATTTTGCAATGTGGATCGCATGATCGATAAGCTCGTCGATGCCCTGATTCTTGGCAGCCGATATTGGGACTACAGGCGTGCCGAGAATGCTCTCCATCTCATTGACATCGATGGTGCCGCCGTTGGCATGGAGCTCATCCATCATGTTGAGAGCTATGACGACCGGCACATCCATCTCGAGAAGCTGCATCGTGAGATACATGTTACGCTCGATATTAGTAGCATCAACGATGTTTATGATAGCCCTGGGCTTGTCCTGCAGCACGAAGTTTCTTGAAACGATTTCTTCGCTGCTGTACGGAGACATTGAATATATGCCAGGCAGGTCGGTGACGAGAGTGTCAGGGTGGCCCTTGATAGGACCGTCTTTCCGGTCAACAGTAACGCCCGGGAAATTTCCGACATGCTGATTGGCCCCTGTAAGCTGATTGAAGAGGGTGGTCTTGCCGCTGTTCTGATTGCCGACGAGGGCAAAAGTCAGAAGCTCTCCGTCAGGAAGAGGGTTGCCTGTTCCCTTGGGATGAAAGCGTCCGCCTTCGCCGAGGCCAGGGTGCTCAGTCTGAGCCTTTCTGTATTCCTCAACAGGCTGAAGCGGCTCGCTGCTTTCCTCAGGAGATAAGTCTGCAGCAGATGCCGAATCGATTTTTTCAACTTCGATCTTTGCCGCATCATCAAGCCGGAGGGTCAGCTGATAGCCCTGTATCTGAAGCTCCACCGGATCTCCGAGCGGTGCATATTTAATAACGGTGACATCAGCGCCGGGAATAACACCCATGTCGAGAAAGTGCTGGCGGAGCGCGCCCTCACCGCCGACAGTCTTTATGACAGCGGATTCACCGATTCCAAGTTCTTTTAAAGTCATATTGTCCGTCCAAATACAAAGTGTAAACAGTGTTGGTTAACAATAATTAACCTTTACCAACAGATGATAACATATTTGTCTGGGCATTTGAACTTAAAGTTGATGTCCCGGTTCGACTCTCTGCTCACTATTTGAAGCAATAATCCTATTGCATTTAACAGTTTCTTGTGTTAAGATATTCGAGCTGAGCAGAGCGAGCCGATCTGCCCGGTAACTGAATACAGTTAAAAGATTTAGACGATGTGGAGGATTGACCGAGCGGCTAAGGAGCCTGATTGGAAATCAGGTAAGGTGTAACAGCCCCGTGGGTTCGAGTCCCATGTCCTCCGCCAAAATTTTGCCCTGAGAGACGTTTTCTCAGGGCTCTTTTGTTGCAACGGATACAGGCTCTATCCCTTGAAATTTCAGTATGCGGCGCGTTTTTTGAAACTGCATGTGATGTATGTGGTATGTATCTTGAATTGCGGAAATCTGGGTCTCTGGTTGGGGCTGAGAGCGCCTCTGATGGGTTTGAGTACGGTGTACTGGCATGGTACAAGGTACCTCATAAAAACGTGTCTGACTGGCGGCATGGTACACGAACCCACGAAGGTAATTATTTCCTGAAGAGCCTGATATTACTGGCGTTGATGCCGGTTTTTGCCGCTGTTGGAGATCCGCCGTACACGAAAGTCGCCATTTTCCGTCCCCAACAGCATGTTTCAGAGGGCTGTCCCCATCGCTGTCCCCAATACGCCTATAATATGACAGATTCTGAGCCGTTCAACAAATGTCTTTCTGACCGATCTTAAAAAAGATCCTTTATATAATTGCAGGTTCTGACCGGCTCTTTTACACTGAAACTGAAATAAGAATTACATATATGGAAAAGAAAGAGGTGAGCCAAATGTTCAAACCTAAATTCAGATTCACTTACGATGAGGTCAGGATCATAGTCATGGCTCTCGTTGAGTTCAAGAACCAGCTTCTGGCCGAAGGCAGATACACTGATGCCATCGATGATCTTCTGATCAAGTTCGTAGATTAAAATGATTCTTCTTTCAGCTCCGGCTGACTACATGACTCCGTGCAATAAGGTGCGGAGTTTTTTATTGAAGCCGGAGAACCCGGAGGAAGGATCAAATATGTTTACTTTTAAGAAAGAAAAAGAAGAAGCTATGAGCGAAGAGGAAAAGAAGATGGCACAGGAGCTGGGCGATGCGATTGGTAATCTGGAAGAGGGAGGTCTTTTTTATGAGGAGATCGAAGATTCAGTTGAGCTTTCACCTGCAGAAAAACTCGCATACAATATCGCAGACCATCTCGCAGCAGTCACGGCAGAGAGGTTTTCTGACATGATAGATGGGATGGACATGGATATCGCAAAGCAGATTGTTGGGAGGCTCCAGCAAAGCGATGCGGAAGCACTCGTTGGTATGCTTAAGGCGATGTTCCTTGTAAAGGGAAGGGTCCATGCAGCTGAGGAGCTGGATCTCCTTGGGGAGTGTGAGGAGTATGCAGAATCTGTTTACTGGCGTTTCCATGACACGCTCTTCGGTCAGGAAGTGTTCGAATGGTTCAGGATCGATCACATGATTCAGAACTGCTCCAGAGAGGACTGCTCCGCAGTTATCAGGATACCGCTGGAGGTGAGCTGATGGCAAAGACGATAGCAATATGTAATCAGAAGGGCGGTGTCGGCAAAACAACAACTACTCTGAATCTCGGCGTTGGTCTGGCCAGGCAGGGAAAGAGAGTACTCCTGTGCGACGCAGATCCTCAGTCTGATCTGACAGCGGCTCTCGGATGGAACGGTGACGCGCTTGAGAAATCACTCGGAAGACTGATGTATCTTGCGACGCAGGAGTATAAACCTATAGTTCAGGATACGATCATCCACCATCCCGAGGGAGTTGATCTTATTCCGTCCAATCTGGACCTGTCTTCAATGGAAAGCCAGCTTGTGAATGCCATGAGCAGAGAGAAGATACTCTCGAATCTCCTGAAGACAGTGAAGAAGGATTACGACTATATCCTGATTGACTGTATGCCGTCGCTCGGCATGATCACGATCAATGCTCTCACAGCAGCAGACAGCGTCATCATCCCGGTACAGGCTCAATTTCTGCCTGCTAAGGGCATGACACAGCTGATGAAGAGCATCGACATGGTAAGGAACCACACGAACGACAAGCTGAAGATAGAAGGCATAGTCATGACGCTGGTAGACGGCAGGACAAATCTTGCCAAAGAGGTCATAGATACCATCAGGATGAAGTACGGAATGCAGATCAGGATATTCGACACACAGATACCTGTTGCGGTAAAAGCGGCGGAGGCATCCAAGGCCGGACAGAGCATCTTCGAGTATGACCGCGAATCGAAGCCTGCAAAGGCATATGAGGCATTGACGAAAGAGGTGATGAGAATTGGCGAACGAGAAAAGCGTAGAGATGAGACTGCCATCGCTCGATGAGTTGTTCTCATCACAGGAGGAGAGGGACGATGCGAAGCTGAAGCGTATATATGAGATCCCGCTTGAGGAGATCGATCCGTTTCCTGACCATCCATTCAAGGTGCAGGATGACGAGGACATGATGAATCTCGCGGAGTCCATCAGGACGAACGGAATCCTTACTCCTGCCACAGTCCGTAAGAAGGAAGACGGCAGATACGAGCTGCTCTCCGGACACAGGAGACTGAGGGCTTGCCAGATAGCAGGAATACCGACACTAAGATGTGAGATAGTAGAGATGAGCCTGGATGAAGCGACTATCTTCATGGTGGACGCCAATTTCCAGAGATCGAAGATCCTGCCGAGCGAGAAAGCCTTCGCATATAAGATGAAGCTTGATGCAATGAAGCGACAGGGGCATAGGTCTGATTTAACTTCGTCGCCAGTGGCGACTAAGTTAGGACGATCAGATACCGAACTTGGCGAGATGGTTGGTGAGAGTAAGGATCAAATCAGAAGATATATTCGCCTCACTGAACTAATCCCTGAGATCCTGGATATGGTCGATGACGGAGTGATTGCTCTGAGGCCTGCTGTTGAGCTTTCATATATCCCTCGTCTCAAACAGGGACACATATGGGAGTGCATGGAAATCGAGCAGTGCACACCATCGCACACCCAGGCCAAGCGCATGAGGAGAATGGCGGAGGAAGGGAAACTCACCCAGGAGGCCATCGAAGCTATCATGCTTGAGGAGAAGCCGAACCAGAAGGAGCGGATCGTACTGAGGGGTGACCGCTTCAGCAGGCTGTTTCCGCCGGGACTGCCCATATCCCAGCGCGAGGATTATATAGCCGCTGCTATGGAGTTCTACGGCAGACACCGCGAGAGGCAGAGAACGAGGGACGATGCGAGATAGTGTGTCCCGCATGCAACCATATGACTTTGTAATGTGGACACATTTTCCCGTCTCCTCCCCTGTAACCCCTCCTCTCTTACTACCAGTTACTGTCCGAAGAAGATAAATATAATAATTACAACAAACGCAATAACGTGACATATCAGGCGTTCAGATCAGAAATGGTTTGAGCGCCTTTTTTCGTGCCCGGAATTGCGGGAAAGGAAGTCATATGACGAAAGACAAAGACAACAAACCAAACGATGAGGTGATCATCTGCACTGACGAGACCGGGATGCAGCTCTATCTCAGCGAAAAGGCAGCAAACAGGCTCTCCTGGATCCTGACCGGAGTAATGATCCTGATCAGCCTGCCGGTGATCATCCTCGCATTCATGACGATCTGACACAGAAAGGAGAAATCGCAATGACTGAAAACAAAGCATTCAGCGCAATAAAGCGCCTGCTCACCATGACACTTGCCCTGGTCATGGTACTCGGAGCAGCAATGACCGTGATGACGCAGAATTCATACGCGGCATTCACGGGCAAAGTGGGCAGCAAGTACACAGTCCACTGGTACAAGGAGCTGCATTACGGCCCCGGAGACGGCGGCTACAGCAACGCTGCCAAGTGCGACCTCGGCGATGATCTCGGAAGCCGCTATTCGATCTGCGTGCAGCCGAACAAGTCATC
Source organism: Anaerovoracaceae bacterium (assembly GCA_040308005.1). Taxonomy (GTDB): domain Bacteria; phylum Bacillota; class Clostridia; order Peptostreptococcales; family Anaerovoracaceae; genus Crickella. The sequence goes on along the minus strand of JAWRIG010000023.1, from coordinate 17,644 downwards.
CCCGGTATGGTCCGGCGACCAGACAAGGACGGTTCAGGTAGACAAGGTGGTCACTGATGCCACCGATACCGGCAAGTGGAACGCGATGAGAAATATCATCTACTACTCGCCGACATATCCGGGCTTCAAGAAGAACATCGAAGGGATCAAACAGTTCTACTTCGGTGACGAAGCAAAGGACTTCGGTGTAGCGCACCTTGCACTTGCATGGGTATATGCAGGAAGACCTGATTCTCTTCCGACCTGGAACGGCACATCCGCCTCAGCCTGCGGCGAGGTCTGGACAAAGGCGAAGGCCCTTGCCAATGCACTCTACGATACCAATGCGGATTATGATGAAGCAGTTCCGGAAAGCTTCAAGATATTTATCTGCTATATGGACGGAGTGCAGGACATGGTAGTCGGATATATGGAAGCACCGGGACACCTGAAGATGAAGAAGGTCAGTAACCGCACTTCCATCACAGACGGCAACAGCTGCTACTCAGTCGAGGGAGCGAAGTACACCGTCTATGACAAGAGCGGCTCTTCGGCAGGCACTCTAACGGTAAAGGCCAACGGAGAAAGCAACACCATCGATCTGATGGAAGGCACTTACACGGTAAAGGAGACTACGGCTCCTCCGGGATACGCAAAGGATACTGAGACTTACACAGTTAAGGTCGAGTCTGATGAGACGACGACATTCACGGCAAAGGACGAGCCGATCACCGACCTGATCGAGATCCTCCTCACCAAGAATCCTGCCGGTTATTCGCATGACCACGGCGAAGGCGATGCTGATCTTGCAGGCGCGGTATATGAGATCAAGTTTTATGCCGGGCAGTACGATACAGCCGCCAAGGCTGAAGCATCGAACACGCTGAAGGCGACATGGAACTTCGTTACGGATGCAAACGGAAAGATCAGCGGTCAGAATCCTGTGAAGGCAGAGGGCATGACAAACTCAGCCTTCTACAAGGACAAGGACGGCAAAATCGCTTATCCTCTCGGCACATATGTGATCCGCGAGGTCAAGGCATCTGAAGGCTATCTCCTTAATAATGAGAAGGTCGTAGGCCATGTCACTGAGGACGGCACAGACAACCTGCATGTCAAGACCTACAACGAGAAACTCAAAGGCGATGAGACGATCATCCGCGGCGGTGTCAAGCTTGCGAAGATCGATCATGAGCTCAATGAGGCCTATGCACAGGGCGATGCGACCCTTAAGGGAGCTGAATTCACTGTGTGCAACCAGTCGAAGCAGTCTGTTATGGTCGGAGGCAAAGAGATCGCAAAAGGAGACGCTGCGCTCGTCATCACAACGAACGAGAATGGCATCGCGACATCCGATGCTCATGCGCTCCCATACGGTTCTTACTCCGTAAAGGAAACGAAGGCTCCGACGGGTTATCACCTGAACACCACGTGGAGCAAGAATTTCACCATCAGGGAAGACGGAGTGATCATCGATCTGACTGACGCTCCTGTAGCTGAAGATGTATTCAGAGGCGGCCTTAAGGTCACTAAGGTCGATGCCGATACAGGCAAGACCACACCTCAGGGCGATGCATCCATCGACGGCGCAGAGCTTGAGATCATCAACAACAGCGCACATGACGTTCTTGTAAAGGGTACGAGATATGCCAAGGGACAGAGAGTCATGACTATCAGAGTAAGCGGCGGTGTAGCGACTACAGGGAACAAAGACCTTCCTTACGGCCACTATATAGTCAAGGAAATCGGCACGTATAAGGGCTATCACCTGAACAAGGGCTGGCAGGGAGAGGTCTTCATCGATCAGGACGGAGTCATCAAGGAAGTCGATCCTGCGAAGATCCCTAACCATGTCAAGAGATTCGGCCTGAAGATCCAGAAGATCGATAACGATCTGGATACAGCATATGATCAGGGTGACTCTACCCTTGAAGGCGCTGAATTCACCATCTGGAACAAGTCGGCTCAGGGAGTGGTCACAAGAGATGTTCCTTATCTATCAGATAAATCTCCAGCAGTCAGCTGGTCTGATTCCAATGGCAGCATGCCGAAGAATGCTAAAGAGATCGCTAAAGACGATATCGTCGGCATCATAAGGACCGATGCTAGCGGAGCGTCCTCGACTCTCGGTTCAGACCTCAGCTACGGCACATACTTCATCAAGGAGACAAAGCCATCCAAAGGCTACAACCTCAATGAGAAGTGGAGCTTTACCATCAAGGTCTATACCGAGGAAGGCAAGGACTATGTTAAGATCGCCGGCACCAACAACGAGGAAGGTGTCAATGAAACTCTTGAGTTCACTGACGGCATGATCGTAGATCTGGCCAAGTATATGACCAGAGAGCCTGTCATCAGAGGCGGCGTGCAGATCGTCAAGAGAGACAAGGAAATCAGGAAGTCTGAGAAGCTCGGCGGAGCAAGCCTTGAGGGGATCACATTCACGATCAAAAACGTATCTGAGAAGGATGTCGTTGTAAGAAAAGACATCGGCAATACCACTGATGCTGTTGACTGGAAGAAGCTGTCCTCGAAACAGGATCTGTTCGAGAGCGGAGCAGTCAAGAGAGTAAAGCCGGGCGAGGACGTCGGTAAGATCGTCACTCACTGGAATCCTGACAAGAAGGCTTACACAGCAGAGACTCTGATAGATGATCTGCCTTACGGAACATATACTGTCCGTGAGAGCAAGACAAACGACAGCTATCAGAGGACTGACAAGACTGAGCACATGTTTGAAGTCAGAGAGGAAGGCGTTATGGTCTCCTTCGATGACGGAAAAAACGAAGTCGCCCTGACCTTCGATGACTATGTGTACAGATCAGATGTACAGGGCACAAAGATCGCTGACTCGACATCTGAAAGGTTCAGCTATGTTCCGTTCAAGATCATCAGCGTAGCTAATGGCGAGACTCACGTAGTTGTGACTGATGCGAACGGATTCTTCTCCACAAAGGACAGAAGAGCTGCAGGAGACCTCGATGAGGATGAGGACGCGGATACTGCAAGAAAGCAGAACCCGTTCGACGATCTTCTTGAGGCTGAGGACATCAAAACTGCCGATCTCGAAGCCAGAAAGGATGACATCCTTCACGGCGTATGGTTCGGCACAGGCGAGTTCGGAACCAAAGCTGAGATGAAGTCCCAGTGGGGAGCACTCCCTTACGACTCATATATCCTTGAGGAGATGCCATGTGAGCACAATGAGGGATATATCCTTCAGAAGTTCTGGTTCACGGTTGACCAGAAGACCCAGACCGGATTTGTTGATCTTGAGACCATCACCGACGATGTGCCAGAGATCGGAACGACAGCCGACGTTAACGGAACGAACACTGAGATCATGCCTGCGAAGGAGATCAAGCTGACCGATACCATCGAGTATATGAACCTTAAGAAGGGTGAGAAGTATACTGCGAAGGGTCGTCTGATCGACAAGGCTACCGGCGAGGTCTGCAGGGACGCTGCCGGCAAGGAGATCAAAGCTGAGAAGAAGTTCGTTGCACGCTCAAGCAACGGCAAGGTCAAGGTGGAGTTCACCTTCGACGGAAGCTTGCTCTACGGCAAGGACACTGTAGTCTTCGAGCAGGTGTTCGACAGCGAAGGCCATGTCACTGCTACTCACGAGGACATCGAGGACGAAGGCCAGACTGTCACATGGAAACACCCGCAGCCATCCTATGAGATGTACAAGATCCGTACCACGAAGGCTCCGTCCAAGGGCGACAAGTACGGCTTCTTTGCACAGGATGAAGTGGAATACGAAGTCCATGTCGAGAACACCGGCAATATAGCTCTGACGATGGATGTATCCGATCAGTTCACTCAGAATCCTGAATATTTCACAGTGCCGAAGCTTAAGGGCGTGAAGTTTGACGGCGAAGGCACCTGGAACAACAAAAAGGATTTCGTGAAGGATGAGAAGGCTACAGATAAGGCAGAGACTGCTGTATCTGACGGTGTTACCAAGACAGAGGAGCCAGCGCAGATCGCTAACATTACTCTCAATCCTGGAGAGAAGGCTGTTGTGACCTTCACTGCGGTAGTAAGCGACAGTGCGAAGGAATACCTCGCAGCTGCTGCGAAGGACTCTGACTCACTGGATGCCAAGGGTCACGACATCAACAGAGAGTACCAGAAGAACAAGACCGACGATCATGACGGTTACTGGAACACTGCTAAGTGCGACAACGTGACATACCCGAATCCCGAGAATCCTGATGAGCCGGACACTCTTGAGCCTAAGGACGACGTAGCCCAGACTCCGGTGCAGAAGCCTGAGATCGGGACTACCCTGACAGGCGATAAGAAGGCCAAGGAGATCACTCCTTCAAAAGAGACAAAGCTCACCGACACAGTCGAGTATAAAGGCCTTGATCCGTCAAAGTGGTATATCCTCGAAGGAACTCTCATGGTCAAGGATACCGGCGATCCGCTCATTGAGCATGGTCACGAGGTCACTGTCTGGAGCGAGCCGTTCCAGCCTAAGAAGTCGGGCGGCAAAGTCAAGGTGACATTCACCATCGACACAACAAATCTTGAAGGCAAGGAGCTCGTAGCATTCGAGACTGCATACAGGATCAACGGCTACAAGAAGGGTGACTCTCTTGAGAAGACCACACTGACACAGGTAGCAGAACATAAGGATCTGAAGGACGAAGGCCAGACGGTGAAAATCACCGAGAAGCCTGCAGTTCCGCCGACAAAGGGCAATCCGCCTAAGACAGGCGACACTGCTCTGCTCTGGCTCTGGGGCATTCTGTTCTTCGGAGCAATGGGAGCCGGCCTGACGATAGCAGTCAAAGAGACTGTCCGCAGACACAGGGAAAGGCAGGAGGATCTTGCGATGTTCGCCTGATCCGGACTGCAACAATCGATAACTGACAAGGGGCGGCAATCATTACGATCGCCGCTCCATTTTCTTTGGCAGAAACAACAGGGGAGGAAAACCGATGAAATATAACGAGAGGAAATTCAACATGGATGTCGCTGCAGTTGCGGGCCTCAGAGAGGCGGTCATAGCAGACTATATCCGCGGGCTGCAGCTCACAAGCGATGAGACGGCATACAGACACGGATACTTCTGGGCCAAATGCACGCAGAAAACAATGACAGTTCATATACCGTTCCTGACCGAGGATATGGTGCGGCATTCGGTCAAAAAGCTGGTGGAAAAGGGGATCATCAAGGTCGCCGTCCTTGACGAGGACAAGTTCGATCACACCTATTACTACACCTTCACAAAATACGGTGAGGAGCTGCTCGATGATAATGTCTGCATTGAAACAGACGAAGGCGACAGTGCCGGGCACTAGGGTAATGTGCCCGGACAACTGCAGATACCGCGACAGACTCGCACCATTCTGCGGATACTGCATGATGGAAATACTGAACAGAAAGAAGAAAACGGAGGAATCAGATGGAAAAGACAAAACAGAGGCTGATAGACAAGCTGGGAAAGAAAGGCTTTGACACAGAGAAGAAGGTATGCGCCATAGATATGCAGGTGGCATTCGACAACGGACTCGCTGACGAGCTTGGCGGAATACTGGCACTGCAGAAGGCGATCAAGACTCACAGCGTGTACGCTTTCCTGATGGACGGCGTAGATACAAAACCGGAAAAGAAGGAGGCGGCTAAGCATGATCATGACAGAAAAACCGGAGACGGAAGTGAAGCAGGAAACAGCTATTGAGGTCAGGAGTCCTGATGAACTCAGAGAGCTCATCAACGAGATCCCTGAGGGAACGGTTTATTCCATAGATATGGGGGTGATCAGAGTTGGGCAGGAGACCTAATGACGAAAAAATCGAAGTGGTCAATATCCGCATGGTGAAGGAGCCATCACTGTACAGCACAGAAAAGATCCGTTCACCCGAAGATGTTCTGAGGGTAATAGCAAAGGAACTCGCAACGTATGACAGAGAAGTTTTCGCAGTGCTTAACCTCAAGACCAACGGACAGCCGATCAATCTGAACATATGCAGCGTGGGTACTCTTGACGCTTCAGTAGTAAGCCCAAGGGAGGTCTTTAAGTCGACGATACTTTCAAATTCTGCTGCATTCGTGGCTGTGCACAATCATCCGTCAGGCTCATTGAATCCGAGTCAGGAAGACAAGGATGTGACCAAGCGGCTACTGAGCTGCTCAGAACTTCTCGGGGTGAAAATGCTTGATCATATTATAGTGGCCGGCGAGACCGGTGACATCTACAGCTTCAAGAGTGAAGGACTGCTAGATCAGCTGAGACCGCCACGGGCAGCATGGGAGAGGTAAAGGAAGGAGAAACACAGTATGACGGAATTTGAGGGAAAGACATTTTCAGAAGGAACAGTCGAATACACCATACACGAGCATTTAGCTGTATTGGATCGATATGAGGGCAGGGAAGTCCCCTGGGCAAAGGAGCTCAATATAGTATCGTGGAATGGCGGTGAGCCTAAGATCGATATACGAGACTGGTCTGAATCACACGAGAGGATGAGTCGCGGGATTACACTTACGGAGGAACAGGCCGAGAAGATGACTATGGCGCTGGTACAGAGATACCGCGCCAGAGCCGAGCACAACCTGAACAAGCCGGATAGAGACTCATTTGAGCGGTGAACAGATTCTTTCAAACGTACACAACCAGCGGCGCACAGTATGATAAAATTACTGTGCACGCCGCATTACATAGAGACAGGTCTGGACTCTGTGACAGGGTATATAAGGAGAAGCACCCATGAGCAATTCAGATAATCCCAAAAGAGGTGCATATTTTCAAAAGCAGGTCATGGGATGGTTTCAAAGGGAATATGGTGCCGAGTTTGAACTCGAAAAGAAGATCCCTATCGGAAACCCGGCGAAGGATCATAAATTTGATATCGTAGATGTTGCCGGAACAATCGCAATCGAGTGTAAACGATATACTTGGACCGAGACAGGAAATGTCCCGAGTGCGAAGATGGGATTTACAAATGAGGCTGCTTTCTATCTGACCTTTCTTCCGAACAGTTATGAAAAGTACATCGTAATGTTAAAGTCTCATCATCCGAAAAGAAGTGAGAGTCTGGCGGAGTACTACTTCAGAACGAATCATCATTTGCTGGGGAAAATAATAGTCGCGGAGTATGATCCCGATCAGAATGAACTTCGCATAGTCGGACAGAATGATTTCATTAAGGATGGCAACTATCTGGAGGTCATTCGTGACTACCTTGAAGCTAAAGGCCTCAGTTATAATACATCCCTGACAGTAGAAATTGAGAAACGGAAAGCAGGAAAGCACTATGCAATACAGGATCACATCCGTGGCATGGTTTATTCTATGCTCACCAATCAGACTAAGTGGTACCGTGTAGAGCCTCATCTGCCGGAGATAGATAAGTTGTTTTATGAGTATGATCCTGAGAAAACTCTTGCTGCAGAGCCAGGATATTTCTGCCAGGGTATTCTGGATATGAAGTGCGGCAATATGAGCATAAAAGCCCAGATGGAGGCACTCCCTGATAACATCCGTACCTTCAATCGAATAGAAGAAGAATTCGGCAGTATTGATGCTTTCATAACATCAGAGCCACCAGCGGTTATTGTTGAGAAACTCTCAAACGGATCATCGTCATATAAGATGAAGATGCTCGGCGAAGCATTGGCTTGGGAGTACTTGAGAAATGTTGGTATTGACGGCGCAAAGCCTGACACCCATTTACGCAGATTTCTCGGTGCTGATCGCATGGGAACAGGAAAACACTCACCGGCAACTGCATGTGAGGTTAACGCCCAGGTGGCAATACTGTCTGAGCAGACAGGTTTATCAAAAGCTGAGATCGATAATCTGATTTGGAGCTTCTGTGCAGATGGATTTGGTGAAATCTGCACGGCCACACCACATTGCAACCGTTGCCCAATCAGTGATTGGTGTAAAGGATGCTATCAATGGGGATACTCATTGCAGTGAAGGTGCTGAGATGAAGGTAATACTGAGCAGAAAAGGATTTGATTCGGCAAACGGAGGCATTGTCAGTCCCATCTTTGAGGACGGGGCAATGATTTCGATGCCGATTCCAGCGTCAGAAGACTTCTATACTTACGATGATCTGTGCTATTGCGATTCTACTTACCGGGATATTATTGACGATCTGAAGTACAAGGGCAGCACATATCACTGTCATGTTGATCCGGATCTTGATCCATGCAGAAGAAAGGATGCAGTTCCGGGATGGTTCCCGGCATTCGGACAGGTCAATGCGGCAGCCTCGTATCTTCATAATAACGACATATCTGCAGGGGATTTGTTCCTGTTCTTCGGAAACTTTCACTTTGTCGAAAGAAAGGACGGACACTATAGATTTACAAGAAGAAGCGGCGATTATTACAGGGACAACGACCTGCAGATCATATGGGGCTATCTTCAGATCGGTGAGATAATAAGCGATCCGGAAGAGATCAGGAGGGTGTTCTGGCATCCGCACTCTGCAGACAGATTCAACCAGAACAAAACAAATGTAATATTCAGAGCAGCTGAACATCTGTCATTTGATGACAGCAGATCGGGAGCCGGCCTGTTAAGCTTTGACGAAAAGCGAGTTCTTACCCTCGAAGGCGCTCCCAAGGCGACATGGAAAATGAATCCTGTATATGATACTCATCATATATTCGGCAACCGGAAGAATCTGGCAAAAGACCCGTCAAAAGGAATATATTATGCAGGCATATGGCAGGAACTGTGCCTGATGGAATCCGAAGAATGTACGGAATGGGCAAGGAGCATGATTGAGTGAACCTGCCCCGGACAATGAGATAAAACAGGTGAAGGAGTAAAATCATATGGAAATGAAAGACGTACTTAAGCAGGTCGCTTTGCAAAATGGTTTCTCTGAAGAAGAGGTCAGGGAAGAAATGCAGAAAGCTATACATGATGCATACCTGCAGAAGTCACCGGCTTTTGTGGCGGCATTCGGAGACCGTGAGCCGTCCGTGGAAGAATTTCTTGAAAACACAGCAATGCAGGTGATGGGAGTATCCTGACATGAAAGACAATGCTTTTCGAGGTGCGGGAATGACAGTCTACATACACTATGGAGCAGATGCATTTGATCCAGAACTGTTTTCTCCGATTAGAAACAGCACATGGAACACTAAACCGATGGAAGGCACCGGTCTGTGGGCAAGCCGCGAAAATGACCCTTTTGGCTGGAGCGCATGGTGCAGAGAAAACCGGTATTCTGTTCAATCGCTTAAGCAGTTTTTCAGATTCACTGTTTCCGCTGACAGCGACATTCTCATACTTGAAGATCCGGAGCAGCTGGAGACCATTCCGAAAACAAAGCCGTGGAAGCCTAAGGATCTGTCGTGGATGGAAACAGTAGAGCCGGGAAAGATACCGTCCGAGGAGCAGCTGATGCAGCTGTACTCCCCAAATCCCTGCTACATCGACTTTGAGGAACTGGTTCGGAATGGCATCGACGCAGTCGAACTGACCAACTGCGGTGCCTTCAGAGACAGCCTGGATATATGGGACTGTAACTGCATTCTGGTCATGAATCCGGAAATAATAGTGCCGGAATAACTCATAAACATCACAAGCTGAATACATTGCTGCAGGCAAATACGTCTGCAGTTTTTTTATGCAGCAAAGGATGGTGAGATATATGAGTTACAACAGAAACAGAAGTCCTGACAGGAAATCTCAGAAGGAACGAATAAAGGAACTGACCGAAGAACTGGAGAAAGGTGTTGTCGAATGCTATAACAGCGAATCTTTTCAGACGGTCATAAGAACCTTTTCACGCTTTCACAATTATTCTCTGAATAACTGCCTGCTCATCGCATTGCAGGCTCCGGGCTCGACCTGTGTGGCAGGCTACGTAGACTGGCAGAAGAAGTTCGGCAGGCAGGTAAAGAAAGGCGAGAAGGGAATCAAGATCCTGGCTCCCTGTAAGTATAAGGTTGAGATCGATGACATGGACGATCCCGATGCCGACAGCAGCGGAACAGGATCAGAAAAGAAGAAAACAATAGAGCGAGTCGGCTTCAAGATCGCATATGTATGGGATGTCTCGCAGACAGAGGGCAGGGAACTACCTTCACTGGATATCCATGAGCTGACAGGCGATGTCAAAGAGTATGAGCGATTCTATAAGGCGCTTGTGAGTATAAGCCCGGTACCGATCACCTTTGAAGACATCGAAGGAGGAGCCAAAGGTTACTACAACGATGCTGAAAAAAGGATAGCGATCAAGACAGGAATGAGCGAAGCTCAAACAATCAAGACCCTGATCCACGAGATAAGCCACGCCACATATCACTCAAAGGAAGGCCGCGACAAGGACTTTCCTCTCGACAGAAGACACATGGAGACGGAAGCTGAAGCTATAGCCAGTGTTGTAGCCGGAGCTTATTCCATCGACTCTTCCAGTTACTCCTATCCATATCTGGCTTCGTGGGCAAGCGGAAAAGAAGTCAAGGAACTGAAAGATTCTTTGGAAAGGATCAGATCTTTTGCCGATGAAATGATAACCGGCATCGATAGATCTCTCGAAAAACAGATCCGGCGTGAGCAGAACCGTGCTTTCCGCGAAGAAGCGAGGTGATGATCATGCCATACTATACCGAAGAACAGATAAAGCAGGCACGGTTGATAGACCTGATGACATATCTTCAGACATATGAGCCGACAGAGCTTGTGCATGTGCGGGGAAATACCTGGTGCCTACGCGAACACGACTCCTTAAAACTGTCTAACGGGAAGTGGTTCTGGTGGAGCAGAGGCTTTGGCGGCACATCTGCACTCGATTATCTGATCAAGGTCAAGGGACTTCCGTTCATTGAAGCGATGGATATCCTGACTGACAAGTCCAGGGATTTTCAGCTTGAAACTCTCAGGATTTTCAATCGGGATAACAGCAACACAGAAAGAAAGCTTCTCCTGCCGGAGAAATGCGGGACAAATCTTGAAGTGATTCGCTATCTGACCGGCCGGGGAATAGACCGGGAGATCATCAGAGACTGTATTAATGAAGGTCTGCTGTATGAGTCCCTGCCATATCACAACTGCATTTTCGTTGGCTATGATGAGACCGGCAAAGCTGCATATGCGTGCTACCGGGCAACCAATGGCGAAAGGATCATGGGCGATGCCGCAGGATCTGAAAAGAGGTATGCGTTTAGGGTCGAGTCGAAAGGCGGCAGTTCTAGAGTCCTTCATACCTTTGAATCAGCGGTGGATCTCTTATCTTTCGCGACGATAATGAAGATGCAGACGGGCAACTGGCGGGCAGAACCTATGCTATCTCTTGGCGGAGTATATGCCCCGAGTCCCAACAGACCGAATATGAAGATCCCGGCAGCACTGGATAATGCACTTCAAAATCATCCCGAGGTGAAGACGATTGCCCTGCATCTTGATAACGATTATGCCGGCAGGAGTGCCGCAAAATCTATTGCAGAGCAGCTGCAGGACAGATATGAGATCAGAAATGAACCTCCGCCTTCCGGGAAGGATTGCAATGATTTTTTGATGATTATCCGGCAGCGTAACAGATCACGGCAAATGGGAGCGGCCGGATATGAGCACCCCAGATGAATAAAGAAGTAATGCCATATTTAATTCTCCACTATGACAACAGCCATAAGGGATTCACTATATCCTTCATGGCTGAAACGTCATAGGTATTTGTATGGAGTATTGTTATGAAGAAAAGTTGTTGTCTCTCTGTTTGACAATGACAGGATACCGCAGAATCTTTAAATGAACCTAAATAATCATATTTTTCAGTGTTCTATTATGAAAATAGCCTGCAACTATTTCCGCTTGCAGATGCTTATACTATAATCCACAGATGTTAATCTGCGTTGCTTGCTTTAGGATGACTGTAGACCTACTATAAAAGCAGAAAATCAGAACATACTGGGGTGGCGGCTATGCTAAATGAGAACATTAGGACTATCAGGAAGAATAAAGGATTTACACAGGAAGAATTGGCGATCAGGCTGCATGTGACAAGGCAGACTATATCAAAATGGGAGAAGGGCCTTTCAGTTCCGGATGCTGCACTTTTATCTGATATGGCCGAGATTTTCGAAGTGTCAGTCTCAGAATTGCTGGGAGAAAAGCCTGTCGAAAGTCATGATCAGGATGCGATAATAGAGCAGCTCTCCAGGATCAATGAGCAGATGGCGATTCGCAATCGCAGGGCAAACAGGACTATCAGGATAGTGGCGTGCCTGTTGTTGGCGCTGATAATAGTTGTGGCGACTGTTATTGTGATGAATATCGCGCCTCGTAATACACATATACTTCTTAGTGACCATATAGGCAATCTGACATATACCATGCCAGATGAACGCTTTACACATGATAATGATGATATAGGTGTTACGATCGGTGATGATGGCAAAGAAAGGATCAGCGCGAAGTCATACAAATGCATAGATGACATGACAGAGATAACGATATGGGAGTATGGTGACTATGATCCTGAATTGATTCAAGAGTTCAAAGAGAAGCATAAGAATAACCTTGTTGATTTTTCAGATGAGCACGGACCATTGCCTGACTGCATTGATGAGATAGTGGCTGCGACAGATGCAACCGATGAATATGTGGGAAGGTATTATGAGGCATTTGTCGTTATAGAAGGCAAAATGTATAACGTGGAAGTGCAGAATGGTGATGATCCACTCGGTTGCGGGGAAATAGTGATCAGTTCTATGGATATAGATAACGAGCAAAAGGATGAATATATATAGCAAAAGATGCGAGTAACCACCTATACTCCCAACCGCTTGACCGATTCGGTTATTAGTGCTATACTCTGAATAACCGAAACGGTTATTTTTGTAAAAAGGAGGAAATGAATTGGATAAATTTTTGGCCCTGACCGAAGAAAAGAGATTGACCATTCTCAATGCGGCGCTCCAGTGCTTCGGCAAGTTTGGTTATGAAAAAGCCTCAATCAATGATATTGCGGTAGCCGCACACATTTCCAAAGCGTCTGTGTTTCAGTATTTCGGCAGTAAAAAGCAACTCTACATTTACCTGCTGGAATACTGCAAGAAAATCATAGAGGGAATATTTGATAAGGAAGCACTCGATTCCCAAACAGATTTGTTCGACAGGATCATGACTTCCAGCAAAATAGAAATGGAGAGTTTCAAAACACAGCCCTTCATTCTCCAATTTATTTCCAGCGTCTGGGAGGAAACTTCTCCCGATGTACTGGATTCGCTGGCCATCCTGACGGAAGAAACCTGCAAGTTCAGAAACGATATGATTTTGCGGGAAGATGACGCTTTGAAATTCAAGAACCCGGAAGATGCTGGCCCTGTATTCCAAATGCTTCTGCTGATGGCCGAGGGCTATGCGGCCCGATACCGTGGAGCGGACACTTTTGATTTTGATACCGTCATGGATGATTTTCAAAAGAACATCGCGATTTTGCGGAAAAATTTTTATAAGGAGGAGTATTTGAAATGAGTGAACAAGCGATTGTCTTGAATGAACTGACCAAGCACTATGGGAAGCATCGAGGAATCAATAACCTCAGCTTCTCTGTCAACCAGGGAGAGTTTTTCGGCTTTATCGGCCCCAACGGTGCGGGTAAGTCCACCACAATCCGCACCCTAATGGGGCTGATCCGTCCCACCGGAGGCAGTGCATCTATCTTCGGTTTGGACTGTCACTCCAAGGCCAGCGTCATTGCCAAGGATGTGGGCTATCTGCCCAGCGAGAACAGCTATTACGAAAACATGAAAGTCCGTGAACTTTTGCAGTACACCGCCGATCTGTACGGCATGGACTGCAAGGCAAAGATGAAGGAGCTTGCCGACAGGCTCAATCTGGATTTGTCCCGCAAGATTGCAGACCTTTCTCTGGGCAACAAGAAAAAGGTGGGTATCGTGTCTGCCATCATGACTTCGCCCAAACTGATCATTATGGACGAACCCACCAGCGGATTAGACCCGCTAATCCAGCAGGCATTCTACGATATTCTGAAGGAGGAAAACTGCCGGGGCGCTACCGTGTTTTTTTCCTCCCATGTACTGAGTGAGGTGCAGAAACTGTGTGACCGGGTGGCCATTCTGAAAGAAGGACAGCTTATTGGCATACAGTCCATCAAAGAACTGCGTGAGAGCGGCTATAAGAAAGTCTCTCTGAGCGCAAAGGAGGCTATCCCTCGCGATTTCTTTAATTTGTCCGGCATTGCCAACTATGCGGAGACTGCGGATAAGACCTCTGTTTCCTTTATGTATAACGGAAATATCACGGCCATCATTGATAAAATCCACCTGCTTTCTCTGGACGATGTGCTTTTGGAAGAGCCCTCTCTGGAAGAGATCTTCATGCACTACTATGAATAAAGGAGGTGTCAGGCATGGTCATTTTTAAGTATGAACTGAAAAGGCACCGCAAATATATCTTGGGTTGGGCCATTGCCTTGGCTCTGTGCGTTTTTTTGATGACGCCTACTTATTACAGCTTTATGGATGTTTCCACAGGAGACCTCTATGAAACGCTGGGTACGAGTGATTTTTACAAGGGCGTTGGCGTGTCCATGGAATATCTGACCTCACCGTTGGGCATTTATGCGTTTCTCACCAGCTTTTTTATGATTGCGTCCGGTATTTTCGGGATGCACTTCGGTATCGCCATTCACACCAAGGAGTGCTCGGAGCGAACCTCCGAATATCTGTTTACAAAGCCCTATACCCGAAAAACGATTTACTGGGCAAAGGCGTTCACGGTTTTTTTCGGCGTAGTGGTCGTGAGCATGGTATATCTTCTCGCCTCTTTTTTGGCGCTGGCCCTGTTCCGCTCCGGCATTGACTGGGGAGAGTTCTTTCTGATCGCTCTTTCCCTTATGCTGGTCACGCTGTTCCTTGCAGCTATGGGGCTTTTGGTAGGAATTCTATTTTCACGCAATCGAAGCCCACTTTTGACTGCCGGGTTAATTGTCTTTGTCGAGTACTGCGTTACCAGCTTCTCCAACATTGTCAGCAACCGTGCCATTAGTTTTCTGTCCCCGTACTCGTTCTTTAGTGCGGCTGAGATTTCCAAATCTGGCTTTTATGAGTTGGATTACTTGGGATGGTGTGTGCTGCTATTTGCCCTGTTTTTGGTGCTGTCTTACCGTGTCTTTTTGAAAAAAGACATCCAGTTCCGCTCATGAGGGGGTGCAAAGATGAAAACATTGGTGAAAAATGAGTTCCGCCAAACCAGAAAGACCCTGCTGATCTGGCTGGGGATCATGTTACTGCTGTGCGGATTCTGCTATTTTGAACTTTTATCCTTGAAGGACAGTCTGGATGAGATGGCCCGGACAGTCGGCCAATTCCCTCGCTTGATCATGATCATGTTCGGTGTGAAAGGGGATCTCACGACGGCCCTTGGTTGGTACGCGTGTATCTATTTTTGGGAGGGGCTGTTGGCCTTTGCCTATGCAATCTCTCTGGGCCTGTCCTGTGTGGCGAGGGAAAAGAAATTTGGGACATCCGAATATCTGTTCACAAAGCCTGTGGAGCGAAAAACCATAGTTTTGGCAAAGGTGATTGTTTCATCGGTGAACCTGCTGGTATTTTCCCTGTTCAGCGGTGTGTGCAATTACTTTGCGGTCATCCTCCCGATGGGGGGACTGGAACAGCCGGGAGCTGGAACTGCAACTGTGGTTGGAATGTTCTTGACACAACTTCTGTTCTTTGCCTTGGGCCTACTGTTTGCCAGCCTCTTCAAATCTTATAAGGCTGCGGTTCGTGTCGGTACGGTTTTCGTATTGGCCGCCTATGCTGTCGCCATCACCGCCGAGTACGCTGGGAACCGTTTCTTAGACTATCTGACCCCTCTGCGGTACTATGATGTGTATGAAGTAGCACTAAATGGCGTCTATCTTTCCTCCATCGTCTTAACAGTACTCATTGTGGGCGCGTGTGTAATGGTTTCTACAAGGCGGTGGAAACTGCGTGAGTTGTAAATGTAATTGTCCATAGATATTCTACTATCTGATGAAAAACAAAGAATGAAAAATACCGAATGGCTATTATGCCCCAACTGCAACAACAAAACGAGAATTAAAATCTGTGATAATACAGTACTTGAAAATTTTCCGCTATACTGTCCGAAGTGCAAACAGGAAATAATAATCAGCGTAAAACAATTCAATACCACAGTTATCACAGAGCCAGACGCATAGACGCAGAGCCGATAACCCGTTATCTTTTTGGTGCGGTTTATCGGCTCTTTGCTTTTGCTCCTGAAAACAAGCGCACCAAGACACAAAACCGTTGCACTACAACGATCTTGCGCTTGAGATGTCGCGGCGGTTGAAATAGTTCATTTCAGCCGCCGTTTTCCTTTTGAAAAATTGGAATACGGGGGGCGTGTTAAAGTCGCCCTTTTTTGAGGACACGGCGGTATCCGGGAGGTATCGCCGTGTCCGTTTCGCTATTCCATAGCCCGCATGATCTTCAACCGCTAAAAAAAGCGTAGCTCCCCCTCCGGGATCGTCTGGCTACAAACATGAAATTAGCCAGTACATTAAATGCAATAATTTTTCGTGCGTCCGCATAGCGTCATGCTGTGCGGGCGTTTTTGTATGCCCCCGCCCTTGCTTCTGGTCACGGTGGCCAGAGGCTCCCCGATGTCGTGGGCCGCCTGTTCTCCATTTTGATCCGCACCCACCAAAGACTTTGAAATGGAGGACAATTTTATGACTACGATCAACCTGAAACGGTATTACCCCTATATGACCGAAAACATGACGATGGAAGTGTCTGACGAGATCGCCGCCGTCCTCTCTATGGGTGGCCGTCTGTGTGACAGCTACAAGCGCCAGAAGCGCAGAAACGGTGAGTGCTCCTTGGACACCGATCCCGGCTTCGAGGCCGACGTGCTCCACGGCCCCATGACCCCGGATGAGTACATGGACAAGCAGGAGCGCGATCTTGCCCTCTATGACGCGCTGGCCCAGCTCCCGCCCGTTCAGGCCCGGCGGATCTATCAGCACTATATCCTCGGCAAGAGCAAGGCCGAGATTGCCGCCGCCGAGGGCGTGGGCAAAAGCCGGGTCTGCTGTTCGATTGAACGGGGCTTGGCCAGCCTGAAAAATATTTTGGAAAATTCTCTCTAACAGGGAGTACTTTTGCCTCCTAAGTGCCCTGATAGATGAGAGGTACATTTCTTCTCGCTGACAACTGAATAGACAGTACTCCAGATACGAAACCCGCGTGATAGCGACGTAAGGTGCGCCGCCACGACAGCCAGCTTTAGGAGGTGATGGACAAGCTGGCCGAGCGATCTACGCAGCCTTTAACCCGGTGCTGGCAATCCGGGCGCGAGGACAGCGCGGGGGATAATGAAACTTGTTCACGCCCTCCCACGGACTTGAGGGGGAGTCCCTGCCGTATGCGCCAGCCCTCCACGGGCAGCGGTATCGCGGGGCTATGCAGCCGGGGCCACCGGCGGTCTGGAATACTCCCCGCGCCGGGGATGCGTGGCAAATACGGCGTACATATCAATCAGGGAACCGAAGATCTGGGGTCTTTCTGTCTTGTGACAGCCCAAACTTAACCCGGCCCGGCGGTTCTCTCCATTGTGGATTGAAATGGAATAAAACAGTCTCCCTGCTTCTGGTCATCGTGACCAGAGGTGGGGCAAGGTCAAAGGGCGGCGCTTCTCAGCGCCGCCATT
>JAWRIG010000022.1:0-9135 GCA_040308005.1 Anaerovoracaceae bacterium | reverse complement strand
GTAGCCACTCTCATGTTAGCATTGGAGGTATTATTCTTGAAGCTAAAGCCCTTAATTCTCACCGGCATAGCCGGTGGTTTAATCGCGCTGAAGCTACAACAACACCCCGCAGTTCATCTAACGAACCGCGGGGCATTTTGCTGTTATGCAGCCTGACACTACAGATATTTTTCAACCATACTGCTGTCCCTCAGCACATCCTCAAGGATCCTGCTCAGGACACTTGTATATCCTTTCCCCAGCGATTTTGCACGATTTAAAGCCTGCGGAGACAGTCTCAACGTTACTGTCTGCTTTCTTCTGTTTGCCCGATTGTTCTCGGCGACCCTGTGGAATCTCTCAAGCTGATCTTCAGTCAGCGGAGGACATTCCTCATCATAAGCAACAGGTTTTGCCTCAACATCTTCAAGCATTTTTTTCTGATCTTCTGTAAGCGAACTATTACTATCTAATCTATATTGAACTTTCATAGTATCTTTTCCTTTCAAGTTAAAGCCATTATATTACACACCCTCTCTGAAACGCAATCTAATTTGTCTTACTTTTTGTATGCTCTAAATCTCTGATCAAAAAAACAGCATCAGCACATAGCGCATCCCTGCATATCGGGAAGCATATATATCCTGACGCTCTCATACCCGCGACTGGGTCCGGCCGGAAAAGACCTGAATATTCTATTTGTCACAAATACTAACAGATGACTATGATCCCGTCAAATGAGTATTCTCAAAAAAGGAAAAAGACACGCTGGTGCCAACGGATATGATAAATGCCCCTGCATGCCTTATTCCTAAAAAGGAATCCTGTTCCACCGTCCGGTACACAGACGGTGGAACGTGGGTATACAATATATTGTTTTAAGCAAAAATGCAAGTGCTTTCTTGGCTTTTTAGTCTATCTTCACGTACTCTTCAATCATGAGCAAAACGCAGTCTGTCCTACAGCATTATCTCGCTCTTCTCCTTGCTCTCTGCGATCAGGCGATTGAGCCACTTTGCCGGACGGTGCAGGACCATTCCGAGCACGGCTGAGCCGGCGAAGAATGCCAGAAGCGCGAGCATGCAGTGAGCATATGTATGCTCATATGTGCCGGCGATGCATTCTCTCATCGCATTCATGGAGTACTTGAACGGCATCACAGGATAGAGCACCTGGAACACCTTAGGAAGTACTTCCACCGGATACGTGCCTCCCGAGCCCGCAACCTGCAGGACCAGGATGATGACACCGGCACCGAGCCCTATGTTCTCGAGCGCGAATACCATTGCATAGTTGATCATCATGAACACTATTCCGTTCATGCAGGCCTGCAGCACGAATAGCACCGGATGCTCGCACTGTATGCCTACGTAGAGCAGGTCTCCGAGCGATACGATGAGCGCCTGCGCAAGTCCTACGAACAGGTACAGGCCGTACCTGCCGAAGAAGTGCTCGTGCATCTTAAGCTCAGGCAGGTCGTCGCGCTTCTTTACCTGTGTCTTGATGAGCACGGCTGTCAGGAGCGCTCCTACCCACTGCGCGAGCACCGTATAGAAAGGTGCCATCGCCGAGCCGTAAGTCTCTATCGGGTATATGACCTCTGTCTTCATCTTGACAGGCGAAGCCAGGTATTCTGCTACAGCTGTCTCGTCGTTGGCGAGCAGATAGTTAATATCCTTCATCGTCTCGTTGCCGGCGGTGCGGTTGAAGACTTCAGCCATCGCATTGACGCCGTTCTTCATGTATCCGAGAGATGCCTCGGTCTTGCTGAGACTCTTCTGAAGAGCGTCAAGCGACTTACTGTATGAAGCGAGCACGCTGCTCAGGCTGCCGAGGTCTCCGTCCATCAGAGCCAGAGCCTTCTGAGCGTTGGTCGCTGCCTTTCTCGCTTTGGATATGGCATCATTCAGTTTGACATCGACCTCATCCACGGTCTTGTCATCGATTGAATCGACGCCCTTCTTTATATCCCTTACATCCTTCTGCAGCTCATCTACCTGCTTTTTCTCTTCATTCCAGTTGGTCTCGTTAGCATGATCAAGTGCTTTGAGACGTTCTTCAGTCTTGGCAAGGCGCTCAGCGGCATCTTCAAAGTCGCCCGCCAGGCGTGTCAGCCCGAGGTTGTTAAGGAATACAGCGGTCCTCTCGGCAGAGAGTCTCATCTTCTCGGTCTGATCGATGTGCTTGTCGAGCCTCTTGTCCACGAATGCGTTGAACGTATCCACATCCTTGGATGCCTCGGTTATATCCGCATCGAGGGCAGTGAGGTTCTTGTCGAGATAGTCTCTTTCCTTCTTCACTGCAGCGGATACCGAGTCTTTAGTACTCGAGGTATCATCCGGAAGATTCTCCTTGGCTGTACCCAGGACATCCGACTGGCCCTCTACAGTTATCGCTGCGCTTCCGAGCAGCTGATCCGTTACTCCCATGAGGCTGTCAGCTGAGTCTGCGAGCCCCTGAGCCGCCGCAAGCATGACCTCTATATCCTCAAGCCTTTCAGACAGAGTCTCCATCTTGTCTCCGATGTCTGAGAAAACGACCTGCGGGTCATATCCGCTTGCGTTCAGCACCGACGCAGCATCAGAAACATATGCCGCGAGAGTCTCGATAAAGGTCGCATTGACCTGCTCCTGCACGGCAGTCTTCGCTTTGCCCGTGATCTTAGGTGCGATCGCGTTCTTCTTCTCATTCTCATAGTATATGAGTTGAGGGTTCTCAAGGCTGCCGCTGACGAAACTCATTACGTCCATGCTGAAGTCCTCAGGAACTACAAGCGCGGCATAGTAATCGCCGGCATAAACGCCGTTTATAGCCGCTTCCTTGCTGTCAACGAACTGCCATCCGATGTCTTCATTGGCCTTGAGGGCATCTACTATCTTCTCTCCCACATTGACATTGAGCCCGAGCATCTCTGCTCCCTCATCCTCGTTGGCCACTGCGACGAGGATCCTTCCGGTAGCATCCGACTCATACGGAGCCCAGTTGGAGAATATGTTGAACCACGCATACAGACACGGGACGATGCAGAGTCCCATTATTGTTATGATGGCTACTACGCTTGATGTGAGGCGGCCTGCGTCATGACGGATTATGTTGAGGATGTTCTTCATTCGGCATCCTCCTTCCTCTTCATGTCCGCATCGAAAGCTTCCTTCATGGCAGTTATTATCTCTGCCGGAGCCGTCTCGCGGAGCTCTTCGAGTGCTTCTTCAGCCTCACGAAGTTCCATTATGGTTTCTGTCGCCTGCGCTATACCGCTGGCTTCATCCGCAGCTGCAGGCGTTTCTGAAGACTCTTCATGACCCTTGATAGCCTTATCAAGCTCGCCTTCGAGCATCTCAGCCTCTTCTTCAAGTTCTTCCTCTTCGGCTGCGAATCTACCGGCCAGTCTCTCTCTGATGCGCTCATGAAGGTCGGTGTATCTGAGTTCAGGTCTCGGAAGGAGGTCATCGAACGATGCCTCTGTATCCGTTACATCCCTGAGGGTCTCTTCTATCGCGCTGTCGAGGTACTCAATGCTGATAAGATAAGCTGACGCAACGAACATTATAAGTATCCATATGATAAGGAATACGACCTTGTCGCTGCCTGTGATCCAGCGGATGAACTCAAGCGCTGCAGGCAGAATGATCAGGAAGGCGATGCCTCTTCTGATGCGCCTCTTATTGCTATTGTGGAGCTGCTCGCCGCGGCCGAGAAGTTCGGTATACAGCTCTTCATATTTACGGTCAGGCATTCTGTTCATCAGAGCACCTCCGTTTCTTCGAGCTTTTCGGTCACGAAGCGATTCATTCCGATGAAAGGCTTACGCACGACAAGCCCTATCACCAGAGCGACTACCGCGAACAGCAGCAGCTCGCCCAGGTACATAAAGTAATCGTATTTATACATCCCGCACAGTGCCTCACGCATCGCATTGATGGCGTAAGGGAACGGGAAGAATTTGTATATCTTGCTGAAGATAACAGGAAGTATCTCAATAGGATAAGATCCGCTCGATCCCGCTATCTGCACGACCATGACAACGACGACTATCGCTTTGCCAACATCTCCGAAGGATAAGGTCAGAGCGTAGATAAGCAGCACGAACACAAGACTCGTCACCGCAGCGGAAAACCACATGAACCACGGGTTCACCGGCTGGCAGCCAAGCAGGAAGATGTCTCCTGCAACGATAACGGCCGCCTGTATCTGCCCCATCACGAAGAAGAGAAGGAACCTGCCGAAGAAATACTGTGCTTCGGAGAGTCCCGGGAACTTCTTCCTGTCAACATTGGTCTTGAGTATGGATACGAGAATTACTCCCCCGACCCATACAGCCAGCACTGAATAGAACGGTGCCATAGCGGCTCCGTATGATGCGACTGAATATATCTCCTTGGTCTGTACATCGACAAGCGAAGAGAAGAATTTGCCGTACTGGTCTGAATCTCCTCCGAGCAGGTCTATGAGGAGCTGCACCTTGTCGTTTTCATCAGCAGCTTCCACCTGCGCTATTATGTCGCCTATGCGGTCGCTTGAGGTGCGGAACACCTGCTGCAGCTGCGCAAGAGATGCATCCATGCTGTCAACAGTCTTGCCCGTTGCATCTAGGACAGGATCGACATCATCGAGCATTCCGGAAGCTGTACTCAGGAACGGCCCGAGCACGCTGATGGTATTGTTCATGCTGCTCACAAGAGCGTCCTTGGCAGGCTCGAGCGTATCAGTGCGGAGCGTGCGCAGGGTATCTATTGCCGCAAACATCTCCTGTATGTTCTCAGGAATCGCGCCGACACGGTTATCTATGTCCTGCGCCTCTTTGATCATGTTCTCGAGGGTGACGATGAGGTTCTCGGTGTGTGTCATCTTCCCGTCTTCAGGCAGCATCGCCTTGAGCGCCTCAAGTTCTCTTAAGAGCTCGTCTGAATTCTTCCTTACCTTCTCTTCGTCCGCTTCAGATACAGGGTTGGCCGCATCGATCGCCTTGAGGCTCTCTTCAAGGCTGTCAAGTCTCTCGTCTATTCTGTCGAGTCTTGCGGTGAGTGCCTTGTCAAGCTCGCTGACCGCCTTCTTTGCATTCTGTATATCTTCGGATGCTGCCGAAATGTCCTTGCCGGCAGTATTTCTCGTGCTGTTAAGGTTATTCTTCGCGCTTTTGATCGATGCCTTGACCTTACCGCTGTTTCCGGTAAACGAGCCGATGGCAGCATCATACGAGTCGAGTGTCGCCTGGAAATTGCGGAGGTCAGCTATCGTGCGGTCCACGGTGTTCTCTCCGTCAGTCTGCACCTGATCCTTGATATCGTTGGTCTCCTTGAAGACGATGCTGAACACGGTCTCAAGGTACTTGGTGTTGATATTCTCCTGAAGGGTCGATGCCGCAGTCTCGGTTATCTTGGATGCGACCGCATTCTTCTTGGCATTCTCGTAGTATGTGAGAGGAGCCCTGTCGTCGAGCATCGCCTGCTCGAAGTGATACATGTTGTATGTAAAATTGTCTTCGAATATGATCGCAGCGTAGTACTCGCCCGACCTGACGCCCGCTATGGCTTCTTCAGGTGTTGCCGGGAACTGCCAGCCTATGCTCGTGCTCTCATGCAGCTCTTCGAAGACCTCATCTGTCATATTGACGTGCTTTCCTTCAAATTCTATTCCCGGGTCATTAGACGCTACCGCGATCTTGATATTGCCTGTATTGACATAAGGATTGCCGTTGGCATAGATATTCACCCACGCGTAAAGAGCCGGCAGCACACTGATAGCGATCATTATAGCCATCGCAAAGAAGTGCTTCGACACCGACTTTACATCATTAAGGAATATCCTGAATATGCTGCCCAACTTTCGCAGCTCCTTTCCCATATCTCTGAATGCGGATAAAACCGACCAGATTGCACTTTATGACCATTAGTCATAATCTGTTAAATTATATAACATATACAGTTCATGTACAATAACTCTGCGTCCGTGCTGATGCTCTTTTTGAAGTTCACCCGCAAAACAAAACAGCAGACCCCGAAGTCTGCTGTTTTGCATGTAAGTACTTATTCTGAAATGTTCAGGTCTATTTAAGATCTTCACATATCTCTGTGTCGTAAACCACTCCGTCCTTCATTACGAATGCGCAGTCGAGGAGTGCATACGGGTCTGTGTAGAAGTCTCTCTTCCACGCAGAGATATCAGCGAGCTTGCCCGGCTCGAGTGTTCCGATCTTGTCCTCCATCTGAAGGATCTCAGCGTTTACGCTTGTTGCTGCCTTGAGTGTTCTGAATACGCCCATGTCAGACTCGAACCACGCCTTGTATTCGTAGCCGCTGTCGTAGTTCATGTGGTTGGCTACGAAGTCAGTACCGAATCCCATCTTGACGTGCTTTGCCTTCTTGATGACCTCGCGGCCTGCCTGGAGGCTGTCCTTGTACAGCTCAAGCTTTGCTCTGAACTCAGGCTGCTTGTCCTGAAGTGCGACAGGATCGTAATGGATAGCTTCTTCGTACGGGCAGAATGTAGGTACTACATAAGCGCCTGCGTCTGCGATCATGTCTGCAGTCTCGTTGTCCATCAGCGAGCAGTGCTCCATGCCGTCGATTCCGTATCCGAGCAGCTTCTGCATATGAGGCACGCTGTATACGTGAGCGGTTACCGTTTTGCCCCACTCGTGAGCGGTGCGGATGATAGCCTCGAGCTCCTCATCGTTGAGCTGTGTCTGCATCGGGTTGTCGTTAGGTGTGAAGAATCCGCCTGTCGCCATGATCTTGACGAAGTCTGATCCGTACTTGATCTCTTCTCTTACAGCATTGACCATGAAGTCCTTGCCTGATCCGAGGGATGTTCTCATGCCCTGAGCGATCCTGCCCATTTCCGGGTTCTTCGAGAATGCCTGCGAGAGGTCGCCGTGGCTGCCTGCGCCGCAGATGAATCTCGATGCTGCTACGATACGGGATCCTGTGAAGTATCCTGCATTGATAGCTCTCTTGACATCGAGAATGCCAAAACCATTGGATGTGATGCCGCCCATGTGACGTACTGTCGTAAAGCCTCTTGCGAGTGTTCTCTGTGCTGTGTGCAGGCAGGACAGAGCTTTGGCCTCATTGGATGTGTCGTAAACTTCCTGTCTGATCGTGTGCCAGTCCCAGAAGTCCATGTGCATGTGAGCATCAATCATGCCCGGTGTAACAGTTGCGTCGGAGAGGTCTATGACCTCAGCGGATTCCGGCTGCTCTACATTCGGGCCTACCTCAACGATCTTGTTTCCTTCTACGAGGATCTTCCATCCTTCGTAGAATTCCTCATCGATTCCGTTGAACAGTTTTCCGCAAATAATGTATTTAAGATCTGCCATTTTGTTCATCTCCTTATATCTGTATGCCGCTATGCTGCCTGGTTCTCTTTCTGAGTCATCAGTGATACTACGATGAGAACGATTGTAGCTACAGGTACTGCGATAAGTACTGTTGCGATTCCGAGCGGCTGTCCCATTGCCTCATAAATGATAGTGAGCAGTGATCCTACAACCATGGATGCGATACCGCCGGTCTTGGTTACCTTCTTCCAGCAGAGTGCTCCGATTACAGCCGGTGTGATGCCTGCGCCGTAGATGGTGTATGACCAGTACTGGATAGCCAGGATTGTCGGGAAGAACTGCAGGATGATGTAAGCCAGGATACCGATGACTACGATAGTTACTCTTGTGAAGACGAACTTCTGTCTGTCGGTTGCGTCCGGTTTAAATCTGTCTACATAGATATCGTATGTGATATTGGTAGCACCTGAGAGCAGGTACGAGTCACCTGTTGTGATGATGAATGCTGCTGATGCTGCGAGGAGCAGTCCGCCTGCAACTACAGGTACGATAGTTGTTGTTGACATGAATGCCATGCCTGCATCGATGTTGGATCCGAAGATAGCCTTAGCACTGAATGCGATTACAGCTACCAGCGGTACCATAACGAGGAGTCCGATGAACCATCCGATGAATCCTGTTCTTACGTCCTTGTTTCCTGCACCGGCTCCGATACGCTGATAGAGGTTCTGGTCGCCGAGCGAGAGGAAGAAGAGCGGCAGATAACCTGCGAGGAAGCCTGCAGCTGTCTGGCCGCCGCCGAGCTTCATTGAGTCAGGGTTCTGTGCGAGGTTGGATGCTACGATTGCGTCCCAGCCGCCGCCTGCCTTGATAACGAGCGGAGTAGCAACGATGATGCCGACGAGCATGATTCCTGCACTTACAGCATCTGTTACAGCTACTGACTTGAGTCCGCCTGATGTAGCCAGCCAGATGATCAGTACAGCACCGATAATAGTTCCGATACCGATATCAAGGCCTGTGGTTACGTTCAGGATGAAAGCAAGTCCCTTGTACTGATATGAACAGATCGAGATCATCGACAGTGCGATGATGAGACCGGATACAGTTCTTGCTGTCTTTCCGTACTTCTGCTCGATGATTCCGGATACAGTGTAAACATCGGATGCTCTGATCTTGTCAGCCAGCAGGTAGAGAACAACTACACCGGCAAGTGACGGTACAGCGAACCAGATGCCCGGCCACAGGCCGTAGTTGTAAGCAAGCGAGTTGCCGCCGCCGGAAATCGTTCCGTTACCTGCGAAGGTAGCAAGGAACGTTCCCATAAGGACCAGCGAGCCGAGGCCGCTTCCTGCCTTTACGAACTCATCACTTGTCTTGGATTTTTTTTGTGTAATAAGCGCCGATAAGCACCATGATGATTATGTATACGACAACGTATATAAGTAAACTTGGTTTTGCAATAAACTCTTGCATAAATAACCTCCTGTTTTCGCCCGTATTTGCCGGTTACGGGCATCCTCCATAAATCATAAATAACAGACCGCAGTTTGTTATTTTTTTGTTAGTATAGTCCCTAATTATTTTATTGTCAAATGGCAAACTGTCATAGATGGCTGAAACTGGGCGTTTTCGGATGGTTTTGAATCGTTTTTTCGCTTGTTTCGAAGCGTTGTAATGCTTGATTTTTGAGGTGTTAGAAGGGCTGATTTTGCAAACCGCAGTCTGTTTTTTGAAAAGATAGATATTTTATTAACGAAGTTGGCCTCTCTTCGCATTTTAGAGTCAATTAGGATCAGCTATGCTGCCTGTCACCTTACTGATTCACTCCCGGTTGACGAAGTTTCAATGGTTTCAGGGCTCGTGGGAGTGAA
>JAWRIG010000021.1:0-44842 GCA_040308005.1 Anaerovoracaceae bacterium | reverse complement strand
TCGACCTCGAGGTGTCTTCTGCTTCCCGAGTTCTCAACGAGATAGTCAAGAGCCCTCTTTCCTACCTCAAGACTCATTATACCGCTTTTGCCCGAATAATCTCCTTTGCCGGCAAAGCAGTATTCGCAGTCCATGTTGCATCCGTGAGCAACGTGAAGGCATACGGCCTTCAGAACCGACTGCTTGATCTTGAGTTCATCCGCCGAAGCCTCGTAGATATCTTCAGACCACAGAAGACCGTCTTCGTGCAGCGCAATAAGATCGGAAACGGTCTCAAGGACATCGTCTTCCGATACTCCGTATTTAGTCCTCATCGATAAAATGAGCTCGCACTGCAGCGCCTCATCGTTAAGAACAACTTCCGGCGGTCTGCCTGATGTGATCACGCTGTCTATTGTCTCTATGATGTCATAAGCGACCTCATCGACAGAATGCACTGAGGCGCTGTTGGCATCGATAACTATATTGTATCCGTTTAATTTGTACTGATGTATCATATGTATTATTTTATCACTTATCACTAAAAAAGGCGCTGCTCTGAAAGCAGCGCCTCCGGGTCAGCTACTTTTCCTTCTTCTGCTCGCAGTGCTGATTTGCAACGCTGCAGGAAGTCTTGCTTGCGGACTGGCATGATGTCTGGCACTCACCGCATCCGCCTGTAACGTGCGACTTAGCCATATCTCTTGTAGTGATAGTGTTGATTCTCTTCATCGTGTTCTCCTCCTGTATATGATCATGATGATCCATGATTCTTTCACGGTTGTTAGAATACCATTAGCGGCACTCCGATGTCAACTTGAGCAATTGCAGGCTATTCCTTGTGAGCAGCCGAGATCTTGTATGTAAATACAGCTTCTTTCTTCATCTCTCTGTTGACGAGCCTGATCCTGTCAGCCTTGCCCTCAGTGCTGTCTGCCTTGACAAGAATGTCCACACTCTCTCCTGCTGTTATGTCTCTTGCCATCTCCTGTCCGTATGCAGGCGGCAGATCCCAGTTCCTGGTCTCAGGATTGTATGCTGTGTGGTAGAAGCGTACTCTTCCTACGGTTACATCGAAGTGATAAATGCAGTCAACGTTGACGCTAGGCAGCAGGCATTCGCTCTGCTTGTCTCCCAGCAGCCCTCTCAGATTGACAACGGCTGATGCCGACCTGTAGATAAGTCCTCTGTACTCGTCTCTTGAATTGACAGTCTCGCATACGATCACAACATCGCACGGTGCATTGTTGATGACATATTCAGTCGTGGAACCGATCTCGTTGAGCATGTCATCCTTGGATGACTTTGTCATTACGATCATGTCTGCTCCGACTTCACGTGCAGCTCTTGTTATCCTGACTCCTGTCTTTCCGACTGCAGACCTGGTAGTTACCCTGTAGCCGTCGAGCGATGTCTTGATCAGTTCGAGCTTTTCATCAAGCGCTGCAAGAGCAGCAGCTTCTGCGTCAGATCTGACACTGTATCCGAGCG
Organism: Anaerovoracaceae bacterium; assembly: GCA_040308005.1. Taxonomy (GTDB): domain Bacteria; phylum Bacillota; class Clostridia; order Peptostreptococcales; family Anaerovoracaceae; genus Crickella. The sequence continues at coordinate 43,372 of JAWRIG010000021.1, read as the reverse complement.
TGTCATCCACCATCATGACCACTACGCTCACATCCTCAGGCGCGTAATTCGATGTCACATAGTGAAGCGCCTTCAGACTTCTGTCTGTTTCTTCAAGCGGCAGTAGTATTCTCTTCATACTATCTATCCTCCGATTTCATATATTTGCGATCCGGCTCTGCCGGTTGTGTACTTCAGAATTAAGTATACTACATTTTGTCTATTTAAGGAACTTCTTGTTCAGCGTCATGATGAATATTTCAAGCGCTGCATACAGCACCAGATAGTCATCATCAAATGAGAGGATGACATCATTCTGGCAGTATCCCGCCTCGTCGAAGAGAAGATTAGGCGTGCCGCCTATTACCGCAACCGTCTTTCCGTCCTTCTTGACCGAATAGTTGAAGGACATGTTCGCTCTTAAGTTGGCAGGCATCAGGCTTACAGTAAACTTTCCGGCACCTGTATCCGCCGTATAGCCGTTGACCCTGCGGTCCTGCCTTATCTCTCCGAAGTGTTCCCCGTCAGCGTAGAAGTCGAATCCTGCACCGTCTGACACCACGCCTTTTGCATTTACAGAGCGTGCTGCGACTGATGCCATTTCCTCGCCGTCTTCGCTGAATATCTTTGCAGTGAACGGGTTGTAACTGTTCTCAACTCTTAGGATATCCTCCCCGTTTTCATCCCTGAAGTGGCCCTCGGAAGAGTTATGATAGTACAGGCTGTATCCGTCAAGAGCAACAGGAACATCAGCACTGCGGTCCCTGTCCAGGCTCTCTATGATTTCCTGCAGGCGGGATATCATCATGATGCACACCAGCTTGAGACCGGCAAATTCCGAATACCTTTGAGGTGTTACGACCGTTTCCGATGCGTCCACAAAGTCCCTGAACCTGTACTCATCTGAAGGATCGCGTATGATATTGTCGACCATGGTGATGTGCTTGACATCCAGGTATTTTTTATTGCGCGAGATGACGATGCAGTCCTTGTACTTGTTCGGACCGAATACGATGCTGTCTCCGTCAAAGCCCTTGTGCTGTGCTATCCAGGCTCTTCCGAGAGGTGTGTCCATCTCTCTCAGCTTTGTGTAGAGCTGCGCGATGGTCAGGTCCGTCGTGATGACCTTCTCGTACACGCTGCGGTCATTGAACTTTCCGCCTCCCCTGTTCCAGAATATACCGAAAGAAAGGAGCAGGATGATGCCGCCCATTATGAACCTTCCGACTGATATGGCAAGAAGGCCGCATACAGCGGCCAGTATTCCCACCCATGTTATAGCTTTGTCCTGCTTCATGATCGTCCTTCTGCTGCTATGCTCCGAGCAGTCTGTTTACAGCCTCGCGGATCTTCAGGCGTCTTTCCTCAGCCTGCTCTGCAGTATCTCCCTTTGCCATTACATATGTCTTGACCTTAGGCTCTGTTCCCGAAGGTCTTACGGCTACAGCACATCCGTCCTCGAGATTGTAGAAGAGAACGTTGCTCTTGGTGAATCCCGGAACATCCGTGAGATAGTCGGTAAGCCCCTCTACAGCAAGGCCTATGGATTCAGGCTGATCCTCTCTGATGCTTGTCATTACAGCCTTCATCTTATCCTGTGCGTCATAGCCCTCAAATACTGCTGATTCAGTATTCTCGATGTAGTAGCCGTATTTCTTGTACAGTTCCTGCAGGCCCTCATATACAGACATTCCCTTGGCCTTGTAGTAGCATCCTACTTCAGCCATCATCATGGCTGCGAATACTGCGTCCTTATCTCTTGCGTAAGTGCCGCCGAGGAATCCGATGCTCTCCTCGAATCCGAAGATGAAGTTCTCATCTCCGCCCTCATCGAACTGCTTGATCTTCTCGCCGATGAACTTGAATCCTGTGAGTACCTCATACATTCTGACATCGTTCATCTCGCAGATCCTGTTGGCCATTACGGTCGAAACGATGGATTTGCATACGAAAGGCTTGTAAGGCATAGTGCCGAGCTCTTTTCTCATAGTGATGATGTAGTCGAGCATCAGGCATGCTATCTGGTTGCCTGTGAGCACCTTGTAATCGTCTCCGTCCTTGACGACTGCGCCGCATCTGTCACTGTCAGGGTCAACACCGATGACGAGCTCAGCGCCGTTTCTCTTGGCGTAGTCGATGGCAAGTGCAAAGCCCTCTGTGTTCTCAGGGTTAGGTGATTTTACTGTCGGGAAGTTGCCGTCAGGGATCATCTGCTCCTGTACAGGGATGATCGCGCCGTAGCCCTGGCGTCTGAGAATCTCAGGTACCAGCTTGTAGCCTGCTCCGTGGAACGGTGTGAACACGATCTTCATCTCAGGTCCGACCTGCTCGATGTACTTTCTGGTGATCGAGGTCTCCATTACCTTTCTGATGTATACCTCGTCCATCTCGCTTCCGAGCATCTCGATGAGTCCGTCCTCACGCGCCTTGAGATAATCAGTGAGCTTTACGTCCTCGAAAATATCGATCTTGGATATCTCTGCGGATACTACATCAGCATGCTCAGGTCCGAGCTGCGCGCCGTCTGCCCAGTAAGCCTTGTATCCGTTGTATTCCTTAGGATTGTGGCTTGCGGTGATGTTGATGCCTGCGATCGATCCTGTTTCTCTTACTGCGAATGACAGCTCAGGAGTCGGTCTCATGTCATCAAACAGAAATACCTTGATGCCGTTAGCGGCGAGTACTCTTGCTGCTTCTTCAGCAAACAGTCTTGAATTGTTTCTGGAATCGTGTGCAATAGCAACGCCGTGGCCCTCCTCAGAGCAACCGCCTATCTGGCCGCCCTTCTCTATAATGAGATTGGCAAGACCCTGAGTAGCGTATCTGACTGTATACACATTCATATTGCCGATTCCGGCCTTCATTGTCCCCCTGAGTCCTGCAGTTCCGAAAGAGAGCATTGCCTTGAATCTGCCCTCGATCTCAGCCTCGTTATCTGCGATAGACCTGAGTTCCTCCTTGGTCTTAGCGTCTACTGCATCAGACTCCAGCCAGTACCTGTACTCTTCCATGTAACTTCTCATGTGTACCTCTCCCTTCAGTTGATTATTGGTTATTAGTATTGTTTAGTGAAAAAATATTATCTTTATACAGCAGTTTCGAACTGCGAATTGTAAAGGTCTGCATAGGTTCCACCTCTTGCGAGGAGCTCCTCATGCGTTCCCTGCTCAACTATGTCTCCGTGATCCATTACCAGGATCAGGTCCGCGTTCCTTATTGTCGAGAGCCTGTGCGCGATGATGAAACTTGTTCTGTCCTTAGTCAATGCATCCATCGCCTTCTGTATCTCTTCTTCGGTCCTCGTATCTACCGACGAGGTGGCCTCATCGAGTATAAGGAGCTTCTTGTCTGCGAGGATGGCCCTTGCTATGGTCAGAAGCTGCCGCTGTCCTTCAGAGATGTTGGTTGCATCCTCATTCAGCACCATCCTGTAGCCTCCCGGAAGCGTCCTGATGAAGTGGTGAGCCTTAGCTGCTTTGGCAGCAGCGATTATCTCTTCATTAGTCGCATCCTCGCGGCCGAATTTTATATTTTCCTTGATGGTTCCCCTGAACAGCCATGTGTCCTGGAGCACCATGGCAAAGCTGTCTCTGTGAGCGCTTCTCGTGAGATCTCTTATGTCTCTTCCGTCGACTCTGATCGCACCGCTGTTTACATCATAAAACCTCATAAGGAGCTTTACAATAGTCGTTTTGCCCGCACCGGTGTGTCCTACTATGGCGATCTTCTGTCCCGGCTTTACCTTTGCACTGAAATCATGGATGACGATGTGCTCAGGATCATATCCGAAGGTGACATGGTCGAACTCGACTTCGCCCCTTATTTCGCCAGGCTCCGCTATCGCATCAGGCCTGTCAGTCTCCTCTTCTTCTCCGAGGAACTCGAATACGCGCTCAGCTGCCGCAGCCATGGACTGCACCTGGTTCATTATCTGCGCTATCTCCTGTATAGGCTGCCCTATGTTTTTGACATACTGGACGAAAGCCTGGATGTCGCCGACGCCAATCGCGCCCTTTACACAGAGAATACCGCCGGATATAGCCACGCCGGCATATCCGAGATTGCTGACGATCCTCATGAGAGGACGCATCATTCCCGACAGGAACTGCGACTTCCACGCTGACTCATACAGCTTCTCATTAGCCTTGTCGAATTCTTCAGTCATCTCCTGCTCGCGGTTGAAGGCTTTGATGACGAGGTGCCCCGAGAAATTCTCTTCGACCTGTCCGTCGATGATTCCGAGATATTCCTGCTGCGCCTTGAAGTGAGGCTGTGACACCTTGATGAGCATCGCCATCACCGCAGCGGACAGAGGCACTACGAGAAGAGCTATGAGAGTCATTGTCACGTTGATGGTGAGCATCACTATAACGATGCCGGCCATGCTGACGATAGCCCATATGAAGTTGGATATGCTCTGGCTGAGAGCCTGCCCGAGTGTGTCTACGTCGTTGGTGATCCTCGAGAGGATCTCTCCTGTCTGGACCCTTTCAAAATATCCGACAGGCATGCGGCTTATCTTTTCAGATATGTCGCGCCTCATCCTGTAGACTATCTTCTGCGTTATGTTGGTCATTATCAGGGCCTGCAGCCACTGGGCTGCCGCTCCCACCGCATAGAGGACCATGGTAAGGAGCAGAACCTTTCCGACAGCCTCAAAGTCGATGCCGCCGGTGCCCCTGAGCCTTGCCATAACGCCCTCAGCCAGCAGTGTGGTTGCACGCCCCATGACCTTAGGACCTACCGTCTCGAATATGGTAGCAAGGGCGGCAATAAAGACAACGAAAACGACGGCAAGCTTGTAGCCTCCCATGTAGCTGAGAGTATCGCTCACTGCCTTGCGGAAGTTCTTAGGCTTTTCGCCGGGAGCCAGTATCGCGCTCGGTCCCCCGCCTCTTCTCTTCCTTCGCCGGTTATTCTGCTGCTGACTGTTGTTTTCTTCCATGTATTATCTTTTCAGCTGTGTCCCCGGTATGTATGAGGATCAGACTGCCTGCAGCTCATGCTCTGATAGCTGCGACCTTGCTATATCCTGATATACGCTGCATGTCTTCATGAGCTCGGCATGTGATCCCTTGCCCGCTATGCGCCCTTCATCGAGAACGATTATCTGCTCTGCGTTCAGTATGGTGCCTACTCTCTGGGCGACTATGATCCTGACGGCATCTCCGGCCCTGCCTGCGAGAGCTTTTCTCAGAGCGGCATCCGTCTTCATGTCGAGAGCTGAGAACGAGTCATCGAATATCATTATTTCAGGGTCCTTGATGACAGCTCTCGCTATAGCAAGGCGCTGCTTCTGGCCGCCTGATACGTTGGCTCCTCCCTGGGATATCTCACTCTCATATCCGTCAGGTCTTTCATTTATGAAGTTCTCAGCCTGCGCGATCTCTGCCGCAAGGCGTACCTCTTCATCTGTTGCATCCTCATCGCCCCAGCGGATGTTGTCTGCGATAGTGCCTGAGAAAAGTATTCCCTTCTGAGGTACATATCCTATAGCATCTCTGAGCGAGTGAAGAGTTATATCCCTTACGTCTCTTCCGCCTACCGTGACACGTCCCTCTGTTGCATCAAAGAACCTCGGGATGAGGCTTATGAGAGTAGTCTTGCCGCAGCCGGTCGAGCCGATTATCGCCGTCGTCTCTCCCGGGCGTGCCGTGAAGTCTATATCTGTCAGGACATTCTCTTCCGCATCAGGATATCTGAAGCTGACATGCTCGAACCTGACCGTTCCGTCGGTCTCCCCGCTGATGTCGGCGGCTCCTTCTCTGTCCTTTACCGATGATTCGGTGTTGATGACTTCATATATTCTGTCAGCGGCTATGCCCGCTCTCGGCAGGAATATGGCCATGCTGGCGATCATGAGGAAGGAGAAGACTATCTCCATCGAATATGCGATGAATGCTGTCATCGTGCCTACCTGCATCTCTCCCATGTCGATCCTGCCGGCAGCTACCCACGTGATCCACACGCTGAGGCCGTACATTATGATCATCAGGATCGGTGACATGGATATCATAGTCCTGTTTACGAATAACTGGTTCCTGTAAAGATTCTTATTGGCCTTGTCAAATCTCTTCTCTTCCGTCTTCTCTCTTCCGAATGCCCTTATTACCTGGATACCTGTAAGTATCTCTCGCGAAACGGCATTCAGAGCATCCACAAGAGCCTGCATCACCTTGAATTTAGGCATAGCAACGACGAACAGAAGCAGCACCATGAGGAGTATCGCTGTGACTCCTGTCACTATGACAAAGTTCATATGTGCATGCGTCTGCCATACCTTGATGATCGACCAGGTGCAGATGCATGGTGCGAAGAGCATCATTCTCAGCATCATCGTCGATGTCATCTGTACCTGCTGTATATCGTTGGTGGCTCTGGTAATGAGTGAGGATGTCTGGAAGCTGCTTATTTCAGCGCTTGAAAAAGACATGACGTTGGTGAAAAGCCTGGACCGGAGGTCTTTGCCTATACTGGCTCCGACTCTGGCAGCCAGGAAGGATATTCCTGTTGTGAACACCATTACGATGAGTGACATGAGCAGCATGAGGCCGCCGCACTTCCACATGTAGCGGTTCTGTATGGCCAGTATATCGAGGCCCGCCTCCTGATCGCAGTCTGCCGCATACTGAAGACCCATCGACCTGAGATTCTGGTCAGACTCATCGAGTTCGGACGGGAGCGGCTCTCCTATCCTGTCTGAATAGCGCTGTACGACAGGTATGAGGTACTCTTTATCCAGCTGATCGAGCTGCTCATCCTCCGTCACAGTCAGCCTGAGAATGCCCCCGCTGCTCTCATCAGGCGCGTAAAGCGATTCTGCTGCCGCTGCCTGTTCAGATGTCATCTCTCCGGTGAGTTTTCCGAATTCATCTTCAGTAACTGCCTCAGGCAGTATGTGCTCGATACCGTGGTTGATAATGCCCGTGTCTATGATGTTCTGCGTATACTGCGGCAGATTCATCTCACAGTAAGCCTGCCCTGCCATAAGAAGCAGGACAAGCAGTGCAGTCATCTTATATGGTATGAGTGTTCTGAAGAGATTCTTCATAGATTGTTCTGATCGTATAACGTGATGCGCTCAGTATCAGTCGTTCCGGCTGTCTTGAGCACCTTCTCTATATCATCAAGCGACCTCACTTCTATTATCCCCCTGCGGTCGCTTACCCTGTTGAACTCCTCTGCCGTCATCCTGTCGAGGAACGCAAGCAGATGATCATAATACCCGTTGATGTTGTATATCATGACAGGGCGCACTTTGCTTCCGAGTCTTCCGAGTCTCTTAAGGCTCATGACCTCGCTGACCTCATCGAGAGTGCCGGTGCCTCCCGGCAGAGCTATGAAGGCATCGCCCTCCTGGATCATTATCTTCCTTCTCTCGGCAAGGTCCTCGGTTATCATGAGCTCGGTGAGCTGTTTGTGTATCTCTTCTGCAAATATGAAGAATTCCGGCGTGACACCTGTCACCTGGCCTCCGGCATTTATTACAGCATTGGACAGAACGCCCATCATTCCGACATCTCCTGCACCGTATACAAGAGTATGCCCGTTTTCAGCCATCCAGGTGCCGAGCTCCGCCGCTTTTCTCGCAAATTCAGGGTCCTTTCCCTTCTGTGCGCCGCAGTATACTGTTATGTTCATTCCTAAAATCCTACCGAATTGTTCATCATGTGGGAGAGAACCGTATCGTCATGGTCTTCTCTGTTCCATTCAGGGTCGTAGAACAGGTTGAGTCTCAGCACGTTGGATATCTCTCTCAGCAGCTTGCATCCTGCAATGCTGTTGCCCTGTGCGTCAAGAGCAGGTCCGAATACACCTATGCCGGCTCTCTTGTCGGATACGGAAAGAAGTCCTCCGCCGACTCCCGACTTGGTAGGAATGCCGACCTTGATCGCGAAAGTGCCTGAACCGTCATACATTCCGCAGGTCAGCATCAGAGTCTTGACTATACGTGCGGTCTGTGATGACATGAATCTCTTTCCGGTGATCATGCACACACCGTCATTGGCAAGCTTCTTGCCCATATTGGCAAGCGACTCCGCTGTGATGTCAAGCGAGCACATCTTGGTATAGAATCTCAGCGTATCTTCAACATCGGTAGTGATGACGCCCTTGCTCTCAAGAAGGTATGCTATGGAGCGGTTTCTTGAGCAGGTCTTCATCTCTGAGTCAAATACTGTCTGGTTGAGTGTTATTTCAGGATCTGAGCAGATTTCTCTTGCATATCTCAGCATGTCCTGGAATGATACCTCAGGAAGCAGCAGCCCGCACACCGCAAGAGCCCCCGAATTGATCAGAGGGTTGTACGGACGCGAATCGTTGACATCAAGCTCGACAAGAGAGTCAAAAGCTTCGCCTGAAGGCTCTGCTCCGACTTTTCTGAATACATTCTTGAGTCCGCATATTTCAAGCGCTGCTATAAGCATCAGCACCTTGGAGACCGACTGCATGGTAAATCTCACATCATAATCCCCGAGGCAGATCTTTTCGCCCTTGAGCGGGTATAAGCAGATGCCGAGCTGATGAGGATCCACCTTGCTGAGTTCAGGAATGTAAGTCGCAACATGGCCTTTCGGGATCTCCTCCCTTGCAAGGTCCATGGCTCTCTGGATGATCTCCTTGGACTTCTCGGTATCCAGCAGCTGATAATGTCTGTCTATTGTGTAATCTATATTCTTATCAACAGTCTTTTTCTCGCTCATTATGTTCTCCTCACAGGTCTGTTAAATATAAAAGCCCCCCAGGTCCCATAGATGATTAATTATACAGCAAATCCGTATTTATGGAAATAGACTGGGGGTTTCCAATGATCGCAGTTTTTTGCTACAATGTTCTGAAGAAAACGCACGAAAGGCGGTAATCACATGTCGGATAACCACGTACACGAAACAGCTCATACGCACGTCCACAGTCATGAGCACATCCACGAGCACACTCATACGGATGAAGCCGGCAACGTATATACACATACACACTCGCACTCTGACGGCTCTCATGAGCATGATCATGGCCACATACACTCTGCCGACCACACGCGCAAAGTTCTTAACAGGATGTCACGCATAATCGGACACATGGAGTCGACAAAACGTATGGTCGAGTCGGGCCGCGACTGCTCCGAGGTCCTGATCCAGCTCTCAGCCATCGAATCGGCCATCAACTCAGTCAGCAGGGTCATCCTCAAAGAGCACCTGTCCACATGCATCATAGATGCTGTAAAGCGGGATGATGTCGCTGCTATCGAAGAGCTCAACAATGCGATAGACAAGTTCATAAAGTAATTCATAACAAAGGGCACAGCCAAACGCTGTGCCCTTTTTGACTGTATGTATTTCCCTCAGTCAGCGGTCTTCTTACTTATAAAATGCTGCAAGCTCTTCAGCAAGCGCCTCGATCTCTGCCCTGCTCTCATCATTCAGTGCAGAAACGATCTTGACTCCGTTCTCTGCATAGTCGAGATTCTTGCATCCCTCAAGCATTGCCTTCATTGTCTTGGCAGCAACAGGAGCCCATGATCCGTTCTCCATGAATGCGACCTTCTTGTTCTGGTAGTTCCTCTCGGTCAGGTGATGGATGTACTCCTTCATGAACGGGAAGATGTCATTGTTGAAGGTTGTAGTAGCGAATACCTGCGCGTCATATCTGAAGCCGTCCTCTACGCACTCGGCGATATCGCTTCTGGCAAGATCGTTGACGACTACTTCAGGTACGCCCTTTGCCTCAAGCTTTTCTGCGAGAAGCTCAACTGCCTTCTTTGTGTTGCCGTATACGGAAGTGTAGGAAATTACAACGCCTCTTGACTCAGAACCGTATGATGACCATGTGTCGTAGAGTCCGATGTAGTATCCGAGATCACTTTTGAGAACCGGTCCGTGAAGAGGACATATTGTCTGGATGTCAAGCTTTGCTGCTTTCTTCAGAACAGCCTGTACCTGCATGCCGTACTTTCCTACGATTCCGAAGTAATATCTTCTTGCTTCGCATGCCCAGTCATCATCTTCCTCACCAGTCTCGCCGCACTTGTCGAGAGCACCGAACTTTCCGAATCCGTCCGCGCTGAACAGGACTTTGTCCGTGCTGTCATAAGTCATTATTACTTCAGGCCAGTGGACCATCGGTGCTGCAACAAAGTTGAGCTTGTGGGTACCGAGATCAAGGACTACTCCTTCTCCGACCACGATCCTTCTGTCAGCGTATTCCTCTCCTTCGAAGAAGTTCTTCATCATATTGAATGCCTTCTGGGAGGATACGACAACAGCTGAAGGGAATGCCTCCATAAAGCCTCTGATGCTGCCGGAATGGTCAGGCTCCATATGCTGTACGACGAGGTAGTCAGGTGTTCTGTCACCGAGTGCGGCCTTGATGTTTCCGAGCCACTCATCGGTGAAGTGTCCGTCTACAGAGTCCATTACAGCTGTCTTCTCATCAGCGATGAGATATGAGTTGTAAGCCATTCCCTCCGGAACGATATAGTGTCCTTCGAAAAGATCTACGTCATGATCATTGACGCCGACGTAAATGATGTCTTTTGTGATCTCCATGTATTATTTCTCCTTGTTATTGATATCAGTTTATTATTCAGCCTTCCAGAGCGAGTGCAGATTGCAGTATGCGTATACAGCCTCTACCTCATCGCCGTCGCAGATCATGAAGCATGCCTTAGGCGGTTCTCCCGGTGCGAGAGCTTTTCTCTGGTTGCCCTGCTTTGTCTGGAGTGCGATCCACTCAATGTAGTGCTCAGGAATCATCGGATGCTCTGCTGCGCCTACTGTAACAGATACTTTATTGCCTTCGATTTCGAATACAGGAACGTGCTTTTCAACAGCAGCATCTGTTGTGCCTGCTACGATCTCTTCCATCGGCTCTCCGCAGCATACTACAGGGCATGCTGACTTCTTCACGACAGCTACCATCTGACCGCAGCGCTTGCATTTATAGAATTTCATTTCCATGATTTATCCTCCTCTGCTGATGCAGATAATTATATTATTCACATATATAATACTTTTATCATATCGGGGATGCATTATCAAACGATTCGGGCGTCTTCACCAAGAATTCACCTCATCCGGCTCTACCGTCAGTTGACCGGCTGCATTCCCGGATGATAAAGTTCAGATATAGAATAAGATAGTACAGGAGGTGCAATATGATGACGTTACCTTTCAGACAGGAACTCATGGACGGCAGAGGTGAGCCGGAGTTCATAGATTTCAGAAAAGCAACACCGGAAGATATAGATGAAGTCGTCGCTCTTCAGGACCGCATTGTCGATGCGCTTCCTGATAAGGACCTCTACTCTACCTCAACAAGAGAGGAATATCTGACGCAGCTGAAAGAAGATGTCTGCTTCATCGCAGAATGCGGCAGAAAGACCGCAGGATTCTCTGTGATGGTGCCTAACGACGCGGACAATCCGAGAAATTACGGAAAATACCTCGACTACAGCCCTGAGCAGCTCGCAGAGACGGTTTCTCTCGACCTGACAATGGTAGACCCTGATTTCAGAGGACGCGGTATACAGCGCATATTCAATAAGCTGCGTATAGGCACCGCTGTGCAAATGGGCGCAAAGGAAGGCCTCTGCACCATATCCCCTGACAATCCGTACAGCTACCGCAACTTCCTCGTTCTTAATTTTGAGATCATCGATCAGAGAGAGATGTACGGCGGAAGGCAGCGCTACATACTGCGCAAGGTATTCTGAATCCTGGCGGTGAAGACAGTCTTTCCTTCACTGCTTACCGCTCCTGCCTCGATGCCGTCTCCGGTATCTCTCTTTCTGAAGGTCAGCTGCTCTCCCTCATATGTCTGGGAGATGTACTGAACTTCTATCTCGCGTATGATGCTTCCCGGCATCTTACCTGACGGGAAGCATCCCAGCAGCGCCCTGATATAATTGACATTATTCATGTGCCCGCCGAGGTCTATATCGACCGAACGCACGGTATATGTACCTATCTCCTCGCCGTCACTGAAGTCCTTTCCCGTTTTGTAAAACTCAGTGCCTTCAGGCACCGGTTCAGTGAATTCTATTTCAGGATATAATCCGGCCATCGGAACCAGGCGGCCTGTATCGTGGCTCATGACCGCCCATACGCTCCTGCACTGAAGCAGCAGCTCATCACCAGAGTATAATGCAAAATCCCTCTCGCATTTTGCCCTGTCCGCAGGCTGTATCCAGGTTCTCGCCTCGATGTTGTCCATCATGTGCGGCAGTCTTCTTATGGTCATCGCAGTCTTGGTAATGACCCAGAAGTAATTGCGCCTGTTCATCCCTGCAGGCCCTATTTCAAAGTGATCTGCATGCAGAGTTGCCATATCCTGAAACAGATCAAAAGCTGCAGGAATGCTGAGCCCTGACTCAGCATCACACATGCTCGGCGTTACAATAATATCCCTTGAGTATCTGCACCCCATTTCTGACATTTCTTCTCAGTCTCCATTCCCTTTATTATTCTTCAGGCTCGTATTCAGCCTGACACACAGCATAGAATTCAGGTCTGTCCTTAGGCATGATGACCGGGCGGCCTTCGCGCGACAGAAATCCGTGCTCTGAAGTGCCCTTAGCCCTTATCTCTCCGGTCCCGGCATCAGTGATCTCGTAAGTGAAAGCGCACTTTAGCTTGGTAAGCCTGACCATCCTGACCGCTATCCTGATCATATCACCGTATTTTACGGCATGCATGTATCTGCATGAAACAGCAAGCGTAGGGCTCACTATATCCTCTTCTTCCAGCCTTGCATAAGGATAGCCTGCCTGCTCCATGAAAGAGCATCTCGCCTCCTCGAAGTATCTTATATAGTTTGAATGATGGACGATGCCCATCTGATCCGTTTCGTAATAATTAATGACTCTGTCGTAATATCTCATTCTCTTATCCCCCGGTGCAGCCGGAAAGCTGCAGGTAATGCTGCCTTACTCGGCCCTGACCGTAAGATAGTCGTGTCCCGTTGCATTCAGGAATCTGTCAAATATATCATCCTTTCTGATCCTGAGGCTCGAAGTGTTGATGCACGGATGGCAGCCGATGTATTCCTGATCAAGAAGGTCCTCATCGACCAGGAGCTGCACCCTGTGATCCTTATCCAGCATAAGCCCCATGACGCTCGCAGATCCCGGCGTAGTGCCTATCATCTCGAGCATGTATTCCGGCTCTGCAAAGTGAAGTCTTGAGCTGCCCGCCTGCTTTGATATGTCACTGCTCCTGAACGTTTTGCATGCAGGGATCATCAGCAGGTAGAATTTCGTCCTCTGTCTGTTGGCAAGAAACAGGTTCTTGCATATCTCAGCTCCGAGCGCTTCCTCAACAGCCTCGCACACATCCGGGTGATCAGAATCAGCCGGCTCATGATCGAGCCTGTGATATTCTATTCCGAGTCCGTCTAGAAAGTCATATACCTCTGTCTCCCGTTCGAGCCTTCCTTCGGTGTTATCCGGTCTCCCTTTATATAAAGTCAGCATTATAAGTTAAATATTCCTTTCAGTGTTATGCGTAATGCAGCTTACTGCTGCGCACGGTGCATGGTGTTCTCCCTGCTCATCAGGTAGTAGACAGCACCGATCATCCCTGCGTCATTACCGAGCGCCGCAGGTCTGAACTCAAGGTCTGCAGCAAAGTCCGGCATGACCTTTGAGAGAACTCTTTCTCTGAGAGGCTTTACCAGCAGTTCTTCCTGCGCAGAGACTCCGCCGCCGATGAGTATAAGCTGCGGATCAAAGACATGTACAAGTCCCGCAATCCCGTATGCTATCTCTTCAATCCATCTGTCGAGGAGGTCGAGAGCGTGTCTGTCACCTTCCTGTGCAGCGCTGAAAAGAATCCTTCCGGTCCTGAGATCGGGGTCCTCGCTTACGGCAGTACGTATAAGCGCCGATGTTGAGGCATACCTTTCAAAGCATCCGTCAATGCCGCAGATGCAGTGCTCTCCTCCGGCATGTGTAGGAAAATGCCCGAGCTCTCCTGCATAGCCGTGCGCACCTTCAAGGAGTCTTCCGCCTGTGATGATTCCGCCTCCGACGCCAGTGCCGAGAGTAACTCCGACGACGTCCGTATAGCCCATTGCCGCTCCGGCCCAGTATTCGCCGAGCACAGCACAGTTGGCATCATTGGCAAGAGTCGACGGTATGCCGAATTCCTTAGTAAGTACGCTGCATACCGCGGTGCGTGACCAGCCCGGCACATTGCCGCCGTTCTCCGCAACGCTTCCGGTGACTGAATTGATGCATCCGGCTGCTGAAATGCCGATGCCGGCTACATCATCAGCATTGAGGCTGTTCTCAACAAGCAGCTCCCTTATGCTGTCGATGATCGCCTGCATAACGGTCCTGTTATCGCCCGCATCAGTATATATGGTCTCTTTTCTGACAGTAACCTCGCCCCGGTCTGTAACGATGCCGAGTTTGATCGAAGTGCCGCCGATATCTATTCCTATATATTGCTTAGCCATGTTTCCTGTCTCCTTATCTATGGCTCAGGTTTTTCTTCCGCTAGATATTATACGCCATGCGGTTATATGTCTGCGAGATTTTTTTGATATTAGTAATTGTAATACCGGTTATGCAGAATGCCCATTTTACTGGTCAGATAATAAGTGTTATTTTTTTGTCAGAAAGAAAGATGCGGTCAGAATACAGACCGTCCTGGAAATAAAAAATCCAACTTCAAACCAAATCTATATATTATCAGGAGGTATCAACTATGGCACTTGCAGCAGGAATCATCACAGTATCCGGAATCATTTCTTACGAGCTCGAGAAGCACGCACCAAGCGTACTCGCAAGCAAATAATAAAGACCGTTTACTATTAATAGAAACCTCAAACGAAAATCGCCCGGCTTTTCAGCCGGGTATTTTCATATCCTGGGCTGCCTCGCGCAGCAGCCGCATAATTTGCATCAGCGGATGTTTTCTTTAATATATCTGATCACGAATCTCGCAAGAGGGCCTGCATCTTCAAGAGACCTTATCCCTATTCCGAGAGTACGGTATGACTCAGGGTCGAGCATTCTCGTATCATAATCGCCCGGGAACTCATTTATGGTAAGTTCCGGGAGGATAGCGAGTCCGAGCCCTCTCTGCACCATGGACAGGACGGCAAAGTCGTCCCTTGAATGATATCTGACCTGAGGCATGAATCCGGCATCCTCGAATACTTTGTGCGGATCCTTATCGTAGCTCTTATATGTCATTATGAACGGATAGTCCTTAAGGACATCCACCGGTACGTAATCGTACATGCTGAGATCGTATTTGCCCGGCTGGAACACTACCATCATCGGGTCTTCTATCACCGGTATAAAATCTATGTTGACCTTCCTGTCAGGTGAACTCATAAGTGCTATATCAAGAGATCCATCAATAAGGCCTCTTATCATTTCCTCATGGCCGAGCTCTTCGATCTCGAATACGACCTCGGGATAATTATTGTGAAAATACTCGATGATCTGAGGGACCCAGTATACCGAAGTGCTGACAAACGTCCCTATCTTGATGGTTCCTCTGTGGAGTCCCTGGATCTCAGCCATCTCCTGATCAAGCTTTTCCTCGCTCCTTATCAGTTCTCTCATTGCAGGAAGAAGCTGCTTTGCTTCGTTCGTAGGTTCCACTCCCCTGTTGGTCTTGAGGAGCAGCGGAAAACCTATTTCATCCTCGAACGCTTTCATCGTCTGCGTAAGATATGACTGTGTATAGCCGAGCGTCTGACCGGCCTTGGTAAGGCTGCCCTTATCTATGGCAGCAAGCAGAATTTTGATTCTCTGTGTGTTCAATTATGTCATTCTCCTATTGGGTAAATAATTGCTCAACCGCAGCATTTTCAACGGTTTCGCGCTTTCGATTGTACTTTTCGAAAACAATTCGGTCAAAATTTTAACAAAGATTGATTGCAATTGCAACTTTATGATAGGTTACCTTCAGTAAGCCAAATATTCGATTGAAGCACCTACGGAAAGATCACAGCCGGAACATCACTGACTGCGAGCAGAAGCAGGAAGAGATACGGTATGTGACGCCGAAGAAGAAAGCATACGCCTTCATCAGAGCATATGCGAAGCTTTCAGGCAAACAGACGTAGTGCGGACGAAACTCTGGAGAGAGCCGCAGTGCGGCCACCGAAGAAGTAATACTTTCAGGTAACAGGTACAGGGAATATGATGCAGTAATTTGCATGCATATTCCCTGTTTTTTTATTCGGAATAACTGCTTTCTTTGCTGTGCCCCGTTCTGCAGCTGTTTCCACGGCTTTGCCCTGCTCCACCGGATATTTACGGAGATAAGTAAGGAGAAAAAAATGGAAACTATCGCTAGTATTAACTCCGCCATCAACAATTTTGTATGGGGCGTGCCTGCAATGGTATGCATCTTCGGAATCGGACTTTACCTCAGCTTCAGGACAAAGTTCATCCAGATTCGCAAGTTCGGGCTCGCAATGAAGGAAACCTTCGGCAAGATCTTCAACAAAGACGCAACTGCTGAAGGCGCCATCTCGCCTTTCCAGGCACTTTGTACTGCACTCGCTGCGACTGTAGGTACCGGAAACATCGCCGGAGTAGCCGGCGCCATAGCCATAGGCGGCCCGGGAGCTGTCTTCTGGATGTGGATATCCGCCCTTCTCGGCATGTGCACAAAGTTCTCAGAAGTAACTCTCGCAGTTCACTTCAGAGAGATCGATGACACCGGCACATACGTAGGCGGACCGATGTACTACATAAAGAACGGACTCGGAAAGAACTGGAAGTGGCTCGGATCACTGTTCGCCATCTTCGGAGTTCTCGCAGTATTCGGTACAGGTAATGCGACTCAGGTCAACACCATCACCACTTCGATTGATACTGCCCTCACATCCTTCAACGTAATGGGCGAAGGCGGCATCAAGACCCTGAACCTGATCCTCGGAATCATCATCGCTGTTCTGATCGCTTTCATCCTGATCGGCGGAGTTCAGAGAATCGGAGCTGTTACCGAGAAGCTCGTTCCGTTCATGGCTGTATTCTACATCCTGCTCGGACTCGGCGTTATCGTCATCAACTGGAGATATGTTCCGTCCGCTATCGGCTCGATCTTCGCAGGAGCATTCAGCCCATCCGGAGTTACAGGCGGTGTTGTAGGAAGCATGTTCCTCAGCGTTCAGAAAGGTATCGCAAGAGGTATCTTCTCCAACGAGGCCGGCCTTGGTACAGGTTCAATGGCACACGCCAGCGCTGACGTTAACCACCCTGTAAAGCAGGGATTCTTCGGAATCTTCGAAGTATTCGTAGATACTATCGTTATCTGCACAATGACAGCACTCATCATCCTCTGCGGACGCGCTCAGTTCGAATACGGCGTACCTGCAGGTGCTGAGATCACCATCCAGGGCTTCACCAACACATACGGAAGCTGGGTATCGATCTTCACAGCTGTAGCAATGTGCTGCTTCGCATTCTCTACTATCCTCGGATGGGGACTCTACGGAACAAGATGTTCTGAGTTCCTCTTCGGAAGCAAGGCTGCAAAGCCTTTCCTGATCCTCTACGCACTCGTAGCTATCCTCGGTGCTACAATGGACCTCGGAATCATCTGGGAAGTTGCAGAGACATTCAACGGACTCATGGCTATTCCTAACCTGATCGGTGTATTCCTCCTCTCAGGCACTGTAGTAAAGCTCGTAAAGAACTACTTCAGCGAAGACGAAGAATACGTATCCTACTGGGATTCACAGAAAAAGGCTTAATAGTTCAGTTACTGCTGATCTGATAAAAAATGCATAAACAAGTCCGCGGACCTCATGGCCCGCGGACTTTTACGTTATGAGATATTCGTCTGCCCTTTATCCGGCAGTGCTGTCTTTCCTCTTCTTCAGGTCCTCTATTATCTTATCTATTTCCTGTTCAGAGGGCTGCGAGCATCCCTGCCCCGCCTGATGTTTGGCGCAGGATCCTGAATACGGGCAGCCTATGCATGCATTGCCCTTCTTCTTTTCCCTGTATATGTATCTTGCGGCAAAGAAGAGCATCAGGATCACGGCCAGACTGGCTATAAGTGTTGCCATGTTCATTTCTCTGCCTCCTTTCTCTTATTCAGCTGAATCCAATTATATATCATTACGCCCCATAAGCAATACACGGCACATTGCTGCGCCGTGTATTTAAGGAGATATTTCCGGTTGTGAAAGTTCATCTGAGTAAAACTTTCTGTATTGACTTACTTATGCTGCTGCATTGCTTGCCTTGCCTTTGTGCAGCTGATACTGTTCATCGAAGTGTGATCTTACCTTCTTAGCGATCATCACCAGAGCAGCGATCATGCATGCTACTGCGATCAGGCCCGGGAGGAATCCTGCTGCGAGGTGGCCTTCAGTCATAAGTGTTCCGATCTGGTTAACGAGGAATGCGATAGTATATCCTGTTCCCAGCTGAAGACCGATAGCACCCCAGAGCCATCCCTTGCTCTGCATCTCAGAGTTCATAGCTCCGATAGCTGCGAAGCACGGAGGTGTGTAGAGGTTGAAGAACAGATAAGCAAGTGCTGTTACTGAGGTCAGTCCCATAGTAGCTGCAACTGTGTTTGCTCCGCCTGTCATCTCGAGCGCATCTACATCGATGAAGCTTGTCAGGCCGTATACTACAGCGAGTGTACCAACGACGTTCTCCTTAGCGATGAAGCCTGTGATAGCTGCTGCTGCAAGCTGCCATACTCCAAATCCCAGAGGGATGAGGAGGATAGCGAACGGAGTAGCGATCGATGCGAGGATCGAAGTGTTCTCTGCACCCTCTTCGACAGCCTGGAACTGCCAGTTGAAGGTCTGCATTATCTGAACTAAAGTGTTGCAGATCAGGATGATAGTAGCGGCCTTGATGATATATGCCTTAGCTCTTTCCATCATGGACTTGAATGCATACTTGAGGCTAGGTGTCTTCCACTTAGGCAGCTCCATGATGAAGAATGACTTTCTGTATTTATATCCTGTGATTCCCTTGATGAGCAGTGCTCCGAAGAATATAAGAACGAGTCCGAGGAAGTAGCTCAGTGTGCTTACCCAGCCTGCGCCGTTGAAGAAAGCTCCTGCAAACAGTGCGATTACAGGGATCTTCGCTCCGCATGGGATGAAGGTTGTGAGCATTGTTGTAGCTCTTCTCTCTCTCTCGTCACGGATGGTACGGCATGCCATGATAGCCGGGATACCGCAGCCTGTTCCGATAACTACAGGGATTACGGACTTTCCTGAAAGACCTACTCTCTTGAAGATAGGGTCCATTACAGCACTTACACGTGCCATATATCCGCAGTCCTCGAGGAGAGCGATCAGGAAGTACATTACCATTACGAGCGGGAGGAATCCGACTACGGCTCCGACACCGCCTACGATACCGTCAGCAAGGAGTGCTGAGAGGATAGCCGGGCTGTTTTCAAGCTGTCCTGCTACCCAGCCCTGGAATGTCTCGATCCAGCCTACAAGCCAGTCTGCAATGAGAGGTCCGAGCCATGCCTGGGACACCCAGAATACGAACCACATTACTACTACGAAGATAGCTATACCTGCGATCGGATTGGTAAGTACCGCATCGAACTTATCTGCTTTGCCTACCTCTGCAGAGAGAGTCTTTCTCTTCTCTACATCTGCAACGATCTTGTTTACGAAGTCATAACGCTTGCGGTCCTCTGCATCTACAGCATCCTTATCGTGAAGATTGATGTCTGCCTGCATGTAAGGTGCCTTCTGAATAGTGCCTGCAAGTGAGATGGCCTTTGCGATCATCTCCTTGAGTCCGTTGTTCTTCTCATTGACCGATACTGTCTTGAATACCGGGCAGTTAAGCTTTGCAGCGAGCTTTTCTGCGTCGATCTCTGTCTCTTCCTTGGCGTTGATATCACTCTTGTTGAGTGCAACTACTACAGGGATACCGAGCTCGAGCAGCTGAGTTGTGAAGAACAGTGATCTGCTCAGATTGGTTGCGTCTACGATGTTTACGATTGCATCAGGATTAGCGGTACGAACGTACTCACTTGTGATGCCCTCTTCCGGTGTGAATGGTGACATTGAATATGCGCCAGGAAGGTCGACTGCGATGATCTCCTGATCACCTGCAAACTCCTTCTTGAGCTTGTATTCCTTGGTGCCTACTGTTACACCGCCCCAGTTACCAACTTTCTCACTTCTTCCGGTGAGAGCGTTGTACATGGTTGTCTTGCCGCTGTTAGGGTTTCCGGCAAAAGCGATCCTCATATAAAATCCTCCTTTATTTCCATTGGTGACCGCCTGTTTCCGTGTTATTGCCGTTTCGCGCTATACGATAATGGCTTCGGAAAGCAGGTTATCAAGGTTGTATCTGCCGTCTTTGATGGCTACGATACAGCTCTTTTTCTTCTTGGATATGAGAGTTATCGGCTCGCCTGTATAGCATCCGAGTCTGAACAGGAATGAGTTCATATCGTCGTCATCCGTGTTGATTTCTTTAACAATATAGGTCTTGCCGATCTCAGCGTCCAAAAGTGTCATCTTTTCTTCCATGATAGTTATTCTCCTGTGTTTGTATTTGACATGTCGTTAAGCACAGTTAAGCGAACCATGCGCATTGGTTCGACTGTTTTAACTTAGTTAGTTATATAAAACTAACTCGCCATTGTCAAGCGTTTACAGTAAAATAATGGATCAATATTATGCCTTAAATTTCATACGTTTCAGATGTTGTTTTTGATACAAAACACCAAATACACACACTTATTCCATACAATATGAATTGGAGAGTTCAGACCGCTTTCCTGCAGGTCTGCTTTGCTTTTAAAAAGCCAGGACGGAGGATTTCACATGAGCAAAAGCACGGGGATCGTTGTCATCGGAGCAACATTCGTGGATATCAAGGGATATCCTTATGCACAGTACATTCCGGGCGGCCGCAATTCGGGCCGCGTCGTGGAGGTGCACGGCGGGGTATGCCGGAACATTGCAGAAGACATAGCCAATATCGAGCTGAGGCCTACTCTTATCAGCGTAGTTGACAACAGCGGACTTAGTTCTGATGTCATATACAAGCTCGGAAAGCACCAGATCAATACCGATTACATAAGAAGAACGCGGGACGGGCTCGGAACGTGGCTGGCTGTATTTGACAATTCGGGCGATGTTGTTGCATCAATATCAAAGAGGCCTGACCTCTCAGAGATCGAGCGCATCCTGGATGATGAGGGTGATGAGATATTTGCGAACGCCGACAGCATCGTAACAGAGTTCGATATCGAGGTCCCTATACTCAAGAAGATAATCGCTCTTGCAGAAAAGCACGGTAAGAAGATATACTGCCCTGTTTCCAACATGTCTATCGCAGTAGAAAGGCGTGACCTCCTTAAGCATATAGAATGTCTTGTCTGCAATCTGCAGGAGGCCGGGATACTGTTCTCAGAGGAATATGAAGAAAAGTCCCCTGAAGAGATGTCAGAGATCCTGTATACCAAGATCTGCCAGGCTGAGATACCGGGCATCGTCGTGACCATGGGCGGCGACGGTGCAGCATACGCTCATAAGAACGGCGACCGCGGCATCTGCCCTGCCAAGAAGGTAGTCGTCAATGATACCACCGGCGCAGGCGATGCGTTCTTCTCTGGCGTTGCCATCGGCCTCACCTACGGCAAGACCATCGCGGAAGCCTGCGAGATAGGAACGCGCCTTGCAGCGTCAGTCATAGTTACCGATGAGAATGTGTGCCCGCGCTTCATGCCGGCAGAGTTCGGACTCGACGTGGCCAAGGACTGACAGAATACACACTTTTCTGAAGCAATGCAAAAGCAGCGGATCATCAGCATGTGCTGATTACCGCTGCTTTACTTTTTACATCATTCCGGGGCCATCCCACGCTTTTCTTACCTACTCTTCAGCTGAGCCGATCTTGACTTCGCCGCCGTTATTGGCGGATACCCATCCGATCCATGTTTTGCCCGTATGCAGTCCGGCAAGAACCTCTGCAGGTGCCTCTTCGGCTGCCTCTGCATTTTCAGCCTCTTCGCCTTCTTCAGCTGCTGCGGCTGCTGCAGCCTGAGCTGCCTTGGTCCTCTCTACATCTACGAGCACGAGCTTGCCGTCCTCTACTCTCCATTCGATGTCCTTGACTGTGCCCTGGCTCAGCAGATATCCCTTGCCGCCGCCGAGTGCGTAGTCACAGTATATTACAGAGGCGCCGGAGCCCTTGTAATTGAACTTCTCGATATACTCTGTATCATCGCAGAGGATCAGCAGATTGTCTCTTGCAAAATCGTTGTTGAAGTTCGAGGAGTGGTACTTCTTGTCTTCACTGTTGTACTTGAAGAACATGCTGTCGAAGGACGCAATGTTCGAGAACTTTACACGTACAGTCTCTGCAGGAACTACTGACGAGAGCCATGAGAGATCGCTGAAGTTCAGCTTGGTATACTCATTAGGCTCGGTTCTGAAGCCTGCCTTGGCGATAGCTTCAGGCACCTTGCTGCCGTAAAGAATACCGGTGTGCTCCATAGCGACATTTCTCGTGCTGTCTCTGTCGAACAGTCCGACAGACTCATCGAATGTCATCTGGTTGATGTGGTCGACATTGTCCTGTTTGAATACAGTGTTGGCCCCTACATAGTTGCCCTTGGATGAACTCTGTCCCCAGTGAATGAACACGGAGTCGAACAGTTCAGAGAATCTGATATATGGCGGGCGCGCACTTCTCATAGGTCCTATGACCTCAGGAAGCTTGTTGTAATCTGCATACATCCACAGAGTTCTGGTGATGCCGGCTTCAACCTCACCCTGAAGCACGATATCCGGTGAGTATTCAGGATCATCCATTCCCCACTGCGGTCTGGCTTCGGCAGTATTCTCTACAACAAAGGCAGCGACTCTCTGATTAAGAGCATTTTCATCAAATCCTTCCTCAGTAGTCTGGCCTGTAAGCGGATTGGCTGCAGTTTCTGCGGCTTCCTCAGATGGTGTATCACCTGAGCTGCCGGAGCAGCCTGTAACAAGTATCAGGCAAAGCGCCATGACAAGTGCCAGCATGACGGCCAGATACGGTCTGTTGTTATACTTCTTCATATTGAAACCTCCGGTTGTTGTAGTCCCGTCCCGGGCAGCCCATAAGGCGCCCTTAATGATGGCTGTATTATATGATAATGTAAAGTAGATTTTACCATTTCTTTACAGATTTAAAGGATTCTGCTTTACACCGAAGGTCTGTTCTCAGCAGCGAGATTTCTGAGCCAGCGCTCTCTTCTTAGCCACACATGGAACACAACGACTCTCAGAACATCTATGATCTTCACGCAGAAATACAGCATCAGAGGCCCGAAATCCGTAAATGCAGCCAGAAGCAGCAGGACCGGCATCATTATAAATACCGTAATGAAAGCGTCCGCCACGGCGCCCATCGCGGTGTCCCCTCCCGACCTTGCAACGGCAAGCTGGACATTCATGTACAGCCACAGAGGCAGGAATGCTGCGGTCATTATGACCATATTGCGGCACAGCCTGATTGCTGCCGGGCTCAGTCTTCCGAAGACGACCGGAACGAGCAGAGTTGTGAACAGCCCGAACACGAGCATTATTAACCCAAGCACCGCAGAACCTGACAGAAGCCACGTCTTCTGCTCTCTCGCCTCTTCAAGCTTGCCTGCTCCGAGCGTGCTTCCGATGACTACACTTGTAGCGGCTGTCGTTCCTCCGAAGGATACGAAGAAGAGATTGGCAATGGCAAATCCCGCAGCCATGCCCGAAACAACATCTGCGCCACCTCTTCCGTTATATACTGCTGTAGTTACAGTCTCGGAAAGCACCCACGTCATCTCGCTCATCATAACCATGAAGCATTTTTTGACCATGTCAATGAACAGCGGCCTGTCCACTCCGAACAGTTCATGCGGTTTTATAACGAATGCAGGCCTCAGCCTTGCACAGACTATCAGGTAGATGATCAGCTCGGTTGTCCTCGCGATAACAGTCGCAAACGCTGCTCCCCTCACGCCCATCGCAGGCATTCCGAGATGTCCGTATATCAGGCACCAGTTGAAGAAAGTGTTGACCAGCGTTGCTGCAATCGAGACGTACAGCGGTGTTTTGACCCTTCCCGTATCGCGAAGTGATGTCGCTATACACATCGATATCGTCATCTGAAGGCCCATGAAGAACATGATCCTTATATATTCAACACCCTGGTCAAGGATGGCCGGAGCTTCCGTATTGCCTATGACCATCAGAGACAGTACCTGCCTCGGAAAGACAATGCAGACGAGAAAGTACGGGATAAAGGCTGCCAAGCCTGCAATCAGCTTGAACCTGAAAGCCTGCTTCATCCCCCGCGGGTCCTCTGCCCCGAAGAACTGCGTAAGATATATGCCTCCGGACATGCATATAGTATTGAGGAATATCATGAAGACAAACAGTATCTGCCCTGCTATGTTCACTCCGGACATAGAAACATCACCCAGTCCCGCTACCATGAAATTGTCAATAAGCGAAACGAGGTTCTGGATCAGCTGCTGCAGCATGATCGGAAGCGCTATCGAAAGAGCCTTCTTATAGAATATTCTGTTTCCGAACAGTTTTCTTCCCCGCATACAGAGGGTACATTAGCATTAATACCAGTGTATTTCAAGAGCATATCCGGAATCAGAGCACGCCGAAAAACATGATTGCAAACAGAAATTACCGGTACTATAATAAAAAACGTCGTGGGGCGTTAGCTCAGCTGGGAGAGCGCAAGGTTCGCAATCTTGAGGCCAGGGGTTCGATCCCCCTACGCTCCACCATAGTCACAAGGAGGGGCCCATCTGTCCGAAGGACTGATGGGAAGATCCCTTATGACATTACCACACCAGACCCGTTGAAAATCAGCGGGTCTATTCTTTTGGCGGTGGTTAGATGTGATTAAAAGAAGTTCTCTTCTGAATAACTTGATTATTTGATCACTGCAAATGATTGTGCTCCTATGCTTATGATTCCTTCCCTTAAAGAGATATCGCCGATTTCAAACAGAACATCGCCCTGGAGATGCATGGCCACATTTTGGGGAAGGGTGACATCGAGTTCTTTGCCTTCAGGGTTTACGACGCACAAGAGCGCTCCTCTGCGGTAAACGAAAGGCTTACCTGCGTCACTGCAAACTATATACAGTGGAGCATCCGCCTGAAGCTCTTCTTCCTGATGGCGAAGCGCTATGATCGAACGTACGGTATTGAGCAGCGAATCCGGGTCGCTTTCCTGTGAAGCTACTGTAGGAGCATCTGCAGAATCATCTATCGGAAGATATATATCAGATGCGTCAGCGGTTGAAAAGCCCAGATTTGCACTTTCATCCCACTGCATTGGCGTTCTTGATCCGGTACGGAAGTAACCGCCTTCTTTGGTTGGCACTTCGAGATATTTCATTCCGATCTCATCACCATAGTACAGGAATGGTACACCGGGCATTGTAAAAATGAATGCATAGGCCAGCTTGAGCTCTT
Organism: Anaerovoracaceae bacterium; assembly: GCA_040308005.1. Lineage (GTDB taxonomy): Bacteria > Bacillota > Clostridia > Peptostreptococcales > Anaerovoracaceae > Crickella. Next base: position 17,957 of record JAWRIG010000021.1, on the reverse strand, counting down.
CTTCGCCAAGACTGTATCTCGGACGGATCGTATCGTGATTACATGTCAGCATAGAGATATATCCGAGATCCTTAGTATTTTCGTACCGACTGAGGTATTGACCGAGAAAACGGTTGATGTTTCCGCCGGCATCTTTTTTGAAATAGCTGTGATCCTCACAGTTTCGATCACCATGGATGCTTCCTCCGTTATTGTAGTAATCGCGCATAAGGGTAGAGTAGCCGCCACCCGGCTCATTAAGATAAAAGTCCATATCAAAACCGGCGCGCAGCGCGAGAGATGGATCATTCCATTCTGATACCATTGCCGCATCCGGGAATTCCTGATCAAGCATGCGGCGTATATCGTGCCATACTTCGCTGGTCCCGCTCTTCTTTTCATCATCATTTTTGACCAGAGAGGCGGCCATATCCACACGGAACCCATCACATCCGTGAGAAAGCCAGAAGCGCATTACATCTTTGATAGCTTCACGAGTAGCCAATGCGGATGCATCACGAAAACTCTTCTGCCATGGCGCGGTAGTTTTGTAGAAGCCGTAGTTGAGAGCAGGCTGACACTTGAAGAAGTTCAGGATATAGCAGGCACTGCGTTCACTTTCTCCGCCAATGTATGGGAGCCCGTCAGTTCCCTGGAAGCAGAAATCAGTCCAGATAAAACGGTCGGTGTACTCGTTCTTCTCAGCCTTCTGGCTTTCGAGGAACCAAGGGTGCTCTTCGGATGTGTGACCCGGTACGAGGTCGAGCAGCACCCGGATGCCACTCTTATGAGCCTCATCAAAGAGATTGTAAAGATCCTCATTTGTACCGTAGCGTGGCGCTACTTTTTTGTAGTCACGCACATCATATCCGGCATCCTTGAAAGGTGAGTCATAGCACGGATTGATCCAAAGCGCATTGCATCCAAGACTTTTGATATAGTCCAGTTTTTGGATAATCCCATTTATATCGCCAATACCGTCACCATTTGAATCTTTGAAAGACTGCGGATATATCTCATAAAAAACTGCATCTTTTAACCACTCTGCTGCCATTTGCTTTGTCCTCCCTGTAATCGCTCACTTAATTCTTTTTCTACGATAGTGGTTCTGTTGAACTATTATTAATATAATGATACAATACACCAAAAAAACGCCGTAAACTACTAGAATTGAGCTGAAAACTAACAGAATCCTATGAATTTTAAAGAAGTGAAGAAGAAAGATAATCTGACTGTGAACCGTGAAAATGCTGAACATGGGGATGTTTTTCTTCCTGTCAATAGCTATCATTGTCTGATTCCATTTACATATAGAGAACTTGCGCTGCACTGGCATGAGGAAATGGAAATCACATTTATACAGGAAGGAACTTCAGACTATAAGGTCGGAAAGGAAGAGTTTAAAGCAAATGCCGGAGACATCATACTGATACCGCCTTACTGCACTCATTCGGCATGTGAGATCCCGGGAGAGACCATGATATCTGATAGCATGGTGTTCCACCTTGATTATTTAGGTGCAAGTAATCAGGACCTTGCGGCGTCTAAGTATCTCAGGCCAATGGCGGAAGGACAGTTAGTGATGCAGGAAGTAATAAGAGAGTGTGATGCCGGCTATGAAGAAATCAAGGAGGCTTTTTTAGGAGCACTCGACTGCTTTAAAAACAAGCCATCGTTTTATGAGATGCTATTGAAAGAACAACTGCTACATATCCTGATCCTTCTCTTCTCATATGGATATATAAGAGAGTCAGATGACAGCCATATAACTTCTGAGAATCGATGGCACATAAAGTCTGCGCTTGAGTTCATTGCAAACCATTACAGCGAAAAAATAAGCATTACGCAGTTGGCACATCTTGCAGGCTTCAGCGAGAATTATTTTATGAACCTTTTCCGCCAGTATGTTGGGATGAGTTGTGTTCAATATATAAATCACTACCGCATCCAGGAAGCAGCTCATGCACTTGAGGAAACTACCAGATCGGTTTCCGAGATTGCCATGCTCAATGGCTTTGATAACATCTCTTATTTCAACCTGCAATTCAAAAGAAGCTTTGGAATGACACCACGCGAATTCCGAAGAAACCAACTTAAATTGTAACGCAAAATGCGTTACAGTTGCCGCGAGGAGGAAATATCAATGGACAAGAATACGACATTAAACCTTCGCGTAAATCCAGACGTAAAACATAATGCGGAAATGGTACTATCACAGCTTGGAATATCTATGTCTACCGCGATTGATATTTATCTGAGACAGATAAGTATGGTTGGCGGCATCCCGTTTCCTGTTACGATAAAGCAATTTCCTGATTCTGTAAATGCAGAAAGAATGACAGCAGGACAAATACGCGAAAAGATTCATAATGGGCTTGAAGATGTAGAATCTGGCAGATTCAGGGATCTTGATGAGCTTCTGATATAGAAAGTAAGCTCAAGGCAAATAAATCGGCAGTTTGTAAAGGAGTAATCTGTGATTTACAGGAGATAAAGGATTGGGCGAATCGGAACTCTACAAAGAACTGGGATCGTTGACCAGAAACAGGGAGAAATGGGAAGAAAGCATCCCGTGTATTGCTGCCCTGCTTTCATTTCAACGTGTTCAGCGATAGCTTGAGAATTCGATTCCCCTACGCTCCACCATAGCTCGCTCGCATGCATGAACATGAAAAAGCTGGCAAGGATACTGTGGAACAGGGATCATAAGAACCCGAATGAGAAAAGCCCTCCTTCAGGCGAATGCCTGAAAAAGGACTTTGTCTACGGTCTGACTCCAGCGATTTCTCGCTGGAGTAAAAGTCTAACTTTGGGGGGCGCCTCAATCTGAGATTCCTTTATCTTTTTGAGTCCGCGTGCTTTTCTTTGCTCGCGAATCTCATTTTTCGTTCTATTTACTCTTTTTCGCCTTCTGTGCTTTCCACGCCGCCTCTCCTTCAGCAGCGGATTTAGTTACGATCGCCCACAGAGCAATAAGCGATACTACGTTAGGGAGCACCATGAGATAGTTGAAAAAGTCAGTAAGCTCCCAGACAAGATTGTTGGAGAGCAGTGTGCCCAGGAAGATAAACACAATCGAAATTCCCGTGTACAAAAGTACTGCCGATTTTTTGTTTCCTGACAGATACTGTACGTTGAGTTTTCCGAACAGGTTCCAGCTGAGTACTGTTGAAAAGGCAAAGAACAGCAGGCATATTGCAATAAATGCACTTCCGATACCTTTTCCGAACACCATGCTGAATGAGAGCTGTGCCATATTGGTCTTCTCGATTCCGTCTGTCATTCCCTGATACAGCGGACCATTGCCTGCGTACAGGCAGGATATGACTACCAGTGCAGTCATGCTCAGTACTACGAATGTATCGATGAAAACGCCTATCATAGCCACTACACCCTGATCGTGCGGCTTATCCACCTTAGCAATAGCATGTGCGTGCGGTGTTGATCCCATACCTGCCTCATTAGAGAACAGTCCGCGCTTTGCGCCCTGGCTGATAGCAATCTTCAGAGCTGCACCTGCACTCCCTCCTATGATGGATTGAGGTGCAAATGCATATTTAAAGATCATACCGATCGCTTCAGGTACATACTGTATGCGGCCTATCAGTATGGCAAAGCTTCCGAGTATGTACATAACAGCCATGATCGGAACGAGTTTTTCTGTAACAGACGCGATCCTGTCAACTCCTCCGAGAAATATCAGAGCTGAGAGAATAGCAAGAACGATACCTATCGTCCATCCTGGTACTCCGAACGCGTTGGAACAGGATTCTGAAATGGAGTTGGACTGGACCATGCAGCCCATAAAGCCGAGAGCAAGGATTATCGCGACAGAGAAAAAGCCTGCAAAAAATTTACCAAAACCACCCGGGAAAGCCTTGCGGATGTAGTAAACCGGTCCACCGGCAGCATTGCCTTCAGAATCGACCACTCTGGTTTCCTGCGCAAGAACCGCTTCGGCGTATATAGTGGACATGCCCAGAAACGCGATGATCCACATCCAGAAAATTGCGCCTGGACCTCCTGTCAGTATGGCTCCGCAGGCTCCGACTATATTTCCAGTTCCGACCTGAGCCGCAATAGCCGTCGTCAGCGCCTGAAAGGAGCTGATTCCGCCACTTTGCTTACCGCCGCTCATCGAAAAATTCCCGAACACCTTTTTCATTCCCTCTCCAAAACAACGGACCTGGACGAACCGGGTCTTGATGGTAAAGAAAATTCCTGTGCCAAGCAGCAGAAAACTGAGGATGTAGTCCGCAAGATACCCATTGATAGTTTGTAGAATTTCCAGCATTTTTCTTTATTCCTTTCTTGAAAACAACTCATTTTTTTGCACAAAAATACCGCCATGGATATCATCCCGACGGTTATCAATAAATTCACAAAAATCAAGCGGTAAATCCCGCATGATCATCTGCAAATCCGTCCATCACCTATCTATGCTGCAGAGTGACAGCCCTGCCTCACAGTTTCGGTACCCCTATTCATGTATGATTGCTCGGGATTATCCTTCACTTCATGAATCCGTTAATTCATGAAGAATCACTGGATATATTTATTATGCAAAATAATAATACGAGCTCGTTAAACTATTGTCAATATTTATAGATGTCTCTATTAAAGTACAATGTTAGATATATCTAACCATCGTGTTCACTTCTCATTTGTTTCTGATTCTTTGCGAATCTCTGGAGCTCTTGAGATCCCTTATGACATTACCACACCAGACCCGTTGGATTTTCCAGCGGGCCTTTCTTTATGCTATACTTTTTGAAAGACAAAACGCATTTTGCCGAGTTGAATCCATTAGAAAATATGTCGACAGATTCAGATTGTTAGGGGTGAATCAAAATGAAGATAGCATGGTTCTGCATTCCTGCACATGGACATACCAATCCGACCCTCGGACTCGTCAGGTCTCTTACCGACGCCGGACATCAGATCTGGTATTTCTCATTTGAAGAATTCAGAGAGAAAATCGAAGGAGCCGGCGCGACATTCATCGGCTGCGACGGATACGATTTTGAAATGGAAGACAAAGGCAATGCGGATCGTGTCGGCAAAGACAAGGTATATGCGACTGAATTGCTTGTTTCGTCCACACTTGCACTCGACGAGATGACTGCCCGTGTGATCGGTGAGATCAAGCCTGACATAGTAGTATCCGACTCCGTGGCATTCTGGGGCAAACTTGCAGCAATGAAACACCGCATTCCATACGTTTCATCGACCACGACTTTCGCTTTCAACCGTTATTCGGCAAAGTATATGCAGGAGAGCGCCTGGGATATAGCCAGAATGCTGATGGCAATGCCGCGTATTAATAAGCAGTTAAAGCGTCTTCGTGAAAAGGGTTATCCGGTTAAGAGCCTTCTCGACATTGTGCAGAATGACAATGATACCAATACCATAGTTTATACATCCAGGTATTTTCAGCCGTGTTCGGAAACATTCTCGGACAGATATCACTTCATCGGACCATCAATCCGTCCGGTCACTGAGCCTGTTGAAAAAACTGCAGATAAAACGGTCTATATTTCAATGGGGACTGTGAATCAGAACCGTGAGTTCTACCGCAATTGTATAAGTGTGCTCGCATCTTCCGGGTGGCAGGTCATAATCTCCATGGGAACAAATACTGATCGTTTCGAGAATCTCCCGGAGAATATACAGGTGTATGAATCAGTAGATCAGATGGCAGTACTATCGATTGCAGACGCTTTCATCACACATTGCGGAATGAATTCTGCATCTGAAGGTCTGTACTTTGGAGTGCCGCTTGTGCTGTTCCCTCAGACACCTGAGCAGGATGCCGTCGCCCGGAGAACTGAAGAACTCAGCGCCGGAGTAAGACTGAAATCAATATCTGAGGAAGACATACTTGATGCGCTGAATCAGGTTCTGAATGATCCGAAGTATAAGGAAGGTGCTGCTAAAGTATCCGAGAGCTTCAGGGCATGCGGAGGGTATGCCGAAGCTGCAGCTTTTCTGGAGAATTTATCCAACTGATAGCTTAAAAGAAGTAATCGATGAGAATGCAGATACTGAAATATGGAAATACGAATACTTACTTCATAAAAGGAAGGAATGGCAGTCTGCTTATTGATACTGATTACGCAGGTACACTGTCCGGGTTCTACAAAGCAATAAAGGCTGCGGGTATACCTTTCTGTGATATTTCCTATGTGATTGCTACGCACTATCATCCTGATCATATGGGAATTGTTGGTGATTTGCAGCGCCAGGGAGTAAAACTTGCAATCGTGGATGTACAGCTGGATTGTGTTCACTTCTCTGATGGCATATTTGCCAGAGATAAACATCTGAGTTACACACCTGTTGATGAGAAAAATGCTGTCAGGATAAGTTGTGCAGAGAGCAGAGACTTCCTTGAGGACATAGGTATAAGCGGCGAGATACTGCATACATCAAGCCACAGTAAAGACAGCATTTCAGTTGTTCTTGATGATGGCGATTGTTTTGTGGGTGACCTGGAACCAATTGAATATCTGGCTGCATATCCAGACAACCCAGGACTTCAAAGGGATTGGGATCTTTTGATGAGTTATAACCCGAAGCATATCTATTATGCCCATGTAAATGACAAAAGTCTTGCAGAATGAAGCTGAAAAAGAGAAAGGCATTCCATTCAAATGAAACAGTAATATCCATAAACTGATCAGCCTGATGAAACAGGACAATCCGGACTTAATAACGGATATGAAAAGAGACTTCTCTTATATCAGATGAATATGAATAAAACGATAGAAGAATTGCTTCAATGCCCATACTGGATTATTGACATATTGCCGTCACAAGTGCCCGAAAACAGTCCCGGACAATACTTTACTGTTGAAAAGTATTTCCTTCAAGGCGACTGGCTGGAAGAGACACTCATTTGACCGTTTTTAATCCGGATTCACAACTGCTGGAGCTTATCAGGCAGATTGCTTCCAGTGAGGGCCTTTTTGTCTGGAAGCCCTCCTTTTAGAAAAATACTAAACAAATGACTCTGGCAAGTTCGTACAGGACTGAGGAAATCAGTATGGATAATAGTAAAAAAACAATTGATGAACTGAAAAACAATGTTGAAGAGTCAGCAGAAAACTCTGAGCAGAACGCCGGAAAAAAAGGCATGACTGCCCGTGAACTTAATATAAGAGTTTCTCTTCTGGGCTCTTTATTTGGTGTCGCTGTCCCACAGAACAACAAGTACAGGAATGGAGGCAATAATCCGATTCCGGATGATATACGGGCGAATAAGAAAGAAGGCGATGAATACGCCACAATCGGAGATATGCTCCGAAAAGGCGGCCGCACTAAGGTTGCGGTGACAGTGCTGCTGGTCATACTTGGCGGCGTTTTGCTGTTTCAGGGTCTCTTTGTATGGGGCTTAATCGGCGGCGGAGCAAAATCTATTATTGACTATAATAAATCAGGTATAGAACAGGCTTATCCGGAAAAAGGCGAACTGAAAGAACTCGCAGAAATTGATCCGGACATCAGGTTAATAGATACGGATTTTGATGGATTGTATAAATATCATATCCAGGGAAAGCTGCGCATGAAACTGTACCGTTCAGAAAAAAGCTCCTGGACTGAAGTGTTCAGGGGCGATGCACAGGGAAAAGAAGGATATTTGTTTGTGATCGGTAATCCGTCGTCAGATATGTCATTTCATATTATTTCTGACGGAAAGAGTCAGAAATACAGAACATTAATCAAGGACGGTTCATACCGCGAGAAGGAATTGTATATTACAGATCAGACTCCGCTGAAAAAAGAGCAAACAATGTATGTATATTACGAGGATGATGACGTATACAGGATGTTACTTGATAACGAAGCGGATCTGTTACCTGAGGATGTTCTGGACATGACGCTTCCTGACGGGTGCTATGCACTGACTGTTCAGGATGTCAGGTAATAGTGTTATCAAGCTTAGTCTTCGCTTACCAATCTTCTTACAGCCAGGATCTTCCTGTTGCCCACGTTGCTGATAATGACTCCTGTACCGTAGTTGGAAGCATGGATCATCTTGCCGTCGCCTATGTACAGACCATAGTGGCCCGGGAAGTACAGCAGGTCCCCTGCCTTCGCATCACTGTAGGAAATACCCTTGCCCTCTTTATACAGAGGATATGTGAGATCAAGACCGTATTTTCTGTAAAGCGCGATAACGAATCCAGAGCAGTCTACGCCTGACTCAAGGTCCTTCCCGCCCCATACGTAACGAAGTCCCAGATACTGCTTGGCCAGAGTTATGACATCATCGCCGCTGTTGGCAACCGGCTCGCCTTCATACTGATCCCAGGATTCACCTTCCGGAAGACCGAGCGTCCCCTTTTCAATAACAGCAGGAACACCTTCCTGTGTGATCTCGATATCTGTCTTATCCTTGTCCGCTACTTCACCGTTGACAGTAGTATATGTAACGCCGACTTCTTTCTCTCCGCTCTCGCCTTCGCTCAGGACTTCAGCATCGCCGGCAAGCATCTCCGTATTCTTCTTGTAGTCCGGATCAGGTGTATAGCTCTCGAGAGAAGTCTTTGAAGAAGCAATTTTGATTGTCGCATCTGATTCTTCAGCGGATGCGATAACAGCTTCTTTCGCCTCTTCTTCAGAAACGATATCACCGCTGCCGCCCTTCTCTATATGAAAGTCCGAGCTGATAGCAGCAATGCTGGTATCATCCTTTGCCATATCGTCAAAGACATCGTTCAGAACTTTGCTTGCCGTTTCGCGGTTCCTGACGCGGCAGACCTCATGATTATCAAAAGATATCGCATAAGGAGTAAGTGTGCCGATATGCGCAGCCCACATTATCGTGTCAGTAATGATAAGAGCTGCAAAGAGGAATCCTATGATTAGTTTTTTGATTGATTTTTTCTTTCCGGCCATAAAAAAAGAGTTATTGTCAGATATAAAATTATCGTTAACGAACTGATTCTTTAAGTTTATTAAGATTTTAGCACACATTTTTCCCCATCTCTATCGGCCTGTGTGAATATTTGATGAAAAAGCCTGTATCATTTGCTATACTTTCTGATGTATATTAATTAATTTGCAGCAATTGCACAGATAAATCATCAATTTATGAGAAAAGCATCTGCCGGTTTCTTTACAATACTGCTGACCTTCACCCTGCTCTGTTCAGAGCTCTTTTCTGCTGCAGTAATACCGTCATCCGGTTTTCCTGCGGCTGTATATGCTGAAGAAACTCTTCAGGAACCTCTGGCTGATGCGTCTGCTGCTGTTCAGGAAGCCGGCGACGCCACGGGGATATCTTTTCTGCCCGGTTATGACAGGGTCAGAATGAAATATATCAGCTTCCCTTTTCTTGATACCGCTACAGTCGCATATGACTGGAAATTCCCTTATTCAGATCATTTCTTCAGACACCCGTCCGATCAGTTCAGCGTACTTCTTGCACGAGGCTCTCTGGGCATGGCTCTGAGCGCTTTCCGCTCAACCACCGGAGTCGTCGAGCCGCAGTATACCGCCTACCTCAAGGGAGCGGGATTCAAGTCTCTTTATGCTTTCGGATATAACAAGCCTACAACGCAGGACTCTCTTTCCGGCGTCATAGGCATGAAGCAGATCGATGATTTCACGGTCATCGCTGCTGTCACCTGCGGCCAGGGATATCAGAATGAATGGGCCGGTAATTTCATCGTCGGTGAGGGCGTCAGGCACCAGGGCTTTGACGCTGCCGCTGATCTCCTGGAAAAGCATATCAATGACTACATTCTTGTACATAAAATAAAAGGTAAGAAGAAAATATGGCTGAACGGCATGTCCCGTGCGGGAGCCGTTGCGAATGTAGCTGCCGCTGATTTTATTGAAAGCGGAGAATATGAAGACGTTTACGCCTATCTTTACGGCGTTCCGAGAACCACGAAAGAGCCTGTTGCTTATCCGGGAATATTCAATATCTGCGGTCAGTACGACCCTGTAGCATCGATACCGCTGCAGTCATGGGGATACGAGAGATACGGCACAGACCTCTACACGCCATCTCAGGAAGCGGACAGCGGCTATGCCGCATTTTCCCGTAAGGCGGGCATGGTGAGCAGGGATCTTACAGACAAGGACTTCAGAAACAATCCTGAGATCAATTATCAGCTGCGCCTTATTATCGAATTCCTCGGCGACTTCTTCCCTGCTGAGACAGACTATACGGACAGATTTCAGCAGTATCTGCTTGAAGCAATGCAGAACAAGAAAAATGCTGACATAACAGCCATCCTTACTGAGTCGATGTCCAGGATCGATACGATCAGTCAGCAGGAGAAAACCAGCAAGAACGTATTTATAGAGTATCTGTCATACATAGCGGCCGAACACCTGAGAGCCACTCAGCGCCAGATAGATACAGGCGTATGGGCAACGGATGAGCCCCTTGCCGCAAACCTTGTGCTTGAGCACAGGCCTTCAACTTATGTAAAGTGGCTGTTTTCAGATATAGAACCTGAAAAGCTTTTCCAGAGCCCTATCAGTACAAGAAAACTGACATTCATAGGAAATGTCGGTGCCCGTGTTTTCAGGGATGGTGTCAATATAGGCAGCATCAGCAGAAGCGGGAAGCTCAGTTACCCTTCCGCAGATGAGGGGGCGAAAGGATCAGCACCTGTTCTCTTCATGATGCGTAACGGTGAACAGACTGTCATCAATCTGCCGGCGGACGAAGAGTATATGATAGAGATCACAGCTGATAAAGCTTCTTATCTTACCTACTATGATCAGATCGTATCTTCTGCTGTGCTTAAAGAGACAGCGGGCCGAATACACGCAGGAAACATCGGAGAAGGCACCGCCACTCTTACCGTATCGCCTTTTGTCCCGATAGGCCCTCTCGATAACGGAACAGCCTCGTACTCGAGTCTTGTCGACGCTGATTTTGAATGCTCGCCTACTGTCATCATGTCCAACGAACTTGAGGCTACAAAGCATTCGCACATCACGATCGGCAGAGTTGTCAGGATCCTGCTTAGGGTCCAGCAGCTGATACTGGTGACGCTCCTCATATGTCTGATAGTCTCCGCTGTTCACAGACGGAAAGTAAAAAAAGGACATGACCCGTACTCTGATCTGTACGTCATTATCCCTCATGTACTGTTTATTTTGATATTTATGGGGCTGACTCAGTATGTCACATATTTCCTGTTCACCATAGGAAAGCTCAGGTCGGTAAATGCAACCATAGCGATATCTATCATATTCATTCTGGCTCTCAGAGGCCTGATAAGGTATCCGTCAAAGCGGAATGCCGCTGTTACACTGGTGCTGCTCGCCCTGATACCGTTGACATACATGTACTATCTGCGGCTTCCGATCGGATCCTTCTCGGTCCTCAATATGATCATATACTTTGCAGTCAACATATTGCTGACAGCCGCAGCAGTCAGGTCATTCAGGCGGATAATAGTCAGGAAGAAGGCGGCTCCTCCAGAATCCGCACTTCCTTGACAACGAATCCGTCGCCTGAGAGGATGTCCTTCTCGAAACTTCCGCATTCAGGGCATACGCCCTTATGCTCCATAACATCATAGACTTCTCCGCAGTTCCTGCACCTGACCATGCCTTTGACGCGCTCAATGATCAGCTCAGAACCTCTCAGAAAGTCAAACTCATCGGAGATAACCTCATAGCCGTCCATCAGGAATTCCGGCACTATAGGCGTGATCTCCCCTACTTCAAGAACAACGGCATCGACGTGATCGATGCCGTTTTCTTTTGTTACTCTTTCAATCTGTTCTGCCACTCCGAAGAGCAGTGTCAGCTCATGCATAATATATACTCCTGAGTTCTAAGACCGCCGTTCGGGCAAAGCTACTTATTGCCTTCTCCCTTGTAGATCTTCTTGACTGCGATCTTGGCCTCACGCTCGTTGCGGTAGTTCTCCATGTATTTCTTTCTGAATCTGATGCCGTGGTGCGGCTCGTTGAATTTCTTGATAAGATGGATCGCATCGAACTTGCACCTTGTCGTGCAGATACCGCAGCCGAGGCACCTGTTCTGGTCTACTATGGTAGCGCCGCAGCCGAGGCATCTTGAAGTCTCCGCCTTGAGCTGCTCCTCTGTGAAAGTGAGCCTCTCATCGTGCTTTGACAGTACCTTCTTAGGATCGACTCCCGGTACCTGTCTTGAGGTGTTGTCATAGCTGATGCGGTCATAGTCAAGATCATCCTTATTGAGCTCATTGTATCCCATGCGGTATCTTCCGATAGTAAGGCTTGATCCCGGTCTTACGAATCTGTTAATGGAGATGGCGCCCTGCTTTCCTGCTGCGATAGCATCGATGCAGAACTTCTGTCCTGTATAGACATCTCCTCCTGCAAATATATCAGGCTCTGATGTCTGGTAAGTCAGAGGATCAGCAACTACAAGGCCTCTCCTGTCAAGTTCGACATTGACACCTTCAAGCAGCTTGCCCCACTCGACCTTCTGTCCTATGCAGAAGAGTACGCCGTCGCACTCAGCAGTCTCGGTTACGCTGTCATCGAACTTCGGATCGAATCTTCCCTCTTCATTCTTAACGGATACGCACTTTCTGAACTTTATGCCTGTGCACTTTCCGTCTTTGGTAAGGATCTCTGTCTGACCCCATCCTGCGTGGATGCTGACTCCGTCAGCAGCGCAGAGAGCCTTGTCCTCTTCGCCCATAGGCATTTCATCGAATGATTCGAGGCAGTAAAGATCGACCTTGTCTGCACCGTATCTTACGGCAGTACGCGCAACATCAGCGCCTATATTGCCGCCGCCGATGACTACCACTTTGCCCTTGAGAGGAGCTTCCCAGCCTCTGTTGATGATCTTGACATAGTCAACACCTGACATGACATTCTCAGCATCATCGCCAGGGATCCCAAGCTTGCCTCCGTTCTGAAGGCCGATGCCAAGGTAGAATGCCTCGTAGCCCTCTTCGCGGAGCTCAGGGATAGTAACATCCTTTCCTACTTCGACGCCGCACTTGAATCTGACTCCGAGTGCTCTCAGAACATCGATCTCAGCATCGACAACATCCTTCTCGAGTCTGAAGTTAGGGATTGCATTGGTGAGCATTCCGCCCGGCTTCATTTCCTTCTCGAATACGGTTACCTTGTGACCGTCGATAGCAAGATAGTAAGCGCAGGCGAGTCCTGCAGGGCCTGAACCGATGACTGCGATCTTATTCCGGAAGTCGTACATCTTCTCAGGGATGTATCTGTTGGCTTCATCGAGCTCCCTGTCAGCAATGAACTTCTTGATCTCATCGATAGCGATAGGCTTGTCTATCTCGCCTCTTGTGCACTCGCTCTCGCAGTCATGCGGGCAGATGCGTCCGCATACAGCCGGCAGCGGGTTCTCTTTCTTGATAAGCTCGAGGGCTTCCATGTATTTGCCCTGAGCTGCGAGCTTGATATATCCCTGTACAGCTATGTGTGCAGGACATGTGGTCTTGCATGGCGATGTGCCTGTCTCGACTACATTCTTTCTTGTATTGCGGTAATCCTTATCGAATTTTTCCGGACCCCATTCGACCTCATCAGGCAGCTCCTGAGGAACGTGGACGATAGGTGTCTTCGAGCAGACCTTCTGTCCGAGCCTGAGTGCGTTGTTGGCGCAGACCTCTACGCACTGTCCGCATGCCACGCACTTCTCTGCATCGATCTCGGATACGTAGTTGCTGCGTGAGAGATTAGGTGTATTGAAATATGATGCTCCGCCAATAGCCATGCAGGTATCAGGCTGGCAGTTGCATACGGCGAAAGTCATGCCGTTCTCAAGAGTCGTGATCTGATGGATACAGCCCATATCCTCCATCTTCTTGAGGTGCTCATAAGCTTCCTGCTTGGTGACCTTCTTGCCGCGTCCGTGTCTGAGCATGGAGTCGGCCAGGAGACCTGTATACAGGCACATGCCCTCTTCCTGCTGTCCGGTCGCCTCTCCTCCGTTGGTGAGTCTGCGCACCCTGCGGCACTGGCAAGGCACAAGGCAGAACTGTCCGCCGATGGTTGTATCGAGGAGTGTGCTGATCCTGTCAAGCGAGATCTTCCTGACCTCTGCAGGAAGCGCGCTCTCAACAGGGATAACTCTCATGATGCCTACGCCCATAGGCCATGTGGCAGCTACAGTTTCATGTGATTCGTAAGCGTGTCTCCTGAAGAACTCAGCGACATTAGGATCCTCGCCTCTTACCATCTGGAATTCGAAGATTCCAGGCGCGAACGGAACGAGCATATATACCTTGGCATTCGTCTTAGGAACCTGAACATCCATGAAGTAAGCTTTCTCAGCGATCCCTTCAAGGATGCGCTTTGACTTTTCAGGTGTAAAGCCGGTCTTCTTTGCGAGAGCCTTTGCAGTATAAGGCGTTACGAGCTTCATATTGCTCATGATCTCGAGCTCATCGTCAGTGAGCAGGTAGTCGAGCAGCTGTACCTCAGCGCATTCCGGATTGATCGGCAGCTCACCCTTGCACATTTCGGTTGCAAGCTTAAGCAGCTTATCCATTCTTGTTTCCATTATTCATTCTCCCTCTCAGTATCTCTGCAGCAGCGCCCGAAAGAAGGCGCTTAAGTGATACTTAATGATACCATATACAGAATGTCTTTCCGTGTTTTTTACTGAACACCCGTAAATTTATAAATAATAAAAACGCTCAGCGCTCATGCGTCTTCCTTGAGACGAGCATTCGAGGAGCTTCTGCCGACATCGTCTGATCCCGGATGGTCGGACGCTCCTCTCATGAGTCTCACGCAATACGCATGGGCGCTGAGCTTATATTAATTACTAAAGTATTGAAACGGGATTGTCCGCTATAGGGCTGCTGCTACGGCTGCCTTGACATCATCCATGTCTGCTGTAGGCTCGAACCTTGTTACTACGTTGCCCTCTCTGTCTACGAGGAACTTGGTGAAGTTCCACTTGATGTATGCCTTGTCGCCGAACTTCTTGTTGTTGGCATCAGCAAACTTCTTGAGAGCTGCCATCTTGAGGCCCTTTCCGAATCCCTCGAAAGGCTTCTCTGTTGCAAGATATGCGAAGAGCGGATCAGCGGTCTCGCCGTTAACGTCGATCTTCCTGAACTGAGGGAACTCTGTTCCGAACTTCAGGGTGCAGAACTCGTGGATCTCATCATCCGAGCCCGGAGCCTGGTCTGCAAACTGGTTGCACGGGAAGTCGAGGATCTCGAATCCCTTGTCCCTGAATTCCTTATACATTGCTTCAAGCGGCTCATAGTGAGGTGTGAAACCGCAGCCTGTAGCTGTATTTACTATCAGGAGGACCTTGCCCTCATAGTCCTTCAGACTTACTTCATTACCCATTCTGTCTGTTACTGTAAAATCATATACATTCATTTCCGGTTTTTCCTCCTTGGTATAGTTATACCCCTCTAACGCTCAATTATACATATGAATTGAGTAATTATTTGTCGTTATCATGAAGAATTTACCGGATCTGATTCTTCGCTGCATTGAAGGCAGTCTTCATCAGAGCATTTCCTTCAGCCTGTCTATTACGACAGTATCCGAAGGCAGCCACTTTACCGAGTCGAGCTCATCACGGTGGAGCCACTTTGCTGACTCATGCTCGAGAAGCGTGACATGGTCAGACATTAGCTCGCACTTAAGGCAGTACATGAACAGATGGAATTTCGGATAGTCATACTCTACAGTGCATATGAGTTCTCCCGCCTTTATCTCTGCATCGAGCTCCTCTCTTATCTCCCTTTCCGCAGCCTGCTCAGGTGTTTCTCCCGGTTCAAGCTTGCCTCCCGGAAATTCCCACCAGTCCTTGTAGTCTCCGTAGCCGCGCTGAGTCGCCAGCACGGTCTCGCCTTTTATTATTATTGCAGCCGCAACATGTACGGTACGTCTCTCTTCCATTGTTTTCTCTCCGTGATGTTATATCTTCATTGTCAGAACGTTGAGCCCGAGCAGGTTCTGGTACTCAATATCCTTGAGTATGCCGAATATCATGCGAAGGCCTATGTTTTTGCCTGCATCGTCCCCTTCCGCCATGTTTCTCATGGTGACTGGATCGGAAGCATCCTTGTAGAATAAGCGCGTCTCAGGTACGGCAAACAGCATGATAACGCCTGAAATAGCTGCCATAAGAGGTGCATACCTTGTGAATGCGACTCTCATGACATCGGTCAGAGTCTGCCTGTCCTCTTCACCGATGCTGATGCCTATCATCATGCGGGATACAGCGATGAAACCTGCAGGGACCGCCCAGAAGAGAGCGAGAAAACTGCTGCATGCCGTTGACTGCGCCTATCGCGGCAAGCAGTATCTGTATCGGCAGAAGTCTGAACATCAGCCTTGTCAGCATTTTTCTGTTAGACGAAATACCCTCCATTTTCCCCCTCTGCATATACATATGCTGTTTCGAAAAACTTCCGATGCCGCCCTTCACAGGCCGCTTTTCCGTAATTGTAATTCTTTTAATTGCAGTTAGCAATAATCCGCAGTCTCCGTCATTCCGGAAGATGATATTATTTCTTTTTAGTGTTACAATAGTCAGGAAACATATATTCTTAATACACAGAGGTCACAGATGAGAGCCGGACGGGAAGAAAAGAAACCTGCAAAGAAGAAAAAAACACTCCGAATACTGCTGCTCCTCATAGGAGTGCTTATCGTTGCTATAGCAGCGTCGTCAGCGCTGCTGTATAAGTCAGCCGAGGATTCTCTGAATGTCAGTTTCACTTCGGAAAATCCAAGCGTCGAGGTCGGCGGAGACTATGCCGCCATGGACTATGTGAAAGCATCAGAAGGCGATGTCACACCTTCAGCCAATACACTGGATGCAGAAACCACCGGCGATAAAAAGATCGTCTATACGGCTTCAAAGTCCGTTCTCGGCGGACTGTTCAGACCGGAAAAGGAATTCACTCTTAACTATACCGTAGTGGATACCGTCAAGCCGCTGCAGCTGTGGAGCGGTGACGGCACTGTCCTTGAGCGCGGTACGGAGTTCGATATAAACAACGTGATCGGCTACGGAGACAATGCGGACCCTAAGCCTCAGCTCAAGGTCGACGGCGAAATGGATATGAGTAAGAACGGGAAGTATCCTCTGCATGTGACCGTGACTGACGCTTCAGGCAACTCCATCGACTGGAAGCTGACCGTAACGGTAGCGGACAAAGTCCCGGTATATCAGGACGACTCTCCGCGCACCGACTTTGCTGATTTTGTCTCTTCATATAAAGGCGACGGCCGATCGTTCGGAATAGACGTATCGGTGTGGCAGGGAGACATCGATTTTGAGAAAGTGAAAAAAGCCGGATGCGAGTTTGTCATCATCCGTGCAGGCTATTCTGTAGACGGCGCTGTCGAAGAGGACAGCAAATTCAGGCAGAATTACGATGCTGCAAAGGCCGCAGGTCTGAAGGTCGGCGTGTATCTTTACAGCTATGACAATACAGAAGAAAAAGTGCGCGCATCCGCTGACTGGATCGCAGAGCAGCTCAGAGGCGATAAGCTCGACCTTCCTGTCGTGTTCGACTGGGAGGACTTCGGAAAGTTCCAGACATATGAAATGAGCTTCACCGATCTGAACAGCTTCTACGATGCCTTCGCAGATCAGCTGTCGAAGTCAGGATATGATGCGATGCTCTACAGCAGCAAGAACTACCTTGAGAAGGTATGGGAAGAAACGGACACAAGGCCGGTATGGCTTGCCCACTACACAGACAAGACCGATTACAAGGGTCCGTACAAAATGTGGCAGGCCAGCCAGACAGGACGCATCGGCGGCATAGATGCTGATGTCGATATGGATATACTGTATCAGTAGTTCAGAGCAGCCATTAAACAACAAGGGGCTGTCGCATTTGAATAAAATGTGGCAGCCTCTTAACTTAAACAGCAGACAGCTTCAGACAGAGAGCAAGCTCTCAGTCATCAGCAGTCTGCTGTTTTTACTTTTTGCGCACAATAACACTACGCTTTTATTCTTCTATCTTTTACGCATTCACTTCGTAA
>JAWRIG010000020.1:0-83132 GCA_040308005.1 Anaerovoracaceae bacterium | reverse complement strand
CCGCTTTTATTGGCTTTTATATATGGCCAATAAAAGCGGCCGCACAAATCTGCTGTCGTGTCAAGCCTTTTTAATGGAAAAATTATGCGCCCGGCGGGGGCGGGCTCAAGTGGGGGCGGGCTTAATGGCGCACAATATGTACAAGAAAAAAATACCCCCTCATCATTTCTGATGAGAGAGTATCTCTTCGTCATCTTAACTTAATGACATTGCGGAACTTCCGGGGGTTTTTTATTGGCACGCCTGATCCGGCTGTTCACATTTGCGGCCCGTGCTATAATTCAGTAAGGCTGCCACACGGAATTGAGGAAAGGAGTTCATATGATCTGTGTTTCTGCAGAAGCAGACCCGAGGCTGCTATCATGGCTTTCCGGCTGCGGCTACGCGGTCTCGGAATTCAGGACTGACGGCATTGTTTCAGATCCGCTCTCATGTCATCCCGACATGTTCATATGCAAAATGGGAGCATCGGATGATTCTGAAGCGGTGTCATATTTTATGCAGCATGAAATACAGCTCTTTCCTGATTATCCCCGCGACATTCCTTTCAATGCAGCCTGCACCGGCAGGTATTTCATACATAATCTTAAATACACAGCGCCTCAGCTCCTGAGAAGGGCGGAAGAGTCCGGCATGAAGCTGGTTGATGTAAGGCAGGGCTATGCAAAATGCAGCACGGTCATTGTCGATGAAGACTCTGTCATAACATACGACAAGGGCATCAGCAAAGTCTGCGAGAAGGCCGGCATGGATGTTCTTCTCATTGAGCCGGGACATATAAGGCTGCCGGGATACGACACGGGATTCATCGGCGGCGTGAGCGGCAGGATCGGCAGCACAGTAGTGTTCAACGGCAATCTGGCGGAGCATCCTGACCATGACAGGATCACTGATTTTATCGAAAGCCGCGGCCTTGATGTCAGGTGGTTTCCGGAGTGGCCGCTGACAGATATCGGCTCTATAATAAGCATTCGCCCGGAGGGGCTTAACAGATAATGAAAAAGCATGCGATAATACCAATTTTCATACCGCACAGGGGATGTCCTCACGACTGCGTATTCTGCAATCAGCGCAAGATTACAGCGCGGACTGAATACGTCATGCCCTCTGATGCAAGAAAGATAATCGACACATGGCTTACCACGCTAAGGCCTGAGGGAAGTGAGGGCGCAGCAAAGGACAACACTGTCGAAGCCGCTTTCTACGGCGGCAGTTTTACCGGGCTTGAAATAGAAGAGCAGTCATCATTTCTTGAGGTGACCTACGAGTATAAGAAAAAGGGCCTCATCGACAAGGTGCATCTTTCGACAAGGCCTGACTATATAGACAGAGAGATCCTGGACAATCTCAGAAGATACAGCGTGGATACAATAGAGCTCGGCGTGCAGTCCTTTGACGATGAGGTCCTCAGGCTTTCCAACAGAGGCCACAGCAGCGAAGACGTGTACCGCGCGGTATCACTAATCAAGGAGTACGGCTTTGAACTCGGTATACAGCTCATGATAGGGCTCCCGGGTGATTCTGTAGAGACATGCATAATGTCTGCACGCAAAACAGCAGAGCTCGCACCGTCTCTTGCCCGCCTGTATCCTACGATCGTTCTCGACGATACCGAGCTGTACGAAATGTATGCGAGAGGGGAATATGAGCCGCTTTCGCGCGAAGAAGCTGTATACCGCACCAAAGAGATGTACAAGATCCTCGATGATGCCGGAATAACCATAATGAGAGTCGGCCTCAAGAGCACCGATATTATCGGAGAGGGCGGAGCGATCAACGGTGGCACATATCATCCTGCATTCAGACAGCTTGTTGAGGGGGAAATAGCAAAGGAGCGGATAGAACCGCTCCTTGAGGAAATCATAAATAAAAATGTGATCAGTGGTGATAAGCCCTGCACGGTTACTGTCAGCGCCAACAGCCTGTGGTTTTCAAATATGACAGGCCACAAGGCCTGCAACCGCATTTATTTCAGGGAGAAATATCCGATGCTGGATATCCGTTACAGATCAGACAACAGCCTGCCTGACGGGCAGTTCGCAGCAGCGCTCAGCTGATCAGTTCTGATTCAGATGTGACTGTATCTTGATCTTTATCACATCGAACACTACGTCATTAAGGCCGCTGTTCAGCACGATATCGGCAAGATACTTGGTAGGCTCGACATAGATGTAATGCATCGGCTTTACAGTCGTCAGATACTGCCTGGCAATTCCCTCGACATCGCGGCCTCTTTCCTTGACATCGCGTATTACACGGCGAAGGATCCTCTCATCCGCATCCGCCTCCACGTACAGCTTGATATCGAGAAGGCTGCGAAGCTCCTCGTTCTGGAGGACCATTATGCCCTCGACAATGATGACCTTGGAAGGCTCGATGGTTATCGTCTTGTCGCTTCTGTTGTGCACAGTGTAGTCATAGACAGGGCACTCTATGCTTTCCCCGTTTCTGAGCTTGCGGAGATGCTCTATGAAGAGATCAGTCTCGAAGGCATCCGGGTGGTCATAATTGATCAGCTTGCGCTCCTCAAAAGGAATGTCGTCGTGACGCCTGTAATAGTTGTCGTAATAGATGACGCTGATCTGATCTCCGAATTCAGCCTTGAGCCTGTTGGTAAAGGTGGACTTTCCGGAACCGGTGCCGCCTGCTATTCCTATCATCAAACAATTCATGACTGTTTACCTCTCTCACTTGATATTGGTTATTATACCATAACTATCTGCAATCCCTTCTTTTTTTCAGAGCGGGATGTTGTTATAATAGATGCGTTAGTCTGAAGGATTTCAAAGGAACAAAAGGATTAAATGGTATACGATAATATTTTGCAGGCGATAGGAAACACTCCTATGATCCGCCTTAATCATGTCAATAAGAAGGGCAATGCGCAGGTCCTTGTCAAATTCGAAGGCCTCAACGTCGGAGGCTCGATCAAGACCCGCACCGCCTGGAATATGATCAGAGAAGCAGAGCTTTCGGGCAAAATCGGCCCTGACACTATAATTGTTGAACCTACAAGCGGTAATCAGGGAATAGGCCTAGCGCTTGTCGGAGCAGTGAGAGGCTACCGCACTATCATAGTCATGCCTGACTCGGTAAGCGAAGAAAGGCGCAAGCTCGTACGCCATTACGGAGCTGAGGTAGTGCTTATACACGATGCAGGCGATATAGGCAAGTGCATCGAGGAGTGCCTTGAAACAGCTCTCAGGATGCAGGATGAAGATCCTAACGTGTTCGTACCGCAGCAGTTCAGCAATCCGGATAACAATGCAGCGCAGAGAAAATACACAGCGCATGAGATAATCAACCAGGTCGACGGACCTATTCACGGATTCTGTTCGGGCATAGGCACCGGAGGCACCATCACCGGAATAGGAGAGGTGTTAAGAGACTACTATCCGGATATCGAGATATGGGCAGCAGAGCCTGAAGACGCTGCGATCCTTGCAGGAGGCAGCATCGGCACACACCTGCAGATGGGTATAGGAGACGGAATCATTCCTGACAACCTAAATACCGAGGTTTACGATAACATCTGCATGGTCCCAGACGACAACGCTCTGGATATGGCCAAAAGGCTTGCCAAAGAAGAGGGCATACTCTGCGGTATTTCGTCAGGCACCAACGTAGTCGCTGCCGTAATGCTTGCAGAAAAGCTCGGCGCAGGCAAAACAGTAGTAACAGTCCTGCCTGATACGGCTGAACGTTACTTCTCGACTCCGCTGTTTGAAGGCGAGTAGACAGTCAGAAACGGAACGTTAACAGGTCCGGAAAAATATAAAATTAGAATATAAAGGGGAAAAGTATTATGAAGATTGCCGTAACTTACGACAATGGAAACGTATTCCAGCATTTCGGAAGAACAGAGAATTTCAAGATCTACGATGTAGAGGATGGCAAAGTCGTTTCATCTGAGATAATGAACTCGGGCGGAACAGGCCACGAAGCTCTTGCATGGCTGCTCAAGGACAACGCAGTTGATGCTCTCATCTGCGGCGGAATGGGCGAGGGTGCTCAGGATGCACTTGCAGAGGCAGGCATCGAGGTATGCGCAGGAGCAGAAGGCGATGCAGATGCTGCTGTAGAAGCATTCCTCAGGGGAGAGCTTGTCAACACAGGCGTAAACTGCGATCATCATGATCATGAAGGCCATGAGCATCATCACGATCACAGCCACGAAGAAGGCGGCTGCGGCGGCTGCGGAGACCAGGCAGGCGGATGTGCAGGATGCCCTGGCTGCGGAGAACCTATGTATCTCTTCGAGTCGAAGAATTCAGGAAAGACTGTAAGAGTCCACTACAAAGGCACCTTCGACAACGGAGAGCAGTTCGACTCCTCCTATGACAGAGGAGAGCCTCTTGAGTTCGTATGCGCTGCCGGAATGATGATTTCCGGATTCGACCGCGCTGTAGGCGACATGGAGGTCGGAGAAGTTGTAGACGTTCACCTGATGCCTGAAGAGGCATACGGAATGCCTAGAGAAGACATGATCATCACAGTAGAGCAGGCAGGAGTACAGGGCGCTGAGGAACTGTCCGTAGGCGACAAGATCCTTCTTCAGGACCAGCTCGGCAGACCTTTCCCTGCACTTGTCACAGCTCTTGAAAACGGAATGATCACATTCGACTGCAACCACGAGATGGCAGGCAAGGAGCTTAACTTCAGAATCGAGCTTCTCGAAGTAAAATAACAGCAGATATCAGCGGTAGGTAATTGTATGCATCCTGTCAAACACTTCAGAACGATCACAGAGCACAGAAATCTGGTATGCAGATACTGCCTGAGGCTTGGCCTTATCAGGCAGGGGCTTTTGCATGACCTGAGCAAGTATGCTCCGGTGGAATTCTGGAGAGGCGCCAAGTACTACCAGGGCAACAGGAGCCCCAACGACCAGGAGCGCAGGCAGAACGGTGTATCCTTGGCGTGGATGCATCACAAGGGCAGGAACAAGCACCACTTCGAGTACTGGATCGACTACATCATAAACGAGGACGGCTCGGTGGGATTCGGCGGCAACAAGATGCCAAAACGCTATGTGGCCGAGATGTTCTGTGACAGGGTCGCGGCATGCAAGATATACAAAGGTGATGACTACACTGACGCCGATGCTCACGATTACCTCATCAGGGCAAAGCGCTGGACTATGATGCACCCGGATACCTTTGCGGCGATAGAGAAGATGCTGAGAGTCCTCAAGGAAGAGGGCGAGGATGCAGCCTTCGAATATGTCCGCAGATGGCTCAAGGATGACTCGTCATACTAAAAAATAACTGCACAGTTCACTGAACTGTGCAGTATTTATTTTGCTTCGGACTGCGGTGTATCAGCCCATTATCACGCGTACATCGAATTCTCCGTCTCTCTCAGGGACCGGAATTGTGAGTGAATCCATTTCCACACCGTTGACGGTCAGTGAGCTTACGCCCTTCTGAACTCCTGCGGAGTTGTCAACACTAATGTGATATACAGATCCTCTGAACTTCCTGTCGCAGCAGAATCCCTTCAGGTCTGAAGGAATGCACGGATCGATCCTGAGTCCGTCGAACTCAGGCTGGATGCCGAGGATGTACTGGCTGATGGTTGTGAATGTCCATGCCGCAGTACCTGTGAGCCAGCTGTTCTTGCCTTCGCCCGGACGCGCTGCGTCTTTTCCTGCTACCATCTGGCAGTATACGTAAGGCTCGGTGCGGTGGATCTCGCTTATATCCTCAAGATATATCGGACATGTCTTGCGGAATACACTGAACGCTCTGTCGCCGTGTCCGAGAACAGTCTCTGCGCATGCTATCCAAGGATTGTTGTGGCAGAAGATGCCGGCGTTTTCCTTATACCCAGGAGGGTAGGAGGTGATTTCTCCGAGCTCAACATGATACTTTGTATAAGGAGGCTGGAGGAGAACGATACCGTACTCTGTTTCCAGCTCTTTCTCTACGCTTGCAAGAGCCTTTTCGGCCTCTCCGCTTTCAACTCCGACGCCTGCCATTACGCACATGCCCTGAGGCTCGATGAATATGCGGCCTTCTTCGCAGACTTTGCTTCCGACAGGGTTGCTGAATGCGTCATAAGCTCTGACGAACCAGTCTCCGTCCCATCCATCTTCAAGGATGGCGTCTTCCATAGCCTTGACCTGGCACTCGACTTCCGTTGCTTCTGTCTTAAATCCGCAGTGTCTCAGTATGCCTGAGAGCTCAAGGCCGTATTTTACGTACATACCTGCTATGAATACACTCTCTGCAACAGGTCCTTCGCTAGGACCGGTCGTCTGGAAGCTCTCGCCCGGATGCTCAGAGAAGCAGTTGAGGTTGAGGCAGTCATTCCAGTCAGCTCTGCCGATAAGAGGCAGACCGTGAGGTCCGAGGTGAGTGGAGGTGTACTCAAAGCTCTTTCTCAGGTGGTCAAGGAGAGTTGCCTTGTTGTCTTCATTGTTATCGTATGTGCACATCTCATCAAGGATCGAGAAATCACCGGTCTCTCTGAGGTATGCAGCTGTTCCTGCGATGAGCCACAGCGGGTCATCGTTGAATCCGCTTCCGACGGCCAGATTGCCGCGCTTTGTAAGAGGCTGGTACTGGTGATATGTGCTGCCGTCAGGGAACTGAGTGTTTGCGATATCGATGATACGCTCTCTTGCACGCTCCGGAATGAGGTGGACAAAGCCCAGGAGATCCTGACAGGAGTCGCGGAATCCCATGCCGCGTCCGAGTCCGCTTTCGTAATAGCTTGCGGAACGGCTCATGTTGAAGGTGACCATGCACTGGTACTGGTTCCATACGTTGACAAGTCTGTTGAGCTTCTCATCATCACTTCTGATGCTGTAAGTCGACAGAAGTCCGTTCCAGTACTCCTTAAGAGCTTCAAGAGCGGCATCGAACTGCTCGTCGGTTCTGAACTTTGCTACGAGCTCCTCAGCCGGCTTCTTGTTGATGACTCCCGGTGCGATGAACTTTTCATCCTGCGGATTCTCGCAGTATCCGAGAACGAATATGCATGTAGCGGATTCACCGGGCCCGAGGGACACCTTGAGGTGGTGGCTTCCGACAGGAGCCCAGCCGTGAGCTATGCTGTTATAGCTTTCACCGGCAAGAACAGCCTTAGGATTGTGAGGGCCGTTATATAATCCGACAAAATCATCGCGGCTTGTGTCAAATCCGGCTGTCTCTCTGTTGACGGTGAATACTGCGAAGTGGTTTCTGCGCTCGCGGTATTCAGTCTTGTGGTAGATCGATGAACCTTCAACTTCGACTTCGCCGATAGAGAAGTTCCTCTGGAAGTTGGTTGAGTCATCATGAGCATCCCACAGGCAGAACTCAACATAGCTGTAGAGATCGAGCCTGCGCTCGCGCGCTGATGTGTTGGTGAGTGTGATCCTTGTCACCTCGCAGGTCTCGCCGATAGGGACGAAAACTTCCTGCTTTGCGCGGATGCCTTTCTTGGAGGACTCAAATACAGTGTAACCGAGGCCATGGCGGCATTCATAAGAGTCAAGCTCAGTCTGAACAGGCTGCCAGCCCGGATTCCATACGGTGTCACCATCCTTAATATAGTAGTAGTGACCGTTGCAGTCCATCGGAGAGTCGTTATAACGATAGCGGGTCAGTCTCATAAGCTTGGCGTCTCTGTAGAAGCAGTAGCCGCCTGAAGTGTTTGAAATGAGTCTGAAGAAATCCTGTGATCCGAGGTAGTTGATCCACGGAAGGGGAGTCCTTGGCGTCGTTATGACATATTCTCTTCTGGAGTCGTCAAAATATCCGAATTTCATATATAAATTGATCCTTTCTCCGAATACGTTTTCGCCGATTTGACTTCATTATATTTAAATTGCTCTAATTTGTAAACAATTAATTGGATAAACATACAAATTTAACAGTTCTACGTTAAAATCCTCTTACCGAAAACGATTAAAAAATATTCGAAAATTTTTCGCAGAGGGATTGACGAGCGAAAACTATTGCGTTACAATGAAAACACGAAAACGTATTCGAGAACATATTGACCAGGAAACTACGCAGAAAGGAGGGATATCAGTGGTAACAATCAAGGATATCTCTAAGAAATGCGGAGTTTCACCGGCTACCGTCTCCAAAGCTTTGAACGGATATGATGATATTAGCGAAGAGACGATCAGGCTGGTAAGGCAAACGGCAAGTGAACTCAACTACACGCCGAATGCAGCTGCCAGGCTGCTGAAAACGAGCACATCCCACAACATCGGAGTCCTGTTCGTTGACGACACCATGAGCGGCCTGACACACGAATACTTTTCCTACATTCTCAACAGCGTCAAGGAAGAGGCCGAGAAGAACGGATATGACATTACCTTCATAAGCCAGACCCTCGGCAAACGCAAGATGTCATTCCTCCAGCACTGCCTTTACAGAAACTGCGACGGAGTTGTCATCGCAAGTGTGAACTTCGCAAGCCGGGCTGTACACGAGCTCATTACAAGTGATGTACCGGTCATTACGATCGACTACGCATATGATAATGTAAGCTCTGTAATTTCCGACAATGTGGAAGGCGCATACG
This sequence comes from Anaerovoracaceae bacterium, assembly GCA_040308005.1. GTDB lineage: Bacteria > Bacillota > Clostridia > Peptostreptococcales > Anaerovoracaceae > Crickella. Next base: position 74,609 of record JAWRIG010000020.1, on the reverse strand, counting down.
AGCTGGCCAACTATCTTCTGGATAAGGGGCACAGACGCATCGCTTTCATACACGGAGAACTCACTTCGGTAACCAACAAGCGTCTCGTAGGATTCAACAGGGCGATGAAGGAGAGAGGGCTGAGCGTAGATCCGGACTACCTGATCGAAGCAAGATATCACGACGCAGACTCCGTAAGAAAGGCAACAGCCCGTCTGATGGATCTGCCGGTACCTCCGACAGCAATCATGTTCCCGGATGACATTTCCTACCTTGGCGGGCAGGCAGAGCTGCAGCAGAGAGGACTCAGGATACCGGATGATATCAGCGTATGCGGATACGACGGTATAAATCTTGCAGGACTCATCCAGCCGCCGCTGACTACCTGGCACCAGGACGCTGACAGGATCGGAAAAGAATCTGTAAGAAAGCTCATTGAGACTATCGAACACAGATCAACGTGCGCGGCAGAACAGATCATGGTGTCTGGCCAACTTGTTTCCGGATCAAGCGTTAGAGAGTGGGATGAGAAAATGTGACCCACATTTGCTTTATTCTTAAGGAGGAATCTTATGAAGAAGACATGGAAAGCGATCATGAGCTTCGCTCTTATCGCAGCAATGGCATTCGGACTTGCTGCATGCGGCGGCGGAAGCAGTGAAGAAGGCTCTGCTGATTCCGGCGAGGCAGGAAAAGTCCTGAACATCTGGTGCTGGAACGACGAATTCCAGAGCCGTTTCAACGACTATTATCCTGGCGTTAAGGAAGTAGCTGAGGACAAGTCCACAACTACACTTGAAGACGGAACAGTCGTTAAGTGGACTATCAACCCGAACGAGAACAACAACTATCAGGACAAGCTGGACGAAGCACTGCTCAAGCAGGCTGACGCTGCAGCTGACGACAAGATCGACATCTTCCTGATCGAGGCTGACTACGCTCTCAAGTATGTTGATTCCGAGTACACAATGGATGTTAAGGAACTTGGACTGACTGACGATGATATGGCTCAGCAGTATCAGTACACAAAGGACATCGTAACTGACTCCAACGGTGTTATGAAGGGAACAACATGGCAGGCTACTCCGGGACTCTTCGCTTACAGAAGATCCATCGCTAAGGACGTTCTTGGAACAGACGATCCTGAAAAAGTTCAGGAAGCACTCGCTGACTGGGATAAGTTCAATGCAGTAGCTGAGCAGGCTAACGCAAAGGGCTACAAGATGCTCTCCGGTTATGACGATTCATATCGTACATTCTCCAACAACGTAGCTGCACCTTGGGTTGACGGAACAGAAGTAAAGGTAGACCCTAACATCATGAAGTGGGTTGAGCAGACTAAGGACTTCACAGACAAGGGATACAACAACAAGACTTCACTCTGGAGTGATGGATGGGCTAAGGACCAGGGTCCGGACGGAAACGTATTCGGATTCTTCTACTCCACATGGGGAATCAACTTCACTCTGAAGGACAACTCAAAGGCTGATCCTGCAGGTGCTGACGAAGTTGGCAACGGTATCTTCGGTGACTACGCAGTATGCTATGGACCAGAGCCATACTACTGGGGCGGCACATGGATCTGCGGCGCTGCTGGCACTGACAATGCAGAGCTCGTAGGCGACGTTATGAAGCAGCTCACATGCAACGCTGACATCATGAAGCAGATCACTCTCGATACTCAGGACTACACAAACAACCAGGAAGCTATGCAGGCTATCGCTGATGACCCTGAATTCGGTTCAGACTTCCTCGGCGGACAGAACCACATCGCTCTCTTCGTAGAAGCAGCTAAGAAGATCGACATGAGCAACGCTGGCCCATATGACCAGGGATGCAATGAGGGTATCCAGGGCGCATTCAAGGATTACTTCGACGGCAACGTTGATATGGATGGCGCAAAGGCTAACTTCGAGAAGACGATCATGGAGAAGTATCCTGATATCACAGCAGTTGTTTGGCCGGAATAATTCCTGCACACTAACAGCAATTTAAAGGCCGATTGACTTCTGCCTGACAGAAAGGGGTGGCCTTAACAGGTCACCCCTTATTTATACCAAAATACGAAAACGATTAACCTATATAAGGTGTTAAACATAGCCAGCTCTTACTCTGATGAGAGGAGGAAAGAATGAAAGATGTAAAAGAAAAAGAAATCAGCTATGCGAAGTACGGATATCTGTTCATAGCTCCGTTCTTCATCGCATTCCTGGTATTCCAGTTCATTCCTCTGATCCAGACGATCTACTACAGCTTCTTTGAGTACTATCGTTCAGGTCTTAAGGTCATAGGACCTAATCCGGTAGGTTTTGCGAACTACGAAGCGCTCTTTGCAAGTGATTTCCCTAAATACGCAGGAAACACTATCATAATGTGGCTGCTCGGATTTGTTCCGCAGATCATAGTTTCACTCATCCTTGCTGCATGGTTTACTGACGTACGTCTGAGAATCAAAGGGAAACAGTTTTTCAAAGTAGTTATCTACATGCCTAACCTGATCATGGCTTCGGCGTTCGCGATGCTGTTCTTCGCACTGTTCTCAGACAACGGTCCTGTCAACCACGCACTCGTATCGGCCGGACTCATGGCGCAGCCGTTCAGATTCCTGTCCAACGTATGGGGAACAAGAGGTCTTGTCGGACTAATGAACTTCCTCATGTGGTTCGGTAATACAACGATATTACTCATGGCAGCTGTAATGGGCATCAACCCGGCACTCTTCGAAGCCGCTGAGCTTGACGGGTGCACACCTAGACAGACTTTCTTCAGGATCACGCTTCCGATGATCAGACCGATCCTCGTATACGTTCTGATCACCTCGATGATAGGCGGCCTGCAGATGTTCGATGTACCTCAGATCCTGACCAACGGAAAGGGAACACCTGACCGTACTTCAATGACCCTGATCATGTACCTGAACAATCACCTGTTCAGCAAGAACTACGGAATGGCAGGTGCGGTATCTGTAATACTGTTCATCATAGCAGCAATCCTCTGTCTTGTAGTTTACTTCACACTCAATGCTGAAGACGACGGCAGGAAGGTAAAGAAGAGAGACAGATTCAAACCGAGAAAGGAGGCATTGAAGAACAATGGATAAGAAACCTTCACATGCAAGGACAGTCATCGCGTACATTGTCCTCATAATCCTCACTTTCCTGTGCCTGTTCTTCTTCTACATTCTTGTCATCAATGCGACGAGGAACCACACAGAGATCCAGCAGGGATTCTCGTTCCTGCCTGGTAAATCATTCTCGAGAAATCTGCAGAACGTACTGAATGATGCCAACATTCCGGTACTGTCGGGTATCAAGAACAGCCTTATAGTATCGACTCTCAGCGCTGCACTTGCAACATACTTTTCCGCGCTGACTGCCTACGGACTGTATGCATACAATTTCAAACTGAAAAAACCTGCATTCATATTCATCATGCTGATCCTGGTAATGCCGACACAGGTATCTGCAATGGGCTTTATCAATCTGATCACTAAGATGGGAATGCTCAATACGCTTTATCCGCTGTTCCTGCCATCGATTGCGGCGCCGGCTGTATTCTACTTCATGTACAGCTACATGCAGTCAAGTCTGCCGCTTGAGCTGGTAGAGGCAGCCCGTATAGACGGATGTGGTGAGTTCAAGACTTTCAACAGAATAGTCATTCCTATCATGAAACCGGCGCTGGCCGTACAGGCGATCTTCGCTTTCGTACAGAGCTGGAACAACTACTTCATTCCTGCTCTTGTTATTTCGGACAACAGCAAGAAGACACTGCCGATCCTGATCGCAGCACTCAGAAGCGCGGACTTCCTGAAGTTCGACATGGGTAAGGTATACATGCTGATCACGATCGCGATAGTTCCGATCATCATTGTCTATATAGCACTGTCCAAGTACATCGTAGCCGGTGTAGCACTTGGCGGCGTCAAGGAGTAGGAGGTTAGAAATGGCTGGTATTACATTTAAGAATGTAGTTAAGACATATGACAACGGAGTTACCGTTGTACCTGATCTCAACATGGAGATCAAGGATAAGGAATTCGTAGTTCTTGTAGGACCTTCCGGCTGCGGTAAGTCAACCACACTGAGAATGATCGCAGGACTCGAATCCATCACAAGCGGAGACATGTATATAGGCGACAAGAGAATGAACGCCGTGCCTCCTAAAGACAGAAACATCGCAATGGTATTCCAGAGCTACGCTCTGTATCCGCACATGTCGGTATACAAGAACATGGCTTTTGCACTGGAACTTGCCAAGACACCTAAGGAAGAGATCGACAAGAAGGTCCACGCAGCTGCGGAGATCCTTGGACTTGAACCGTATCTCGACAGAAAGCCTAAGGCACTTTCCGGCGGACAGAGACAGAGAGTTGCTCTCGGAAGAGCTATGGTACGTAACCCTGAGGTCTTCCTGCTCGACGAGCCGCTGTCCAACCTGGACGCAAAGCTGAGAACAGAGATGAGGTCCCAGATCAGCAAGCTGCACAAGCAGCTCGGAACCACTTTCGTATATGTTACACATGACCAGACAGAGGCCATGACAATGGGCGACAGGATCTGTGTAATGAAGGACGGAGTTATCCAGCAGTTTGATACACCTCAGAATCTGTATGACTATCCGTGCAACCTGTTCGTAGCAGGATTCATCGGATCGCCTCAGATGAACTTCATCGACGCTGTAGTTGAGAAGGGCGAGGGCGGATACAACCTGTGCTTCGGCGAAGCTAAGCTGAAAGTCAACAACAAAGCACTTGCTCCTTATGTAGGCAAGACTGTAGTATGCGGAGTCAGACCTGAGGACTTCCATGCAGAGCCGCAGTTCTTCGGAGAGGGCAACAGCATCCACGCTTACATAGATCTCGACGAGATGATGGGATCCGAGTCATATCTCTACCTCAACTATGCTGATCAGAAGCTGGTCACAAGAGTTCCGGCAAGATATGCCAAGAAGGCTGATGAATTCATCAAGCTCGCTGTAGATGTGGAAAAGATCCACGTATTCGATAAGGAAACCGAACTGGTAATCTGCCAGTAAAAGGTATCACTGCACCATTGAAATAATTATCTTCAGGAATGCCTCCTCAAAAGATAATATTGAAAAAACAGCTCTCCGGCCGTTCTGCGGAGAGCTGTTTTTCGAATTGAATATCGGGAAGTTATTTACCGGATGTCCGGGAGGTTATTAGCCTTCGATCATGATGGTCTTCTTCTCAGGAATCTCAGGCTCCTTTTCCTTAGGGAAGGTGAGGCTGAGAACGCCGTCTTCAAACTTAGCCTTGACGTCATTTTCATTGATGCCGTCGCCTACATAGAAGCTTCTCTGCATAGCGCCTGAATATCTTTCCTGACGGAGCATCTTGCCCTTGGAGTCCTTCTCGTCTTCATTTACAGTCTTGGCTGCTCCGACGATAAGGTAACCCTTGTCAAGTGTAAGTGAGATCTCATCCTTCTTGAAGCCCGGCAGGTCGATGTCGAGTTCATAGTTGCCTTCGTTCTCGCGTACGTCTGTCTTCATCAGGCCGTTGGCGTGCTTGCCGTACAGCTTGCGGTCAGCGCGGTCAAAATCTCTGAATGAAGGGAAGTCGAAGAAATCATCAAATAAATCATCTTTGAAAAGTGTTGGATAGAACATAGTGTAGCCTCCTTATATGTAAATCTTGTTTTGAACTTTTTCAGTGCCCCTCATCGGGACAACTATGTTATAACACTTTTGTTAGCACTCGTCAATAGTGAGTGCTAACATTTTTTAAAATATTTTTTGACTGTGATTTTGCTGTGAAAAGATGAATATGATGATGAGTTTCATGGTATAATAACTCGTCAAATTATGGTCAACTGTACCATCAGGAAAACAGGAGACCGGCTATACGGAGGACCGGATATGAAGATAACATTTATTGGGGCAGCACATGAGGTTACCGGATCGTGCACTTTACTTGAGGTCAACGGCAAGTCCATACTTGTGGACTGCGGAATGGAGCAGGGAAAGGATATATTTGAGAATATAGAGATCCCTGTATCACCATCAGATATCGATGCAATAGTCGCTACACATGCTCATATTGACCACACAGGTAAGATACCTTTCCTGGTAAAACACGGATATAGCGGACCTGTTTATACTACTGAAGCTACAAGGAGGCTGTGCAGCATAATGCTCATGGACTCCGCTCATATCCAGGAATTTGAGGCGCAGTGGCGCAACCGCAAGGCGGAAAGATCGGGAGGTGAGCCTTTCGAACCTCTGTATACCACCGAGGATGTTCAGAATACCCTGAAGCTCTTCAGGACAGCAGGCTACGGACAGGAGCAGGAGATATTCGACGGAGTTTCAATCACTTATAATGATGCCGGACACCTTCTCGGATCCGCCAACGTTCTCTTCAGACTTAAGGAGAATGGTGACGAGAAGACTATACTCTTCTCAGGCGATCTCGGAAATCTCGACAAGCCTCTCATCCGTTCGCCTCAGACACCGCCGCACGCTGACTACGTTGTCTGCGAATCCACTTACGGTGACAGACTGCATTCAGAGAAGCCGGATTATGTAGGCGCACTTACAGGAGTCATTCAGAGGACTCTTGACAGAGGCGGAAATGTTGTCATTCCTGCATTCGCTGTAGGCAGAACACAGGAGCTTCTGTATTATCTGAGAATAATAAAAGAGGAAGGCCTCGTTAAGAATCACGAGGGATTCCCGGTAGTCGTGGACAGCCCTCTGGCTGTGGAAGCTACCAATGTATACAGCTCTGACATGTATGATTATTATGATGATGAAGCGCTCCGCCTGGTAAAGGAGGGCATCAACCCGGTCACTTTCCCGGACCTCAGGGTATCGGTATCAAGCGACGAGTCCAAGATGATCAATGCTGACAGCACACCTAAGATCATCATCTCCGCTTCGGGAATGTGCGAAGCGGGCAGGATCAGGCATCATCTCAAGCACAACCTCTGGAGACCTGAGAGCACGGTGCTGTTCGTCGGATACCAGTGCCCGGGCACAGTCGGGGCAAAGCTGCTTGAAGGCGTAGAAGAAGTAAAGCTCTTCGGCGAGGACATCCAGGTCAGAGCAGAGATCGCACAGGTCGATTCATTCAGCAGCCATGCGGACGAAAAGCACCTTCTTGAATGGATAGAAGAGGCTGACCCGGCGCTGCGCATTTTCATCAACCACGGTGAAGATGAGGTAGCTGAGGGATTTGCGATGGAAGCTGCAAGGGCAACCGGAAAGCCTGCAGTTGCTCCGTACAGCGGCGAAGTGTGGGATCTTGCGTCCAACGAACTTGTACACAAGGCTGAGGTCATTCCGGTAATCAGCAAGAAGGCTCAGGGCGGAAAAGATCAGCCTGCACGCAACCCTGAATACAAGGTCACTGAGTCTACAGCCAAGGCTGTAACAGCGTATGAAGACCTCAGAAAGGCCGGAAGCAGCCTTGATGATCTGATAGAAAAGAGCCAGGGCGCTTCAAACAAGGAGCTCAAGGCTCTTACAGCAGAGATCGAAGAGCTCATCAGAAAATATCAGGCAAAATAATATACAGGAGATATTGACTTAATAATGGATAACAGACCTATAGGATTTCTTGATTCCGGACTCGGAGGGCTGACCTCCGTGTACGAGCTTCACAGGATGCTTCCGGAAGAAAAGGTCATATATTACGGGGACACAGCAAGAACACCTTACGGATCGAAATCTCCGGCGACTATCAGGCGTTTTGCCACACAGATAGTGGACTATCTTGTATCAAAGGACTGCAAGATGATAATAATCGCCTGCAACACGGTCACATCGTGGGCGCTGGATTCACTCAGGGAAAGGTACCCGGATATTCCGATACTCGGCGTAATCGGGCCTACTGTAAGGAAGGTAGCAGGTGACGGCTGCACCAAAGTCGGAGTCATCGCCACCAAGGCTACTATAAACAGCGATGTATACGGCAGGAGCCTCAAGGCTCTTTCGCCTGAGATCGAGGTACACAGCCTCGCATGCCCTGCGATAGTGCCTCTTATAGAGGAAGGTTTTACCGACACAGAGATCATGGAGCTTACGGTAAAGCATTACATGGACGGATTCGTGGAGGAGACCGGAATACAGGACCTCATCCTCGGATGCACGCATTATCCGCTTATCGCAGGTCATATAAGAAAGAACTATCCGGGACTGAGACTTTACAACTCATCGGCAGAGGTCATAAATGAAGCTGCTGATCTTCTGAGAGATGAGGACATGCTTGCGTCAGGCTCAGAACTTCAGGACAGGTACTATGCGAGCGACCTGTCGGAGAACTTTCTGGCTATGACGGACCTTCTGTTCGGAGGGACCGACTTCAGAACCAAACTGAAGAGTCTTGAGGACTGAAGAAATTTACGATAAAAAGACAAAAGTAAAACTTGAAGATTGGAAGCTTTTCTTGTACAATCAATAAGCTGTGCGTATTATGCGAATAATACCAAACTGCAGTCAGGAGATTTTATGGAAACAGAATTCAAGTTCAGCCTTAAGGATACTTCTGTATTCGACAGGATCGTCGAGAATGCCGAGATCAATAAGATGGGCATCGAAGCTGTAGAGACGATCGAAATGCACGCATCATATTTTGATACCCCTGAACAGGACTTCAGAAGGACCGGAATAGCCTACCGCATCAGGCAGGAGGACGACAGGATCACAGCCACCATCAAGTGGGATGTCGACGTAAACGACGGGCTCCACAGACGCGAGGAGTTCAATCTTGTTGTCAACGATGAGAGATTTGCCGAGAATCCGGACATAGGCATATTCATTTCAAGTGATGCTTATGATGTTCTGCATGAAGCAGCAGGCGACAAGAAGCTTGTCAGGACGATCAGCATGGACTACACAAGACGCCAGTTCAAGGTGGATACAGGAAAGTCCATAAGCTGCATCTCGGTTGATGAGGGGCAGATACATCACATAGACGGGTATGATGTCCCGGTCTGCGAGCTCGAGATCGAGTGGTACTACGGCGACGAGAAGGACTTTATCGCGCTTGCCGAGCTCATCAGGGACAAGTACGGACTTGAGTATGAGAACAGGTCCAAGCTGCAGCGTGCGACAGGATGCTGATGATTTATACGGATTCAGCACGATCAGAAAGATAATTAATAACAATCATTATAAACGGAGGAACAATTCAAATGAAGGCAACACAGATTTCAAAGGAAAACGGAATCGTAAAGTTTAATATCGAATTCTCTGCTGAAGAGTGGAGCGATGCGATCAATAAGGCATATCTGGCTAACAGAGGCAAATTCTCAGTCGACGGATTCCGTAAGGGCAAAGCACCTAGAAAGATCATCGAGAACTTTTACGGACAGGACATTTTCTGGGACGAGGCTCTCAACAACCTGCTTGACGGCGGTTACTATGATGCGATCAAGGAGATGGATCTTGAGGTAGTTGCTCAGCCTTCACTTGAGTCACCTGAGATAAAGAAGGGCGAGCCTGTTGTTATCAGCGGAAGCGTACAGGTATTCCCTGAGCTCGAAGTCAAGAACTACAAGGGTCTTGAGATCGAGAAGTTCGCAACAGTTATCGGCGACAAGGAAGTTCAGGACGAACTCGAGAGAGTACAGAAGAGCCAGGCAAGAATGGAAGCTGTTGAGGACCGCAAGTCCGAGAACGGCGACACTGTTATCATCGACTTCGAAGGAAGCGTTGATGGCGAGAATTTTGCAGGCGGAACAGCTGAGAACTTTGAGCTCAAGCTCGGAAGCGGACAGTTCATTCCTGGATTCGAGGAGCAGCTCGAGGGCAAGGAAGCAGGCGAGGAAGTTGACGTAACCGTTACATTCCCTGAGGACTATCACGCTGAGGAGCTCGCAGGCAAGGAAGCACTCTTCAAGTGCAAGATCCACGAGATCAAGAAGGAGATCCTTCCTGAGATCGATGATGAGCTTGCAAGCGATGTAAGTGAGTTTGAGACTCTTGACGAGTACAAGGCTGACCTGCAGAAGAAGCTCCAGGAGAACGCTGATGAGAGAGACGCATCCATGATGAAGGACAGAGTTCTCGAGAAGCTCTATGAGGCTAATGAGATCGAGGTTCCTGAAGTCATGATCAAAAATGAGCTCGACAACATGATTTACGACATGAACCAGAGCCTTGCTTCTCAGGGACTCGGACTCCAGCAGTACATGGAGTGGCTCGGCAAGACTATGGACGAGATCAGAGAAGAGACCAGACCTGAAGCTGAGAAGAGAGTAAGAACAAGAGTCCTGCTCAAGAACCTCATCAGACAGGAAGGAATCACTGCTGAGGCAGAAGAAGTTGAAAAGCTCATGACAGAGTTCGGCGAACAGTACGGAATGAATCTCGATCAGGTCAAGGAGATGGCCGGAGCTGAGACTCAGAACTACTTCAAGGAAGACGCCGAGACCAAGAAGGTTATCGACTTCCTCTTCGACAATGCTGTACAGGTAGAGAAGAAGGAAGAAGCAGAGGAGAAGTAATTTCTCCTGCATCCTTAATACAGGTAATGAAACAGAGGCCGGAGAGAGCGGAATGCTCTCTTCGGACTTTGAAATAAGAGAAAACGGGAGGATCAGTATGAATTACGTTCCTTATGTTGTAGAACAGACCGGTCAGGGAGAAAGACAGTATGACATATACTCGAGACTTCTGATCGACAGGATCATCTTCATAGATGATGAGATCACAGAGCACACTGCAAGCGTTGTAGTGGCTCAGCTTCTGTTCCTTGAAGCTCAGGATCCTGAAAAGGATATCAATATATATATCAATTCCCCGGGCGGAATGGTAACTGCGGGACTGGCTATATATGACACTATGAAGTATATAAAGCCGGATATCAGCACTATCTGCGTCGGAATGGCAGCCAGCATGGGTGCTGTTCTTCTTGCTGCAGGAACCAAGGGAAAGAGATACGCTCTTCCTAATTCCGAGATAATGATCCATCAGCCGCTCGGAGGTTTTCAGGGACAGGCTTCGGACATCAAGATCACAGCCGATCATATCTTAGGCATCAAGAACAAGCTGAACAGGATCCTCGCAGATTCCACAGGACAGAAGCTTGAAGTGATCGAGAAAGATACTGACAGGGACAACTACATGTCTGCTGCCGAGGCGGCTGAATACGGCCTTATAGATAAGGTCATCGAAAAACACTAGAGACAGACAAGGAGTCATAATGGCAGACAGAAATGAGATTAGATGTTCTTTCTGCGGAAAGACCAACTCCCAGGTCCGCAAGATAGTTGTCGGACCTGATGTGTACATATGCAATGAGTGCGTTGACCTCGCCAAGGCTATGATCGAAGAAGAGAGCCATGGCTCTGCCAGAAAGAGAAAGAAGTCTGACAGGCTGCCTAAGCCGGCTGAGATCAAGGCTGAACTCGATGATTATGTAATCGAGCAGGATCCTGCCAAGAGAAGCCTGGCTGTTGCAGTGTACAACCACTATAAGAGAATAAGACATCTTGAAACACATGCCGTCAAGGATCCGGAAGCTATAGAGCTGAGCAAGAGCAATATCCTCATGCTCGGACCTACCGGAAGCGGCAAGACTTTGCTTGCGCAGACACTTGCAAGGATACTCGATGTGCCTTTCGCTATCGTCGACGCCACATCCCTGACTGAAGCGGGATATGTCGGCGAGGACGTTGAGAACATCCTCCTGAGACTTTATCAGGCAGCTGATGAGGACCTTGAGAGAGCTCAGAAGGGCATCATCTATGTGGATGAGATCGACAAGATCGCCCGCAAGTCTGAAAACACCTCTATCACAAGAGATGTCAGCGGAGAAGGCGTTCAGCAGGCTCTCCTCAAGATCATCGAGGGAACCATAGCGAACGTTCCACCGCAGGGCGGACGCAAGCATCCTAATCAGGAGTTTATTCATTTTGATACCAAAAACGTTCTGTTCATCTGCGGCGGAGCCTTCACCGGACTCGACAAGATCATCAAGGTCAGGCTCGGAAGCAAGGTCATAGGCTTCAACCAGGAAGATGAGCTGCTCGATGTTGCCAATGAGGACATTCTCCTCAAGGTGCAGCCTGAAGACCTTCTGAAGTTCGGTCTCATACCTGAGCTTATCGGAAGACTTCCTGTCACCGTTGCTCTCAGCGAGCTGTCTGAGAAGGCACTCATCAGAATCATCACAGAGCCTAAGAACTCCCTTGTAAGACAGTATCAGACACTGTTTGCGATGGATGATGTCGAGCTCGAAGTTGAGGACGGTGCTGTTCAGGCTATCGCCGAGAAGGCTCTTTCGCTCAATACAGGAGCGAGAGGTCTCAGAGGAATATTCGAGAGCATCATGACAGACCTTATGTACGAGCTGCCGTCTGAAGAGGATGTTGAAAAGTGCATCATCACCAGAGAAGTCATAACAGACGGAGCTGATCCGGTGCTTATCAGAAAGAATGACAGGAAGAAGCGCAAGCCGGATGATGATAAGAAAGAAAAAAAGGAAGCTTAAATGTCAGAAGAATATATTGCAAATGCAGGAATTCCGTATATCCCTCTGAGAGGGCAGGCATTCTTCCCGGGTACGGTCGTAGGATTTGACATAGGCAGGGACAAGTCCCTCGCCGCAGTCGATTCTGCCATGAACAGTGACAAGTATCTTGTCGTTTCGGCACAGAGAGATATCACTGTCAACGATCCGGTGCAGGAAGACTGCTATCTTTCAGGTTGCCTCATCAAGATCAGACAGGTCGTCAAGAGAAATGACGATTTTGTCCGCGTTCTTGTAGTGGTTGAGAGCAGGGTAAGGATCACGGATATCTATGAAGACGGCAGCATGCTGCGCGCTAACTATGTATTTGCAGAGGACTATGATGACGACCCTGAGGATGCAGAACTTCAGGCCAACATCAGAGTCCTGAGGCAGATGTACTCAAAATATCTTGAGCAGAGCGGCCAGAGTGAAGGAGGCAAGTCTCTGATCGACGGTATAACAGACCCTGCGCTGCTGTGCAGTCTTATAGCCAATGAGATAGATGTTGCATACGATGTCAAGCAGACACTTCTCGATATAGATTCAGTAAACCTCAGAATAGGACACCTGATCGACATCATCGGAAGAGAGAACAACATCCTTTCCATAGCCAAGAGGATTAACAACAGGGTCATGAAGAACATGAACCGCGGCCAGCGTGAGTATTATCTCAGAGAGCAGCTTGCGGTCATCAAGGAAGAGCTTGGTGAAGAGGAAGACATTGATGATGAAGCCAGGGCCTGGAAGGACAAGCTGACTGAGCTTCAGCTCGATGAGAAGACTGACACCAAGATCCGCAAGGAGATCGACAAGTTCTCCAAGATGAACCCTATGAGCCCTGATGCCAATGTCAGCAGGACATATATCGAGACCATCCTCGACCTGCCATGGCACAGCTCCTCGAAGGTCAATAACAACTTAAAGAGAGCAGAGAAGATACTCAATGAGGATCATTACGGCCTTGAGAAGGTCAAGGAGAGAATCCTTGAGAACCTGGCCGTTCAGCATCTCACTAAGGAGAACAAGGGACCTATCATCTGCCTTGTCGGACCTCCGGGAGTAGGAAAGACATCGATCGCGAGATCCATAGCAAGGGCTACAGGAAGAGAGTTCGTCAGGATGTCGCTCGGCGGCGTCAGAGATGAAGCTGAGATAAGAGGCCACAGAAGAACATACATAGGAGCGATCCCGGGAAGAGTCATCAACAATATAGTTGAGGCGGGAACAAACAATCCGCTTTTCCTCTTCGATGAAGTGGATAAGATCGGAAGTGATTTCAGGGGAGACCCTGCATCCGCTCTGCTCGAGGTCCTCGACCCTGAGCAGAACAGCACTTTCACCGATCACTATCTGGAGGTGCCTTTCGACCTGTCCAAGGTCATGTTCATCACAACGGCTAATACGACCTCGACCATTCCGAGACCTCTTCTCGACAGAATGGAAGTTATCGAGCTCTCGAGCTACACGGCAGAGGAAAAGGTAAGGATAGCTATGGACTATCTTGTGCCTAAGAAGATGAAGGAAAACGGCATCAAGAAGACTCAGATGAGCATATCCGAGGCTGCCGTCAGAGATATCATCGAGTACTATACAAGAGAAGCCGGAGTGCGTAATCTCGAGCGCGAGATAGGCAACGCATGCCGCAAGGCCGCAAGGAACATCGTCAGCGGCACTCAGAAAAAGAACATAGTCACTCCGAGGAACCTTAACAAGTACATCGGAAAGAGGATATTCCTTGAGGACATAGGCTCGCTTGATCCTGAAGTCGGAGTTACTACAGGACTTGCGTGGACATCCGTAGGCGGAGTCACACTGACTATCGAGACGGTCAAAATGCCGGGCGCAGGCAAGCTGGTGCTCACCGGACAGATGGGTGATGTAATGAGAGAGTCAGCTCAGACAGCTCTCGGCTACATCAAGTCCATAGCTGCTTCATACAAGATCAGCAAGGACATGTTCAGAGACTATGACATCCAGATACACATTCCTGAGGGCGCAACTCCTAAGGACGGCCCGTCGGCAGGAATAACTATGTGCACAGCTCTCTTCTCGCTTCTGACCGACCGCAAGGCGGACAAGACAGTTGCGATGACAGGGGAGATCACACTGAGAGGCAACATCCTCAGGATAGGAGGCCTCAAGGAGAAAGCCCTTGCCGCTTACAGGCAGGGAATAAGAAGGATAATCATCCCGAAGGAGAACGTGCCTGATCTCGAGGACATTCCTGCATCCGTCAGGAAGCATATCGAGTTCATACCGGTCGAGAACTTCGAGCAGGTGATCCCTGTAGTAATTAAGTAATTTATGAAGATAAACAATTCGGAACTTGAAACTGTTGCTGTGAAGCGCTCGCAGTACCCGCAGGAGGGTACGCCCGAGATCGCATTTGCGGGCAGGTCGAATGTAGGCAAATCTTCACTTCTCAATCTGATAACGGGCAGGAAGAGCCTCGCCCGCGTATCGGGAAGCCCCGGCAAGACCAGGACCATCAACTTTTACCGCTGCCTTGCGAAGAGCGATGATGGTGAGAAGAAGTATGAATTCCGCATCGTAGACCTGCCGGGTTATGGTTTTGCCAAAATCAGCCGGAGCGAAAGCGAGAAGTGGGGCGAGATGATGGAATCGTATCTCGAGCACCGTGAAGGCCTGATAAAGGTAGTGCAGCTTGTGGACATAAGGCATAAGCCGAGTGCGCAGGACGTACAGATGTATGACTATCTTAAGTATTACGGCCTTGACGGTATCGTAGCTGCGACCAAAGCGGACAAGATCAGCAGCAATGAAAGAGCTAAGAATATCAGGGAAATCAGAAAGACTCTGGATATGGGCCCTGACGGAATCGTGATACCGGTCTCGGCTCTTAAGAAAACGGGAGAGAAGGAGCTTCTCGCTGAGATAGAGCGGCTGCTCTCATCTGATGACAGATAACATATTTATTTCCAACACACCATAAGGAGCGTAGCAATGGCAGAAAAACATGTTTTCGGAAAGGTGCTGTTCTCACAGGAGGATATCACGAAAAGGGCTAAGGAGATCGCTAAGCAGATCGATAAGGACTATGAAGGGGAAGAGGTTATTTTACTCGGAACACTTAAGGGATCAGTTCCGTGGCTCGTCGATATCATGAAATACACCACCGTAGATACGAAGCTCGATTTCATCACAGCCAGCAGCTACGGCTCTTCAACGACAAGCTCGGGTGTTGTCAAGATCACCTACGAGCCTCGCATCAACATGTACAACAAGCATGTTCTGATCGTCGAGGATATCATCGATACCGGAAATACACTCAAGTATCTGACCGGAAAGATCATGGAGAGAGGCCCTAAGTCCGTAAAGATCTGCACACTTCTCAACAAGGAGTCAAGAAGGACTGTTGACCTTCACGCTGACTACGTAGGATTTGAGGTTGAGGATCTGTTCGTTATCGGATACGGCCTTGACTATGACCAGAGATTCAGAGGGCTTCCGTACGTAAGTTACCTCGACGAGAGTGACGTTGAGCTCCTCTGATGACCTTAAAACTGTAAAGTGAAAGGAAGTATTCCAATTGTCCCCTGCAAATAAACTCAAGAAGGAAGAACTTGCAGCACTGCTCGAATCAGATGTAAAGAAGGACCTCCATCTGCATACATACTACTCAGACGGAGCTCTTTCGCCTGAAGAAGTGATCGGTAGATGGGCGGCAGACGGCTATGAGCTTATAGCGATAACCGACCATGACGGAATAGAAGGCTCTGCGTCAGGCATGGATTTTGCCCGTGAAAAGGGAATAACCATGATACCGGGAATAGAGTTCGATTCCGTCGATCCGCTCGGCAGGGATATGCACATTCTCGGCTACGGCCTGGACTATGAGAGCCCTGTGCTCTGTGAGGCCCTGGATAATATCCTTCTTGAAAGAGCGGCGCGTAATGAAGCGATGCTCTCAGAGCTTAACCGGATGGGTTTTGTTATAACGAGAGACGAGATAATCAGCGTTAATGACGGCAGATTCATAGGCAAGCCGACATTTGCCTATGTGATGGCTAAGAAGGGGTACATAGAATCACCGCAGGAGGCTTTCAACACTGTGTTCAGGGAGCCTGAAATAAGAAGGATACGCAAGAAGACTCTGACATCACAGGCTGTGATCGAGCTGATCCATGCGGCAGGAGGGCTTGCTGTGCTGGCTCATCCGATGGAGCAGAGGCATCTTGATGAGACGTATAACCAGTTCCTTGAGAGGCTTTTCCCGATACTCGATAAGATGAAGTCGTACGGTGTTGACGGAGTGGAATGCTATCACCCGTCTGCAGATGATGTGCAGGCGGAGACCCTGAGAAAATACGCCCGCGATAACGGGCTCATAGTGACGAAGGGATCGGATTTTCACACCTTCGCCAACCGCAGGGATTTCACAAGATATCACAGACCATAGTGAGCGGGGGAGACTGCTGACCGCAGACAGATACGATGGAAAGCAAGAGGACTTACAGGGATGCAGCGGGAGCGGATATAAAGCTTCCGAGAGAGGTATATTACAGATGTCTCTGGACTGTAAGGGATTCACAGAGACTCGGAGAACTCGCGGCAGTGCTGAGCATCAGAGAGAACGGGGAGACGGATTTCACCGGTATGCCTGAAACTGCAATGGTTCCGGACGATGTGGCTGCAAGAGCGGCCTTCGAGCTTGAATGCATACGGGCAGCGATACACAAAGTGCCTGAAGTTTACCGCGAAGGATTACTCGACAACATCATCGGAAAGACACCTTTTGATGATTTTGCCCATCCCAATACGTGGAAAAGATGGAAGCTCGTCTTCCTGTATGAACTTGCAAAAGAACTCCGCATGATCTGAAAGGCGGACAGGAATGTCATTTGAAGAGAAAACAATAAGCAGCGAGATAGTATATGAAGGCCCTGTGTTCAGGGTGAGAAAGCACATCGTAGAGGCGGCCGGAGGGCAGGCTGTAAGAGATATTGTCGAGCACTCTGGCGGCGCCATCATGGTGGCGGTGTCAGAGGACGGGAAGATCCTGATGGAAAAGCAGTACCGAAAGGCTCTGGAATCGGATTTCCTTGAGCTGCCGGCGGGCAAAGCTGACCCGGGAGAGGCTCCTGAAGTTACGGCAGCGCGCGAGCTGGCTGAAGAGACAGGATACACGGCCCGCGATGTCAGGCATCTCATTTCCTTCTATCCTACTTGCGGCTATTCGAACGAGCATCTGCATATCTACATATGCAAGGACCTTGTGAAGGGCGAGCAGCACCTCGACAGGGATGAATGCATCGACCTTGAATGGATCGACGCAGACGAAATAATCGAACTCATAACCAGGGGCGAGATACAGGACAGTAAAACCATAATCGGTATATTATTTGCCAGACAGGCAGGGGAGATATGATATGCGTGATTATATCGAATACATGAGAAATGAAAAGCGTAAAGCTGAAAACACCCTCGTTGCATACGAGAGAGACCTCAGAGCGTTTGAAAAATTCCTCGCAGGAAGAGGCGTAGAGAGCCTTACGGAATGCTCTGACAGCGATGCGGTCGCATATGTGCTTGAGCTTAACAGGGACAATAAGTCCAAGCCTACTATCAACCGCAAGATTTCAGCCATCAGGAATTACTATGAGTTCGAGATCCAGAAGGGGATGAGGACCGGTAATCCGTTCACAAGAGTGCGCTCCGCCAAGGGAGACAAGAGGCAGATAGAGTACCTCACCGTTGAGGAGATAGAGCAGCTTCTTGAGCTTCCGGATGACTCGGGCAAGGGAATAAGGGACAGAGCCCTTCTCGAGTTCATGTACGGAACCGGCGCAAGGGTCACTGAAGTGGTCAGGCTGAAATTCAGCGATGTCAACCTGCGCATGAGTTTTGTCACACTCAGGGATTCCAATGATGAGAGCAGGATAGTTCCGCTGGGAAGATACGCAAGAGCTGCTATGACAGAGTATTTTGACAAAGCGTATGATGAGCTCAGGGGAAGACCTCATGAGGAAGATGACTATGTGTTCATCAATCTCAGAGGCGATGCGCTCACAAGGCAGGGTATCTGGAAGATACTCAAAGACTACGGCACAGAGATCGGTCTCGGAGACCGCATGACGCCGCTCATTCTGAGAGACAGTTTTGCCGTACACATCCTCCAGAACGGAGGAGACCTCAAGACACTTCAGGAGCTGATGGGATTTGAGGATATGTCAGTCGGCATCGCTTATCTCTCGGTCACGGACATCCACGTCAAGGATGTATTCAACCGCACACACCCGAGAGCATAAAAAAATCTGAAAAAGTGCTTGAATTCGCACTTTGCGTGTGATATTCTAATCGAGCTGTGCGACTGGCCGGCGTAGTGTTTTGGCATGTGGCGAGCACGGTCTGACAGCAGTTGTTATTACGGGCGGTCCTCTGGGGCAGACAATGATCGGTCTGTATTCCTCAAGAACGTCATGAGAGGAAGGAGAGAATAACATGAATATTTTAGACCAGATCACAATGGATTACAGAAGGGAAGACATCCCGCAGTTCAACGTTGGTGACACACTGCGTGTACACGTAAAGATCGTCGAGGGCCAGAGAGAAAGAATCCAGGTATTCGAAGGATACGTACTCAAGAGACAGCACGGCGGCGTTAACGAGACATTCACAGTAAGAAAACTGTCAAACGGAATCGGCGTAGAGAAGACATTCCCGCTTCACTCACCAAGAATCGAGAAGATCGAAGTAGTTAAGAAGGGTAGAGTCAGAAGAGCTAAGCTCAACTACATGCGTCAGAGAACCGGTAAGGCAGCCAGAATCAAGAGCGCTGAGTAATAAAAGTGATCACAATGCATACTGCGGATTCATCCACGGTATGCATTTTTTCTTTTCTGCGTTCTGATGATATATAATAAAACATGCGGCACGCAGCGCCGCAAAATGAATCTGAAAGGCATTTATTAACAGATGATTGAAAATATAAACTGGTATCCGGGTCACATGAAGAAGACCCGTGAACTCATCAGGGAAAACCTCAAAGCTGTCGACGCTGTTATCGAGATAATCGACAGCCGTATTCCTGTGTCCAGCAGAAATCCCATCATAGCAGAGCTGGTCGGCGGCAAGAGGCGTTTTATCGTTCTTGGCAAAGCCGATCTCGCTGATCCTGAAGAGACCGCACGCTGGAGAGAGCGCCTGTCAGGAGAAGACGGCGTTGTGCGCGTAATGGACCTCAATCTTCAGTCGGGAGAGAACATCAAGAAACTCATTAAAGCGCTTGAAGAGGAGCAGGAGAGCCGGAATGCCGAGAAATCCATCAAAAGACCGCTCCGCATCATGATCGTGGGAGTCCCTAACGTAGGAAAGTCATCTCTTATCAACCGCCTCACGGGCAGGAGGTCGGCAGTTACGGGAGACAAGCCGGGCGTGACCAAGGGCAAGCAGTGGCTGACTCTTCCTAACGGTATGCAGCTTCTCGATACACCGGGAATACTGTGGCCTAAATTCGAAGACCCGGATGTCGGACTCAATCTGGCATTCTGCGGCAGCATCAAGGATGATATACTTGGTGTGCAGGACCTCGGATTTGAGCTCATAAGAGTCCTCGGCGAGAGATATCCTGACAAGCTGCAGGAGCGCTATAAGCTCGATGAAGTGTCTGAGCAGGCAATAGAGAACATGGACAATATTGCTGTGAAGAGAGGATTTCTGATGTCCGGAAAGCGCATTGACTACGAGCGCACCGGGCGCACCGTGCTCGATGAGTTCAGGGGCGGAAAGATAGGCAGGATAACACTGGAGCAGGCATAGAGGATAATACTGCAGGGGGAACGCTCCCTGCAGATGTTAATATGACTAAAGCGGAAAGACTTGAAAGAGATATAAAGAAGCTCGCTGAGATGAAGGCGCATGAGGATGAACTGAGATCCCAGGGGCATAAATATATCGCCGGTATTGATGAGGTCGGAAGAGGCCCTCTTGCCGGACCTGTTTACGCTGCCTGCGTAGTTCTCCCTGATGAATGGGATATCCCGGGAGTCAATGACTCCAAGAAGCTCTCTGCAAAGAAGAGAGAGGAGCTTTCGGATATCATCAGGGAAAAGGCCGTTGCTTACGGGATCGGGATCGCAGACAATACAGAGATAGACGATATAAATATCCTAGAGGCTACGAAGAATGCCATGAAGCGGGCGATAGAATCCTGCAATGAGAAGCTCTGTGCTGCAGATGACAGCGGAAGGGGCATTGACATGCTGCTCATCGATGCTGTAAAGCTCGATACAGGCATAGAGACAGAATCGATCATCAAGGGAGATGAGAAGAGCCTCAGCATAGCAGCTGCATCCATTGTAGCCAAGGTCGCAAGAGACAACTACATGACCGAGATGGATGAAGTCTATCCGGGATACGACTTTGCCGGAAACAAGGGCTACGGAACTGCGAAGCACTATGAAGGCCTCAGGACCATCGGATACACACCGATCCACAGAAGGTCTTTCCTGAAGAAGTTTGAAGAAGAAAAAGAGTCCGGAAGAGCCGCGTGGGGCGGCGCCGGAACAGCTGATAAAGGAGCCGGCGGTATGGCTAAGAAAAAGGTATATGCTGTAAAGAAAGGACGCACTCCGGGAATCTACATGACCTGGGACGACTGCAAGGCGCAGGTTGACGGCTTTCCGGGAGCCGAGTACAAGAGCTTCGCGGATCATTCAGATGCTGCGGCTTACCTCGGGCTCACAGGAGCAGGCACTGAGGCTGCAGAAGAAAGATTTCCTGAAGGCGTCAGAGCCTATGTTGACGGAAGCTTTGATGCAGCAGCGGAGAGGTTCTCCTGCGGTGTTGTCATGGTCAGGACTGATGCAGAGGGCAAAGTGACGACAAGAGAGCTGAAGCAGGCCTTCGATGATGCAGAGATGGCAAAGCAGAGGAATATCGCAGGCGAGATAATGGGCGCCAAGATGGCAGTGGATTTCTGCATGAGACAGGGCATACCTGAAGTGGAGATATATCACGACTACGAAGGCGTCGGAAAATGGGCTGACGGCCTCTGGAAGGCAAACAATCCTATGACACAGGCATATGCGCGCTTTATCGCAAAAGCCCGCACGGTGATGAAAATAAGCTTTGTGAAGGTCACAGCGCATGCAGGCAACAAGTATAACGAGCTCGCAGACAAGCTTGCCAAGGATGCGCTTGGAATCTGATAGTTACTTCGAATAATTAAGTAGAACTGTGCATATTTTTCAGGTGATAATTCTCATGGTTGATTATGATCTTATCTGCAGGCAGACTGAGGCGCTTGCCGAAGAATCTGCCGACTGGGTGCCTCTTATGGCGAACATATCCGCAATACTCTATGATGCGATGCCTGATCTTAACTGGGCAGGTTTTTATGTTGTAAGAGACGGCGCTCTGCTGCTTGGACCGTTCCAGGGCAAAACAGCATGCGTGCGGATCGAAAAGGGCAGAGGGGTATGCGGCACTGCCTGGGAGAAGGATGAAGTGCAGCTGGTAGATGATGTGCACAAATTCCCGGGACATATAGCCTGCGACTGCGCATCCAACTCGGAGATCGTGCTTCCGGTACATCATAACGGAGCTGTCAGAGCGGTGCTCGACATTGACAGTCCGCTGCTTGCAAGGTTCAGCGAAGAAGACAGAGAGGGGCTTCAGAAGCTTGTGAATACCATCGAAAAGGTAATGACATATTGAAAATATAGGTGTTGAAACCGCAAATGCGATATGTTAATATATGCGTTGTAGCGGTCTATTAGCTCAGTTGGGAGAGCGACAGGGTGACAACCTGTAGGTCATTGGTTCAAGTCCAATATAGGCCACCAAGGCAAGAGGAGTCTTCGGGACTCCTCTTATTCTTTGCGATTATTTGTGATTCGGATCCGGGCTGTTATGCAGATAAGCTGCTTCCGGCCCTGGTCACGTGGAGGGTATAAGAATATATGAAACTTAAAGTAACAAAGAAGGCTGTCTTTGAACTCGGACAGATGATAGTCGGAAACGCGATATGCGCTTTTTCAATGGCATGTTTTGCGCTGCCTTACAACATGGTAGTCAGCGGCGTCAGCGGCATAGGAAGAATGCTTAAGGAAAGCATGGGGATAAGCATTACAGTATCGGTCGCGGTCATCAACGTAGCATTCTTTCTGATGGGAGCTGTCATGCTCGGAAAGAAGTTCGCCGCTTCCACAGCGATAGGCACTTTCGCATATCCTTTCTTCCTCGGAGTGTTTCAGCACATTGAGGTTCTTCAGCATCTTGTTGATGACCCGCTGCTTGCGGCTATATGCGCAGGAGTGCTCGACGGAGTAGGGCTCGGCCTGGTTATAAGGATAGGCGGCTCGACAGGCGGAATAGATATTCCTGCTATCATCCTCAATCACAAGTTCGGCTGGAAGACAGGGACGGTCATGTCAGCACTCGACATACTCATATTCCTGATACAGATACCTGTTACGAGCACTAACGGTATTATTCTCGGCATTCTGTATGCTCTCATATACAGCATCGTAATGAACAGGATCATACTCCTTGAGCAGGGCGGTATCCAGATGATGATATGGACGGATGATCTGCCTGCTGTAAATGAGAAGCTCCTGAGCATGGATATGGGCACGACGCTTCTCAAGGCAAGAGGCGGGTATATGAGAGAAGATAAGGAAGTCATCTACTGTGCTGCGAGCAACCGCAATCTCAACAGGATCAAGAGAGCTGTTCTCAACATCGATCCGAAGGCCTTCATTACGATCACCAGCATGAGCGAGATCAACGGGAACGGCTTCACCTGGGACTTCGGCGGCGAGGTATATGAGCCTGCACTGAAGGACAGGGTGGACGGACATGAGCTCTTACTGCTCGAAGAGTAGACATAATACGCATTATTTATAATGCGAAAACAAAATATAACAAATCTGCGCTTAATTACTTGTTGGTTTTCACATAATAATTCAAAAAACAGCTCATTTTGTGAACTAATTGACGTACATGGGTTGAATCGGTTTTCAACCGGAGTTACGATACTGAAGTCGTAAGACTTAGTGGAGGGAGTGTTCATAAAATGAGCAAGTTATTAAAAGATAAAAAACTGATATCGGAAGCAGTGCAGATGGTCGCGGGCAACATCATATGCGCTTTTGCACTCGGATGCTTTGCTCTGCCGTTCGGAATGGTAGTAAGCGGCATGAGCGGTATCGGCAGGATGGTCAACTTCTATACAGGCATCAGCGTATCTGTAGTAGTAGGAGCCTTCAACTTTATTCTCTTTATAATCGGGTGGATAATGCTGGGCCACAAATTCGCCGCATCGGTCGCTATCGGCACTTTCGTATATCCGACAGCACTCGGATTATTCCAGAGAATCGACAGTCTTCAGCACCTTGTGGATGATCCGCTCCTGGCTGCGATCTGCGCGGGAGTTCTTAACGGCATAGGCCTCGGTCTGGTAATAAGGGTCGGCGGATCCACCGGGGGAACAGATATCCCTCCGATCATACTGAACCGCAAGCTAGGCTGGAAGATACCGCCGATGCTGTACACAATCGATGTATTCGTATTCCTTCTTCAGATACCGGTAACCGATACTAACGGAGTCATCCTCGGTATCCTGTACGCTCTTATCTACAGCGTTGTAATGAACAAGCTCATCGTCATGGAGCAGGGCGGAGTACAGCTGATGATATGGACTGACAATGTTCCTGAAGTCAATGAAAAGCTGCTGAGCATGAGGTTCGGCACAACGCTCCTCAAGGCAGTAGGCGGATATATGCATGATGAGAAACAGGTCATCTACTGTGCTGCAAGCACACGCAACCTCAACAGGATCAAGAGAGCTGTTACAGCTATAGACAGCAAGGCGTTCATCACGATCACAAATATGAGCGAGATCAACGGAAACGGATTCACCTGGTTCTTCAGAAATGAAGAATATGCACCGGCTCTCAAGGACCGTCACGACGGACATGAGGAACAGCACGAATCTGTGCCTGCCTGATCAGGGATACAGATCATTTAATTGAATAAAAGATTAAAAATGCTGCAATGAACTGGCCAAAAAATGTACTTATACACCAATTTAAGGCGGCATTTTGTTTTGCTTAACAAAAAATGAAGAAGGGTCAAAAATCTTCAAAAAAGTGTGTACAGCGTGAAAAAATTGTGATAAAGTAATCACGTTTTCAGAATGCAATTTATACTGCGGTCTATATCGCAGGGCATATAGCCAGAGGTGTGATCAGTTGAAGGTACACGTTAAACTCAAGGACACGGATTATCTGAAATTCAGTGAATATCAGCTGACTCACAGCAAGCAGGGAAAGAGGACTGTGCTCCTTCAGAGACTGACTCTGCCGCTTATTTCCGCAGCTATGATAATTGCATTTATCGCTTTTCACGCAAGCACGAAAGCACTCATCATAGAGCTGATCACGCTCACAGCTGCTTCGGTAATATGGGTGATCGGAGTGCCGGAAATGCTGAAGAGCAATATACGAAGAGATTTTTACAAGAAAAAGAGAAGCGGACGCTGCCCGTACAGGGAGTCATCTGTACTGGACTTCGGTGAAGACGGGATAACAGAGATCAGCGGAAGCTATACAGATACGACACCATACAGCAGCATCAATTCGATAGCCAGATCAGAAGACCGCCTGTTTGTTTTTACAGACGGAGACAAAGGCTTCGTTATTCCATTCAATGATGCTGCGAAAAACGGCCGTAAAGTGGCAAAGCTGCTTTCGGAAAAGACCGGACTTGAGTTAGCAGAATGATCTGCTGATCAGTCAGATATTTATACATACATACCGTATGTTTAAATATATTTTTTAGAATTTTATATGGAGGAAGTAAAATGTTAGAACAACTTAAGAAGTTCCCATTTGGCTTCATCGTATGCTGTCTCACATTCACATTCGAGAGACTTGCATACTACGGCGGCAAGTGGGGAATCGCTGTATTCGTTGTACTTGAAGCTGCTAACGGCGGACTCGGACTTACAACTGAGCAGGGTGCTATGTTCTCATCACAGTTCGTAGCATGGACCTATATCACACCTATCATCGGCGGATTCATCGCTGACAGATGGGTTGCTCCGAGACTGCTCGTACCACTGGGCGAAGTCCTGATGGCTGCAGGCTGGTTCGCAATCTCCAGAGCACAGGGTGCCGGCGGAGTATGGCTGGCTATCATCCTGCTTGCTGTAGGTACAGGATTCTTCAAGGGTAACGTTTCCGGTATCAACGGAAGACAGTTCGATAACGACAAGGACACACTTACAACTGCATTCTCACTCCAGTACATGTTCGTTAACATCGGATCATTCGTAGGAACAACATTCCTCGCACTGATCGGAACTGTAGGCCCTGGATTCAGACCAATGTTCCTTGCATGCGCTGCATTCATGCTGCTTGACGCTGCATGGTGGCTCTTCGGAATGAAATACCTCGGAGACGCTGGTAAGAAGCCGTTCCTCATCGACAACAGAAGCGAGAATATCGAATCTGCAAATGTTGAAAAGGACAAGAGACCTCTGACAAAGCTCGAGAAGAACAGAGTCGTTGCTATCCTGATCCTGACATTCCTTTCCGGACTGTTCTGGCTGTTCTGGTACCTGCTGTACATGCCTGTATACTATGAGTTCGGTCCTGCATCACAAGGTGGTATGGGATGGGCTAACTGGAACCTCGGAGCTAACTTCGAGATGCCTACAGCCTGGTTCGACTCAATGAACGGACTGCTCTGCATCATCCTCGCACCTACAATGGCTGCAGTATGGAACAAACTCAGCAAGAAGGGCAAGGACCCTTCAATGATGACCAAGACAGCTCTTGGTATCATGCTCCTCGGACTCGGAGTTGCTATGATGGTATTAGGCGCTGGAATCTACAACAGCACAGGCAAGCCTGTAGGCGTATGGATCATCATCCTCACAGCTATCCTGATGTCTGTTGGTGAGATGCTGTTCTCGCCACTCGGAAACTCATTCATCAGTGAGTATGCACCTAAGAAGTACCTCGGTACACTCCTCGGAGCTTGGCCGTTCATCATCTTCTTCGCAGGACTTGCATACGGACCTCTGTACAATGCAATGAGAGTTAACTTCTCGCGTTCATTCCTGATCGCTGCAATCATTGTATTCGCATCCGGCGCACTGATGATTTTCTTCAAGAATAAGTTCGAAGCTATGGTCAATGGTACTGAAGAGCAGAGAGCTGAGCTTGAAGCAATGGAGTAATATTAATACTCAGAATGATGTATAATATAACCTGCCGTGTAATGCGGCAGGTTATTGCTTAGAATCAGTTGTTTTCGGGTAAAGCAACTGTGAATCTGAATGCTGTGCGGAATACGGGCGGCCGTGGTGAATTATATGTTCGGAGAAAAAACAGCTGTTATTTATTTTTCACATACAGGAGTTACCAGGAAATTAGTTGAAAAATTCCCGGTCGAGGAGGGCGACAAGGTAGTGGAACTCATTCCGTCAACGCCTTATCCGAAATCCTATTTCAAGACTCTTGCCAGGGCAAAAGTAGAGATAGAGGGCAATACTGATGTAGAACTCAAGAACGGGAAACAGGATCTTGCACTTTATGACAGAATCCTCGTAGGATTCCCGATCTGGTTCTGGACCTGTCCTAAGGCCGTTATTTCATTTATCAGGGAGAATGATCTGAAGGGGAAGACCGTTTATCCTTTCTGCACCAGCGGCGGCATCCAGATCACTGAGGCCGTAGATGAGATCAAGCGCAATGCAGAAGGCGCGACCGTAAAGAAGGGCCTGAGATTCAAACGTTATTCTGAAGAAAATCTTGTAAAGCTCCTTGAACAGTAAAGTCTGTTAAAAGAAGGGGCACAGGTAATAAATATAATAGGAGTTAATGCAATGAAGAAGGAAATCGTTGAACTGAGAAAACTTATGGCTGAAAAAGGCATAGATGCCTACTATGTTCCGTCAGGAGACTTTCACAGCTCAGAATATGTAAATGATTATTTTAAGGCGCGCGCATTCATGACTAACCTTACCGGCGAGTCCGGTGAACTTATCGTTACTCAGGACGGAGCCTGGGTCTGGACTGACGGAAGATACTTCCTTCAGGCAGAGGAGCAGCTCGCCGGAACTGAGATCGAGCTCATGAGAATGGCTGAACCTGGAGTCCCGACTGTTGGAGAATTCCTGACGGATCTGGTAAGAAAACACAATGAGGAAGATCCGGGCGAGAGCTTCACGCTCGGGTTTGATGGCAGAGTTGTCCCGGGCAGCTTTGATGCGACTGCACATGAGATATTTAAGGATTTTGACAATGTCATGATCAAGTGGGATGAGGATCTCGTTGACCGCATATGGAAAACAAGGCCTGAACTCAAACCTACTGAAATCTATGAACTGCCTCTGACATCCGCAGGTATCAGCGCAGAGGATAAGATAGCTGCTGTAAGAGACGAGATGAAGAAGGCCGGCACTGATTATCTTCTGATCACGGACCTCATGGAGTCCGCATGGCTCTTCAATCTGCGTGCCGCAGACATCCTCTATACACCTGTATTCTTCGCTTATACTATCCTCACTGAGGACAGTGTAAGTCTCTATGTCATGGACGGAGCTCTGAAAAACGGCCTTCCGCAGCATCTGGAATTTGTAGAGGTGCATGACTATAACGACATCTATAAGGATGTAGCTGGTCTTCCTGAAGACAAGACTCTCTGGCTTGATTCAGGCTCAGTCAACTACGCGCTTTACCTCAGCATACCTGAAGGAATGAAGCTGCACGATGCTCTTACACCTGTAGCACTCATGAAGATAATCAAGAATGAGACTGAGATTGCAAGCTCCAGGAAAGCGCATATCAAGGACGGTGTTGCAGTAACAAAGCTTATCAAGTGGCTCAAGGATACTGTCGACAAGGAGACCCTGACTGAGATCGGGGTAGCTGACAAGCTCAGAGAGCTCAGATTCGAGCAGGAAGGGTGCTTCGACCTGTCGTTCGCAACCATCTCCGGATACGGCCCGCACGGCGCTATAATCCACTATGAACCTACACCTGAATCAGATGTCGTGGTAGAGCCTGAAGGATTCCTGCTTCTCGACTCAGGCGCACAGTTCACAGACGGCACTACCGATATAACAAGAACTGTCGCCGTAGGTCCTCTTACACAGGAGATGATCGACGACTATACATATGTACTCAAGTCACACATCGATGTATCGCTGTGCAAAATCACTTCGGATATGACCGGCGTTGATTTTGACGCTGTTGCAAGAAAGCCTCTCAGAGATGTCGGCCTTGACTTCAAGCACGGTCTTTC
The DNA here is from genome assembly GCA_040308005.1 of Anaerovoracaceae bacterium. Taxonomy (GTDB): domain Bacteria; phylum Bacillota; class Clostridia; order Peptostreptococcales; family Anaerovoracaceae; genus Crickella. The sequence goes on along the minus strand of JAWRIG010000020.1, from coordinate 45,868 downwards.
CCACGGCGTAGGCCATGTTCTCGGAGTCCACGAGGGACCTAACGTGCTCAGAAGAGTTCCGACGCCAATCGAGATCAAAGCCGGAATGATCATGTCAAATGAGCCGGGTGTATATATCGACGGAAAGTTCGGCGTCAGGATCGAGAATCTCGTTCTCTTCAAAGACGATGGAGAAGGACATGTCATCAATGAGCCTCTTACATGCGTGCCATACGAGCGCAAAGCTATCAACGTATCTCTTCTGTCAGATGAGGAGCTCGAATGGCTCAACAATTACCACAGCTGGGTAAGAGAAACTCTCGTTCCGCTGCTTGATGATGAGACAGCTGAGTTCGTAAAGGAAGAGACAGCGCCTTTCGCAAGATAATCCCGTAAAAGATTATCCGTAAACTATCAATGAATAATGCCCCGGAACCGCAGAAAATGCGCGCATCCGGGGTATTTTGTTGGTGAATATGACAGATCGTTGTGCTATAATTAAACGGTTATTATTCAAGACAGAAGGAGATAACACTAAAATGTCGTTCAGATACTACTACGCCGACAGAGTACGCGAGAAAATGCCGGAGTACAGGGGCACTGATGAAGAGCTTCAGGACGCTATCGATGACCTGAGCCTGCTGTATCAGTCCGCAATAAGAGAGGTCGAGACCAAGCTTCAGATACTCTCTGATGATTTTGACAAGAAGCACTCATACATGCCGATACACCACGTCCACTCAAGGCTCAAGACGATCGAGAGCATCATGGAGAAGGCTGTGAGATACGGCATCGAAGATCCTATCAATAATATCGATGAGATCAAAAGAGAGATCCTCGATATCGCCGGTGTCAGGGTGGTATGCAACTACGAGGAAGACCTAAGGACGATGGCAAGACTGCTGATCGATCAGGAGGACATTTCCTTCATCAGGGAAAAGGATTATACCAACAATCCCAAGCCGAGCGGATACCGCAGCCTGCACATAGTTATCGCTGTTCCGGTGTACCTGGTCAACAGGAAGAAAATGGTGCCTGTTGAGGTGCAGTTCAGGAGCATAGCCATGGATGCATGGGCAAGTCTTGAACACGAACTGAGATATAAGAACAAAGGCAAACTCTCACAGGAAATCGTGGATACACTTAAGGAGTGTGCTGAGACTCTGCACAACGTAGACGAGCGCCTTTCAAGAGTAAGACACAAAGTCCTCAACGATGAGAGCGAGTACAGCAACTATTAATTCACTATATATAACGGAGACAACACTGTATGAAGAACTTAGCAAAGACTTACGATCCTAAGCAGTTCGAAGACCGCATCTATGAGATGTGGGAGGAAAAGGGCGCATTCAATGCAGATATCGATAAGGACAAGAAACCGTTCACTATCGTAATGCCGCCTCCTAACATCACAGGACAGCTGCACATGGGTCACGCACTTGACCAGACACTTCAGGATATTCTCACAAGATGGAAGAGACTTCAGGGATATTCGGCACTCTGGCTGCCGGGATCTGACCACGCAAGCATCGCTACCGAGGTAAAGGTAGTTGAGAAGCTCCGCGAGGAGAAGGGTATCGACAAGCACGATATGTCCCGTGAGGAGTTCCTTGAGCACGCATGGGCGTGGAAGAGAGAATACGGCGGACGCATCACACGCCAGTGCCGCAAGCTCGGTGACTCCTGCGACTGGAGAAGAGAGAGATTCACGATGGACGAGGGCTGCAACAAGGCAGTCAACGAGATGTTCATCAGCCTGTATAAGAAGGGCCTCATCTACAAGGGCGACAGGATCATCAACTGGTGCCCGAGCTGCGAGACCACTCTTTCTGATGCAGAAGTCGAGCACGAAGATATAGACGGCCACTACTGGTATTTCAGATATCCTGCAGCTGACGGCGGCGAAGGTATCACCATCGCTACATCACGTCCTGAGACCATGTTTGCGGATATCGCTATCGCTGTTGCTGAGGGAGACGAGAGATACGCTCATCTCGTGGGCAAAACAGTCATCCTTCCGCTCGTAGGAAGAGAGATCCCGGTCATCACTGACGAGCATGCTGATCCTGAAAAGGGTACCGGTGCTGTAAAGATCACACCGGCTCACGACATGAACGACTTCGAGGTAGGCCAGAGACACGGCCTCGACGCAAGCCTTTCCTGCATCGATGAGCACGCTAAGATGACAGCACTTGCAGGCAAGTATGAGGGTATGGACCGCTATGAGTGCCGTAAGGCATGGGTACAGGACCTCAAGGATGCCGGATATCTTGTCAAGATCGACGACCTGATCATCCCTGTAGGAAAGTGCTACAGATGTCATACAGTAGTAGAACCGAGGATCAGCGACCAGTGGTTCGTAGCTATGAAGACTCTCGCAGAGCCTGCTATCAAGGCGGCAGAGTCCGAAGGCGGCGAGCTGGTATACGTTCCTAAGAGATATGAGAAGACTTACCTTAACTGGCTTTACGATATCCATGACTGGTGCATCTCAAGACAGCTGTGGTGGGGACACAGGATCCCTGCATACTACTGCGACGACTGCGGCGAGGTAGTTGTAGACAGCAAGATGCCGGAAGTCTGCCCTAAGTGCGGCGGCAGACACTTCCACCAGGATGAGGATGTACTCGATACGTGGTTCAGCTCAGCACTCTGGCCGTTCTCAACACTCGGATGGCCTGAGAAGACTCCTGAACTTGAGTATTTCTATCCTAACGACGTCATGGTCACAGGCTACGATATCATCTTCTTCTGGGTAGTAAGAATGGTATTCTCCGGTCTGTACACTATGGGAGAGATCCCGTTCAAGTACGTGTATATCCACGGACTTGTAAGAGATGAGCTGGGACGCAAAATGTCCAAGTCGCTCGGAAACGGTATCGATCCGCTCGAGGTTATAAATGAGGTCGGAGCTGATGCTCTCAGGTTCATGCTCGCCACAGGTATCTCGCCTGGTAACGACATGAGATTCATAAGAGCCAAGCTAGAGGCGGCAAGAAACTTTGCCAACAAGCTGTGGAACGCTTCAAGATTCACTATCATGAACCTGCAGGGCGAAGACGGTGAGTTCCTGCCTATGGCAGACGAGAAGACTGCTGTTCTCAGAGACGAGGACAAGTGGATCCTCTCCAAGATCAACGAAGGCGTTAAGGAGATCACTTCAGATCTTGAAAAGTTCGAGACAAGCCTTGCCGGACAGAAGATATACGAGCTCATCTGGGACGTTTACTGCGACTGGTACATCGAGCTTGTAAAGGGCAGACTCTACGGCGACGACGAGGAAGACAAGAAGACTGCAAGATTCGTACTGCAGAAGACCCTCAAGGATCTTCTCAGGCTCCTGCATCCGTATATGCCATTCATCACTGAGGAGATCTGGAGCTACCTGCCTGCAGAGGAAAAGACCGCAGACAATCCTGAGGGACTTCTCATCAGAGACAGATGGCCTGAGTATGATGCTTCGATGGATTACAGCGAAGCAGCTGCAAGGATCGAGACTGCAATGGAGATAATCAAGGCTGTCAGAGCTATCAGAGTCGAGGCTGAAGCAGCACCTTCAAGAAAGGTAAGCGTCATAGTCAGAACCGATACTCTCGCAGACAACATTGAGGCAGTCACAAGCCACATCTGCAAGATAGCCAACGTTGAGAGCATAACGGTTGAATCTGCATCCGCAGAGGCACCTGATGATGTTATGTCGCAGGTCATCACCGGCGGCGACATCCTCGTTCCACTTGATGAACTCGTAGACAGAGCAGCAGAGATCGAGCGTCTTGAAAAAGAGAAGAAGAGACTTGAAGGAGAAGTCATGAGAGTCGAGAAAAAACTCGCAAATCAGGGCTTCGTATCCAAGGCTCCGGCTGCTGTTGTTGAAGAGGAAAGAAGCAAGGGCGAAAAGTATAAGGAAATGCTTGAGACAGTCGTTGCAAGGCTTGAATCACTCAGGTAGTCATTACCAAAAGCACACAGAAAATGCGTCCAAAACACACAAATTACTGCGTCCAAATCGGTTGAATGGGTCAGGTCTGTGTGGTAGAATGGACTCAACAATTTCAGACAAAATCGATAATAAATAGTATATACAGGAGGTTTCAGCTTATGGTGAAGCTGTTAATAGGACACAAGGGAAGCGGTAAGACCAAGAGGATGATCGAACTGGCCAACGGAACAGTTCAGACAGCCAAGGGAAGCATCGTTTTCATCAACAAGAACTCAAGACTTATATATGACCTTGATTATAAGATCAGAGTCGTATGCATGGAGGACTTTCCTCATATCACCAATGAAGATGAATATATCGGATTTCTTTTCGGCATCATGAGTTCAGACAATGATATTGAGACGATCTTCCTGGACGGTATCATGAGACACAGAGACTTTGCCCTTGAGATCCTTCCAAGCTTCATTGAGAAGATCAAGGTAATCTCCAAGGAGTCCGGCATTGACTTCGTACTCAGCGTCAGCGCAGAGCTGGAGGAAATGATCGGTGTTGACTTCGACAATATCGAGGTTCTCAACTGATATTATTGACTTAAGGCCCCGGGTATATGATCCGGGGCTCTGTTTTTTTGATAAGGGTGGAAGACATGAGTGTACTTGATCAGGTGACAGGCGGGCTCAGGGCCGGTAAAGAGCAGTACCGGATAATAGCGGAAGAGATAGAGAAAAACAGGGCTGCGAAAGGAGACGGGAAAGAGGATGACGCCGGGAAGGCTTCGCATGCGGCTTCTGTACTTTCGCTGTGCGACAATATTGATTTCATGAAGCAGCTTATAGCTGACGGTTACAGCGGATGCTTCAGGGCGATATATATCGATCCGCCGTTCTTCACAAAATCCAAGTTCAATGCCTCGGTAAGCATCACAGGTGCGGACGGGGACCGTCACAGGATAAGACACCTGGCGTTTGATGACAGATTCGAGAGGAGCCTTGAGTGCTACATAGAGAACATGACAGTCAGGATTCTTCTCATGAAGGTACTCATGGCTGACGACGGGCTTCTGTGGGTGCACCTTGACTGGCATTCCTCTCATTACATAAGGCTTGTGCTAGACGAGCTCATGGGCGAGAAGAACTTTGTCAACGAGATCGTATGGTGTTACAAGTCCGGGGGATCGGGTAAGAAGCACTTTTCAAGAAAACACGACACAATACTTGTATACAGCAAGGGAAGCAGATATTATATCGACATACCTGAGGAGAAGTCATACAACAGGGGCTTCAAGCCGTACAACTTCAAAGGTGTCAGGGAATACAGCGATGAGAACGGCTGGTACACCCTGGTCAACATGAAGGATGTGTGGAATGTCGATATGGTCGGGCGGACTTCGTCTGAAAGGAACGGGTATGCGACTCAGAAGCCGCTTGAACTCATGAAAAGAATAATCGAGGCTTCATCAGAGGAAGGAGACCTTGTGGGGGACTTCTTCTGCGGAAGCGGAAGTTTCCTTGAAGCGGCTGAATCGCTCGGCCGCAGATGGGCTGGCTGTGATAATGAAAAGCTGGCGGTATCGCTTGCAAGGAAGCGCCTTCTGGCGAAAGGAGCTGACTTCAGTTCGAATGCTCCGCAGGCGGACGGCACTGCCGGAAGGATAGATATTTCCGCCTCAGAAGAGCGGCTTGAAAACGGCAGCAGACTGATCAGGGCGTCCGTCACGGATTTTGCACCGGATATAGATACAGGATACATACAGGTGCGTGACAGGCAGTATATCGAGGATGCTGTTTCCGCTCAGCCGATGCAGCTTATTGATTACATCATGGCTGATACGGATTATGACGGCAGCTTCAGATGCAGGAGCGTGATAGATGATCCGTGCTCTGAATTTGTCATCATAGCACCGGGCAGAGTCAGACTGATTGCCGTGGATGTGTTCGGAAGAGAATACGACGGGGGAGAGTTATAGGAATGGAAGAGAAGAGAGAAGAGGGCTCCAGAGTCACCGGAGCCGGGAATATAAAAAAACTGAAAAAGGCTGAAAAGAAGAAAAAAGACGTGCAAAGCTCCAAAGACAGCATGTCGTCTCTTGACAAGGCGCTTGCAAAGCAGGAGCACGAGAGCCTTAAGGCCAACAGGATAGCTGCCAATGACCCTGAGCTCAAGGGAAAGACGAAGTTCCAGGCGAGGGCCGGCAGCATCATAATGGCGCTTACCGCTGCTGTTATAGGCTCTTTTGCAACAGTATCCATAATGCTTCCTAACGGGCTTACATTCGGCGGCATCACAGGAATAGCCAGGATCGTGCAGAACTACACCGGATGGAACTATTCGCTTATATACTATGCATTTTCGATGGTTATAGCAGCCATAGTGTGGCTGTCTCTCGGATTCAAAGAGCTGCGTAAGATCATCATGATGTCGCTTGCCTATCCGGCGATAATGTTCCTGATAGAAATATCCGGCATACAGTTCGTCACTGATGACAAGCTGCTCGCCGCAGTGTTCACAGGCGTAGTGATGGGGGCCTCGAACGGCCTTACGTTCAAAGCCGGATTCTCATCAGGCGGCACGGATTCTCTTGCCAAGGTCATAAAGTACAAGAGGATGCCGCACCTGGCGATAAACGATATCACTTTTGCCATCAACACTCTGATCGTGGTCGCAAGCGGAGTCGTCCTCGGCCTCAACATAGCTCTTTATGCCATCATTACGATCTACGTATCCATGAAGGTAGGCGAGGCTGTCATGTACGGTCTGTCCACAAGGATTGTGGAGCTTGAGATAATACCGGGAGACCCTGATGCGCTGACAGAGTACATCATGGAAGAGCTCGGACGAGGCGTTTCAAGCGTTGAGATCACCGGTGAATATACAGGAGACAAGAGAAAACAGCTCAAGATACTCTGTTCTCCTCGTGAGAGCTTCCTCATCAAAAGGCATCTTGCAAGAAACGATCCTAACTCGTTCGTCGCTGTAATAGGAGTCAATTCGGTATGGGGAGTCGGAAGGGGATTCTCGGATATCCGGAGCATAGAATAATCGCTGCCCGCGCAGTTTAAATATCTGAACAAATGAAATATCCCGCAAAAGCGGGATATTTGTTTTCAGGCATTATAACACGGCTAAGCCGCCATCCGTCTCCTGATAAGAGCAGACAGACTGAATCATACTTACCGGATATTACTCGATTGTGAGGATATCACGGAAGCCTGTTACCTCGAAGATCTCACTGATGACATCGTTAGGGTTGGTAACGATCATCTTTCCCTGTTTCATCATGATCTTCTGAGCTGCGAGAAGAACACGCAGACCTGCAGATGAAATGTATTCAAGGTTGGAGAGATCGATTACGAGTTCCTCAACGCCATCGATTTCTTCCTTGAGAGCTGCTTCGAGCTCAGGAGCTGTAGTAGTATCGAGTCTTCCTTCAACTGCTACAATAAATTTGCTGCCTTCGTGTGTCTTGTTAATGTTGAGCATTAAAGACCTTCCTTTCCTTAACCGGATCATCCGGAGTTGATATTCTGTATGTACTTATTCAGTTCAGATAATCAGAAGTATTTTCCTATCTTTACCACATTATGACCGTCTACATAATCATAGGTCATCGTATCCATTGACTTCTTGACCATGAGTATTCCAAGGCCTCCGATACTGCGCTTTTCGGCAGGAAGAGATACATCGGGGTCATCCTTGGCAAGAGGGTCATACGGTATTCCCGTATCTGAGAGCGTGATCTCTGCATAATCGGGATCCCTGGTTATTTCAATGCCTATTTCAATAGTGCCTTCTTCAGGTGCGTATGCATAATGTGCGACATTAACAAAAAGCTCTTCCACAGCAATACTGATCTGCAGGGATGTCTTCATCCCGCAGCCTGCATCTTCAAGTTCCTGATCTATAAAAGAAAGAACCTTTCCGAGATTGCTGACCTTAGCTTCTACGTTGATCGTCTTCAAGATAACTCCATTATACTGAACCGCGATATTCTACAACTAGAATATTACCACAAAATCAATCTGTATGCACTCATGCATATATCATTTTTATTATTACGCTACATCTGCTGCAGAGTCAGTTACAGCCTCGATGCATACTCTGAGACCATACACCTTGCGAGAAGGTTGACAGTCCTCGGATTGAGTATGAGATAGCCGTTGACGCAGTCAGGGTCATTCTCAAAACTTCCGCCCATGGACTGGACATCATAATAACACTCGTCATCATGCCTCTCGACAGGCACCTCGATCTGAAAAGAGGAGGATGCAGCATTGAAGACCGCCCTGACATTGCTGTCTGCATCAGGAAAATATGCAGCCGAGACAGGAGCCTTGAGCTGCTCGCCGGTGATTCTGAGGACCTTGCCGGGCTTACTAAGGGCCGGCCGTATGATGTATTTTCCGTCATATGAAGGGAACCCGTGAACGGCTATGGCCGAGTCAGTATCTTCAGGCTCGTTAAGGCTGAGATGCATGAGCCTGTGAAGCTGCAGCACATCCTCTCTGTTATGAGTCAGTATTATTTTCTCTATTGTTGTGTTGGCTGTGAGAGAGTACTCATCAAATAGCCGCACACTTTCTCTTCCGCTGATGGTATCCTGCCTGTCTGATGCGATGCCGTAGTGATCCTCGATCGACTTCTGACTCAGTGAACCGATGCGCGACTTCAGATCAGTTCCTTTCCTGAGATACCTGAAGAGGTCAAAGTCCGGAAGGTCAATGCGCGTTTCGGCAAAATTCCTTTCAAGTCGTCTGTTCAGAAACGGTATGTCGTAAGCCTGGCCGTTGAAGGTGATAAGATATCCGATATTTTCACGCCTGAGAAAATCGAGCGTCGCATCGAGAACGCGGTTTTCCTCGTAGTGGTTTTCGGCCAGGAACTGAGTTATACGTATCCCGGTATCTGTCTGCACCAGAAGGGCGACAAGGCACACCTTGCAACGCGAAGGATCGAGGCCTGTTGCCTCGATATCCAGTATGCAGGGACGAAGGTCCCCGAAATATCCTCTGAACCACGCAGGGTAGTCAGATGTGATCCTGTAATCTCTGGTAAATGTCTTCATGGAGAAAAATTATCATTTTTGAAGTGAAGTGACAATAGAATGACCGGAGAAGAGGGGAATAATATGACTGAAGATGTAAACAAAAAATAAAAGAGACTGCGGGGGTAGCAGTCTCTTTTAAAAAGGGTATTGGGACTAGAGATTAGGAATCATTGTCTGATTCCATGACTGAATTATAATGGGGCAAAGAGCTTTAATCAACCTTTGGCACAGGAATTTCTGACAAAAAAACAAGATTCCCGCTTTAAATACAAAGGCGGGAACCTTGAAAATACTAAAGCCCAAATACTTGACCAATACCCGAGTGCAAACAGGTAAGTACAATCTTACTAATTCAGTCTGCGCTATACATTGAAGAGGAAGTGGACGACATCGCCGTCCTTCATCTCATAATCCTTGCCCTCTGACCTGAGCCAGCCGCGCTCCTTGGCAGCGGATAATTTGCCTTCACATTCCATGAGCTTGTCATATGCGATGGTCTCTGCTCTTATAAATCCCTTCTCGAAATCCGAGTGGATCTTGCCTGCAGCCTGAGGCGCGAGCGTTCCGCGCTTTATCGTCCATGCTCTTGTCTCATCTTCTCCTGTGGTGAGGAAGGAGATGAGGTCGAGGAGGGCATATGACGATCTGATCAGCTTGTCGAGACCTGCTTCGGTGATGCCCATGTCCTCTAGGAACATCGCACGTTCTTCGTCATCAAGCTCTGCGAGCTCAGCCTCGATCTTAGCGCATATGACTACGACCTCAGAGCCCTCTGCATCAGCGAATTCTCTTACAGCTTTGACATAATCATTTTCATCTCCTGCGATATCATCCTCGGAGACGTTGGCTGCGTATATAACAGGCTTGTAAGTGAGAAGGTCGAGCGTCTTTACGAATGCTGCTTCTTCATCATCAAGATCCATGCTGCGGGCAACGTTTCCTGCTGCCAGGTGATCATATACAGTCCTGAGAAGGTCCAGCTCAGCGCGAGCCGACTTGTCAGCCTTGGCCTGCTTTTCAGTCTTGGCTATCCTGCGCTCGAGTACTTCCATGTCAGCTATGATGAGCTCCATGTTGATGGTCTCGATATCGCCGACAGGGTCGACTTTGCCGTCTACATGCACTACGTTAGGGTCATCGAAGCATCTTACGACATGCACGATGGCTTCGACCTCGCGGATGTGGCCGAGGAACTTGTTGCCGAGGCCTTCACCCTTGGATGCGCCCTTGACAAGACCTGCGATATCGCTGAATTCGATAGTAGTGTAAATGGTTCTCTTTGAATTATATATTCTGGAAAGTGTCGTTACACGCTCATCCGGCACTGTAACCACACCTACGTTAGGCTCTATTGTGCAGAAAGGGTAGTTGGCCGCTTCCGCACCGGCCCTTGTGATAGCGTTGAATAATGTGCTCTTTCCTACATTAGGAAGTCCGACTATTCCGAGTTTCATGTTGCGATTCTCCTGTGTATTTATCAGTCTTCTGGCTGCCTTAGCAGCAGAAATTATTCTAACACAGACGGAGCTGTTTTTCTATCGCTCCAGCAAATAAACCGCTTTTTACCCCGTGTTTGACTTGACAGGTTTAAACTGCGGTATAAAATTAGTTATATCAAATGTGTCCCGAATATCCTGACACGGTAAATAACGGAGGAAATACATGACAGAGGTTGCTAAGAGACTGGAAAAACTCAGAAAACTCATGGCAGAACGCAATATCGATGCCTATGTAGTCCCGACAGCGGATTTTCACCAGAGTGAATATGTCGGCGAACATTTCAAGGCAAGGGCGTTCATAAGCGGATTCAGCGGCTCCTACGGCACTGTTGCGATTACGGCAGATGACGGCGGGCTCTGGACAGACGGAAGATATTTCACCCAGGCATCCCACGAACTTGAGGGCAGCTGCATACGTCTCATGAAGATGTTTGTTGATGACACACCTTCAACGACGGAATGGCTTGCCATGAACGTTCCTGAAGGCGGCACGGTCGCTTTCGACGGAAGAGTCCTTTCGATGGGAGAGGGCCGCGAATATGAAGAAGTGCTCGGTGCAAAGGGGATTAACATCCAGTTCATGACTGATCTTGTCAATGAGATCTGGGAGGACCGTCCGCCTCTTTCCGAGAAGGGCTGCTTCTATCTTGATGAGAGATGGACCGGCGAGAGCACTGCGAGCAAGCTTGAGAGAGTCAGGGCCAAAATGGATGAGTACGGTGCGACCGTTCACATCATCGCTTCACTTGACGATGTGTGCTGGCTCCTTAATTTCCGCGGCGACGATATCGACTTCTTCCCGCTTGCACTCTCTTATGCGACCGTATGGAAGGATCATGTCGACCTGTATATTGATGAACGCAAGCTGAATGACGTTATCAGAAGACATTTTGCAGATGACAATGTCATCGTTCATCCGTATAACGACATATATATGGACGTCAGGAACATCGGCGAAGAAGAGACCGCGCTCATCGACCCTATGAAGATGAACTATGCTCTCTACAAGAGCCTCAGGTGCAGCATCACCGAGCATCAGAACCCGACTATCCTGATGAAGGCTATGAAGAACCCTGTGGAGATCGAGAATATAAGAAAAGCTGAACTCAAGGACAGCGTTGCTCTTACGAAATTCATCTACTGGGTCAAGACCAACTACGACAGGATGGAGATAACAGAGCTCTCTGCTTCGGAAAAGCTGACATCGCTTCGCCAGCAGCAGGAAGGATATATAAGAGACTCATTCGAGCCGCTTCAGGCATTCGGAGAGCATGCTGCAATGATGCACTATGCTCCGAGCCCGGAAACAGATGTCGTGCTTAAGGAAGGCGGAATGCTTCTTTCGGATACAGGCGGCGGATACTTTGAGGGTTCAACTGACATCACCAGGACGACGGTCCTCGGGCACATAGAGCCTCAGATGAAGAAGTACTACACTGCCGTATACCGCGCTATGCAGCACCTTTCGTCAGCCAACTTCCTTTACGGCAACCACGGCTGGTCGCTCGACGTTCTGTGCCGCCAGCCTATATGGGACCTGAATATGGATTTCCAGTGCGGTACGGGTCACGGATTCGGGTATCTCGGCAGCATACATGAGCCGCCGACGGGATTCAGATGGTATATCGTACCGTCCAAGAATGAGCATCATCAGTTCGAAGAAGGCATGTGCGTCACTATCGAGCCGGGTATCTATGAAGAGGGGGACTTTGGTATCCGCATCGAGAACAACGTAGTTACTGTCAAGGGGGAAAAGAATAAATACGGACAGTTCATGCACTTTGAGACTCTGAATTATGTTCCGATCGATCTTGATGCCATAGACCCTGAAGAGCTCACAAGGTCTGAAAGGGAATGGCTCAATGATTATCACAGACAGTGCTATGAAAAACTCTCGCCGTTTATGACCGACGAAGAGAATGAATGGCTGAAAGAGTACACAAGAGAGATATAACAGAGAGATATAACATGGAAGCTGTTGTAAAGAACAGAAAAGGGTGGCAGAGATGGCATCAGGAATAAGAGAGAGAATAATTGACACAGCGTGGAGACTCTTTCACGAGAACGGATTCAGCGAAACAACCATCAACGACATAATCCGCGAGGCTGAGATATCGAAGGGCACCTTCTACTACTATTTCAGAAGCAAGGACAACATGCTCGACACTCTTTCGGTGCTGCTTGATGCAGAGTACGAAAGACTCGCAGAGGAGATACCTGAGGATATGCCGTCCTTTGATAAGCTCGTGAAGATCAACTACGAGGTTCACTCTTTTATCAATGACAACATTGACTACAGGCTGCTTGCCTACCTTTACTCCACTCAGATCACCAAGGACCAGTCCTCAAGCCTGCTCGACAGAAACAGATTCTACTTCAGATTCCTCGAGCAGATCATGGAGGAAGGGCGCAAAAGGGGCGAGCTGACGGATGAGCTTTCAGTATCCGAGATGGTCAAATTCTACAGCCTCGAGGAGAGAGCTCTTGTCACTGACTGGTGCATGAACAACGGAAACTATCATCTCGGAGAGTACAGCCGCAAGATGTTTCCGATGATGATAGAAGGCCTCAGAAAATAAAGGAGTTTTGGCCGCAAAATATCGAATAGGGTGGTGACTTTAGGTCATTTAGGGACTATAATCATTGATGTTGGAACTGCGGGTCATACCGCGGTCTAATACAAAATTCAATTCGTTATTTCTTTTTACGTTTTTTATTCTAAAGAGGTAGAGTAATGGACACAAACAAACTTAACAGAATCAAGGCTAAAATGCAGGAGCAGGGAATGCCTCAGATGGTAATTTCCGACCCTGTAGCTATTTTCTATCTGACAGGAAAGTGGATCCTTCCTGGCGAAAGATTCCACGCACTGTACATCAACGTGAACGGCAATGACCACTTTGTCATCAACAAGCTGTTCCCGCAGACAGAAGATCTCGGAGTTCCTATCACATACTATGATGATATCGAGGACGGATGCGAAGTTCTCGCACAGTATGTTGACAAGTCAGCTCCTATCGGCGTTGACAAGAACTGGCCTGCAAAGTTCCTCCTGAGACTTCAGGAGCTCGGCGGCGGCAGCGAGTACCGCAATGGTTCTGTAATCGTAGATAAAGTACGTCAGATCAAGGATGAGGGCGAGCAGCAGGCTATGAGAGAGTCCGGCGCTAAGCTCGACAAGGTTATGGACAAGCTGATCCCATGGGTATCCAAGGGCCTGACAGAGAGAGAACTCAATGCAAAGTGCCTTGAGCTCCTCAAGGAGGAAGGCTTCAGCGGTCCTTCATTCGATCCTATCACTGCTTATGCTAAGGGCGCTGCTGATCCTCATCACATCACTGATGACAGCAAGGGCAAGCACGGTGACTGCGTAATCCTCGACATCGGCGGAATGTGGAAGAACTACGCTTCCGATATGACAAGAACAGTCTTCATCGGAGAGGTCAGCGAGAGACAGAAGGAGATCTACAACATCGTTCTCGAAGCTAACAAGAGAGGTATCGAGGCAGCTAAGCCGGGCGCTAAGATGAGCGACGTAGACAAGGCATGCAGAGACTACATCACTGAGAAGGGATTTGGCGAGTACTTCACACACAGAACAGGACACTCGATCGGACTCGAAGACCACGAGGTCGGCGATGTATCACTTGTAAATGATGAGATCATCGAAGTAGGACAGTGCTTCTCCGTAGAGCCTGGTATCTACCTGTATGATGAGGGTATCGGTGTAAGAGTCGAGGATATCGTTCTGATCACAGAGGACGGATGCGAGAGACTCAACGTATATCCTAAGGATGAGATCATCGTAGTTCCTGACGGAGAATAAGAAAGGTAAACTAATTATGGCTAAGATCACTGAAGGTTATATGCCTTATCTCGGATATAAGACCTATTACAGAATCGTAGGCGAGGAGTATAAGGGAAACGGCAAGGCTCCTCTTATCTGCCTCCACGGCGGACCTGGATCCACTCATAACTATTATGAAGTGCTCGACAACGTTGCTGACGATGACCAGCGCATGATCGTTATGTATGACCAGATCGGATGCGGAAATTCGTATCTTGAGGGTCATCCGGAACTGTGGAACCTCGACGTATGGATGAACGAGCTGTTTGCTCTCAGAGAGCACCTCGGCCTTGACGAGTGCCACATTATCGGACAGTCCTGGGGCGGCATGATGCAGATCGCTTACGGTATCGACTATAAGGATCACCTTGACGGCGTCAAGAGCTTCATCATCTCCAGCGGACATCCGTCAAGCAGCCTGTGGGAGAAGGAAGGTCTCCGCAGGATCAAGATGATGCCGCAGGATATGCAGGATGCTATCAACCATGCTCTTGAGACAGGCGACTTCACAGGCGAGGCATATGATGCTGCAGTAACTGAGTACATGGACAGATACTGCAACTACTGGCTCGGCAAAGACGCTCCTGAGTGCTGCACAAGGCCTAAGAAGAGCGGCGGAGAGGCTTATCTCTACGGATGGGGCCCTAATGAATTCGCACCTACAGGAACACTTAAGGACTTTGAGTATGTAGACAGACTCGGTGAGATCGAAGTTCCTTCACTCATCATGAGCGGTATTTCTGATCTCTGCTCACCGCTTGTTGCCAAGACTATGCACGACGGCATCAAGGGATCAAAGTGGATCCTCTGGGAGAGAGCGAGACACACATGCTTCGTTGACAGACACGATGACTACTGCGTAGAACTCATCAGCTGGATGAACGAGCACGATAAGTAGGGAAGATTTCCTGAATAAGATCAATGCAAAACAGCGGCCTGGCTTATAAAAGCCCGGCCGCTGCTCTTATATGATCATAATGATGGTGTTTACTGCTCCTTCTTCTCCATGTCGGCTATTTTAAGATGCTTGCTGCAGTATCTGAACAGAATGATGCCTGCTATGATGGCGCAGATGCTGATCACCTGTGCCTGCCTGAATGGTCCGATCATGAGGCTGTCTGTCCTCAGGGACTCGACCAGAAAACGCTCTGCTGAGTACAGTATCAGGTACAGAGAGAAGGTCTGCCCGTAAGCTGTCCGCCTGTTCTCATCCCACCAGCTTAAGAAGAAGAACAGGAAGAGACACCAGATCGATTCGTATAGGAAAGTAGGGTGGACCTTGACTCCGTCCACGAGTATTCCCCATGGCAGGTCGGTAGGTCCTCCGTGAGCTTCACCGTTGAAGAAGTTGCCCCAGCGGCCGAGAGCCTGCGCAAGCGCCACTGTCGGCACGAAGAGGTCAAGAACATTGAGCGGGTGGATGCGCTTGTGCCTGCATATGAAATATACGGTCAGAGCGCCGAATATGAGCCCTCCGTGTATCGCAAGGCCGCCGTTTCTGATATTTGCCGCCTCAGAAAGGGAGTGGTACATATCGAGGTTGAAAAGCACATAGTACACTCTGGCGCCGATCACTCCGATCGGGAGCATCCACAGGGCTATATCAAGAACGTCATCGTCCTTGATGCCGTGAGTGTGCGCTCTTCTGGATGATATCAGAACTGCCAGCATCATTCCCGTTGCAATAAGGATACCGTACCAGCGGATCTCAATACCTGCTATTGTAAAAGCTATAGGATCGGGATGTCCCATGTTTTCCTCCTGTATATCTGTGCCCGCTGCGGCCTTTCGAAAGCATGCCTGAGCCGGGCCGCAGGGCGTTTTTTTCTACCGCAATAGTATAACATAGAGGCTCTTAATATCGTACAAAATTCTGTCAGGAAAGATGTTGACATACCGTTCCTGTTTTGTTATTATAATCAAGCGCGATTGAAAAGAGCGCATTTGCGGCGGCGTAGCTTAGCTGGCTAGAGCGTCCGGTTCATACCCGGAAGGTCACTGGTTCAAGTCCAGTCGCCGCTACCAATTTGGACGCATAGCTCAGCTGGGAGAGCACCTGCCTTACAAGCAGGGGGTCATAGGTTCGAGCCCTATTGCGTCCACCATTGCGGCCGGGTAGTTCAGCTGGTTAGAATGCCAGCCTGTCACGCTGGAGGTCGACGGTTCGAGCCCGTTCCCGGTCGCCATTTTTATGGATATGGTGGGTGTCGTCAAGTGGTTAAGACCCTGGGTTGTGGCTCCAGTATTCGTGGGTTCGAATCCCACCATCCACCCCAAAATTTCCTTTGATACATGGCACGGAATGTGCTACAATAACACTGCTGATGGGGTATAGCCAAGCGGTAAGGCAACGGATTCTGATTCCGTCATTCGCAGGTTCGAATCCTGCTACCCTAGCCAAGACAACTGCAATGCCGGACCAATTGTCCGGCATTGTGGCGACATAGCCAAGTGGTAAGGCACGAGTCTGCAAAACTCTGATCCCCGGTTCAAATCCGGGTGTCGCCTCCAGTAACCTCGCATTTTTGCGGGGTTTTTCTTTTGCATAGATACAGAGTTATGCTATAATTCATATCGCTTATTTTCACAGAGAAGATCAATGCATGACTATCCAATGGAGGACATTTGCGATGAAGAGAACAACAGCGGCAAAGATTCTCATACTTATCCTCAGTCTGACGATGTCACTGGGGCTCTTTACAGGCTGCAGGAGCGGTGTTAACGGCGAGGTCTATGTCTATTGCTACGGAGACTATTTTGATCCGATGGTGGCCGAAGATTATGAGGCTGAGACGGGCATAAGAGTCATCCCGGTCTATTATGATACAGCCGAAGAGATGATCACGGACTTTGAGCATCACACCGATGCCTATGACTGCATCTGCACATCTGATTACATGATACAGCGCATGATAGAGAATGATATGCTCGCTGAACTCGACAAGTCGCAGATACCTGAGCTCGGAAATATAGGCGATGTCTATATGGAGAAGTCCGAGGCGTTCGACCCGGGCAACAAGTATTCCGTGCCTTATCAGTGCGGAGTTGCAGGCATCCTGTACAACACCAAGATGGTAGGGGATACTGAGATAGATTCGTGGGAAGACCTGTGGGACGAGAAGTTCGCCAATCAGATGGTCATGCCTGACAGCGTGCGCGACGCCTTCATGATCGCTCTCAAGAAGGCCGGCTGCTCGCTTAATACAGATAATGAGGAAGAGATCAAAGCTGCTTCGGACGAACTCATCAGGCAGAAGCCGCTTGTCTACAAGTATGCGAACGATTCCGCAAGAGACCTCCTGGCCAACGGTTCAGCAGCCGTAGGAGTAGTCTGGAACGGCGAATACCAGTACACCAAGGATCTCAATGAAGATGTTGAATTCGTAGTGCCTGAGGAGGGCTCTGAGTTCTTCATCGACTCATGGGTAATTCCTAAGGAAGCTGTAAACAAGGACAAGGCAGCCGCATGGATCAACTACCTGTGCAAAGCTGAGGTAGCTGCCAAGAACTTTGACTATCTCTACTATACGACACCTAATGAAGCGTGCCTCGACCTGATCGATGAGGAAGCGCTTGAAACCGAAGCTATTTTCCCTTCGGATGAAACTATAGCGAGATGTGAGTCTCTCAGAATGCTTGATCCTGAGACTACTGAGCTTTACAGCAAGTACTGGAAGCAGGTCAAAGCCAACTAGAAACAAAACCGATGCCTGATGATACGCTGAGTGACAAGGGGATTAAGAATGTTCACCGGTCTTAAGGACAGGCTGGATACGCCTGAAAAGAAAAAACACATGCTGAACAGAATAGCGATGGTGATCGGGGGTAATATCCTGTTCGCCATCGGTGTCAACATGGTCATATCGCCAATGAATCTGTACAGCAGCGGCTTTACGGGAATATCAATGCTGCTGAGGCTGTTTCTGGTGGAATTTCTGCATGTCCCGCAGATCCCGGGCGTTGATTATCTCGGCATCATCTATTATATAATCAACATTCCGCTCTTCATCCTTGCCTACAGGGTGCTGGGCAAAGAATTCTGCGTCACCTCGATGATATCCATCGGAATAGCAGCTCTTGCTATGGCGCTGGTTCCTGTCGTAAAGACACCGATATTTGATGACCGTCTCACAGCATGCCTTGTAGGCGGCCTTGTCTCCGGAACGGGAGCCGGCATCGTGCTCAAGGGCGGCACTTCAGGCGGAGGGCAGGATATCATTGGAGTGGCACTTTCCAAGACCCATCCTAATTTCAGCGTAGGCAAGATTTCTATAGTCATCAATGCGTGCATATACGGGATATGTTTCCTGCTGTTCGATATACAGACGGTCGTATATTCCATGATATATGCCGTTGTCAACGCTCTGGCTCTTGATTATCAGCACACACAGAATATAAACGTCCAGGTGATGATCTTCACCAAGAAGGAGGGAATCACGGACAAAGTCATCCATGAACTCAGAAGAGGCCTCACATACTGGCGCGGAGCCGGCGGCTATACGGATGAAGACACCTATGTTCTGACGACTATGGTGACAAAGTATGAGCTGCCGATGCTTATAGACATCGTGCATAAGGTCGATCCGAATGCATTTGTCATGGCGAATGAAGGAACGAGGATATACGGAAACTTCGAGAAGAGGTTTACAGAATAACACCGGCACTGAAGTCCGGTATAAGAAAAACTGCCACGGTCTTGCACCTGCGGCAGTTTTGATTTTTTTGCATTGGCACGGGCCTTATGGGCTGACATCTCATCCGGACACTGTGCTATTCAGCAGTATCCCCGTTCTTTCTGAGCCTGCCTGTTCTGCGGCTCGATTTCTTTTCTTTCTTTTCCGTTATAATCTGTGAGGATTCATTCTCAGGCATCTCGATAGCATCGGTTACAGATACTCCGTTGAGCTTGCTGAAGTATTTATCATAATCCTCCTGATATGTCCGCATGTACTCCGGATTGTTGGAGTGGTGCAGCTCATGGACATATGAGTGCTCGTTTCCGAATATATCCTTGTTCGAGCCCTCGAGTACATATACAGCGATATCGCTGCACTTATCCGAGATGTGCTCGATATTGGTAAGTATTGACTGATAGTAGATACCGTTGACAGCATCACACAGGTGGTTGACCATCCTGTACACATGCCTTGCGTTCATGTCCTCGATAAGGTCGTCGATGACCTCTTCGAGCGGCTCTACCTTCGCAGCCATAGCGTAGTCCTTCTCTCTGTACGATGTTGTTGTCAGATCAAGGATCTCATATATGGCATCGAATGATATCCTTAGCTCGGCCATAGCATTCAGAGAGAATTCCTTGCCGCTTTCACGAAGCGCAGCTGTTTCCTCTGCAATGTTGACAGCGAGGTCGCCGATCCTTTCATAGCATATCAGAGCCTTGAGCAAAGCGTTCTGCTGACGCGTGTCTCTGTCATTGCTGACATTAGGCGAGATCGCAACGATGTACTTGTTCGCAGCGTCAGTCATGCTGTCAAGAAGCGTTTCTCTTTCCTGTATTCGCTGATCTCTTTTAGGGTCGTACTCATATATCTGCCTGACGCACGCATCGAAGTTGTGAAGAGCGATTTCACTCATCTCTATTACGACTCTTTCGACCTGGCTCAGGGCGATAGCAGGGGATGTGATAAGACGCTCATCAAGCGCATCAAGCGCGGCGATGGCTTTCTGATCTTCTGCTGCTACCGGCTCATCTTTTATTACCGCCAGAGCTATTCTCTCAAAAAGTCCCGTGAAAGGAAGAAGAAGTACCGCAGGTATAAGTCTGAACAGGCCGTGGATGTTGGCTACTCCGCCTGAATTGAGAGGGGACACCCACAGCTCGTCGCTTATGATTCCTGTAATTCTTCCGATAAATACAAGCAGGATTACGAGCGCTGCAGCGAATACGTTGTATATGACATGGACCATTGCAGTCCTGCGCTGATCAGGCTTTGCTCCTATGCGGCTGACGAGATAGGTCGTAAGACAGTCTCCGATATTGACACCGATGATGACAGCAAATACTGAATTGAATGTGACGCCGATCGAGCTTGCGATTGACTGCACGATACCGATGACAGCAGACGAGCTCTGAACAACGCATGTTACAAGAACACCTGCAAGGAACCCGAGAGGGTAGTTGTTGGCGAATGCAGTGAGAAGGCCGCTTAGTGACTCACCGAACTGGGATACAATGCTGCTCATGTAGATAAGGCCCATGAACAGTACTCCGAAGCCGCATGCTATAGAGCCTGCATTTCTCGCCTTGCTGGTGCCTACGAACATGATAAGAACAATACCTATGATAAGCGCCATAGGTGCAAGATTGTCAGCCTTGAAGAAGTAGAGCGGACTCTCCATTCCCGAGCTGACATCCATCAGCCTTATGATCTGTGCGGTGATGGCAGTGCCGACATTGGCTCCGAGAACGATTCCGATAGACTGGTGGAATGTAAGAAAGCCTGCGCCTACAAGGCCTACAGTAATGACGATGGTTGCTGTTGAGCTCTGAATGATGCAGGCTACAAGCATACCGAGAAGGAATCCCATGACAGGCTTATTTGTAACTTTGGCCAGCGCATCACGCATGGCTGTGCCGGAAGAACTCTTGAGACCGTCTCCCATGACACGCATGCCGTAGAGAAACATGGCCAGTCCGCCCAGAAAGGCGATCACATTATAGAAAATCTCCATTATATATAAATCCTCCGTAAGAGTATGAACTCTTGTCCCAGGTGATTGATAAGACTGCTGAATGGTTCAGCATATCAAATTTTCACCGACTATATTATATGTATAGTCAATTCCCAAGTAAAGAAATATATAGGTGTTGACTTAATCCTACCTTGGTGGTAGGATTTACAAGGTCAGTAAAAACAGTAAGTGAAATGTCATCATGATTATGATCGTGACAGAACAGGAGGAACCGGGATGATGGTTTCAACTAAGGGCAGATATGCCCTTACAGTAATGGTTGATCTTGCAAGATATTCTGACGGCGGATTCGTTTCGCTGGCAGACATAGCTGAACGCGAGAATCTCTCCATGAAATACCTTGAGAGCATCATATCTATACTCAATAAAGGCGGCATGCTCGAGAGCCTCAGGGGCAAGAACGGCGGCTACAGGCTGGCGAGGGCACCTGAAGACTACAGCATAAACGAGATACTGCTTCTTACGGAGGGTACTCTTGCTCCGGTCAACTGCATCATGCAGGACGGTGTACAGTGTGAGAAGGCGGCTACATGCAGCACGCTTCCTCTGTGGGCCGGACTCGACAGCGTCATAGAGAAATACCTCAGCGCAGTCACGCTCGATGACATTATCAAGGGCAACAGAAAGAAAATGCTGGGAGATTACTGCGACCACTGTGAAACAGAACAGTAACTGCAAGAAGGAGAATCAAGAGATGAAGGTATATGCGGACAATGCGGCAACGACATATCTGAGCAAGACCGCGAGAGACAAGCTGATAGAATGCCTTGACAATTACAACGGCAATCCTAACAGCCTGCACAGCGACGGACAGCGCACACAGGAGGTCCTCGACGAGGCGAGAGCCATCGTAGCTTCCTGCATCAACGCAAAGAACCCTAACGAGATCTACTTTACATCAGGCGGATCGGAATCCGATAACCAGGCGCTTCTGAGTGCTGCAAGAGGTCTTGCAAGAAAGGGAAAGAAACATCTTATCACACTCAACATTGAGCATCATGCCATTCTTCACACTATGGCAAAGCTCGAGAAGGAAGGCTTTGAGGTCACTTATCTCAAGCCGCAGAGCAACGGTGTAGTCGATGTCAAGGACGTGGAAGATGCGATCAGAGAAGATACCGCACTTGTTTCCGTCATGTTCGCCAATAACGAGATGGGCGCTGTTCAGCCGATCCCTGAGATCGGAGCAGTCTGCAAGGAAAAGGGCGTGCTTTTCCACACCGATGCTGTTCAGGCCGCAGCTCATCTTCCTATAGACGTTCAGGCGATGAACATAGATATGCTGTCGATGTCAGGCCACAAGTTCCACGGACCTAAGGGCGTCGGAATCCTGTATGCGAGAAACGGCATCAGACTTGTGAACGTAATCGAGGGCGGAGCACAGGAAAGAGGCAAGAGAGCAGGTACGGTCAATGTTCCGGGCATCGCTGCAATGGCAGCGGCTCTCAAGGAAGGCTGCGACAACATGGAAGAGAACATGGGCAGGGTAAAGGCTCTGAGAGACAGACTTATCGCAGGCCTTAAGGACATCCCTTATTCGCAGCTCAACGGCGACCCGGTCAAGAGACTTCCGGGCAATGTCAACTGGTCATTTGAGGGCGTTGAGGGCGAGAGCCTTCTCCTGCATCTTGATATGTACGGAATAGAGTGCTCTTCAGGCTCAGCCTGCACCAGTGAATCACTTGATCCTTCACACGTTCTCACAGGAATGGGAGTTCCTGTAGAGGCTGCACACGGATCGCTGAGATTCAGCCTTGATATCAATAATGATGAAGAGCAGGTCGACTACATTATTGAAAAAGTGCATCAGGTAGTTGAATACTACAGAGCGATGTCGCCGTACTGGGAAGACCTGCAGACAGGAAAGAGAGAACACTGCGTGCCGGAACACGCATGATAATACAAGCAAAGTAAGAGGAGGAGACAAGACATGTCACTGTATACAGATAAAGTAATGGATCATTTTGAACACCCTCGCAATGTAGGCGTTATCGAGGATGCTGACGGAATCGGCGAAGTCGGAAATCCGCTCTGCGGAGACATCATGAAGATGTATCTCAAGATAGAAGACGATAAGATTGTCGACGTCAAGTTCAAGACTTTCGGATGCGGCAGCGCTATCGCTACAAGCTCAATGGCTACAGAGCTGATCAAGGGCAAGTCCCTCGATGAGGCTCTTGAGCTTACCAACAAGGCTGTAGTAGAGGCTCTTGACGGACTTCCGGCAAGAAAGATCCACTGCTCCGTACTCGCTGAGGATGCTATCAAGGCTGCTCTTGTTGACTATTACACAAGAAGCGGAAGAGAGATGCCTGAGAGCCTTGTAGGCTTCGAGCCTCACGAAGACTAGCACCGGCGCGGCACGGTCGACACACAGTCGTATTGATATATTGAATAACATAATCGCATTGCCCGCATGTATAATAATGCGGGCTTTGATTATGAATGAATTGTTCATTATTTATACAAAAAAATGACCAATTGTATAGTATAATATTGTTGAAATAACTTAAATGACTGGCTGAGTGACGGATTCACTGCAGCCGGAGAGGACAGATATAATGAGCAGAAGAAAAGCCATGAAGCTTGCTTCAAGGGGCAAGAGATTCGGTGCGGCATGTATAGACATGATCATACCGGCAACGTCTTGCTTTATCGCGATCGTGGCATTATCAGTCATGATCGTCAGGGAAATGATGTACAATCCGGGATTCGGTTACGGATACGGATACGGTTACGGTTTCGGATACGGATACAGCGCAGGCCCGTCCGCCGGAATTGTAACGGCTTTCATAATCTCATCGATCATCTCGCTTGCGTATGTGATCATACAGCTTATCTTCTTTAACAAGTCCCGCACGATAGGCAAAGCCGCTCTCGGACTTCAGGTCGTATCGAGCAATGACGGCGAGCCGGTGGGATTCTGGAAGATGCTGTTCAGGGAATGGTTCGTCAAGAGCGCATCCGCCTCGGTATTCCTTCTCGGATTCATATGGATACTCATTGATGATAAGAACCGCGGCTGGCATGACAAGATCCTCGATACGTATGTGGTAGACCTTAAAGAGTCCGCTGCGCTTATTGCATCAGAACCTGCACCGGAGCCTGTATACGTCAGGGAAAGCCCGGCAGCCCCGGCTGGGAGACCGACACCTAAGTCTTCGCCGGCACCTGTACCGGCGCCTGAGACTATCCAGGGTATAGTCGAAACAGAGGACAGGGGCGCAGAGATTATGGACAGCGCACTTGAGGTAGCCGATGTGGTCGTTATGGCTGCAAAGCAGGCAGCAGACAAGCCGGAACCGGCTGAACCCGATTATGACAATGTAAATGCGGTGACTTCAGAGATATCCGAAGGAGCAGCAGAAGAATAGCAGAATGAAGAACAGTAAAGTATCACACAAGGTGCGCCTCGGGCGCGATATATATAAGATAACGTTTGACACGGATGAGTGTAAATTCAGAAGGCCCGGGCAGTTTGCCATGATAGAGTCGGGAGGAATGGTCAGGCCATTTCCTGTCTGCGACTATGACAGCCGCAGGTTCTCAGTAGTATTCAGGGCGGATGCCGAAGAGGGGACAGAGCTTCTCAACGCCGAGATCGGCTCGGAAGTAGCGGCTCTTACAGGCCTCGGAAACGGATTTGATGTCGATGCGGTTCCTGACGGAGCTGTTCTTGTAGCTGAAGGTCCGGGCGTTGCCGAAATGCTCGAGCTGGCGAGAAGCCTTCTGACACGCGGCAAGGGATTCAGGGCGGTCCTGGGATTCTCCACCAAGGACGAGATCTATCTCGTCGAATCCTTCCGTACTATATGTAATGAGATCGAAGTGCTGACGCTCGACGGCAGCAACGGCCGTGAAGGCACTGCAGCAGATGCCGTCCGCAATGCGGATTATGTCTGTGCAAGCGGGTCGCTTTCCATGCTGAAGAAACTCGTTCTCCGCTGCAAGGAAGGGCAGTTCAGCTTAAGCAACCAGATGCTCACGACCCATCAGCCTGAAGGAGAGGTCATCGTGCCGACAAGGCTCGGAGACACAAGCTCAATCAATGACGGTCCCGTATATGACAAGAACGAGATCAGATGGAATGAGCTGAGCAGCTAGTTCAGACGCAACGAATAACTCTACTCGTCGTCTGAACCTTCAGGTGCTGGGGCCTGCGGGTCGATGCCGGCTCCTGTCGATTCACGCTTTGCAGGGAGCATGCTGCCTGTGGCCTTTGCAAGCTCCTCGGTGGCGGTTGTTACTTTGCCCGTCACATCCTTACTTGCCGCATCGGCGGCCTCGATCACTTTCTTATACGCCTCAGCCTTTTCCGGCTCATATATCTCCATGAAGGTGAGATCGATGCCGTTTGCTACAGCCCTGGCGTTTCTGTCGAGATTCATGTCGAATCTTTCATTGTCTGCAGCGTTACTTAAGAAACCGACTTCTATGAGGACCGACGGCATGGACGCTGCGGCATTTTCCTCGTAGTCGTCATTGGTGCTCTGAAGGGTGCCGGCCCTGATAGAGCGCTCTGTGAAGCCGGCTCTCCCGAGAAAGTGCATTATGTTCTCGCCGAGCATCCGGGACTCTTTGTCATTTTTCTTGGGGATAAAGCCCTCGACTCCGTCGCCGCCTGTATCCGCCTTGTTGCGGTGTATCGATACGAAGAGCTGGGCATCCGCCTTGTTGGCCATAAGACCGCGCTCTGTTCTGTCGACCTGGATATCTTCTGTTCTCGTCATTCCGACTTTGAACCCGAGCAGCTCGAGCTGATCACGGACCGCAAGACCGAGCTTCAGCGTATCGTCTTTTTCATATC
The DNA here is from genome assembly GCA_040308005.1 of Anaerovoracaceae bacterium. Classification (GTDB taxonomy): domain Bacteria; phylum Bacillota; class Clostridia; order Peptostreptococcales; family Anaerovoracaceae; genus Crickella. Next base: position 20,041 of record JAWRIG010000020.1, on the reverse strand, counting down.
TGTCCTTGTCGTCATCCGATCCCGAATCCATGCCGCCGTGGCCCGGGTCTATGAATATGGTCCCGCGGATCTCGCCTGTATATGCCTTGGGCTTTTCCTCTGAACCTGATCCAGAGCCCTTCTTTCCAATCTTTCCCTTATGACCGATGAACCAGTATATGCCTGCTCCGAGCACAATAATAAGAAGCAGGGCGATCAGTGTGTTGCGCCGCCTTCTTCTCTGTCTTTGCCTTTTCTGGATTTTTCTTCTGGCCAGGATCTCCCTGACCTCTGCATCGGTCAGCTGCATGTTTTACTCCGGCAGATACGCTATAAGTTTTTTCAAATAATATAATAAGAGAAAATACAGCAATTATCAAATATATTGTGCTTAATTGATTCAATAATCAATAAATATTGTGGTACAATGAAGCGGAGCATGAGACCTTGCCGTCAATGCCTGCGTAAGGGACGGGTTCTCGCATCGCCCGCAGCCTATATATGATGCAGGCAAAACGTTAAACTGTTGACTTTTTGATGACGCAGTAGTACAATTTCTGCGTTGCGGTCATACCGCAGTAATTTCAGGACGTCAGGAGGTGAGACAAGAAGATGGCAAAGGTAATCGTTAAAGAGAACGAGAGTCTGGAAAGCGCTCTTAAGAGATTTAAGAGATCTTGCGCTCGCGACGGCGTCATGGCTGAGCTTCGCAAGAGAGAGCATTATGAGAAGCCAAGCGTAAGACGTAAGAAAAAGTCCGAAGCTGCTCGTAAGAAGGCTCGTAAGTACTAATAAGTTTAAAACAGATGCGAACTCCGGATAAGGGCGTTCGCATTTTGCTTTTATACAGCACTTTATATACAGGATGCAGCAGACGGCACATCACGCCGGGCTGCAGGAAGGAGATAACGTATGGGACTCAAGGAACAGCTCATGGCTGATTACAAGGAAGCCATGAAGAACCACGACGCAGTAAAGAAGAACACAGTCAATCTGGTAAGAGCGGCAATCAAGCAGCATGAGGTCGACCAGCGCACTGAGATCGAAGATGATGCGGATATCGTCAAGATCATCAAGAAGCAGGTCAAGATGAGAACAGACGCTCTCGCTGATTTTGCCAAAGCCGGAAGAGACGATATGACTGAAGCTTACAAGCAGGAGATCGAGATACTTCAGGCTTATCTCCCTGAAGAGATGAGCGCTGAGCAGATCGCAGAGAAGGTCAAAGAAGTCGCAGCTAAGATGGGCATTGAGAGCGGCATGAAGAACATGGGAGCTCTCATGAAGGGCGTTATGGCTGAACTCAAGGATGCGGCAGACGGATCTGCGGTAAACAAAATCGTCAAGGATTTTCTGAACGGCAACCTGTAGGAGCAATATGGAATTAAGACTGGATATACCGGAGAATATCAACATTCAGGATCTTTTCGGCAATTACGATTCCAATGTAAAGACCGTCGAAAAGCTCACAGAGACCGAGATGACGGTCAGAGACGGCACTCTTCTCATCAAGGGGAAGGATGCCGAGCTTGCCATGCGCATCATTGGCAGACTGATAGAAGCTCTTAACGTCGAGCCCGGACTCGATTCGCAGCGCCTCAACTACATCATCGATATGGAGATGGGCGGGAAGAACTTTGACGCCGGTTCGACATCGAAGGACATCATATGCTATACGCATATGGGCAAGCCTCTGAGGCCCAAGACACAGGCCCAGAAGGAGTATGTTGATAATATAAGGAATACTGACATGGTATTCGGCATCGGCCCTGCGGGAACAGGAAAGACATATCTTGCCTGCGCTATGGCTATAAGCGCCTACAAGAACAGGGAGATCGAACGCATCATACTCACAAGACCGGCCGTTGAAGCAGGCGAGAGGCTCGGATTCCTGCCTGGCGACATGCAGGAGAAGGTCGATCCGTATCTAAGACCTCTGTACGACGCGCTCTACGATGTGCTCGGGATGGATGCGGCAGCCAAGCTGAGAGAAAAGGGAGTCATCGAGGTCGTGCCTCTTGCGTATATGAGAGGACGCACCCTTGACAATGCCTTCATCATCCTTGACGAAGCCCAGAACACCACAAGAGAACAGATGAAGATGTTCCTTACGCGTATGGGATTCAATTCCAAGGTCGTCGTAACGGGAGATATCACTCAGATAGACCTTCCGAGCGGCACTATGTCAGGCCTCAAGGAGGCGAGAAAGGTCCTCTCGGGAGTCGAGGGCATACTCTTCAGCTACTTCACAGAGGTGGACGTAGTCAGGCATGAACTCGTCAAGAGGATCATCAAGGCATACGAGTCCTATGACAATAACAACAAGGTCAGGACGAGCACTGCAAAGGGCAATAAGGTAAGCTCAAGGTAGGAAACAGCTTATGAACATATATTACAGTGATGAAGAGGGCAGACTGACCGGAGAGATCAAGGCGCTTATGGAAAAGGCGGCAGAAGCTGCTCTGAGCCTTGAATTCGGTGATGTGCTCTCAGATGCCGGGATCTCAGCTTCGGAAGCGGATGCTGAGATAGGGGTAACAGTTGTCGAGGCAGAGGAGATAAGAGAACTCAACAGAGACTACAGAGGAAACGATTCTGTCACAGATGTTCTCAGCTTCCCTCAGTATGATGACATGGACGAGCTCGCATCTGATCTTACGGATGAAGAGGTCACGGCGCTTATCGGCGATGTTGTCATCTGCTACGACAGAGTGCTCAGCCAGGCCGAGGAATTCGGCACCGGTGTAACAAGAGAGTTCGTATATCTCTTTACACACAGCATCCTTCACCTGCTCGGATATGACCACATGGAGGATGAAGAACGCAGGGTCATGAGAGCCCGCGAAGAAGAAATAATGGATTCGATCGGAGTCACAAGAAGATGAAGTCAGGTTTTATAGGAATAATAGGCAGACCTAATGTAGGAAAATCAACTCTCATGAACAGCATGCTCGGAGAGAAGATAGCAATCACATCAAGCAAGCCTCAGACAACGCTCAACAGAATAACAGGCATCTATACTGATCTTTCCTATGAAGAGGGAAACGGACTTCAGATGGTATTTCTCGACACTCCGGGCATCCATAAACCGCACAACAAGCTCGGTGCAGCAATCAATGAGACAGCAGTCAATACACTCGGGGGAGTGGACGTCGTGCTTCTCATGATCGACGGCACGCGCGGCTTCGGAAAGGGCGATGAGGGCATCCTCGAGCTTCTTAAGAATGTGGAAGCACCTAAGCTCCTTGCTATAAACAAGATGGACCTCATGGGACCTGAAGAATACCTCGCGCTTTACAACAGATATACTGAAACAGGCCTGTTTGATGATATCTATGGCGTATCGGCGCTCAAGGGAGACAATGTTGAGATGCTTAAGGACCGCCTTGCAGGCTACATGCAGGAAGGCCCGATGTACTACCCTGATGATATCGCCACAGATCACCCTGAGAGATTCATCGTCAGCGAGATAATAAGAGAAAAACTCATGAACTACCTCGAAGACGAGGTTCCTCACGGAGTGTTCGTCGAGATCGAGTCGTTCGAGGAAGGACCGAAACTCACTGAGATAGGCGCAGTAATATACTGCGAGAGAAAGTCCCACAAGTCGATCATAATCGGAAAGGGCGGCAGCAAGCTCAAGGGCGTAGGCAAAGCCGCAAGGCGCGAGATCGAAGACCTCCTCGGATGCAAGGTGTATCTGAGCCTGTGGGTCAAGGTCAAGGAGAACTGGAGAGACTCAGAGCGCACCATCCGCAGCTGGGGCTATAAAGACGAATAAATCAATGATAATAAACACAGAGGGTATAGTTCTGAGACAGCGCAAAATTGCCGGCAACAGGCGGATGATAGTCATATTCACCCGTCAGTACGGCAAGCTCTCAGCAGGCACATCAATCAATGAGAAGAGCCGGACTAAGGCAGCTCTTGCCCTGAGACCGTTTACTTTTGCTGAATACGAACTCTTCAAGGGAAGAGACTCTTACAGCATCAACTCGGCCTCTGCGCGCAGGAGCTATTATTCTATTGGAGAAGATCTTGACAGGTTCATGACTGCATCGGTTTTCATAGATTACCTCGACAAGGTGACTGCCGAAGGAGAGCCTGTGCCGGGGCTGTATGACCTCGCTATGGAGTTCCTTGAGTCAGCCCAGAATGCGAAGAAAAGCTCGGAGACTCTGCTCTTTGCGTTTATAGTCAAATCCCTCCGGATACTGGGCGTCAATCCTGAGCTTAAATGCTGCGCTTCCTGCGGAAAACCGGCTTCTGAAGGCGGCATCAGGCAGTTCTCGGTGACAGCCGGCGGCATTGTGTGCGATGAGTGCGCAAAAGCTGAGAAAACAGAAGGCAATGCATTGATTTACAACCCTACCTTTGATATCATTGATGTGTTTAGATATTTTCAGTCGAAGCCACTGAAAACGTTTGAAAAAGTTGTTCTGAAAGACGAAGTGGCTTCGGTCATCAGAGAGCTTCTGACCGCATATACGGAGCGCTATCTGGGCGTCGATGTGCTTGGCAGAGGAGAACTGGAGGTTTAGAAAATGGAAATCAATCTTGAGAAAATCGAACTTGTTAAGGACAGAACAGGTGCAACATATGCAGAGGCCAAGGAAGCCCTCGAGAAGGCTGACGGCAGCGTAGTTGATGCTATCATCGATCTCGAAGAGAAGATGAACAAGGAACACGATGCTGTTGACGGCGGAAGCATCAAGGACAGTCCTATATTCGCTAAGATGAAGGAAATCGTTGAGATGGGCAATGTCACCAAGATCCTTGTAAGAAAAGGTGACAAGACTATCGTCAACTTCCCTCTGACAGCAGGAGTTATCGGAGCAGCACTGGTACCTTGGGGTGCTATCCTCGGTATCGTTGCAGCAGTAGGCACTCAGTGCGACATCGAATTCGTTGATGACAAGGGCGAGATCATTGATATCAACGGCAAGGTCATCGGAATGTATGACAAGGCTAAGGATGCTGCAATGAAGAGCGTTGACAAGGCATTCGGAAAAGCCGGCATCGATGATGAGGATGTAGACAAGGCAGGAGATAAGATCGAGGATATCGCTTACAAGACATCCGACAAGCTCCAGGAGTTCGGAGACAAGGGTTCTGCCGTACTCGAGGAAGCATGGGATAAGATCGAGAAGAGCGGTACTATCGACGATATCAGAGAAGCCTTCGTTACCGGAACTGCCAAGCTTATGACACTCTGGGACAAGCTCGAAAAGAGCGGCAAGATCGATGATGTCAAAGACACCGTCGAGAAGGTTGCAAAGAAGGCAACAGATACTGCAAAGGGCATCGCTAAGGAAGCATCGGAAAGAGCAGAAAAGGCTGAAGCTGATTTTGCCGCTGATGCTGAAGAAGCAGCAAAAGAAGAATTTAAGGATGAGGAGATCTAGAATTTATGGCAATTGATAAGACAGGTATGCCTGATGTTGAAAGAACGGTCACTATGGAAAAGATTATCGCTCTGTGCAAGAACAGAGGATATATCTTCCCGGGATCGGAGATCTACGGCGGACTCGCCAACACATGGGATTTCGGACCGCTCGGAGTTGAGTTCAAGAACAACATCAAGGACGCCTGGAGGGGCAAATTCGTAAGAGAATCAAAACTGAACGTAGGTCTTGACGCAGCTATCCTGATGAACCCTCAGACATGGGTCGCATCAGGTCATGTAGGCGGCTTCAGCGATCCTCTGGTCGACTGCAAGTCCTGCAAGACAAGATACAGAGCAGACAAGCTGATCGAAGACTGGTACAAGGAGAATGCTCCTGAGGAAGAAGTAGTAGTTGACGGCTGGTCCAATGAACAGATGGAGAATTTCATCAAAGAGAAGGGAATCTGCTGCCCTGAGTGCGGAAAGTCCGACTTCACAGGCATCAGGCAGTTCAACCTCATGTTCAAGACATTCCAGGGCGTCACAGAGGACTCCAAGTCTGAGATCTATATGAGACCTGAGACTGCACAGGGAATCTTCGTCAACTTCAAGAATGTTCAGAGAACTGCAAGAAAGAAGATACCGTTCGGTATCGCTCAGGTCGGAAAATCATTCCGTAACGAGATCACACCGGGCAACTTCATCTTCAGAGTAAGAGAATTCGAGCAGATGGAGCTGGAGTTCTTCTGCAAGCCGGGAACTGAGCTTGACTGGTTCGCATACTGGAAGGATTACTGTGCGAACTTCCTTAAGGCGCTCGGACTTAAAGAAGAATTCACAAGATTCAGAGACCACTCTCAGGAAGAGCTTTCACACTACAGTAACGCAACATCAGACATCGAGTACCTCTTCCCGTTCGGATGGGGCGAGATCTGGGGCGTAGCTTCTCGTACGGACTACGACCTCATGGCTCACCAGACACACTCCGGAGAGGACATGAGCTATCTCGATCCTGAGACTAATGAAAGATATGTTCCTTACTGCATCGAGCCGTCAGTAGGCGTTGAGAGACTCGTTCTCGCATTCCTCGTCGATGCTTATGATGAGGAAAAGCTCGTTGACGGTAAGGGCAAGGAAGATGTCAGAACTGTTCTCAGACTGCATCCTGCACTGGCACCTTACAAGGCAGCAGTTCTGCCGCTTTCCAAGAAGCTTGAAGACGTTGCTCTTCCTATCTATGAGGAGCTCAGCAAGTACTTCATGGTAGAGTATGATGCTTCGGGTTCTATCGGCAAGAGATACAGAAGAGAAGACGAGATCGGTACACCGTTCAGCATCTGCGTTGACTTTGACACTGCTGAAGACAACTCAGTCACCATCCGTGACAGAGACACAATGGAGCAGGTAAGAGTGCCTGTCAGCGAAGTCAGGGCCTATATCGAAGAAAGACTCAGATTCTAGTACACGTTGTTATCCCCTGGTCATGGCAAGCCAGCTATGACTGATTCTATATAACATAAAGGAGAATAATTTATGGCAAAGTATGTTTACTCATTCAATGAGGGCTCCAAGGACATGAGAGCGCTCCTCGGCGGAAAGGGTGCTAACCTTGCAGAGATGACCAACATCGGTCTTCCTGTACCTTTCGGTTTCACCATCACAACAGACGTCTGCAGAAAGTACACTGAAGACGGCGGCGTTCTCGCTCAGGAAGTAATCGACGAAGTATGGGAGCACCTTGCAGAGCTCGAGGAAGTAATGGGCAAGAAGTTCGGAGACAATGAGAACCCTCTGCTCGTATCCGTAAGATCCGGAGCACCTATTTCGATGCCTGGTATGATGGATACAATCCTCAACCTCGGACTCAATGATATCGCTGTAGAAGGTCTTGCTAAGAAGACAAGCAACGAGAGATTTGCTTACGACAGCTACAGAAGATTCATCCAGATGTTCGGCGACGTCGTAATGGAGATCAAGAAGTCCAACTTTGATGAAGTATTTGAAGGCCAGAAGAAGAAAGCAGGCGTTGAGTTCGACGTAGAGCTTACAACTGAGGATCTCAAGGAAGTCATCGCTGGATACAAGGAAGTAGTTAAGAGAGAGCTCGGAAGAGAGTTCCCGCAGGAGCCTAAGGATCAGCTGCTCGAGGCTATCAAGGCTGTATTCAGATCATGGAACAACGACAGAGCTATCCTCTACAGAAAGATGTATGACATCTCCGATTCTCTCGGAACAGCTGTAAACGTTCAGTCCATGGTATTCGGTAACAGCGGAAACAACTCCGGTACAGGCGTTGCGTTCACACGTAACCCGGCTAACGGCGAGAACAAGCTCTTCGGTGAGTTCCTCGTAAACGCTCAGGGTGAGGACGTAGTAGCAGGTATCAGAACACCGCAGCCAATCTCAGAGATGGCAGACGCTTTCCCTGAAGTATATGCACAGTTCGAGAAGATCGCTGATACTCTTGAGAACCACTACAAAGACATGCAGGACATGGAGTTCACAGTAGAAGACCGTAAGCTCTTCATGCTGCAGACACGTAACGGTAAGAGAACAGCAGCTGCTGCTGTAAAGGTAGCTGTAGACCTCGTTAAGGAAGGTCTCATCGACAAGGAAACTGCTGTAATGAGAGTTGAGCCTGATCAGATCAATCAGCTGCTCCACCCTGTATTCGACGCTGACGAGCTGAAGAAGGCTACACCGGTTGCTAAGGGACTTCCTGCATCACCTGGTGCTGCAACAGGACAGATCGTATTCTCCGCAGAAGATGCTGCTGCTTTCGCTGAAGAAGGCAAGAAGGTCATCCTCGTAAGAGAAGAGACAAGCCCTGAGGACCTCGCTGGTATGGTAGCTGCACAGGGTATCCTGACAGCTCGCGGAGGCATGACATCCCACGCTGCAGTAGTAGCAAGAGGAATGGGTAAGTGCTGCGTAGCAGGCTGCAAGGAAATCGTTGTAGACGAAGCTAACAAGACAATGACAGTTGCCGGCAAGGCATATCATGAAGGAGACAGCATCTCCCTCAACGGTACAGACGGAAGCGTTTATGTAGAGGCTATCAAGACTCTTGCTCCTGAGCTCTCCGGTGACTTCGGTCAGATCATGGAGTGGGCTGATGAGGCAAGAACACTCAAGGTAAGAACCAACGCTGACAACCCAAGAGATGCTAAGCAGGCTGTAGAATTCGGCGCTGAGGGTATCGGCCTCTGCAGAACAGAGCACATGTTCTTCGAGGATGAGAGAATCCCTAAGATCAGAAGAATGATCCTTGCTGACAGCGTAGAGGAGAGAAAGGAAGCTCTCGCAGGACTTCTGCCATATCAGAAGGAAGACTTCAAGGGCATCTACAAGGTAATGGGCGAGAGACCTGTTACAATCAGACTCCTTGACCCGCCTCTGCATGAGTTCCTCCCTAAGACAGATGAGGACATCAAGCAGGTATCCGAGCAGTTCGGAATCCCTTATGAGCAGATCGTAAACAAGACTCTCGAACTCCACGAGTTCAACCCTATGCTGGGACACCGTGGCTGCAGACTTGCTGTCACATATCCTGAGATCGCTGAGATGCAGGCAGAGGCTATTATCTCCGCTGCTATCGAAGTAAGCAAGGAAGAGGGCCTTGATATCGTTCCTGAGATCATGGTACCGCTGGTTGGCCACGTAAACGAGCTCAAGTTCGTCAAGAAGACTATCGTAGAGGTAGCTGACAGACTGATCGCTGAGGCAGGCGTAAACATGAAGTACATGGTCGGAACAATGATCGAGATCCCAAGAGCTGCAGTTACAGCTGATGAGATCGCAGAAGAAGCTGAATTCTTCTCATTCGGAACTAACGACCTGACACAGATGGGCTTCGGATTCTCCAGAGACGATACAGGCGCTATCATCAAGGAGTACGTTGCTAAGGGCATCCTCGAGGCAGATCCGTTCCAGTCACTCGATCAGTCCGGAATCGGCAAGCTGGTCAAGATGGCTGTTGAAGGCGGAAAGAAGACAAGACCGAACATCAAGCTCGGTATCTGCGGAGAGCACGGCGGAGATCCTGCATCCGTACACTTCTGCCACAAGGCAGGCCTCAACTATGTATCCTGCTCACCGTTCAGAGTTCCTATCGCAAGACTCGCGGCAGCTCAGGCAGCTATCGAGGAGAAGAACGCATAGTTCGAAGAACACATTCAGAATACTATATCTGACAGACAGCCCGTTTCGCATAACTGCGGAACGGGCTTTTTGATTTGAGACAGTACAAACTGTAGGATATAACAAATGCGCGTTAATACTTTGTGAAGCAAAACAAAGAAACTAAAATTTTATTGTCAAAAAAACATAATTAATAGGGCTAATCCATTGAAAATACGGCTCATTCTGTTATACTTTATAAAATGAAAAACAAAATAAAACATAAATGTATCAGATTGTACTGACGGTCGAATGTGTTTATAATTTGGTACATAGGGTAATTAATGGTTATTTTGTTTATCAAGTTCTGTAAGGAGGCAAATTAACAATGCAAGATTATCTGTTATCGCATCTGTATTGGATCAGTCTGTTTGCTTCACTTGTCGCTCTGTTATTCGCATATGCCCAGGCCAAGAAGGTATTGGCATCTGACGAGGGTACAGACAGAATGAAGCAGATCTCAAGATTCGTCCGTACAGGAGCCAGCGCATTCCTTAAGCGCCAGTATCGTACAGTTATCATTTTCTTCGCTGTCATGTTCCTGGTACTCTGCGGAATGGCTGCAGCTCACAAACTGACATGGTATGTACCGTTCGCATTCATCACCGGAGGTTTCTTCTCAGGTCTTTCGGGATTCATCGGTATGAGCATCGCTACAAGAGCCAACGACCGTACTGCATGTGCCGCACAGCAGAGTCTTAACAAGGGACTCCGTGTAGCATTCTCCGCAGGCTCCGTAATGGGCTTCACAGTAGTAGGTCTTGGACTTCTCGACATCTCACTCTGGTATGCACTTCTCGACCTCGTTTTCCATGAAACTCTCGAGAACATCACGGCTGCAATGGTCACATTCGGAATGGGAGCTTCTTCAATGGCACTCTTCGCCCGTGTAGGCGGCGGTATCTTTACCAAGGCTGCTGACGTAGGTGCTGACCTTGTAGGTAAGGTAGAGGCAGGAATCCCTGAGGATGACCCGCGTAACCCTGCTGTTATCGCAGACAACGTAGGAGACAATGTAGGCGACGTTGCCGGAATGGGTGCTGACCTCTATGAGTCATATGTAGGATCGATGGTATCCACATGTGCTCTCGGTGCAATCGCATTTCTCTCAAGCGGTCTCGGAGTCAAGTCCGTTGCTCTGCCTCTCCTGATGGCAGCTGTCGGAGTTGTATTCTCCGTAATCGGATCATTCTTCGTACAGACCAAGGAAGGTGCAAGCCAGAGGAACCTGCTCGCAGCTCTCCGCCGCGGCACCAACTTCTCGGCTATCGCTACTGCAGTATTCTCATTCGTTCTCGTATGGTGGCTCTTCGGTATCGAGTTCTACGGACTCTATCTTGCCATCATCGCAGGACTTCTTGCAGGCGTTCTCATCGGACTCTGCACAGAGTACTACACATCGGATACATATAAGCCGACACAGAAGATCGCTGAGTCATCCCAGACAGGTACCGCTACACTCATCATCAGCGGTCTCGGAACAGGAATGGCTTCGACTACACTTCCTATCCTCATCGTAGGTGCGGCTATCATCATTGCTTACTACTGCTCAGGACTCTGCCCTGTAGACGTTGCTCCTTCGAGCATCGGCCTCTACGGCATCTCGCTCGCAGCTGTAGGAATGCTTTCAACACTCGGTATCACACTTGCTACTGACGCATACGGCCCGGTTGCAGACAACGCCGGCGGTATCGCTGAGATGGCAGGACTTCCGCCTGAAGTACGTGAGAGAACTGACGCTCTTGACTCACTGGGCAACACAACAGCTGCTACAGGAAAGGGCTTTGCTATCGGTTCCGCAGGAATGACAGCTCTTGCTCTCATCGCTAACTTCAAGGAAAAGCTCCTCATATACATGCCGGAAGGACAGGATCTCTCGCTGAACCTGCTCGACCCTAAGGTCCTCGTAGGACTCTTCATCGGAGCATGTCTTCCGTTCCTCTTCTCAGCTCTGACAATGGGAGCTGTTAACAGAGCGGCACAGAGCGTTGTTATCGAGGTAAGACGCCAGTTCAAGGAGATCCCTGGACTCATGGAAGGAAAGGCTGAGGCTGACTATGCAAGATGCGTAGACCTCTGCTCCAAGGCTTCACTCAAGGAGATGATCCTGCCTGCATGCGTAGGTATCGCAGCTCCTATCGTAACAGGCCTCATCCTCGGCGGACTCGGAGTAGTCGGAATGCTCTGCGGAGCTACAGTATCCGGCTTCATCATGGCTATCTTCATGGCTAACTCCGGCGGTGCATGGGACAATGCCAAGAAGTACATCGAGGCAGGTCACTTCGGCGGCAAGGGCAGCGACAACCACAAGGCTGCTGTAGTCGGCGACACTATCGGCGACCCGTTCAAGGATACATCCGGACCTTCGATCAACATCCTGATCAAGCTGGTATCCATGGTATCAATCGTATTCGCAGGACTCATCGCAAGCGTAAGCCTGCTGTAGTCCCGGGGCGAAAGGGGAGCCTTGCTCCCGCAACCTGGTAAAAGCATAAAAATAAGGACTGGGCTTCAGTATTCTTTCATAGAATGAACACTGAGCTCAGTCCTTTTTCATTTACTTTCAGGCAAGCTCCATCTCAATAAGGGCTTTGCCGTCTTCTACTACAAGATGGCCCATGCTGCCGTTAATGAGAGTCATCGACGGCTTGGTGTGCCCGATATCCGCTCCCCATACGACAGGAACGTCCATATCGCCGAAGACTCTCTCAAGCTTCTCAAGATAGTCTATATCCGTCGCTTCGCCCGGGAAGCATACACGGCCGAATATGACAGCTCTCGCATTGTCAAAAAGACCCATCATCTTCATTTTGTTCATAGAATACATCAGTGTCATAGGATTGTACTCGAAGGTGTCGAAGAACCAGATGAAGCCGTCATCTGCATATCTGTCTGTGAATCCTTTAAGATCCTCGTATGGAGTACCTATCATCCAGTCGATGACATCGGTGCATCCACCGATAAGTCTTCCTGTCACATCCAGATAATCATCCTCATAGAACTCTCCGTCAGCCGTGCGGAGCAGAGTCCACTCAACAGGAGCGTTCATCTCATATTCACCCGTCTCCTCATTGTAACCATCTGATGCCCAGTATTCGTATGAGTATTGCGGTACGATGTTTCCTGTCATTATCTCAAGCGCATTCACATGAAACTGATGCAGGGGACGCCAGTCCCAGGCGCCAGCATTTACTCCGTATATCGTTGCGATGTCAAGACGGGTCGTCAGCAGCATCTCGATGCATGTAGGGTCGGAATAACCTGCGAACCATTTCGGATGGGATCTGACAAGATCCTGATCTATATACGGGAGCATCTCAATGTTGTAGTCGCCGCCTGAAGCGCTCATCACGAATGCGATATCATCATCTGCAAAAAGAGAATTGAACTCTTCGCCTCTGACCGCCGGCGGGGCGGAAGGCCAGTCATCATTTCTTACGCTTTCTGTCTCGTACGTGTAAAGTCCGATCTCATGCAGAACATAAGTTGACATGTCGTAAGACTCTATCTTGCCGCCGACTCCTGCGCTCGGTGCACAAATTCCGATAACATCTTTTTCCTGCAGAAATTCAGGATAGTACATATGTAAAAACCTCCGGTTGTTATATTTCTTTTGCCTTAAGAATTATAACGGATGTGTCAAATGCAATCCATGCACGCAGCAGGAGGGCGGTGGATGAGCCTTTAAGCACTTTTAAAGGAAAATGTTTTTTCTTATTGTTTTTCTTAATGAACATTCGAATCGTTATTTATCAGACTATCACGAAAACGTATTCACACACAGAACATGTACTCCGGGTACAAATAATACTGTGCTTATTTGTTGAATCAGTAAAACAACTGATTTTACTGTTTCTGTTTGAGTTTGTTTTTTATGGAGAATAGGGGAATAATGTGGAAAAACGCTGTTGTAGTTTGTTAACTATTTATCTATAATAATATCGAGTATGGGTTAAAAGACTAACTATAATTGTTAACTTATAATTACTGTGAGATAATTATTCAACCATACTAAGTAGATGAAGGTAGTAGATTTTAAGGAGGATCGAGCAGATGAAAGTATCGACAGTTCCTTTCAAGGGAACAAAAGAGCAGGAAGCCAAGCTCCTTGAAGTGATCGCTAACTACAAGGGACAGAAGGGTGCCCTGATGCCTATCATGCAGGAGGCTCAGGAAATCTACGGATATCTCCCTTATCAGGTTCAGAAGATCATTTCCGATGAGACAGGTATTCCTATCGAGAAGATTTATGGTGTAGCTACTTTCTATGCCCAGTTTTCAATGTCGCCTAAGGGCAAGTATGTTGTTTCCATGTGTCTTGGAACAGCTTGCTACGTTAAGGGCGCAGGAGCAATTCTCGAGGAGATCGAGAAGGTTCTTAAGATTGAAGACGGCGGCTGCACACCTGACGGCAAGTTCTCACTGGAAGTTTGCCGTTGCGTCGGAGCATGTGGACTCGCACCTGTTATGATCGTTGGCGGAGATGTATACGGCAAGATGACACCGGACAGAGTTGCCGGTATCCTCGCTAAGTACGAGTAACGCATAATGGAGGGTAAGTCATGAAAACACTGCAGGAATTAAAAGACATCAAGGCAGCCAGACATGGACAGATTGATATCAGATTCAATCCTGATACCGCAGAAGCTGCTGAAAAGATCTACATCCTTGTATGCGGAGGTACAGGATGTACATCCAACCACAGCTGGGAGATTATGGATGAGCTGAAGAGACTCATCGATGCTGCCGGCAAGAAGGATGAGATCCAGATAATCCAGACAGGATGCCAGGGCCTCTGCGCTAAGGGACCTATCATGGTAGTTCACCCTGGAAACATTTTCTATCAGGAAGTTCAGGTGGATCAGGTAGAGAGAATCTTCAATGAGCACATTCTCGGCGGCACACCTGTTGATGAATATCTCATGGTAGAGGAACTCACTAACGGTGAGAAGATTCACTACGTTGATTCCGCTTTCTATAACAATCAGCTCAGACTGGCTCTCAGGAACTGCGGTAAGATCGATCCTGAGGACATCGATGAGTATATAGCAAGAGACGGTTACATGGCTCTTAACAAGGCTCTCAACGAGATGACTCCTGATGAAGTCATCCAGACAGTCCTTGATTCCGGACTCAGAGGCCGCGGCGGCGCAGGATTCCCTACAGGAAAGAAGTGGATGTTCGCAGCCGGCAAGAGAGGCGAAGTACAGAAGTACGTTGCCTGCAACGCTGACGAAGGTGACCCGGGCGCATTCATGGACCGTTCCATCCTTGAAGGTGACCCTCATGCAATCCTCGAGGCTATGGCTATCGCAGGATATGCTATCGGCGCTAACCAGGGATACATCTATGTAAGAGCTGAGTATCCTATCGCTGTAGACAGACTTAAGATCGCGCTCAATCAGGCGAGAGACTACGGCGTACTCGGCAAGAACATCTTCGGATCCGGATTCGACTTTGACATCGATCTGAGACTCGGTGCAGGCGCATTCGTATGCGGTGAGGAAACAGCTCTGATGACCTCCATCGAGGGCAACAGAGGTGAGCCGCATCCACGTCCGCCGTTCCCGGCTGTAAAGGGTCTGTTCGAATCCCCTACAGTACTTAACAACGTTGAGACATATGCTAACGTACCACAGATCATCCTGAACGGTGCTGAGTGGTTCAACCAGTACGGTACAGAGACATCCAAGGGTACCAAGGTATTTGCTCTCGGCGGCAAGGTAAACAACACAGGTCTCGTAGAGGTTCCTATGGGAACTACTCTGAGAGAAGTAGTTGAAGAGATTGGCGGCGGTGTACCTAACGGCAAGAAGTTCAAGGCTGCTCAGACAGGCGGACCTTCCGGCGGATGCATCCCTGCTAAGTCATATGATGTTCCTATCGACTATGAATCACTCAAGGCTATCGGTTCCATGATGGGATCCGGCGGAATGATCGTACTCGACGAGGACAACTGCATGGTAGATATCGCTAAGTTCTACCTCGGATTCACAGTAAGCGAATCCTGCGGTAAGTGCACACCATGCCGTATCGGTACAAGACGTATGCTCGAGATCCTTGAGAAGATCTCAGAGGGCAGAGGAGAGCTCGAAGACCTCGACAAGCTGGATGAACTTGCACACTACATCCAGGCTAACGCTCTCTGCGGACTTGGCCAGACAGCACCTAACCCTATTCTGTCAACCCTCGAGCACTTCAGAGATGAGTACGAAGCTCATATCGTAGAGAAGAGATGTCCTGCAGGTGTCTGCAAAGCTCTCCTCAACTATGAGATCGACCCTGAGAAGTGCAAAGGCTGCACAAAGTGCGCTCGCAACTGTCCGGTCGGAGCTATCTCCGGTGCGGTCAAGCAGCCACATGTTATCGACACATCGAAGTGCATCAAGTGCGGTGCCTGCATGGAGAACTGCGCATTCGGTGCGGTTAGCAGAAAGTAATGGAGGTGAGAACTATGGCAGATATCAAAGTAACAGTTGATAATATTACGGTTACTGTACCAGAAGGTTCCACCTTACTGGATGCAGCCCACAAGGCCGGCATCGACGTACCTACACTGTGCTATCTGAGAGACATCAATGAAATCGGTGCCTGCAGAATGTGCGTATGTGAGGTAGAAGGAGCTAGAGCTCTCGTTGCTGCCTGCGTATATCCTTGCACAGACGGAATGGTAGCTCATACCAATACCGAGAAGATCAAGGACTACAGACGTAAAACTCTCCAGCTGATCCTGTCCGATCACGATCAGGACTGCCTCGGCTGCGTAAGAAGTACAAACTGCGAACTCCAGGCTCTCTGCAAGAGATACGGAGTTGACAACACAGAGTACTATGCTGGTTCGAAGAATGAGTTCGTTATCGACGCTTCTTCACCATCCATAGTAAGAGACAACAACAAGTGCATCCTCTGCAGAAGATGCGTTGCTGCCTGCGAGAAGTATCAGAGTGTCGGAGTTATCGGCGCTAACGACAGAGGCTTTGCTACACACATCAGCAGTGCGTTCGAACTGCCTCTTGCTGAGACATCCTGCGTAAACTGCGGTCAGTGTATCGTAGCATGCCCGGTTGGAGCTCTCCACGAGAACGACTCCACCAAGGCTGTCAAGGCTGCTCTTGCAGATCCTACCAAGCATGTAGTAGTTCAGGCTGCTCCATCCGTAAGAGTAGGACTCGGCGAATGCTTCGGAATGCCTATTGGTGCTGAGGTAGAGGGCAAGCTCGCTGCCAGCATGAGAAGACTCGGATTCGACGCAGTATTCGACACCAACTTCTCCGCTGACCTCACAATCGTTGAGGAAGCTAACGAGCTGATCGAGAGAGTTACCAAGGGCGGTACACTCCCAATGATCACATCCTGCTCACCTGGCTGGATCAAGTTCATCGAGCACTATTATCCTGAACTTCTTCCTAACGTATCGTCCTGCAAGTCACCGCAGCAGATGTTCGGTGCAGTAGTCAAGACATACTATGCAGAGAAGAAGGGCATCGATCCTAAGGACATCGTTTCCGTATCGATCATGCCATGCACAGCTAAGAAGTTCGAGGTCGGCAGAGAAGATCAGTCAGCTGCAGGCCCTGGAATCCCTGATGTCGATTACGCTCTGACAACAAGAGAGCTCGGCAGAATGATCAGCGAAGCCGGAATCGACTTCCTGAACCTGCCTGATGAAGGCTATGATGATCCACTGGGCGAGAGCACAGGTGCTGCTGTAATCTTCGGCGCAACAGGCGGAGTTATGGAAGCTGCTCTCAGAACAGCTGTTGAATGGATCACAGGCCAGCAGCTCGGCAAGGATCTCCTCGAGTTCCAGGATGTCCGTGGCGTAGAAGGCGTAAAGGAAGCAAGCTACAAGGTAGGCGACCTCGAAGTCAGCGTTGCTGTTGCATCCGGACTTGCAAATGCACGCAAAGTCCTCGAGATGGTCAAGTCAGGCGAGAAGAATTACACATTCATCGAGATCATGGCTTGCCCTGGCGGCTGCGTAAACGGCGGCGGACAGCCGATCGTTCCATCCAATATCAAGAACTTCATCGATGTTCGTGAAGTCAGAGCAAAGGGTCTCTACGACCTCGACGCTAACAGACCTCTGAGAAGATCTCACGAGAATCCGAGCATCATCAAGCTCTATGATGAGTGGTACGGTTCATACGGCAGTGAGAAGGCACACCACGCACTGCATACAAGCTATGTTGCTAGAAAGGTTAATGCTGACCACGAGTAAGATTTCCTTCGGATTATACGGCGTTGCCGTATAGACGGAAATCTTGATCTACGGAGGCATGCTCCTCCGATAAAATAGCTTGTCTTTTTAGACTAATAGGCCCTGCTCTTTATTGAGCGGGGCCTTTTATCGTGTTATAATACGCAATGGCGTGCCGCCAAGACGGCTGCGGATATAATGTAAAGTACACTTTACGTATGGAGGCGAATAATGATACACGATAACGTATGGACCACATACAGTGAAGAGGACCTCAGAAAGGTGCATGCCTTCAGCAGGTACTATATAGATTTTCTGAACGACGGAAAGACTGAGCGCGAATGCACTGGTTTTCTTGTCAAAATGGCTGAGGATAACGGCTACAGGAACCTTGATGATGTCATCGCTTCGGGTGAGAAACTTGAGAAGGGCGACAAGGTATATGCCGTAAACATGGGCAAGGCTCTGATGCTTCTCAACATCGGCGAGGACATCGTAAAGAAGGGCATGAACATCCTCGGTGCCCACATTGACTCACCAAGGCTGGATATCAAGCAGAATCCTCTCTATGAGAGCGATGAGCTTGCTTATCTCAATACTCACTATTACGGCGGAATAAAGAAGTACCACTATGTGACTCTTCCGCTTGCTCTTCACGGAGTTGTTGCTCTTAAGGACGGCAGCACTGTAAAGATCAGCATAGGTGAGGACGACGAGGACCCTGTATTCTTCGTAAGCGACATCCTGATCCACCTTTCCAAGGCTCAGTTGCAGAAGCCTGCAGCTGAGGTCGTAGAGGCTGAGAATCTGGACATTCTTGTTGGATCTGCACCGCTTAGAGGAGAGGACAAGGATGCTGTCAAGGCAGCAGTTCTCAAGATACTGAAGTCTGACTACGGCATCGAAGAGGATGATTTCCTCTCTGCAGAGCTTGAAGCAGTTCCTGCCGGAAAGGCAAGGGAGGCAGGTTTTGACCGCAGCATGATCCTCGGATACGGACATGACGACAGATGCTGCGCATATCCGTCAGCACTTGCGATGTTCGACTGCCCGGATGTAACGACTACAGCCTGCGGACTTTTCGTAGACAAGGAAGAGATAGGCAGCGTAGGCGCTACCGGAATGAGATCTCACTTCTTCGAGGATACTATGAGAGAGGTTCTCGACAGAATGGGAATATACAGCGAACTCAATCTCACAAGATGCCTTCGCAGGAGCCGCATGCTTTCATCAGATGTAAGCGCTGCATATGATCCGCTCTACGCAGACAAGTTTGAAAAGATGAACGCAGCCAAGTTCGGACACGGCCTTGTATTCAACAAGTTCACAGGTTCGGGAGGAAAGTCGGGCTCCAACGATGCCAACGCAGAGTACATCGCACAGCTCCGTGCAATACTTGAGAAGAACAATGTTGCTTTCCATACTGCAGAGATGGGCAAAGTTGATGTCGGCGGCGGCGGAACGATCGCTTACATCCTGTCGCTGTACGGGATGCAGGTCATTGACTGCGGACTCGCGGTACTCTCCATGCATGCTCCGTGGGAGGCTATAAGCAAAGCCGACCTCTTTGAGGCATACAAGGGATATAAGGCATTTCTCATCGATGCAGAATACAAATAGGAAAGAGACAGAACAGTAGATGCTCAAAGCAAGAATCATAACATTCCTGATGGCCATGGTGCCGGTAGTAGAACTCAGAGGAGCTATCCCTTACGGAGTGCTCGCAGGTCTTAGCGTACCTGAAGCATTCGTGCTTGCAGTTCTCGGAAATCTTGCTCCTATACCGTTTCTCGTGGTATTCACGCGCAAGGTCTTCGAGTGGCTGAGGACCAAGAGTGAATGGCTTGACAGAATGGTCAGAAGGCTTGAGGCCAAGGCTGACAAGAACAAGGAGCTGGTTGAAAAGTACGAGTTCTTCGGACTGATGATTCTGGTCGCTATTCCTCTTCCGGGAACAGGAGCCTGGACAGGAGCGCTCGTTGCAGCGATGATGAATATGAGGCTCAAAAGAGCTATGCCTGCCATAATCGTAGGAGTCATAGTTGCCGGAATAATAGTGACGACGCTCACATACGGAGCAGGGGCACTGTTCTAGAACTTATCCGGACTGAAAAGAGTTAAGAAAAGGGCGGATGTGAATTATCACATCCGCCTTTTGAGGTATGACGGGCATGCCGTCAATCTGTGGTGAAAGTCCACAAGGGGCGTAGCCAACGACGAACCCCATAGCAACTCCCAAGGTTCAAATCGCGAGGTTTGGGCGAGAAGAAGGGATAGCGAAATCGTAGCCTGACGAA